>JAODND010000086.1 GCA_025465465.1 Frankiales bacterium | reverse complement strand
CGGTTCGTCGCGGCGATGACGACGACGCCGGTGCTGACCTCGAAGCCGTCCATCTCCACGAGCAGCGGGTTGAGGGTCTGCTCGCGCTCGTCGGAGCCGCCACCGCCACCACCGGAGCCGCGCTAGCGGCCGTCGGCGTCGAGCTCGACGATGAACACGATGGCGGGGGCCACCGCGTTGACGCGCCTGAACAGGTCACGGATGCGGGCGGCGCCGACGCCGACGAGCGACTCGACGAACTCGGCACCGGCGACGCTGAAGAACGGCACGCCGGCCTCGCCGGCCACGGCCTTGGCGAGCAGCGTCTTGCCGGTCCCGGGAGGACCGAACAGCAGCACGCCCTTCGGCGGGGCGGCACCCAGCGCCTTGTACTTGGCCGGGTCCTTGAGGTAGTCGCGCACCTCGGCGAGCTCGATGACGGCCTCGTCGGCGCCGCCGACGTCGGCGAAGGTCACCGTGGAGCCACCCGTGCGGCCGCCGTCCTCGACGCGACCGAAGTTGGTCACGTCACCGATGGCGCTGCTGCCGCCCTTGCCGAGGAAGATGATGGCGAAGATGTTGGCGAGGATGAGGATCGGCAGCAGGAACATGTAGAGCCGGCTGGCGAAGCCCTTGCCGTCCTGCTGGTCGACGTTCACCGGCACACCGCTGGCCTGCAGGGTCTTGCGGAGGTCCTCCGACGCCAGGCCGTTGCCCGGCACCTCGACCCGTACGGTCGCGCCGTTGTCGCTGACACCGGGGATGGTCGTGGGGAACGCCGACTTGGACCCGAGCAGCTGGCCGGCCGCTGCGGCCGAGCGCAGCGTGAGCACGAACTGGTTGTCCTCGTTGAGGATGACCGCCTTCTCCACCCGGTCACCCTGGGCGAGCGCGCTCACCGTGCTGACCGGCACCTTCTTGCCGCCGGGACCCGAGCTGACCCAGTTGACCAGCACCCCGAAGAGCACGAACAGCAGCACGAGGGTCGTCGACAGGATGACGATCACCTTGTCGGGGCCGCTCTTGCCCTCGGCGGCGCGGACGCGCGCCTTCGCGGCGAGCCGAGCCTTGACCCGGTCGACGAACCCGCTGGGCTCCTCGGTGCGCGCGTGTGCGCTGCTGGTGGGGGTGGCCACGATGGGGGGAACCTCCTTGCCGGGATCGCCGGCATCTGGGGCGCCCGAGTGTCGGGCAGGACTGAGCTGGGTAGAACCGGTGACTTCGCCGTGGCGAGCGGTTCTCCTGCTGAATCGGGCGGGACGGATTTTCCGACCGCCGTGACGCCTGCCACCCCTGTGTGTCAGGCGTGTGCTGCTCGCCGAACGCCGCTGCGGCGAGGCCTCCCCAGCACTGCCTGAGCGAGCCTTCTCACGCAGAGCCGGAGGGGCGTGCCTTCTGCGGGTAGATCGTCTCGTGGCGGGCGAGCATGGCGACGAACTCGCCGATCTTGCGCTCCCGCGTCTCGGCGCGTTTCACCGCTCCGAGCCGGTAGATGAGGGCGAAGCGGTTCGCCTTGGTGAGCACCTCGAACATCGCGTGCGCTGCCGGGTTGGCGGCGATCGCGGCGGCCAGGTCGTCCGGCAGGGCGGACTCGGACTGCGCGGCATAGGCGGCCTGCCAGCGTCCGTCGGCTTGCGCCGCTTCGACGGCTGCCCGCCCGGCCGGGAGCATGCGGCCTTCGGCCTCCAGTCGGGCCACGTGCCCGACGTTGCGCTGCGACCACGTGCTGCGCGCGCGACGCGGCGTGAAGCGGATCGATGAGGTCTCGTCGTCACGCTTGCGGGTCTGGCCGTCGATCCAGCCGACACAGAGGGCCTCGTCGACGGCCTGCTGCCACGTCAGCGTCGTGACGGTGCCGCCCTTCTTCGTCAGCGCGAGCCAGACGCCGGGCGACGTCTCGTGGTGCTCGAGCAACCAGTCCCGCAGTGCGGCAGCGTCCGCGACGACCAGCTCCTCCAGCTCACGGCCGGCAGCGTCCACTTACTTCGGTGGCAGACTGCGGGCGAAGCTGACGCCGCGCTGGACCCAGGTGCTGAGGTCGCGCTTCGTCCCAACGACGTCAGTCGGAATGCGCAGCCAACCGGCCAGCTCCCTGCCACGCATGACCATCGGCTCGACATCGGCGTGGACGGCCAGGCCGGCCGCGGTGGCCGGATCAACCCGCACGAGCACGCCACCCTGACCGCTGGCGGCGACGGCCATGTGGCCGTTGAGAAGGAAGGCGAGCCCACCGAACATCTTCTTCTCCGTGAGGCCCGACTCACCGCCGACGAGCTCGCGGATTCGGTCGGCGAGGTCCTCGTCGTAGGCCATGGGCTCCAGGCTACGACCGCGGTCCGACAGACACTCGGCACGTGGCGGCACTCACGCCGACGTCGACCTCTCTGTTCACGACACCCTCCGGGTGCGAAAGTCGTCACCGTGCCTGACGCAGTTGTTCCGCTTCTTGCGACGGCGGTCGTGCTCGCCGTCCTTCTCCCCGTGCGCCGTCCACCCCGCAACCGTCTCACCATCGAGGACAACGCCCTGCGCCTTCATCTCGGCGTCTGGGACAGGCTCTACTGCTGCCGTTCGGACGTGGTCGTTGCGACGGCAGACGTGGAGGGAGTCACAGTCAGTCCTCGTCGGCTCGTCGCGGCGTCAGGCATGCGACTGCCAGGGACCGCGATCCCCGGCCTGATGCGGGCGGGCTCGTATGGCAGGGGCTCGGCACGGGACTTCTGGAACGTCCGTCGGGCGGACTCCCTGCTCGTGATCCAGCTGCGGCCGGGCGCAGCGTATCGACGACTCGTCCTCGAGGTGACCGACCCGACCACGACCGCGCGTGACCTTCGCCCTGCCCTGGGCGCCTACACCGGCGCGCTCACCTAGCAGAAGCTGCCGGGCGTCCGTACCCCGAGACACCCACGGACCTGCGGTCTTCCTGGTGGGCGATACAGGACTCGAATCTGCCAGAAGCGTCACGGACATGCCTGGACACGACTGGTCACCGGACGTCAGACATAGCGTCTGACCTGCGGTTTTAGGTCGCCACTCCTTGACGATGGCGGACAAGGCCCGCCATGACGGTTCCCGTCAGGGGCACGGACGTGCCCCTATCTCATGCGGGGGAGCGGACATGGCCAAGGCGATACAGAAACGGCGGCCTAAGGGTGCCGGACGCGTGCGGCAGCTCCCCTCCGGTCGCTGGCAGGCGCGGTTCACGGGCACCGACGACGTGATGCGCTCGGCGCCTACGACCTTCGACACCAAGCTCGACGCCGCCGCGTGGCTCAGGGCGCAGAACGACGCCGTCGACCGGGGCGTGTGGGCGCCCGAGGAGAAGCGCGAGAGCGGCCTCACCCTCGGCGCCTACGCCGAGACATGGCTCGCATCGCGTGACCTCACGCCGAGAACCCGCGCCCTCTACCGCGAGCAGCTCGACTCCCTCATCCTGCCCGCGCTCGGAGGAGTCCGCCTCGACCGGCTCACGCCGACGACGGTCGCCAACTGGTACGCCACGCTCAACCCTAAGACGCCGACCCGGCGCGCTCAGACCTACAGCCTGTTGCGGTCGATCTGCCGCACGGCGGTCAAGTTCGACCTGATCGACGCGAGCCCGTGCCGGATTGACGGCGGCGGCTCAACCCGCAAGAACCACACGACCAAGATCGCCACACTCGACGAGCTAGAGAAGATGGTCACGGCGATCACGCCGCGCTACCAGGCGATGGTCTTGCTGGCCGCATGGTGCGGGCTCCGCTTCGGCGAGCTGGCCGAGCTTCGCCGGAAGGATCTCGACCTCGACGCCCCGGTCGTGCGCGTCTCCCGGGGCATGACCCGGGTCGACGGCGAGGTCGTCATCGGCGCCCCCAAGAGTGAGGCCGGTCGCCGTGCCGTGACGATCCCGCCTCACCTAGTCCCGGCTCTGGCCGAGCACCTTGACGCCCACGTCGAGCCCGAGCCCGACGCCCTGCTGTTCCCTGCTCAGCATGGCGGGCACATGGCGCCCGCATCCCTCTACCGGGTCTGGTACCCCGCCCGGGAGGCCGCCGGGCGTCCCGACCTTCGCTTCCACGACCTTCGGCACACGGGGGCGACGCTCGCCGCGCAGACCGGCGCGACGCTGGCGGACCTCATGCACCGCCTCGGGCATTCAACCCCCGCCGCCGCCCTCATCTACCAGCACGCCGCCGCCGGTCGGGACCGCGACATCGCGGCGGGGATGAGCGAATTCGCGACCGCCGGAAGGGTCAAGCTCCGCGCCGTGCGCTAAGCCCGGTCTGGGGCTCTCCCGCGACACGCTGACCTGCCTCGACGTTTCCCGCGTGTTCGTCGAGGCGACGCCAGAAACTCGGCGGACTTCCTTGTGAAGCCGTGGACACCTCGGTCCAATGAAGGTCGACAACAACACAACGAACACAAACCTCGACCGGCGAGGGCTAGCGCCGCGAGAGGGACGACACGTCCCTTCCGCTCGTAACCTTGGAGCCCCAATGGCGCCCTCGCCCGCCCTCTTGTCACTCGACGACCTCGTGTCTCAGAGCGACGCCGCCGAGCACCTCGGATGGTCCGTCCGCACCGTTCGGCGCCGCATCGCCGACGGCACACTTCCGGGCTACCGCGTAGGACCGACGAGCATTCGCATCCGGCGCGCGGACCTTGACGCTCTGCTGCGACCGATCCCTTCGGCAGGGGAGTGACGAGCTACAGCGATCCGAGGCAACGTTCGATGACCCTCGACGCCGGACCCCCAACAGACGAAAGCCGCCCCGGGCAAGGGAGCGGCATCTCGTCGAGCGGTTCCGAGAGCAACGCTACGCCGCGCGAGGTGATCCCGCGATGACCGACGCCGTGCCGCGCCCGTGTACCTCGTCCGAGGGCGTCGACGTCGACCAGGCCGACGGGCTCGGCGGATGGACGGCGGTCGCGCGGTGACCCGCGACGACGCCCCGGGCTCCCCCATCCAGCGGGTACGTCGGGACGACTTCCTACGGCGTCTCCTCGACGCCGCACCAACCCTCGCACCCGAGCTAGTGCGTGCTATGCCGGTCGCTTGTGCGATGGCCGCGACGGCCCGCGCCGACGGTTCTCATGCCTGCCTGTCCGGCGCCCAGCTCACCCGGCTTTTCGGCTGGGGGCACGGCGACCGCACGGCGGCGCGACACCTCAAGGCGCTCCGCGATGCCGGGTGGCTCGTGCAGACCGAGCGAGGCGGACGTCGAGGCAAGGTCGTCAAGGCGAGCGTCTATGCCCTGGCGATGCCAACTCGCCACCTGGGTGGCCGGTTGGCCGGCGAGTCCAACTCGCCACGGCCTTGGCGGGTTGGGGACGATTCCCAACCCGCCACGGGTCACGCTCCAACCCGCCACCTGGGTGGCGGCCCCCTGTCCCTTACAGGGACTAGAGGGCCAGGTTCATCGGCTGACGCCTCCGAACCCTGTCCCCGGGCGACGCTGATCGCCGCCGCTTCCAAGGTCACCGACGCGGATGCCGAGAGGTGGGTCAGGCAAGCAAGAGACGGGCTCGGCGCGGTTGAGGCGACCGCAGTCTTGCTCGCCGCCAGGTGGCGCTACGACGTCGACGGCAAGGGGTGGCCGTGGACCGGCGACGTCGACGTCGACGACGTGTTCCTTGTGACCGCCGTCTACGCCTCTGCGGTGAAGGCGTCGAGGGCGAGCGCCGAGCTACGGAAGGCGTACGGGCTGACTGCATGCCGAACCGCCGTCGCCGATGCCGCGTCGCACTTCGACGGCGACCGGCTTTCCGGGTGGTCGGCCCTGCTCCTCGGCGCCGACAGCCACTCACCGAAGGAACCGGCCACGATCGTCCGCAAGCTCGACAGGACGAAGCCGACGGCGAAGGGCGCTCCGGTTGGCTCGGTTGCGCTGCGGGGCGACGTGCGCCGTTACCTGAGCCAGCTCAGCTCATGCGGCCCGCCGCCGAGCGTCCGGTGAGTCGCTACCCGGCGCCCGCCGCCGGACGCCCCCTGCCGCCGGTCGGCGGATCGCTCTACGCCGTCCGATGGATGACGACCCGAGGCGAGGGCGCGACCCGGCTCTTTCGCCAACGCCGCGCCGCCGAGCGCTTCGTCGCCGTGATCCACGCACGCGGCGGCGACCCCGACATCTACACGACGCAGCTCGCGCCGTGGACCCTGATGCACGAGAGAGAGAACCCTCATGACAACCCTTGACCCGATCGACCCCGAGTCCCTGTGGCCCGAGGGCCACCTCGACGAGGTGCGCACCCTCGACGCGAAGCCCCTCGCCCGCCGCCAGCTCGACATGGTGACCGCCCTTCCGGCGTACGCCGTCGAGCGAGACAACGATCTCCGCGAGGCGTCGGACGCCCAGCTACGGGACTTGTGCGAGCAGATCAACGCCGCCTTCGCGACAGAGCGTGCGTACACGCACGACGCCATGACGAAGGCCGTACTGGGAATCGCCGAACTCCTGGTCGCTGAGATGACCCGGCGCGAGGTCGAGCTACGGGCGATCTTTGGCCGTGAGGTGCAAGACATTCGCGCCCTCGCCGAGCGCCCCTTGCCCGTCCCGCTCGACCTCGACGCGATGGCGCGCACCCTTGCCGCCCAGGTAGTCGCCGCCCTGCCGTCGGTCCGGCGAGCCACGGTGAAGCATGTCGAGCGTGATCGCGACGGCGAGGTCGTTCGCATCGTCGAGCACGAGGCCGACCTCGACGACGACGACCTCGGCGGCTACGCCTCGTGATGCCGACCGGCGAGCGCCCGCTCATGTCCGCGATGCTTCACGGCGCCCTGTCGGGCATGAGCGGGAGCAAGCGGCTCATCGTGCGCAAGGTGCTCCTCACGCTCGCCGAGGAGTCGCCGTACGAGGACACCGGGCGCCTGTGGCGGGCGCTCGCCCGCGAGATCCTGCTCGCCGACTACCGCGACGAGGCCGCGCTACGAGAACTCGACGAGAGCACCCGCGAGCCCGTCCTCGTCGACGACGAGCCGCCGTTGCCCGGGCCGGACGGCGGCGGGACCTTGACCCACAACCCCGACACGGGCGAGCTGACGACCGAGAACGCCTGAGAACAAAGGAAACTAGGTCAACACGGCGCGGCTATTCACGAGCCGCGCCGTGTGCTTCCATCAGGGAGTCAACGGAGTAATGCGCCCCTAGGGCGTCCGAAAGGTAGACCGGCAACACCGCAGAAGTACCCCGCGTCAGGCGCGGGCGAAGGAAGCGGCAGGCCGAGTCCCTTTCCTCTGCCCGCCGACGTGTCGACGGGCACCTCGCGGCAGGACCGCCCGTGACTCGCACCCTTGCACCTACTCCGCGCCTTGAGCGCCTCAACGCCAACCGCGCGGGCCTCATCGCCGACGCGACGGCGATCGTCGACCAGGCCGAGCGCGCTCGCCGCGACCTGACGCCCGAGGAGGCCCGTCGCTTCGACGCCCTGCTCGACCGCGCCCGGTCACTCGACGACGAGGCCGAGCGCGAGCAGGCCCGCGAGGCCCGCGAGGTCCGTGCGGCTGCCGCCCGCAGCCCTCGGGAAGCCTCCATGACCTACAGCCCTGCCCGCATCACCAACGAACCCAGCACCTACCGCCGGGGCGATCCCAGCGCGAGCTACTTCCGCGACCTCTACGAGGCGCGCACCAACGGCTCCCGCGAGGCCGTCGACCGGCTCGTGAGGAACGACAAGGAGAACCGTGCGCTGTCCAACACCGGGCAGACATCGACCATCGGCGCGGGCGCGGGCGCAGGTGGAGAATTTGCTCCACCGCTTTGGCTCATCGACGATTTCGTCGCCCTCGCCCGCCCCGCTCGCGTCATGGCCGATCGGTTCACGCACGAGGTACTCCCGTCCGGCGTCGCGAACATCAACCTCCCCCGCGTCGCCACGGGCACGACGACCGCCGTCCAGTCGACGCAGAACTCGGCGCTCTCTCAGACGGACCTGACCTCCAATCAGGTGTCCAGCTCCATTACGACGATCGGCGGGAAGCAGATCGTCTCCATGCAGCTCCTACAGCAGAGCGGCCTCAACTTCGACCGGGTGATCCTCGGCGACCTCGCCGCCGACTACGCCCGCGCGCTCGACACTCAGGTGCTCTCGGGCTCCGGCGCCGCCGGACAGCTCCGAGGCGTGACTGCCGTCGCGACCGGCGGAAACGCGATCACCTATACCGACGCGAGTCCCGCAGTCGCGGGCGCGGGCAAGTTCTACGCGCAGGTAGCCAAGGCGATGCAGGCGATCGGGACGACCCGGTTCATGCCAGCGACGGCGATCGTCATGCACCCCCGTCGTTGGGCGTGGATCACCGCGAGCTTCGATACGCAGAACCGTCCGCTCGTGGTCCCGAGCGGGCAGGGGATCAACGTCGCGAGCGTGGCCGAGAACGCCGCTGCCCAGGGACTCGTGGGCGAAATGCTCGGGCTCCCGGTCTACGCCGACCCGAACATCACGATCACCGACGGCACCAATCAGGACATCGTGTACGTGCTGGCCGCTTCCGACCTGTGGCTGTGGGAGTCCCCCATTCAGGCCGAGGCGTTTACGGCGACCTACGCCGACAGCATGGGCGTGCTGTTCCGGCTGTTCGCCTACTCGGCGTCCATCCCGGATCGCTACCCGGCCTCCGTGGCAACCATCCGAGGCACCGGCCTCGTCACGCCGACCTTCTAGACCCGACGACCAGGGCGTCAACGTCGGGCGGGCGGTCCACGCAAAGCCTTCACCGGACCGCAACGCACGCCGCCAACGAAGCAGGGCGAGGGCATCCGGCATAGGAGCCCACTGACCCCCGCTGCGTCCTACGAGCCCGGGCGGCTCGCCGCTCCTCGCGACGGCGAGCCGCCCGAGCCCGAGACCTGTTTTTTGGGGCGGCATCGCCCCGGACCCATTAGCTACCTCGCTCACTTTTCGGGACCCCCTGGAACGTCCGAGCCCTAGGAGGGCACCGACATGACCGGCACGCCCCACGAGCCCGCCACGAGGGCACCCAAGGCCGCGCCCGAGCCCTCGGCGGGCGCCCGCCTGACCACCGCCGTCCTCGCCGCGTGGGAACTCGACGAGCACGAGCTGTTGCAGCTCGCCTCCGCCGCCAAGCTGGCCGACCGGCTCGCCGACCTCGACGCGATCGTCGACCGCGACGGCGTGCTCCTGCCGACCGACCCGACGCGCGTCCACCCGGCGCTGATCGAAGCCCGCATGAGCCGGATCGCCCTCGCCCGCTTGCTCGCCGCCTTGCGCCTCCCGGTCGACGCCGCCGACGCCGGTCGCCCGCAACGCCGTACCGGCGCCCGAGGCCCGTACCGGATGGGCGGCGTCGCGTGAAGGCCCGCGCCGCCCAGGTCGTGCCCTTCCCCGAGCACCTCACGACGTACGACCTCGCCGGACCGTGCGCGCATTGCGGGCTCCCGCACGACGGCGACCGCGACGAGGTGCTCGCGCGCTATCACGCCATGATCGCCGTACGCGACTACTGCCTAGAGCACGACGTCGACCGGACGACGCTCGGGCTCCCGTGCCCGCCGCGACGGCGAAACGACTAGCGGCGCCTGTTGGCTGTGCAGAAGGGGACTTCTGCGCCGTCCGGGTCTAGGCCCCTGGCGGCTCGGATGGGCCGGGGTGCCCACGAGTGAGCGCGAGTTGTGCGATGCGCCAGAGCCTCTCGTAGTAGGGCCTTGCAATGTCCGGGAACGATTTCATTGAGCGTTCGAGCGCGTCAGCCAAGCTCCGTAATCTCGCGATGTCCGGTTCTGACAGCCGACCCCCATTGGCCACCGTGGAGGCCCAACCGAAGATGTCGGCCCCGATCATCACGGCATCCACTTCGCCGTACGTATCGCCCTTGACGACGGAAGCTGGGAACGGCTCCGCGAGGTGCGTTCGCAACTCGTCAGCCAGCGGCGAGGCAGCGTCAACCGGTACGAAGACGCCCCACACGCCGTTGGAGAACTCTCCAGCCGCGAACATGATGTCTGGCCGATCGGCGATGCAGTACACGGTCATGCCATGTCGCTCGTACTCGTGCTGAGGGTGCGCCACCGTGATGCGCTCGCCCAAGGAACGCCAGCGACGCTCCCAGAGCAGGACACCCCGTCCGATCTCGACTCGGTCGCCCTCACCTCCGATGGCGAGCAACTTCCATCCCGGCGTTACCACTCTTGTCACGAGTGCCGACGGTACGGCAGCAGCCTGGACGCCGTACCTATGCAGAAGGCCGGTTACGCGAAGGCGACTGCCTGCAGCCTTGTAGGCACTAGACCCCAGATCGCGCTGAGAGGAGTGCACGGGCTCTTCGCTCGGCGCTTCCGAGCCACGGCAGTTGTGGCCCGACCAGCAGATCAAGAGGCACCAGAGGCAGCGCGACGAGAACCTGCCAGAGTGGGAGGTTGCCGCAGGACACCACTTCGGCCCAGCGCAAGGCCGCCTCCCGGACCTTCGGGTCGTCGGGGAGTTTGCCTCGCGCCGCGAGCCGGTGAACGCGCTGCCTCTCTGCGCTGCCCAGCCGCCGCCAGCCTGCGAACGTTGCACGCAGGTACTCCGGCTCGTAGGGAGGGGTACCCAGCCATGAGCCATCCGGGTGCACGCGCACGTTCCAGACTCTATGTGCCAACGAGGACGACGAACCTACCGAGAACGCCGGTTCCCGGTGGCGCAGTAGTGGGTGGTTGCGCGGAGAGGCACGTAGGCGCAGCATTTGCGCATGAAGTTCGCCCGTAACGGGGTCGTAGAGGGAGTTGCGCCTCTCCGAACCGCCACCGACGTCGGCCGGTGGGAAGCCCGCAAGGCCTTGTGGTTCCTGCGCAGAATGCAAAGGAAGTCCGGCGGCAACCCACTTCGCTCTGAACTCATCGAGCAGCTCGAACATCGGGCCTCCTGGCGTCGTCGCTAGCAGCTAGACAGCCTGCGCAGAAGGCCGGTTAGGCGCGGCACCGTCACTCATGCCCAGGCGCGGAAGGTCTCCCCGTCGTGGCTGACTTCTAGGTACTCCTGGTCGGAGCGGAACCAGCGTGCGCGGGTGGCGCGGCGCGATGATCCTCGTAGGTGCGCCGTCGCCACGCCAACGAGCGTGCGAATGACAGCGGCTTGCCCTTCCGGCTCCCAGTCGAACTCGCGCAGGTCGAAGCGGCCATCCAGCCTGAGGCAGAACGCCTCGACCCCGTTGGTGACTACGCAGGCTGTCCGTGGACCCGAGTCGGGCGTGCTTACGTCCAGTTCCGCATAGCCGTCACTCGTGCGGGGCCTCACCGTGACCTGTACACCGGCGTCCCTGCCAGCGGCCAGCACAGCAGCCTCTACCTGCGCCAAGTCCATAGACCAACGCTAAGGCCGGTTACCAGCGTCGGCGACGCTCGGGCTCCCGCGACGGCGCGCGACGTAGTGCTCGCACTTGTCGTATCCGCCCGTCACCATGATTGCCATGACGCAACCGACGCGAGAACGCACCATGCACACCCCGTGCCCCCACTGTGGCGGCGACCTCCGCGTCGTGGAGGCAGGAATCGCGGTCGCGGAACTCGACGAGCCCGTCGGGTGGGCGCCGGTCCGGCGATATTGCCCCGCCGGTTGCCGGATCGTCGCGGGGGAAGTGCCCGAGGACGCCGCGTAGCCGTGGACCGGGTGCAGCTCCTCCGCGACGCCGCCCTCGACGCGCGCCAACGCTTGACGCTCGTCGGCTGGCAGATGGACGAGCGCGAGCTGTTCGCGCCGCTCGGGGAAACCCTCATGTGGCTCAGCGTGCTGTCCGACGCGCTCGGCGTGTCCGAGGACGACCCGTACTCGGGCCTCAAGCACGCACGGAACGCGCTCGTCCATGGCGAGAGCGTCGTGCGCGTGACGGACATCGCCGTCCAAGGCTCTTGGGAGCCCAACCCGCTCAAGGGCGGCGTGACTCGCCGCGTCCGCGACCCCGCGAAGGTCTGGGGATTCGTCGACGATCCCAACCCGGCAAGCCGAGGCCAGTACCCCAAGCGCGAGGCGTCCTATGACCGCTCGGTGGCCGGTTGGGAGTTGTGGCCGAGGCTCGACAGCGCCCTACACGATCTCGGCGTCGACATCCTCGGCGCCCCGGTCCTGCCGCCCGCGCGGCGGCGGCGACGCGAGTAGCTCTCGGCGAGCGTCATGCGCATCACGGTCGCGACGCAGCGCCGGGGCGACGGCGCGGCGTCGTCGAGATGTCGCACGACGGCGGGACGCTTGCCTCATGGCAGACGAGAGCCCAGACCGCTTCGCGGAACCCACCGACGACGACCTCGCCCGGGTGGCAACGATCCTCGGCAAGATCGGCGGTCCGCACGTCGGCTGGGGCGCCCAGCAGTCCCTCGACGTCCTGCTCGTCGAGCGGCAGCTCGCCGCCGAGCGCCTCGCCTCGGACCGGCTCACGCGGGCAACGTGGGTGCTCGCTGCCTCGACGGTCGCCCTCGTCCTCGCGACGATCGCCCTCGTCGTCGTCACGGTCACGGCGTGAGCGACCTCGTGGGTTGGGGCGGGCTCGTGCTGTCCGTCGGCAACACCGCCGCCTTGAGCGTCGCGGGCTTCCGTCGTCGACGACACCACCTCGCGGCCGGACCCGTCGACGAGATTCGTGCCCTCTCGGCACGTATCCGAGACGACTGCACGCACGTCATCGCGAGTGGTGGGGTCATCACGACGTGGTTCCTCGACGATGCCCGCCGAGGGACCGACGCCCAGCTCGACGACCTCAGCAAGCGCACCGACGACGAGCAACTCGCCGGACTCCTCGCGGGCGCCGCAACGACCTGGCGCCAAGGCTTCGGGCACGCCCCGGGACCGCCCTCGCCCCGCGTGCATGTCGTCGGCGAGCCCTATCACCCGGACTACGCCGAGGAGGACCGCGCGCGAGCCGCGAGCATGGGCAACCTCGTCGAGGCGATGCGCGAGACGATGACGACCACCGAGGCGGCGGTCGACCGGCTCAACAAGCTGGCGCGGCGCCTGTAGGGCCGACAGGGGCACGGATAGGGGCACACGGGTACAGAAAAGGCCAGGTCATAGCCTCTGACCTGGCCTTTTGCTTGTGGGCGATACAGGACTCGAACC
This sequence comes from Frankiales bacterium, assembly GCA_025465465.1. Classification (GTDB taxonomy): domain Bacteria; phylum Actinomycetota; class Actinomycetes; order Mycobacteriales; family SCTD01; genus RYN-111. The sequence continues at coordinate 42,855 of JAODND010000086.1, read as the reverse complement.
TGTGACCTCTTCCGTGTCAGGGAAGCGCGCTAGCCAACTGCGCCAATCGCCCGGGCCTGTTCAGTTGTGTTCGCGCTGGACTCGATGGAGAGGCCGGGGCGGGAATCGAACCCGCGTACAGGGCTTTGCAGGCCCTTGCCTAAGCCACTCGGCCACCCGGCCGGGAGGCTCTTGAATCTGGTGCTGGGTCTCTTCGAGCGGACGACGGGATTCGAACCCGCGACCCCAACCTTGGCAAGGTTGTGCTCTACCAACTGAGCCACGTCCGCGTGTGCCGAGCGTGCCCGGCGACGGGGGATGACGTTAGCAGACCTGGTGCCGGGTTACGGCTCAGCCCAGAGCAGGACGGCGAGCTCGGCGTCCACGTCCACGTGGTCGCTCTCGGACCCCGTCGGGACGGCGGCATAGGTCATCGTGAGGAACTCGACGAGCTCCGACACGGGGATCTCGAACAGCGCCTTGCCGGAGGGGGAGGACAGCGAGAGGCAGACCACCTCGGTCGACCCGTCCTGGCCCTGCGACGACGGCCAGACCTGGACATCGCCCTGGCCCACCGGCGCACCGACCCCGTCGGTGAGCAGCTGGCGGGCAAAGGTCCACTGGACGACATCGCCGCTGCCGTTGACGCCCGTGTGAAACGCCACGGTCACGGCGTACGGGTCGGACGCGTCGTAGGCGAGGCCGGCGCGGACGGGGAGCGAGGACGCTCCCGGCACCACCAGGCGCAGCTGGAACTCACTGCGAACGGTGACGGGGCGGGCGGTCATCTCGCGCTCCTCGGGCTGGGGATCGTTCTGCAAGAGTGCCCCTTTCACGTGGCTCTGAACCTCCTGTCACACCAGCATTCACCCGTGCGGCCCAGGCGGCGTACCTTTTCGCCCGTGGCGCGGGTCACCGAGGGTCACCATCGTGGTGGGCAACTGAGGCAGACTGAGCGCGTGATCCGAGATCGGGTACGCCGACTCCCCGGCGGCAACACCCTCGTGCGCGTCGGTGTGTTCCTCCTGGGACTGACGTTCGTCGCTCTCGGCCTCGCGCTGTCGGTGCTTCCCGGGCCGTTCACCATCCCCTTCGTGCTGCTGGGGCTCGTCGTCTGGGCGCTGGAGTTCGCCTGGGCCGAGCGCTGGCTGGACCGGGCGCGCAGGCAGTCGCGGACCGCCTGGGCGGACGCCAAGGCGCACCCCTGGCGGGCCGGCCTCGTGACCAGCGGCGGCATCCTGCTCCTGGTCGTCGGTCTCGTGCTGATGTCGAGGTATGACCTGCTCAACCACGCCAAGTCCGTCATCAGCTGAGAACCGGTAGTGTTCCGGCCCGCACCTCTTCCCGGAGAACTCCGGGCGATTAGCTCAGTTGGTTAGAGCGCTCGCCTCACACGCGAGAGGTCACTGGTTCGAGTCCAGTATCGCCCACCCAGACGCGTCGCCGGCGCACGGCGCCCGCACCTGACAGCAGCAGCAGCGCCGCGACAGCGACCAGCGGGGTGCCTCCGGTGGAGGCCAGCTCGCCGCCGGGACGGGACCCGCCGGTGCTGAAGGCGCCCGCTGCGGGGGGACCGGCGAGGTCGACGGCCTGGTGGTAGGTGCCGCGGTTCTCCCAGGGCTGGTTGGGGGTGGCGATGGCACCGGCGGTGACGGGCTCGTTCTGGTCGCAGCCGCTGCCCTTGGTGCACAGCGACATCACCTTCCACGCCGACGGGTTAGAGGTGCCCTGCGCCTTCGCGACGGTCGACTCTGCCTTGTGGAGGGCGACCTGCAGCTGGGCGCGGCAGGACGCGAGCGAGCCGGTGCCGCATCGCAGGGCGGCGGGCTGCGGCTGCTTGCCGAGGGCGGAGCGCACGACGTCGGAGACCTGTCCGTACCAGCCGTCGTAGAAGCCGGTCTGCACGGCGCGGCCGTCGAGCACGAGGTCCATGCCGCCCTGCAGCTGGGTCACGACATCGGCGCCCACCTGCGGATCGAACAGGCCGTGCACGGTGGCCCGCCACCAGGCGTCGAAGGCGGCGACCGCCGCGGACTGCTCGTACACGCCGTCGCCGGTTGTGTCTCGGCGGTGCGCTCCGGAGGCGGCCCAGGCCCGCAGGTCAGCCACCACCGGGTCGGAGGACGGCCCGAGCGCGGCGAGCATGTCTGGCAGGACCTGGACGCCGCGGAGGTCCTGGGTGGAGGCGTTGCCGCTGATGCCCACGAGGTCCGAGAGCGACAGCCGACGGCCGGCCTTCAGGGCGGCCACCGTCGGGTCGCGCAGCAACATGTCCCGGTGGATGCGGCCGTAGGACCAGATCCCGGGCGCGGCCCGCCACTCGCGGGCGCCCTTGTTGTTCCACGAAGACAGATAGCCCTGCTTTGGATCGATGGCTGTGGGGTTGAACGAGTCGGCATGCCGGGTGAACAGGCCGGTCGTCGGGTCGAAGCCCTTCCAGTCCCACTGGCCGGTGCCCTTGATCGGCTGCTCGAGGTCGGTGCCGGGCGCATGCTGCGGGAACCATCCCGACTGCAGCCAGCCGATGTGGTCCTTGCTGACGAAGAACCAGTTCTCGTTGCCGGTGTAGTGGTGCATGGTCGCGACGAACTGCTGCGGCGTGTGCACCGTGTTCTCGGCCAGTTTCATGAACGCGACGAGCGACCGCACGCCATGGCGAGCGACGGCGGTGGAGCGGACCAGGGCGTACTTCTTGCCGCCCGACGTCGCGAAGTCGTGCACCGACCCGTGCACGGAGTCCATCGTCCGCAGCGTGACGGTCTGCGGCACGCTCGGCGACGTGGGGGACAGCGGCGTGTGGAGCACCTGGTCGCGGTGCGTGAACGCGATGCACCTGCCCTTGTAGAGGTAGTGGTCCTGGTCCTGACACAGCTGCTCGGCGAAGGTGTCGGCGTTGTCACCGTTGGCGGTCGTGCCGCTCCAGGCGAAGTCGGCGGCGTGCCCGATCAGCGGAAACGGCGAAGCCCCGGGGAAGCTCATCCCGGAGCTGTCGATGCCGGGCGCGTGCAGCTCGTACTCGACGAGGATCTCGGGCGAGTAGTAGCCGACCTGCGGCCCCATGGCCGCGAGCGCGTGGCCGTCCTTGCTGTGGTTGGCCGTCACCAGCAGCGCGTTCGAGGCGTGGTGCGAGAGGTCCAGCCCGTGCTTGGCGAGCTGCTGTGCAAAGGCAGGAAAAGCACCCGGTACGCCGACACCGGGCGTCGTCGACACGACGGCGTTGCGGGGGGTGACCGAGCCGGCGTCCAGCTTCACCGCGCTCGACGGTCCACTGGCCGGTCGGTCGCTCGGGAACGGCCGGTCCGCGGTGACGGGAGCGGCGGCATTCTCGAGGTTGCGCAGGTCGTCGTACACCTTCTGGGCCTTGGCCGCGCCCAGCTTCTTGGCCAGCTTCGCCTTGATCTCGGACTGGAGGTACTCGCCGTCGCCGAAGACCGTGAAGGTGGCGATGAGCAGGTATGCCTCGGCGGCCGAGTCGGCCAGCGTCCACGCCCGGGGCAGCGCACCCAGGGCGGGGTACTCGGCCGGCAGCAGCGTCGGGTTGGTCTTCGTCGCGTCGATGAAGCCGTTGATGCCGGCGACGTACTGCTGGAAGTCCGCGAGTGCCCGCGCGCCGGCCGCACCCTCGTCCTGCGGCAGCCGCATGACCTCGGCGGTGAGCTCCGCGGGCGACAGGTCGAACTGGCCGAGCGCCGCACTGTCGGCCGGCACCTGGTCGGGTCCGATGAGCTCGGCGAGTGAGCCCTCCGACGTGCGGCGGAGCACGTCCATGAGGAACAGCCGGTTCTCGGCCGTGACGTAGCCGGCCGCGAACATCGCCCCGGCACGGGTCGAGCCGTAGATGTGCGGCACGTGGTAGGTCGTGTCGCGGACGACCTTGGCGTCGCCGATCGTCTCGGTGTCGCCGGTGATCTGGGCGAAGTCGCTGTCCTTGTAGTAGTTGGCCCAGTCGCCGTGCGGCTGGGTCGTGATGACGCGGTTGTAGATCTTCGCCTCGCTCGTGAAGCTCTCCGGCACCGCACCGTTCACCTGGTTGGCGGCGAGGTCGGCGGCCGACGTCGCCTGACCCGCCCCGTAGGCGAGCACGGAGTGGAAGCCGGTGCCGCCGCGCACGAAGGCGGGGTCGGCCGGGCTCGGGACGGCGGAGGCGACGACCAGGACGAGGGACATCAACGAGGCACCGGCGATCGCCGGCAAGCGGGGGCTCACGTGCGCATCCTTCGGCACCCTCCCGCCAAACCCTGCCTCGGGGGAACAGACGGTGCGCCGCCGTTGTCGTGGGAGACGACACACACGAGTGAGAGGAACGCCATGCCCACGCGCACCGCACGCACTGCCTGGACGGGATCGCTGCAGGAGGGATCCGGTCAGGTCGAGCTCTCCAGCAGCAAGGTCGGCACCTACGAGGTGTCGTTCCCCAAGCGCGCGGCCGAGGATGCCGGCGGCACCACCAGCCCTGAGGAGCTGATCGCCGCGGCGCACTCGTCCTGCTACGCGATGCAGCTGTCCGCACTCGTCGCCGAGGCCGGCGGCACGCCGGAGTCCCTCGAGGTGACGGCCGACGTCTCCCTCGGGCCGGACCCCGCCGGCGGCTTCAAGCTCACCGGCATCACGCTCACGGTCGTCGGCGAGGTCGGCGGTCTCGACGAGGCCGGCTTCCTCAAGGCCGCCGAAGCCGCCAAAGCGGGCTGCCCCGTGTCGAAGGCGCTCACCGGCGTCGACATCACCCTGAAGGCCTCGCTCGCCTGAAGTCGTCGCACGCGCGCCACTAGGCTCGGCGGCATGTCCGAGAACTCGTTGGTCAGCGTCCGCGTCGACACCTCGACCGCGGGCACGACGGCGGGCTCGCTCCTCCCGAAGGACTCCGCCGTCGCCCGGGTCGACGGCGAGCTCCGCGACCTCGCGTACGTCGTCAGCGAGGGCCAGACCGTCGAGCAGGTGCCCTACGGCAGTCCCGACGGGCTCGCCGTCCTCCGGCACTCGGCCGCGCACGTGCTCGCCCAGGCGGTGCAGGAGCTCTTCCCCGGCACGCTGCTCGGGATCGGGCCACCGATCGAGAACGGCTTCTACTACGACTTCCTGCCTGAGCGTCCCTTCACGCCCGAGGACCTGGCGGCCATCGAAAAGAAGATGAGCGACATCACCCGGCAGCGGCAGACGTTCAGCCGCCGGGTGGTCTCCGAGGAGGAGGCCCTCAAGGAGCTCGCGCACGAGCGGTTCAAGATCGAGCTGATCGGTCTGAAGGGCCCGGCCGGCGAGGAGTCCGTGGAGGTCGGCGGCGGCGAGCTGACCATCTACGACAACCATGCCGGGTCCGAGCTGATGTGGAAGGACCTGTGCCGCGGCCCGCACCTGCCGACGACCCGCGACATCCCCGCGTTCAAGATCATGCGGTCGGCGGCCGCCTACTGGCGCGGCGACCAGAACAACGAGCAGCTGCAGCGCATCTACGGCACCGCGTGGGCGTCTCGCGACGACCTGAAGGAGCACCTGCGGCTCCTCGAGGAGGCCGAGAAGCGCGACCACCGCCGCCTCGGCACCGAGCTCGACCTGTTCTCCTTCCCCGACGAGATCGGCTCCGGCCTCGCGGTGTTCCACCCGAAGGGCGGGGTGATCAAGCGCGAGATGGAGGACTACGTCCGGCAGCGGCACCTCGAGGAGGGCTTCCAGTACGTCGGGACGCCGCACATCTCGAAGGAGGGGCTGTTCCACACCTCCGGGCACCTCCCCTACTACGCCGACACGATGTTCCCGCCCATGGAGATGGAGGGCAGCGACTACTACCTCAAGGCCATGAACTGCCCGATGCACAACCTGATCTTCAGGTCACGCGGACGGTCCTACCGCGAGCTGCCGTTGCGGCTGTTCGAGTTCGGCTCGGTCTACCGGTTCGAGAAGTCCGGCGTCATCCACGGCCTGACCCGGGTCCGCGGCCTGACCCAGGACGACTCGCACTCCTACTGCACGCCGGAGCAGGCCCCGGACGAGGTCAAGCACCTTCTGTCGTTCGTCCTCTCACTGCTGAAGGACTTCGGTCTCGACGACTACTACCTCGAGCTCTCCACCCGCGACGACTCCAAGCCCGACAAGTTCGTCGGCACCGAGGAGGAGTGGTCGGTGGCCACCGCGGTCCTGGAGAAGTGCGCTCTCGAGACCGGCCTGCAGCTCGTCGCCGACCCCGGCGGCGCGGCCTTCTACGGGCCGAAGATCTCGGTGCAGGCGCGCGACGCCATCGGGCGCACCTGGCAGATGTCGACCATCCAGTACGACTTCAACCAGCCTGCCGGGTTCGGGCTCGAGTACCAGGGGGCCGACGGCGAGCGGCACCAGCCCGTCATGATCCACTCGGCGAAGTTCGGCTCGATCGAGCGGTTCATCGGCGTCCTCACCGAGCACTACGCCGGCGCCTTCCCGGCCTGGCTCTCTCCCGTGCAGGTGGTCGGCATCCCCGTGCACAGCGACTACGACGGATACCTGCATGACGTGGCTGCTCGGTTGCGTGTGGAGGGCATCCGCGTGGAGGTGGACGACTCCGACGACCGGATGCAGAAGAAGATCCGCAACGCCCAGAAGCAGAAGGTCCCGTTCATGCTCATCGCAGGCGGCGAGGACGTCGAGGCCGGAGCGGTGTCCTTCAGGTTCCGCGACGGCTCGCAGGACAACGGCATCCCGGTCGCCGACGCCGTCGCCCGCATCGTGGAGGCGGTCCGCTCGCGTGCCTGAGTCGGAGGAGCAGAAGGGCGCCGGGCTGCGCGACAAGTTCGAGCGGCTCTGGACCCCGCACCGGATGGCCTACATCAGGCGCGACGCGAAGAGCGACGACTGCCCCTTCTGCGTGATCCCGACGATGGCGGACGCCGACGGCCTCATCGTGCACCGCGGGTCGGCTGCGTATGCCGTCCTGAACCTGTTCCCGTACAACTCTGGCCATCTGATGCTGGTGCCCTACCGGCACATCAGCGGCTATGAGGAGCTGACGGTCGAGGAGACCGCCGACATCGCCGACCTCACCCAGCACGCCATCCGCGCGGTGCGGCACGCCGCCGGTGCGCACGGCTTCAACGTCGGCATGAACCTCGGCACCGTCGCGGGCGCGGGCATCGCGGCGCACCTGCACCAGCACCTCGTGCCGCGCTGGGGCGGCGACACCAACTTCATGCCCGTCGTCGGCCACACCAAGGTGCTGCCCCAGCTGCTCCCCGAGACCCGCGAGCTCCTCGCCAAGGCCTGGCTCGAGGTCTGACCCCCCCCGGCCCCGCCGCCCGGTGATCAACAGGAGATCCGACGGCCGACGCGCCGGCGTGTCGCCCGCGCGAAGCCCTGTTGATCACGGAAGGAGGTGGGGCGGCATCGGCTCGTGGCGGAGGTAGGCCCTCGTGAAGGAGCCGGTGCCGTGGGACAGCGAGCGGAGCTCGGCGGCATAGGTCAGCAGCTCGAGGTCGGGGACCTCGGCGGTGACCACGGCCTGGTCCTCCTCGGTCAGCTCGTTGCCGGTCACCCGGGCGCGCCGGCCGGAGAGGTCGGACATGACGGTCCCGACGTACGACGAGGGCAGCAGCACCTCGATGGCGCTGTAGGGCTCGAGCACCTGGACGCCGGCCGCCGTGCACGCCTCGCGGAGGGCGAGCGCACCGGCCGACTGGAACGCCGCGTCGGAGGAGTCGACCGAGTGCGCCTTGCCGTCGGTGAGCACGGCGCGGAGGTCCACCAGCGGGTGGCCGGAGATGCCGCGCTCCATCTGCTGCAGGATCCCCTTCTCGACCGACGGGACGTAGTTGGTCGGCACCGCGCCTCCGACGACCCGCGAGACGAACTCGAGCCCCGACCCGGCGGGCAGGGGCTCGAACGTCACGTGCACCACGGCGTACTGGCCGTGACCGCCGGACTGCTTGACGTGCCGGCCGGTCACCTCGGCCCTGTCGGCGAGGGTCTCCCGCAGGGCGACCTGGACGGCGGGCAGGGTGACGTTGACGCCGTAACGCGTCTTGAGGCGGTCGACGAGGACCTCGGCATGGGCCTCGCCGACGGTCCAGAGCAGCACCTGACCGGTTTCGGCCTGCCGGTCGAGCCGGACGGTCGGGTCCTCCGCGACGAGTCGCTGCAGCGAGGTGCCGAGCTTGTCCTCGTCGGTGCGGGTGGCGGCCTCGACGGCGATCGCGTGCTGTGGCTCGGGGAGCTCCCACGGGTGGACGAGAAGCGGTTCGTCCTTGGAGCTGATGGTGTCGCCGGTCTCGGCGGTCATGAGCTTCGCCACGGAGACGATGTCGCCGGCGAAGCACTCGGCGACCGGCCGCATGGCGGCGCCCAGCGGCGTCGCGAGCGCACCGATCCGCTCGTCCGCGTCGTGGTCGGGGTGGCCGCGGTCGACCAGGCCGTGGCCGCTGACGTGCACCGTCAGGTCGGGGCGCAGGGTCCCGGAGAAGACCCGCAGCAGCGAGACCCGCCCGAGGTAGGGGTCGCTGGTCGTCTTCACGACCTCGGCGACCAGCGGACCCTCGGGGTCGCAGCTGATGGCGGGGGCAGGCGAGCCGTCAGGACGGGTGACGACGGGGCAGGGGTGTTCGAGCGGCGTCGGCATCGCCTGGGTGAGCAGCTCGAGCACCTCGTCGGTGCCCAGCATCGACAGCGGGGCCGCCGGGATGACGGGGTAGAAGTGGCCACGGGCCACCGCGAGCTCCAGGTCGGCGATGAGGACCTTGTTGTCGATCACCTCGCCCGCGAGGTAGCGGTCGAGCAGCGTCTCGTCCTCGCTCTCGGCGATGATCGCCTCGAGCAGCTCGCCGCGCAGCGACTCGATGAGCGGCAAGTGCTGCGGGTCGGGATCGCGCTCGACCCGGTCCCCGGAGGACCAGTCGTAGACGCGCTGGCTGATGAGCCCGATCACGCCCGCCACGCTCTCGTCGTCGGCGTGCATGGGGAGGTACAGCGGGTGCACGCCCTCGCCGAGCAGTCGCTGGCAGATCGCGACGGAGTCGTCGAAGTCGGCGCGCGGCTTGTCGAGCTGGGTGATCACGACCGCGCGCGGCATGCCGACGGCGGCGCACTCGTGCCAGAGCTGGACGGTGATGGCGTCGACGCCGTCGCACGCCGAGACGACGAAGAGCGCGGCGTCCGCGGCCCGCAGGCCGGCGCGCAGCTCCCCGACGAAGTCGGCGGAACCAGGGGTGTCGAGCAGGTTGACCTTGACGCCCGCGTGCTCGAGCGGGGCGAGGGACAGCGCGACGGAGCGCTGCAGCCGTACCTCGACCTCCTCGCTGTCGCTCACGGTGGTGCCCTCGGTGACGCTGCCGGCCCGCGAGACCGTGCCGGTGCGCGCGAGCAGCGCCTCCACCAGCGTGGTCTTGCCCGCCCCCGCGTGACCCACCACGGCGACGTTGCGGACCAGCTCCGGTGCCCTCGGGTCGGGTGCCGGACCTGCCTGCTTGGCGGTCTTGGACACGGGGCCTCCTCGGGATCGGCGTGTGCTCACCCTCCCGCCGCTCCGACGGGTGGACAAGCCCTAGTCTCCATGCCGTGATCGGCAGCCAGCTCCGTCCGCACGTCGGGCGGATCGCGGACCCCCTCGTCAACAGGCTGCTCGCCTGGGGCGTGACGCCGAACGCGGTGACGCTGACGGGCACGGCCGGGGTGGTGGCCGCGGCACTGGTGTTCTTCCCCCAGGGGAGGTTCCTGGTCGGGACGCTGGTCATCACCGTGTTCGTCCTCACCGACACCATCGACGGCGCGCTGGCCCGCAAGCGGGGCATCTCGAGCGCGTTCGGCGGCTGGCTCGACAGCACCTGCGACCGGATCGCCGACGGTGCCGTCTTCGGCGCTCTGGCCCTCTGGTACGACGACAGATCGCAGGTCCTGACGGCCGTCACGCTGTTCGTGCTCGTGAGCAGCCAGGTCATCTCCTATGAGAAGGCGCGCGCCGAGGGCGTCGGGCTGACGTGCGACGTCGGGATCATGGACCGGCCGGCGCGGCTGATCCTGGCCCTCGCCGCGACCGGCCTCACCGGGTTCGGCGTCCCGGACGAGCTGCTCGCGGGCGCCCTCTGGGTGCTGGCCGTCCTCTCGTTCGTCACCGTCGTGCAGCGGGCGCTCGAGGTGAAGAAGCAAGCCGAGCTCGCCGCCCGGTGAACCCGTTCGAGTCCGTCCTCGCCGGCTCCTACACCGTCGGGTGGGCGGCTGTCCGCGCGATGCCCGAGAGCGTTGCCCGCCGGGCCTTCCGGGCCGGGGCCGACGCGGCGGTCCTGCGAGGCGGCTTCGGGCAGCTGGTCGCGAACCTCGAGAGGGTCGCCCCCGGGCAGGACCTGAAGCGGGAGGCGGTGCGGTCCTACGCCCGCTACTGGTGCGAGGTCTTCCGACTCCCGTCGATGTCGCGCGACCGCATCGTGCGGGGCACCACGACCACCGGCGAGCAGGTGCTGCGCGACAGCGTGGCGAGCGATCGGGGCACGATCATGGTGCTCCCGCACACCGGCAACTGGGACGCCGCGGGGGCCTGGTGCGGGTTCACCGGTGTCCCGTTCGCGACGGTGGCCGAGCGGCTCAAGCCGGAGTCCGTCTACGAGCAGTTCCTCGCGTTCCGCAGGTCGCTGGGCATGGAGGTGCTGCCGCTCACCGGCGGCGACCGAGCTCCGTCCGAGGTCCTGGAGGAGCGGCTGCGCGACGGCGGGACGATCTGCCTGCTGGCGGACCGCGACCTCAGCAAGCGGGGCATCGACGTGGAGTTCTTCGGGAGCACCGCGCGGATGCCCGCGGGTCCGGCGAAGCTCGCCCTGGAGACAGGAGCCAACCTGATCCCCACGACGCTGTCGTTCACCGACGACGGCTGGCACATCGTCTTCCAGGACGGCATCGCGCACTCCGACCTCGCGACGATGACGCAGGAGGTCGCCGACGCCTTCGCCCGCGAGATCGCCAAGCACCCGGCCGACTGGCACATGCTGCAGAAGCTCTGGCTCGAGGACCTGGACCCACGGTGAGGGTCGGGATCGTCTGCCCTTACTCCTGGGATGTCCCCGGCGGGGTCCAGGCGCATGTGCGTGACCTCGCCGAGTCGCTCATCGACCTCGGCCACTCGGTGTCCGTGCTCGCACCGGTCGACGAACCGGAGACGGCCGCGCTCCCGGCGTACCTGGTGGCGGCGGGGCGGACCGTGCCGGTGCCCTACAACGGGTCGGTGGCCCGGCTGTGCTTCGGGCCGCTGTCGCTCGCGCGGACCCGCCGCTGGCTCCGCAAGGGCCGCTTCGACGTGCTGCACCTGCACGAGCCGACGGTGCCGTCGCTGTCGATGATGGCGTGCTTCGCGGCCAAGGGCGCCATGGTCGCGACCTTCCACACCGCGACGGCGCGCAGCCGCGCGCTGCAGGTCTTCGGCACCACGCTGCAGCCCGGCCTCGAGAAGATCACCGGCCGCATCGCCGTCTCGCCCGCGGCCCGCCGGGTCGTCGTCGAGCACCTCGGGCACGACGCGGTGCTCATTCCCAACGGCGTCGACGTCGCCCGCTTCTCCGTCGAACGGCCGGCGCACGACCGGCCGACGGTCGTGTTCCTCGGCCGCGTCGACGAGCCGCGCAAGGGACTGCAGGTGCTGCTCGCGGCCTGGCCGGCGGTGCAGGCACGGGTGCCCGGCGTCGAGCTGGTCGTCGCCGGACCCGGCGACGTGGAGCCACCGCCGGGGGTGCGGGTCCTCGGGCTCGTCGACGAGAAGGACAAGCCGTCCGTCTACGCGGCGGCCGACGTCTACTGCGCCCCGAACACCCACGGCGAGAGCTTCGGCATCGTGCTCATCGAGGCGATGGCCGCCGGCACGCCGGTGGTCGCGAGCGACCTCGAGGCGTTCCGCCGGGTGCTCGACGACGGCGAGGCGGGGCTGCTCTTCCCGGTCGGCGACGCCGTGGCACTCGCGGATGCACTGGCCGCGCTGCTGCTCGACCCCGAGCGCCGTCGGCTGCTCGCAGCGAAGGGCAGCCGGGTCGTGCAGGCCTACGACTGGCGGCACGTCACCCGCGAGATCGTCGAGGTCTACGAGACGGTCCGCGCCGCCGCGCCAGTCGAGCTCGAGGAGCTCGAGGAGCCCTACCTCGACGAGCTCGAGGGCGAGGACGACCCGTCACGCGTGCCGGAGACCCTCCGCCGCTGGCTGGCCGTCGTCCGTGAGGCCGTTGAGCGGTGAACGCCGCTGTCGCCTGGTCGGTGCTCGCGATCATCCTCATCGCCGTCTACATCACCTGGACCGCGGGCCGGCTCGACCGGATGCATGCCCGGGTCGACGCGGCCTGGGCCGCGCTCGATGCCCAGCTGGTACGCCGGTCCGCGGCGGCTCGTGCCTTGGGGGTGCTGTCGGTCACCCGAGCTGCCGACGAGGCACTCGACGCCACCCCCGAGCGACGGCAGGACGTCGAGAACGACCTTACGCGTGCGCTCCGCGCAGCATGGGCATCGCTGCCGGAGGGCGCCCCGCGCGACGAGCTGGAGGCGGCCGCCTCGCGGGTGGCACTGGCCCGGTCCTTCCACAACGGCGCGGTGACCAACGCCCGCACCCTGAGGCGCAACCGGCTGGTGCAGCTGCTCCGCCTCTCCGGGCACCGGGAGCTGCCGGAGTTCTTCGACGTGGACGAGACGGGATTCTCAGATGAGGAGCCGGGTCCGCTCACCTAGACTGAGGTCATGTCTGAGACTGGCACCGACGTCGTCAAGCGGGGTATGGCCGAGCAGCTCAAGGGTGGCGTCATCATGGACGTCGTCACCGCGGAGCAGGCCCGCGTCGCCGAGGACGCCGGCGCGGTGGCTGTGATGGCCCTCGAGCGCGTCCCCGCCGACATCCGCCGCGACGGTGGCGTCTCGCGCATGAGCGACCCCGACATGATCGACAGCATCAAGGCCGAGGTCACGATCCCCGTGATGGCCAAGGCCCGCATCGGCCACTTCGTCGAGGCCCAGGTGCTCCAGGCGATCGGGGTCGACTACATCGACGAGTCCGAGGTCCTCACCCCGGCCGACTACGCGCACCACATAGTCAAGACCGGCTTCACCGTCACCTTCGTGTGCGTTTCGAACGACCTCGGCGAGGCGCTGCGGCGCATCTCCGAGGGCGCGGCGATGATCCGCTCCAAGGGCGAGGCCGGCACCGGCGACGTCAGCCAGGCCACCACGCACATCCGCACCATCCTCGGTCAGATCAAGCGCCTCACCACGCTGGACGCGACCGAGCTGTTCGAGGCCGCCAAGGAGCTGCGCGCGCCGATCGAGCTGGTCCGCGAGACCGCGGAGCTCGGCCGGCTGCCCGTCGTGCTGTTCGTCGCAGGTGGCGTGGCCACCCCGGCCGACGCGGCGATGATGATGCAGCTCGGAGCCGACGGCGTGTTCATCGGCTCAGGCATCTTCAAGAGCGGCGACCCGGCCGCCCGCGCCCGCGCCTGCGTCGAGGCGACGGCCTACTACGACGATGCCGAGCGGATCGCCAAGGTCAGCCGCGGTCTCGGCGAGGCGATGGTCGGCATCTCGATCGACTCGCTCGGCGCGGGAGACCTGCTGGCCCAGCGCGGTTGGTAGCGGTCGGGGTCCTCGCGCTCCAGGGGGACGTCCGGGAGCACATCAGCGCTCTCGAGAAGGCCGGCGCGTCGGCCGTACCCGTCAAGCGGGTGTCGGACCTCGAGGGGCTCGACGGCATCGTGCTGCCGGGGGGCGAGTCGACCACGATGGGCAAGCTGCTCACCTTGTTCGACCTGCTGGAGCCGCTGCGGAAACGGATCGCCGACGGGTTGCCCGCCTATGGCACCTGCGCGGGGATGATCCTGCTGGCGTCGGAGGTCCTCGACGGCCGGCACGACCAGAAGCTGCTCGGCGGCCTCGACATCACGGTGCGCCGCAACGCCTTCGGCTCGCAGGTGCACTCCTTCGAGGAGGACCTCTCCGTCGCGGGCGTCGGTGAGGTGCACGGGGTCTTCATCCGGGCCCCGTGGGTCGAGCGGGCGGGGCCGTCGGTCGACGTGCTGGCCCGCGTGGGGGAGCACCCGGTCGCGGTCCGGCAGGGTCACCTGCTCGCGACCTCGTTCCACCCGGAGCTGACCGGGGACGCCCGGATGCACGAGTTCTTCGTCAGTACGATGGTCTCGTGAGCGGACACAGCAAGTGGGCGACGACCAAGCACAAGAAGGCCGTCGTCGACGCGAAGCGCAGCAAGCTGTTCGCCAAGCTCATCAAGACCATCGAGGTCGCGGCCCGCACCGGCGGCGGGGACCCCTCGGGCAACCCCACGCTCGCCGACGCCATCCAGGGCGCCAAGCGGCTCTCGGTGCCCGCGGACAACATCGAGCGGGCCATCAAGCGCGGGTCGGGCGAGATGGGCGACGCCAACGCCTACGAGGAGATCATGTACGAGGCCTACGGGCCCGGCGGCGTGGCGTTCCTCATCGAGTGCCTCACCGACAACCGCAACCGCGCCAACGCCGACGTCCGGACGGCGATCACCCGCAACGGCGGCAACCCGGCCGACCCCGGCTCGGTCGCCTACCTGTTCACCCGCAAGTCGCTCGTCACGATCGCCAAGACCGACGGGCTGAGCGAGGACGACGTGCTGATGGCCGTCCTCGAGGCCGGTGCCGAGGAGGTCAACGACAGCGACGAGGCCTTCGAGGTCGTGTGCGACGTGGCCGACGCGCGAGCGATCCGCGACGCCTGCGCCGAGGCCGGCCTGACCGTCGACTCGGCCGAGATCGCGTGGATCCCGGCAACCACGATCGAGCTCGAGGACGACCTGGCCCGCAAGGTGCTCAAGCTGGTCGACGCCCTCGAGGACCTCGACGACGTGCAGAACGTCTACGCCAACTTCGACGTGTCCGATGAGGTCCTCGCCTCGGTCTGACCGTAGGAGCGTTGAAGGTCAGACCAGGGTGATGACACGCTGGCGGTCGAGCTGGAGCAGCTCGGCGACCAGGGCCCGGTCCATCCGGCAGAGGACATCGACAGCCAGCGGGTCGAACTGGGTCCCGCTGTGCTGCACCACCTCCACGATCGCCTCGTCGAGCGTCATGCCCGTGCGGTAGATCCGGTCGTCGGTCATGGCGTCGAGGGAGTCGGCGACGGCAAACAGCCGGGTGGCCAGCGGGATCTCCTCACCGCGCAGCCCCTGCGGGTAGCCCAGGCCGTCCCAGCGCTCGTGGTGCGTCAGCACGATCTCGCCGACGACATCGGAGAAGCCGGCCTGGCTGACGATCCGGTGCCCGATCGCGGGGTGCTTGTCCATGACCGCCCGCTCCTCGAAAGTGAGCGGCCCCGGCTTGCGCAGGATGGCGTCGGGGACGCCGATCTTGCCGACGTCGTGCAGCAGGAAGCCGAACGACAGGTGCTCGTCGGCCGCCAGGTCCGGGTCGACGAGCGCGAGCATCGCCGTGGCGAGCCGCGTGACACGGACGACGTGCCCACCGGTGCCCGAGTCGCGCGCCTCGATCGCCTGGGCGAGCGCCGCCGCGGTGCTCCGGTGGCTCTCGACGACGGACGCATGCGCCTCGCGCAGCTCGCGGTGGGCGGCCTTGAGCTGCTTCACGGACTTCTCGGTCCGCAGGACCACCTGGCGCTGGCCGTGGCGCATCAGCGCAGGCGGTACCAGGAAGGCGAGGACGCCCCAGCCGTCGGACAGCGTGAACGCCGCGCCCAGCAGTCCGGCCAGCAGGCCGTAGCCCACGAACGACGGCAGCAGCCAGGACAGCTCCGCGCGCAGGACCTCCCGCGGGGAACGATGCTGGTCGAGGCCGATGGCGACGGCGACCAGCCCGTTGTTCAGCGCGAAATAGCCGACGCCGGCGACGACTCCCGCGACCACGACGAACGGCAGCGCGTGCCCGACGGCCGGCCGGGTCACCAGGCACGCCAGCGCGGCGCAGACCATGAGGACGGCGGGGTTGAACAGGAACTGCTCGACGCGTCGCGTACCAGCCCGTGCCGTCGTGACGATGCCGGCCGCTGCGGCGGCGACCAGCGCCGCTCCCGGCTCGCCGGCGCAGGCGGCAGCCAGCACCGGGACGGCGGACAGGCTGACCGTCGACGACCCGTAGACGTCCTCGCCGATGACCTCCGCGGCCACGGCCAGGGCGGCGAAGACGAGCAGCGCGAGCCCACTCCCGCCGGCCGGCAGCCACAGCGCCATCAGCCCGACGGCACCAGCCGCCGCGAGCAGGACCGCTGCCACGAACAAGCGCATCGCGTTCGACATCCTCAGACCCCCACTGTGTGACCGGTGGGGACAGAGTGACAGGAGTGACAGAAGTGACAACTCGCCACGCCGGGTGAGCCTGCACGGGCCGTACGGCGGGAGGGCCTAGGCTGCCGAACAGATGTACGAACAGGCTGCGACGAGAGGGTGCGACGCGTGCGCGTGCTGGGGGTAGACCCGGGGCTCACGCGATGCGGGCTGGGGGTCGTCGAGGGACGTCCCGGGCGCGCGTCGCTGATCGCCGTGGGCGTCGTCCGGACCCCGGCTGATGCCGAGCTGGGTGCCCGCCTGGTCGAGCTCGAGCGGCACTTCGAGGCCTGGCTGGACCTGCACGAGCCGGACGCGGTGGCGGTGGAGCGGGTCTTCGCCCAGCACAACGTGCGCACCGTCATGGGCACCGCGCAGGCCGGGGCGGTGGCCATCACCGCCGCCGCCCGCCGCGGCATCCCCGTCACCCTCCACACGCCCAGTGAGGTCAAGGCCGCGGTCACGGGCTCCGGCCGCGCCGACAAGGCCCAGGTCGGGCTGATGGTGAGCCGGATCCTGCGGCTCGCCGAGCTGCCCAAGCCGGCCGACGCCGCGGACGCCCTCGCGCTGGCGATCTGCCACGCCTGGCGGGCCCCGGCCCTGGCGCTCCGCCGATGATCGCCAGCCTGACCGGGCGGGTCACAGGACACACGACCGGAGGGGTCGTGGTGTCGGTCGGAGGCGTCGGCCTCGCGGTCCAGACGACCCCCGGCACCAAGGCCCGGCTGCGCACCGGCGACGAGGCGTTCCTCGCGACCACGCTCGTCGTGCGCGAGGACTCCCTCACGCTCTACGGCTTCGAGACCGACGACGAGCGCGAGCTGTTCGAGGTGCTGCAGACGGCCAGCGGCATCGGCCCCAAGGTCGCCCAGGCAGTCCTCACGACCCTGACGCCCGACGCCGTGCGGCGCGCGATCGCGACCAACGACCTCGCGACCCTGACCCTCGTGTCGGGCATCGGCAAGAAAGGCGCCGAGCGCATGGTGCTGGAGCTCCGCGACAAGCTCGGCATGGCACACGTCACGAGCGGCGCCGGGCCGGTTGCCTGGCGGGACACCCTCACGGAGGCCCTCGTCGGCCTCGGCTGGAGCTCCTCACAGGCCGATGAGATCGTGGTCAAGCTGTCGGCGGCGCACCCGAACGCGAGCGATCCCGACATACCGTCGTTGCTGCGAGAAGCCCTTCAGATGCTGGGGAAGAGCAGATGAGCGAACAAGAGGAGGCGGCGGAGCTCGCGCGGCTGAGCCTGGCCCGGCCCGACGCCACCGAGACCGAACGGCTCCAGGAAGCCGCGCTGCGCCCGAAGCGGCTCGAGGAGTTCGTCGGCCAGGAGCGGGTCCGCGAGCAGCTGTCGCTGGTGCTCGAGAGCGCGATCCGCCGGCAGCGCCCGCCCGACCATGTGCTGCTGTCGGGCGCTCCTGGCCTGGGCAAGACCAGCCTCGCGCTGATCATCGCCGCCGAGCTCGGCACCGGCATCCGCATCACCAGCGGGCCGGCGCTGGAGCGGGCCGGCGACCTGGCGGCGATCGTGAGCCAGCTCGCCGAGGGCGAGGTGCTGTTCATCGACGAGATCCACCGGATCTCGCGCCCGGCCGAGGAGCTGCTCTATGTCGCGATGGAGGACTTCCGGGTCGACGTGATCGTCGGCAAGGGTCCGGGTGCCACCGCGATCCCGCTCGAGGTCGCGCCGTTCACGCTCGTCGGGGCCACCACCCGGTCGGGCCTGCTGACCGGGCCGCTGCGCGACCGGTTCGGGTTCACGGCGCACATGGAGCCCTACTCCACCGAGGAGCTGCAGCGGGTGCTGCACCGCTCTGCGGGGCTGCTCGACGTGCGGCTCGACGCGGACGGGTCGGCGGAGATCGCGGGCCGTTCCCGCGGCACGCCCCGCATCGCCAACCGGCTGCTGCGCCGGGTGCGCGACTACGCCGAGGTCCGCAGCGACGGGACGGTCGACCAGCCGACGGCCAGGGCGGCGCTGGCCGTCTACGACGTCGACGAGCTCGGGCTCGACCGGCTCGACAAGGCCGTCCTGGACGCCCTGGTGCGTCGCTTCAACGGCGGCCCGGTGGGGCTCTCCACGCTCGCGGTGGCGGTCGCCGAGGAGCCGGAGACGGTCGAGGAGGTCTGCGAGCCGTTCCTCGTACGCAGCGGACTGGTGGCCCGCACGCCCCGCGGGCGGGTCGCGACACCGGCCGCGTGGCGGCACCTCGGGCTGCGGCCCCCGGGACCCGTGGACGTGCTCCCGCTGGACCTCGACAGCGCCTGACCCGGAACCTCAGCCAGCACGGGAGCGTTCCTCGGGGCAGTCAGCCCTTAGACTCGCCCGAAGCGCAGCGGGGAGCCCAGTTGACGGACCTTCCGCTGCCTGCACGCGCGCTGCGGGCGCCCTGAAGGGGCGCCCGCCTGAGACAGGAGATCGCTCCTCGTGGCACGTCCCGGCCCCTCACGTGGCCAGCTGCACGTCGGTCGCTACTTCCTCACCCTGCTGCTGCTGTTCGCGGCGCTCTACGCCGCGGTGATCTTCGCGGGCAAGGGGGGAGCGTGGCTGAAGCCGAAGCTCGGTCTCGACCTGCGCGGCGGCGCGCAGGTGACGCTGACGCCCAAGAGCGCCAACGGCAAGGCTCCGACCCAGGACCAGCTGTCGTCCGCGGTCGCCATCCTGCGGCAGCGCGTCGACGCCAACGGTGTGTCCGAGGCCGAGATCGCCATCCAGGGCAACACGATCGAGATCTCGGTCCCCGGCGGCAACCGGGCCAGCATCGACAAGGTCACCCAGGCCGCGCAGATGGAGTTCCGGCGGGTCGTCGCCTGCCAGAGCATCCAGGCAGGCAACGGCTGCACGGCGCTGCCCGTGACGCAGTACCCGCAGCAGCTGCTGCAGACCGCCACGCCGTCGGCGACCCCCAAGGCCAGCACGACCCCCAGCTCGGCCAGCATCGTCACGCCCAAGCCGAGCAGCACGACCAACAAGCGGCCGATCAGCGCCGCCCTGGCGCCGTCACCCTCGCCGACACCGACACCGACGCCGACCCCGACGCCGACCCCGAGCAGCTCCGCCGCGCCCGAGATGCTGAGCGGGATCGCCTACACCGCCGCCAGCTACGACGCGCTCAACTGCGGCGACCCCAAGGTGCGCGCCGGCGGGGCCATCCCGATCCCGGGCAAGGAGATCGTGGCCTGCGACAAGGACGGCTACACCAAGTACCACCTGGCGGTCGCCAAGGTCTACGGCAAGGACATCAAGGGCGCCAACGTCACGACCGACCCGACGAGCGGCCAGGTGCAGGTCAACCTGTCGTTCAAGGGGAAGGGCCAGGACGCCTGGACCCAGCTGACCAAGGACACGGTCAACCAGCCGGCGCCGACCAACGAGGTCGCGATCACCCTCGACGGCATCGTCCTCACCGCGCCCGTCACCCAGTCGGTGATCCAGGGTGACGCCCAGATCACCGGCTCCTTCACCCAGGCCTCCGGCCAGGAGCTCGCCAACAACCTGAAGTTCGGTGCCCTGCCGCTCACGTTCACGGCCGGGACGACCAGCTTCACCTCGGCCACCCTCGGCGACGACCAGCTGCGGAGCGGCCTGCTCGCCGGCGGCATCGGGCTGATCGCCGTCATCCTCTACTCGATGCTCTACTACCGCGTGCTGGGCTTCGTGACGATCGCCTCGCTCGGCGTGAGCGCAGGTCTGGTCTATGCCAGCATCTGCGTGCTCGGCCAGCAGCTCGGCTTCGCCTTGAGCCTCGCCGGCATCGCCGGCTTCATCGTGTCCGTCGGCATCACGGCCGACTCGTTCGTCGTCTTCTTCGAACGCCTCAAGGACGAGATCCGCGAGGGCCGGACCCCTCGGTCGTCGGTCGACCGGGCGTGGGTGCGCGCCCGTCGCACGATCCTCAACGCCGACATCGTGTCGCTGATCGCGTCCGTGGTCCTGTACTTCGCCAGCATCGGCGCGGTACGCGGCTTCGCCTTCACCCTCGGGCTCTCGACGTTGCTCGACCTCGTGGTCGTGTTCCTGTTCACGCGGCCGCTGATCTCGTGGCTGGCCCGGTTCAGGTGGTTCTCCAGGAGCCGTCTCACGGGCTTCTACGGCCCCGAGGGACACGACCCGATCACCACGCCGCAGCGCAAGCCGCTCGCCGCGCAGACCCCTGCTGCCGATGGAGGCCTGAGATGAGCGAGCACAAGCACGGCATGGTCTACCGGCTCTATCACGGCGAGACGTCCTTCCCGCTGATCCAGCGGCGCAAGGCCTTCTACCTCGCGTCGCTCATCCTCGTGCTCGTCGCGGCCGGCAGCATGATCTTCCGCGGCTTCAACCTGGGCGTGGAGTTCAAGGGCGGCGTGGTCTTCACCGTGCCCAACAGCGCGCACGTCTCGGTGCAGGACGCCCGCACCTTCGTCGAGGGCCAGGGCTTCACCAACCCGATCGTGCAGACGCTGAAGAGCACGAGCGGCGCGCAGAGCGTGCGCATCGAGACCGAGCCGCTCTCGGTCAAGGAGACCGAGACGCTGGCAAACTCGCTGGCCACGAAGTTCAAGGTCACGAGCGACTCGGTGACGTCGGAGAGCACCGGCTCGTCGTGGGGCAGTGACGTCAGCAAGAAGGCGCTGCGCGGGCTGATCATCTTCCTGATCGCCGTGACGCTCTACATCGCCCTGCGGTTCGAGCTGAAGATGGCGGCGGCCGCCATGATCGCCCTCGTCCACGACCTCATCCTCGCCGCCGGCGTCTACTCCGTACTCGGGTTCGTCGTGACCCCGTCGACGGTGGTCGCCCTGCTCACGGTGCTCGGCTACTCGCTCTACGACACGGTCGTCGTCTTCGACAAGGTCGCGGAGAACACCAAGGGCATCGAGAAGCAGAGCCAGCACACCTACGCCGAGGCCGCGGAGCTGGCGGTCAACCAGACCTTCATGCGGTCCATCAACACCTCGCTCATCGCGCTGCTGCCGGTCTCCGGCCTGCTGTTCGTCGGGGCGCTGCTGCTCGGTGCCGGCACGCTGAAGGACCTGGCGCTCGCGCTGTTCGTCGGCCTGGCTTCAGGTGCCTACTCGAGCCTGTTCCTCGCGACGCCGCTGCTCGCCGACCTCAAGGAGCGCGAACCGCGCTTCAAGCAGCTGCACCAGCGGGTCATCGACCGCCGGACGTCCGGAAAGGCCCCGGTGCGGCTGTCGCAGCGCTCGGCCAACGCCGACCCGCAGGCGCTGGACGTGGCCACGGCCACCGCGACCGCGACCGCCACCGCGACCCGCAAGCCCAGCAAGCAGCTGCAGGGCAAGCGCAAGCCGAAGGGCAGCCGGCCGACGGGCAAGCGCAAGCGGTGAGCCCCGAGGATCTGGCGCGCCTGGCAGACCTCATCGTCGACGTCCCCGACTGGCCGACGCCCGGCGTCGTCTTCAAGGACATCACCCCGCTGCTCGGCAGCCCCGACGCCCTGCGGCAGGTCGTCGACGCCCTCACCGAGCCCTACCTCGAGGCCGACATCGACAAGGTCGTGGGCATCGAGGCCCGCGGGTTCCTGCTGGCCGCACCGGTGGCCTACCACCTGGACGCCGGGCTGGTCCCCGTACGCAAGCCGGACAAGCTGCCCAGGGCGGTCCACACCCGGTCCTACGACCTCGAATACGGCAGCAACACCCTCGCTGTGCATGCCGACGCGTTCTCGCCGGGGGACCGGGTCCTGATCGTCGACGACGTCCTGGCCACGGGCGGTACGGCGGCGGCGACGGTCACGCTCATCGAGCAGGCCGGCGCCACGGTCGTCGGGATGGCAGCCCTGATGGAGCTGAGCTTCCTGCCCTGGAGGGCGGCGCTGGCCGACCTACCGGTCACGACCCTGATCACCATCTGAGCGGAAGCCTGGCGGCCGTCCCCGCGTTCTCTAGACTGTGGGTCCAGGACGGAAGGAGGGCGCATGACAGCTGACGCTCCTCCCCCTGCGGTGGTGACAGAGCCGGAGCTGCTCGACGACCACGACCGGCAGTCCGCGCCGTCGAGCTCGACCAGCCTGGGACCGCCCAGCGGACGGCGGGTGCGAGCCCGGCTGGCCCGCCTGACCGCGCCGTCGCGTCCCGGCACGACCCCGGCCGTCCTCGAGCCGTTGCTCCGCACGATCCGGAAGAGCCATCCGAAGGCCGACACCCGGCAGGTGGTGCGGGCCTATGAGCTCGCCGAGCAGCTGCACGGCGACCAGCGCCGGCGCTCTGGCGACCTCTACATCACCCACCCGCTCGCGGTGACGACGATCCTCGCCGAGCTCGGCATGGACACGACCACCCTCGTGGCGGCGCTGATGCACGACACGGTCGAGGACACGGCGTACACCCTGGAGGACGTCCAGGAGGAGTTCGGCGAGGACGTCGCCCACCTGGTCGACGGCGTCACCAAGCTCGACAAGATCAAGTACGGCGAGGCGGCCGAGGCCGAGACGATCCGCAAGATGGTCGTGGCGATGGCGCGCGATCCCCGGGTGCTCGTCATCAAGCTCGCCGACCGGCTGCACAACATGCGCACGCTGCGCTACCTGCGGCAGGAGAAGCAGGAGCGGATCGCCCAGTCGACACTGGAGATCTTCGCCCCGCTGGCCCACCGGCTGGGCATGAACACCATCAAGTGGGAGCTCGAGGACCTGGCCTTCGCCACCCTCTACCCCAAGCGGTACGACGAGATCGTCCGGCTCGTCGCTGACCGCGCGCACTCGCGCGACACCCAGCTCGCCGATGTCGTCAGCGCCGTCGACGGGGAGCTGAAGACCGCAAAGATCAAGGCCGCCGTGACCGGGCGGCCCAAGCACTACTACTCGATCTACCAGAAGATGATCGTGCGGGGCCGCGAGTTCACCGACATCTACGACCTGGTCGGCATCCGGGTGCTCGTCGATGACGTCCGCGACTGCTATGCCGCTCTCGGCACCATCCACGCGATGTGGTCGCCGGTGCCTGGGCGCTTCAAGGACTACATCGCGATGCCCAAGTTCAACATGTACCAGTCGCTGCACACGTCGGTGATCGGGCCCGAGGGCAAGCCCGTCGAGCTGCAGATCCGCACCCACGAGATGCACCGGCGCGCGGAGTACGGGATCGCGGCGCACTGGAAGTACAAGGAGGGCGCCGGCGGTGGCCCGCAGCCCGGCGGCAAGGGCGACGACATGGCGTGGCTGCGCCAGCTGCTCGACTGGCAGAAGGAGGCGGCCGACCCGGGTGACTTCCTCGACAGCCTGCGCTTCGACCTGCACAGCGCCGAGGTGTTCGTGTTCACGCCCAAGGGCGATGTGCTGGCGCTGCCGACCGCCTCGACCCCTGTCGACTTCGCCTACGCGGTGCACACCGAGGTCGGCCACCGCTGCATCGGTGCCAGGGTCAACGGCCGGCTGGTGCCGCTGGAGTCGACCCTCGACAACGGCGACGTCATCGAGATCTTCACGTCGAAGGCCGAGTCGGCCCACCCGTCGCGCGACTGGCTGCAGTTCGTCAAGAGCCCCCGGGCACGCAACAAGATCCGCCAGTGGTTCGCCAAGGAGCGCCGCGAGGACGCCGTCGAGCAGGGCAAGGACGCCATCTCGCGGGCGATGCGCAAGGCCGGCCTGCCGCTGCAGCGGGTGCTCGGTGGCGACGCGCTGCCGACCGTCGCCCGTGACCTGAGGCTGCCCGACATCACCGCCCTCTACGTCGAGGTGGGCGAGGGCCGGGTGTCGGCCCAGTCCGTCGTCCAGCGCGTCATGGCCGGCCTCGGAGGCGAGGAGGGTGCCGTCGAGGACCTCTCCGAGACCGCCGTGCCCACCCGCATCTCACGGCCGCGGACGCCCGGTGACCCCGGCATCGTGGTGCGCGGCGTCGACGACGTCTGGGTCAAGCTGGCGAAGTGCTGCACGCCGGTGCCCGGTGACGACGTGGTCGGCTTCGTCACGCGCGGGCGTGGGGTGTCGGTCCACCGTCGCGACTGCACCAACGCCGGCGACATCCTGTCCCAGCCCGACCGCCTCGTGGAGGTCGACTGGGCGCCTGCCTCAGGGACGCTGTTCCTCGTCAACATCCAGGTCGAGGCGCTCGACCGCACCCGGCTGCTGTCAGACGTGACGCGCGTGCTCTCCGACGCCCACGTCAACATCCTGTCCGCGACCGTGACGACGACCCGGGATCGGGTCGCGGTGTCGCGGTTCTCGTTCGAGATGGCGGACCCCAAGCACATGGGCCACCTGCTCAACCAGGTGCGCGGCGTCGAAGGCGTCTACGACGCCTACCGCGTCACCTCCTGACCCTCCCGCTACCCGGGATCCACGGGGGTCGCGTGATGGTTAGGTGACGGTGACCTTGGTGAGGGAGATGGCGAGCTTGGGCTTGCCGCCGCCGGCGGAGTTGGAGCCGTCGTCGCCGCCCGCGGCGACCTTCTCGATGACGCTCAGCCCGCCCGTGATGGTGCCGAAC
Source organism: Frankiales bacterium (assembly GCA_025465465.1). Classification (GTDB taxonomy): domain Bacteria; phylum Actinomycetota; class Actinomycetes; order Mycobacteriales; family SCTD01; genus RYN-111. Next base: position 18,221 of record JAODND010000086.1, on the reverse strand, counting down.
GGCGTGTAGCTCGGCGGCAGCTGGCTGGCCTTGTAGACCATGAAGAACTGGCTGCCGTTGCTGGCGCCGCCCCCACTGTTGGCCATGGCCAGCGTGCCGGCGGGGTAGGTCGCGCCCGTCAGGTTCTCGTCGGCGAACGCATAGCCCGGGCCGCCGCTGGTGGTGCCGGTCGGATCGCCGCACTGCAGCACGAAGATGCCGCTGCTGACGACGCGCGGGCAGGGCGTCTTGTCATAGAAGGCCTGCTGCGACAAGAAGACGAAGCTGTTGACCGTGCACGGCGCCTTGCTCGTCAGCAGGGTGGCGGTGATGGTGCCGCGGGTGGTGACGAACGTGGCCTTCTGGGTGCCGGTGCTTCGCACGCCCTTCACCGGCGGGATGCCGTCGAGCGTCCGCGCCGCGGTCCCGCTCTTGGTGTAGCTGCAGGTGGCCGACCCACCGGTGTTCCCGTACTTCGTCGAGGACGCCAGCGTCGCGGCGACGGGGGTCTTCTTCTTGGTGGAGGAGGAGCCCAGGCCTGCCACAAGAGCGATCGCGACGACGACGGCGACGACGGCGGCGACCGACGTCGCGACCAGGATCGCGTTGCGCCGCTGCCGGCGACGGGCTTCCCACGCGGCGCGACGGGCCGCCTGCCGCTCGGCACGCATCCGGGCGAGCTCACGCTCCCGCTTGTTGCTGGCCACGCTGGTGTCCTCCTGAAGACTTGGGGGTTCGGTGCGGATCCTAGTGAGATCACGTGCCCGTCGTGCGGAGGCTGCGGATCGTCGTGGCGAGCACCGGCGCGCCGTCACCACTCGGCTGTGCGCCGTTTCGGGCCACGGCCATCAGCACATCGACCCCTGAGGTGATGCGGCCGAACGGCACATACTGCTTGGGCAGATCGGTGACGCCGTAGCAGAGGAAGAACGCCGCGCTGTTGGTGTTGGGGCCGTGGTTGACCATCCCGACCGTGCCGGCGGGATAGGTCGTCGTGCTGCTCAGGTTCTCGTCAGGGAACTCATAGCCCGGGCCGGTGCCCTTCACCGGCGAGTCGGCGCACTGCAGGAACTGCAGACCACCCGTCGTCAGCCGGTCGCAGCTCGTGCCGTCGAAGTACTTGTGCGCCGCGAGGAAGGCGAACGAGGCCACCGCGCAGGGCGCGTCGTTGGTCAGCAGGTCGAAGACGATCGTGCCGTTGTTGGTGACCATCGTCGCGGCACCGTTGCGGCGGGTGGCGAAGCCCAGGGGAGTCGGTCGGGTCTTCACGACGGAGTTGGTGGTGCCGTCCGCGCGGTAGGCGCACGGCTGCTTGGTCGCACCCGGCGTGGCGGACGGCGTCGCGGCGCCGCCGCCGGTGATGACCTTGCCGGCAGCCAGGGCCACGAGCAGTACGGCGAGGCCGCCGGTCAGGACGCGCCGGCGGTGCTGCCGGCGCAGCCGGGTCTGCTCACGGAGGCGCTGCCGCTCCAGGCGCAACCGAGCGAGGCTGCGGTCGCGCTCGAGGGGAGTGCTCATCCGGGCTCATCCTAGGAGAATCGCGTGAGGCGTCTCCCGGTACTGTCGTCTGATCGCGACAGGGGAGTGGACAACGGTGTTCGTGCGGGGTTTCGAGGCTGCGGCCTTCGGGACGAACTGCTGGGTCGTCGCGCCCGCCGAAGGCGAGCAGTGCATCGTCATCGACCCGGGCATCGGCGTGGAGGAGCAGCTGGACGTGGTCCTCACGCAGCACCGGCTCCGGCCGGTGGCGGTGCTGCTGACCCACGGCCACCTCGACCACACCTTCTCCGTGACACCCGTCTGCGGCGCCAGGGGCATCCCCGCCTGGATCCACCCCGGTGACCAGGAGCTCCTCGACGACCCGATGAAGGGGCTGTCGCCCGAGACCCGCACGATCTTCGGCGGTCGCCTGGAGTGGACCAAGCCCGACGACGTCGCGCTACTGGACCCTGCGGTCCCGCTCGAGCTCGCCGGCCTGACGTTCCAGGTCGACCTCGCGCCCGGCCACACGCCGGGATCGGTGGTCTTCGAGAGCGCCAGCACGTTGTTCTCCGGCGACGTGCTCTTCCAGGGCTCCATCGGCCGCACCGACCTGCCCGGCGGCTCCTGGGAGCAGATGCAGGCGTCACTCGCTCGCGTCGTGCTGCCGCGCGCCGACGAGACCGTCGTGCACTGCGGCCACGGGCCGTCGACCACGATCGGGCGCGAGCGCCAGACCAACCCCTTCCTGCAGGACCTCGCGGACGCCCCGCCGCCGCAGGGGATGTGATGGCCTTCCAGGCGCCCAAGGGCACCTACGACATCCTTCCCGGTACGCCGTTCCTCGCCGCCCGGGACGGACTGCTCGAACCCGCCCGGCTCGCGGGGTACGACTACATGGAGCCTCCGGTCTTCGAGGACACCGAGCTGTTCGCGCGGGGCGTCGGGGCGTCGACCGACGTCGTGACCAAGGAGATGTACACCTTCTCCGACCGCGGTGGCCGCTCCCTCACGTTGCGCCCCGAGGGCACCGCGGGCGTGGTCCGCGCCGTGCTCGAGCACGGGCTGCACCACGGGCAGCTGCCGGTGAAGCTCCGCTACGCGGGTCCGATGTTTCGCGCCGAGCGCCCGCAGAAGGGCCGGTTCCGGCAGTTCCAGCAGTCCGGCATCGAGGCCATCGGGCTGACCGATCCGGCGCTGGACGCTGAGGTCGTCGCCCTGGCGTGGCAGGGCTACCAGCGGCTCGGCTTGCGCGAGGTACGGCTGCTGCTGACCAGCCTCGGTGACCCCGCATGCCGCCCGGCGTACCGCGAGGAGCTCACCGCCTTCCTCACGGGGTTGGACCTGGACGAGGCCACCCACGAGCGGGCCCGCCTCAACCCGCTGCGGGTGCTCGACGACAAGCGGCCGGAGGTGCAGGCCCAGCTTGTCGCCGCGCCATTGATCATCGACAGGCTCTGCGCCGACTGCAAGGCGCACCACGACGCGGTCGTCGCGGCACTGGACATCCTGGACGTCCCGTTCGAGCCGGCCCCGCGTCTCGTACGCGGTCTTGACTACTACATGCGGACGACGTTCGAGTTCGTCCACGACGGGCTCGGCGCGCAGTCCGCCCTGGGTGGTGGCGGCCGCTACGACGGGCTGTCGGAGTCGATCGGTGGGCCGCCGCTGCCGGGCATCGGCTGGGCGCTCGGCATCGAGCGCACCCTGCTGGCACTCGAGGCCGAGGGCGTCGAGGTCGTGGGCGAGACCGGGCTGGCGGTCTTCGTGGTGCCACTGGGTACGGCAGCGAAGGCGTGGGCTGTCGGGTTCGTCGGGCAGCTCCGCACCCGCGGCGTCGCCACCGACCTCGCCTACGGCGAACGTGGGCTCAAGGGAGCCATGAAGGCAGCGGACCGCTCCGGCGCCCGCTGGGCCGTGGTCGTCGGCGATCGGGACCTCGACGCCGACGTCGCGCAACTGAAGGACCTCACGAACGGCGAGCAGACCGCCGTACCGCTTTCTGATCTTCTGGAGCAGCTCGCATGATGCGCACCCACGGAGCCGGTGAGCTCCGCAAGGAGGACGCCGGCCAGACCGTCACGCTGGCCGGCTGGGTGGGCCGCCGGCGCGACCACGGCGGCGTGGCGTTCCTCGACGTGCGCGACCGCAGCGGGTCCGTCCAGGTGGTGCTGCACGACGCGGTCGACTTCCGGGTCGAGTCGTGCGTGCTTGTGACGGGCACGGTGCAGCTGCGCCCGGCAGGCAACGAAAACCCGCACAGCCCGACCGGCGACATCGAGGTCGCGGTCGACGCGTTGGACGTGCTCACACCCGCCGCGGCGCTGCCGTTCCAGCTCGACGACGAGGTGGGGGAGGAGGCGCGCCTCAAGCACCGCTATCTCGACCTGCGCCGTCCGGGCCCGGCCGCGGCGCTGAAGATGCGGTCGGACGTCAACCACGCCGCCCGTGCCGTGCTGCACGACCAGGGCTTCCTCGAGATCGAGACGCCGACGCTGACCCGTTCGACGCCCGAGGGCGCGCGCGACTTCCTGGTGCCGGCGCGGCTCAAGCCCGGCTCCTGGTACGCGCTTCCGCAGTCACCGCAGCTGTTCAAGCAGCTGCTCATGGTGGCCGGCGCGGAGAAGTACTTCCAGATCGCGCGCTGCTACCGCGACGAGGACTTCCGGGCCGACCGGCAGCCGGAGTTCACGCAGCTCGACATCGAGATGAGCTTCGTCGACCAGGACGACGTGATCGTGGTGGCCGAGGAGGTGCTGCGCGCGCTGTGGGCGCTGATCGACTACTCGATCCCTGCCATTCCGCGGATCACCTACGCGGAGGCGATGCGCCGCTACGGCTCGGACAAGCCGGACCTGCGCTTCGACCTCGAGCTCGTCGACGTGACCGGCTACTTCAAGGACACGCCGTTCCGGGTCTTCCAGGCCGAGCACGTCGGCGCGGTCGTCATGCCCGGCGGCGCGTCGCAGCCACGCAAGCAGCTCGACGCCTGGCAGGAGTGGGCCAAGCAGCGCGGTGCGCGCGGGCTGGCCTACGTGCTGTTCAACGACGACGGCACCCTCGGCGGTCCGGTCGCCAAGAACCTCAGCTCGCAGGAGCAGGACGGGCTGCGCGAGGCCGTCGGCGCCGCGGTCGGTGACTGCGTGTTCTTCGCCGCCGGGACGACCCGCGAGGCGCGCGCCCTGCTGGGTGCCGCTCGCGTCGAGATCGGCCGTCGGCTCGGGCTCATCGACGAGTCGGCCTGGTCGTTCGTGTGGGTCGTCGACGCACCGCTGTTCGAGCCGGCGTCGGTCGCCGTCGCCTCGGGTGACGTCGCCGTCGGTGCCGGCGCGTGGACCGCAGTGCACCACGCCTTCACCTCGCCGAAGCCGGAGTACCTCGACACCTTCGACAAGGAGCCCGGCGCGGCGCTGGCCTACGCCTACGACATCGTCTGCAACGGCAACGAGATCGGTGGCGGCTCGATCCGCATCCACCGCCGCGACGTGCAGGAGCGGGTCTTCGCGGTGATGGGCATCGCGCCCGAGGACGCGCAGGAGAAGTTCGGCTTCCTGCTCGAGGCGTTCTCCTACGGCGCGCCGCCGCACGGTGGCATCGCCTTCGGCTGGGACCGGGTGTGCGCGCTGCTCTCGGGCACGCCGTCGATCCGCGACGTCATCGCGTTCCCGAAGAGCGGCGGCGGCTACGACCCGCTGACCGCGGCGCCGGCGCCGATCACCGCCCAGCAGCGCGCCGAGGCCGGCGTCGACGCCCTCCCCGACGACCCCTCCTAACCGCTGCCCCGCCCGCCCGCCGGAGATCAACAGGCCCTTGCGCGGCCGACACGCCGGCGGGTCGGCCCGGCGTATCCCTGTTGATCTCGGAGGCCGAGCGCGGGGCCGGAGCGCGGGACGGGCGGGCGGGTCACCAGCGGGAGCGGACCTGGAGGGGGCCGCTCGTGAAGTGGTGGTCGTTGTGCATGCCGAGGTGCCGGTAGAGGCTGCCGCCGGCGACGTTGTCGGCGTACATCGCGAGCGTCACGACGTCGGCGCCGTCCTCGAAGAGCCGGCGGGCCAGGGCTGCGGTCACGGCGGCACCGAGGCCCTGACCGCGCGCCGACGGGTGCACGGCGATGCTCGACAGGTGCCCGACGCCGGTCGCGCCGGAGGTGTCGGCGGCGCAGGCCAGCAGCCCGCCGGGCCCGTGCACGCCGACCCACCGGCGGACGTGCGGGTCATCGGCCTGGGCGCTGGCCGTGGGGGAGGCTGCGGACAGCAGCGGCGCCACTTCTTCAGGGAGTACGTCGACGACCTCTGGCTCCAGGAGCTGCGACGGCATGGGCGCGTCGACCCACCAGAACTCCCAGTCGGTGCCGTCGACCGCGACCCACGCGGGCAGCAGCGGCGGGGTCCCACGCGGCATGGTGACGCGGGTGTTGTGGGGGATCTCGTTGATGAGGTCGGCGAGCAGCGCAGCGACCTGGGCCGGCTCGCCCAGCGACATCAGGTATCCGACGCGCTCCTCGGGATCGGTTGCCCGCCAGGCGACGGCGCCGTGGCCGGTCCAGCCCGTGACCTCGGGAGCGCGTAACGAACCGCGGACATAGGGGTCGTGGTCGGTGGCGAGCAGCACCTCCGCCGCAGAGGTCAGGACGGTGACGGCCACGCTCTGACCCTAGCCAGTGGTGCGGCGGCGCCTCATCCGGATTCCTGCGGCGAGCAGCACCAGCGCGACGATCGGCAGCCCGGTGCTGAGGCCGGTGGCCGCCAGCCCGCCGGTGCCCTGGCTGCCGGCGGGGGTGCCCGGCGTTGTCAGCGGCGGCGTGAGCGGCGCCGGGGCACCGGTGCCGGCGGGGGCGCCGAAGCGGTAGTTGAAGGTCTTGGTGCCCTCGAGCTGCAGCGGCGCGATGTCGGCGAAGCTGGCGCCGTTGTTCTGCGGGACAGCGCCGCCCTGCGGGCTGGCGGTGACGAAGGCCGAGACCTCCTCGAGCAGGCTGTTGCTCGTCGGGCTGCCGATCGCCGACAGCGGGATCGAGATCGTGATGCCGCCATCGGTCGAGCCGGTGCCGGCGACCACCGGCGTGTTGACCGCCAGCGGCGAGCCGGGTGGCGCGTCATAGGTGAGGTAGTTGGGCTTGCACCCCGACACGGAGCAGAGGTCGACCGCTGCGGTGTGGCCGCCGTAGAACGACGTGTTCCCGCCGATGGTCGACTCGGCCGCCATGAAGTAGAGCGTGTTGCCCATCTGCCAGCGGACGATCACCTGTGCGGTCTCGGTCAGGGCGGTCTGCGCCACGCTGGTGAGCGAGCCACCTGTCTTGATCTTGGCGACCAGGTTGTTGCCGACCTTGGTCAGCTTGAGCGAGGTGATGTCGGCGCCGGGCACGTTGGTGCCGCCCAGCGGCTTGAGCAGCGCGTCGCCCTTCGGGTCGGTGATCGAGCTGACCGGCGCGGTCGACTCGTAGGGCGTGAGGAGCTTGCCAGTCAGCGCGCTGTAGCCGGTGTTCTGCGTGACGATCGTGTCGAGCGCGGCGCCCTGGTGGTCGGCCGCGGTGTCGTTGACGCTGCTCGAGAAGTCACCCGCCTGCGACAGGCCGTTGCTCGAGTCGGTGTAGACGATGCGGGCCCGGCCGTTGAGCGGATCGACGATCAGCTTGAAGAAGTCGGCCTGGTTGCGGTTGCCGGCGCCGGTGATGCAGGCGGTGCCGAGCAGGCAGATGTCGTTGTAGTGCATCGGGTGCGGGGCGGCCTTGACCTGGTGGCTCACCGGGGCGGTGCTGTTGGCCTTCGTGACCTGGTTGAACCAGAGGTCCCAGGTCTGGCCCTTCTTGGCACTCGGACCGCCGGTGCCGAGCTGCTTCAGAGTGCTCTTGGTGCCGTACCAGGCGACGTCGATGATGCCGGGCGCCTTGCCGGCCGCGACCCACGGGAACACGTTGACGTTGGACGGTGCGTGGCTGATCTGGCGCGGCGTGCTCCAGTGCTTCCACTCGTTGTCGGCTCCGGGCGGCGCCCACGAGTACCAGACGTTGAAGGTCTTGTCCTCGACCCACACGGCGTACAGGTTGCGGGCACCGTCCTGCGTCAGGACGGGGAACAGCGTCTGGGGGTCGCCGACCAGGTCCGTCGCGATGTCGTTGTAGTGGAACGTCAGCAGCCCGGTCGCGCTCGGCTTGCCCACCACCAGCGCGAGGCTGTTGTTCTTCTTGCCGGTGGTCATGCCGAGGAACCTGCCGGTGTGCTGGTCCACCAGCGGCACGCCGTGGTTGGGGCTGTGCACGCCGTCGTTGCCGTACTCGCCTGCGACGGTGCCGTAGTTGGTGCCGTCCGTGGACAGGTCGACGGCGTCGCCGGTCGTCTGGTCGGCGTACTCCATGTAGTTGAGCGGCACCTTGCCCTTGTAGGGGCTGATCGTGTGGTCGCTCGGCTGCGGGTCGAACAGCGCCATCCACTGCCGGTCGCCGCCGGGCGTGCCGATCGCGAGCGGGTTGGCGGTACTGGTCGTCCTGCCGTCGTCCTTGGTCGTGACCGCGGTGAAGCTCGCGAGCGCGGCCAGGTCGTTGAAGAACGCCTGCCCGTTGTGGGCGATCTTGATCTCGGTGTCACCGCCGCCCGGGCCGAGGGCGCTCTTGGTGGGCACGTAGCCGATGGAGCCCGCCCGGTCGGTGTTGCCCGGCAGGTTCTGCACGATCCGGTAGCTGTCGCCGCCGTCGACGCTCACGTTCCAGATGCTGCGCTGGGTCCCGGTGCCCTGCGGCCCGGTGGCGTGGATGGCACCCGACTTGGGGTTCACCTCGAGGTTGGGCTCGCCGTAGACGTGGATCGGGTCGACGATCCGCGGCACCCCGAACGATGGGGTGCTCGACGGGCCTGCCGCGAAGCTGGCTGGCGCCAGCGCGGCGGTGCAGGCGAGGGCAACGGCAGGGACGATCAGCTGGGTACGGCGCACAGCATCCCTTTCGCCGTATGTGCCCCTCTTCCTGCCGACCGGGAGGGGGGTCCCTCCACTTCTTGACGCCCGGGCGGCCTGACGGGCGGCTCTGCACGCTCAGCTGGTGACCGGGCGGGGCGCGAGGACGTGAAGAAGGGGAGGGACCCCCTGGCAGACGTAGGGTCACACGCGTGGAGCCGAGCCTGTTCGACGCTGCGGAGTCCGACGCGACCGCGCGGGTGGCGCCGCTGGCGGTCCGGATGCGGCCGCAGACCCTCGACGAGGTGGTCGGGCAGCAGCACCTGCTCGGGCCGGGGACGCCGCTGCGCAGGCTCATCGAGGGGGACGCGCCGCTCAGCGTGATCCTGCACGGGCCGCCCGGCACGGGGAAGACGACGCTGGCCTACCTGATCGCGAGCCAGACGAAGCGGCGGTTCCGCGAGCTGAGCGCCGTCACGGCCGGCGTGAAGGACGTCAGGCAGGTCGTCGAGGAGGCCAAGCGTGCGCTGGGGGAGACCGGCGCCCAGACCGTGCTGTTCGTCGACGAGGTCCACCGCTTCTCCAAGACCCAGCAGGACGCGCTGCTCCCCAGCGTCGAGAACCGCTGGGTCACGTTGGTCGCCGCGACGACGGAGAACCCGTTCTTCAGCATCATCGGCCCGCTGCTGTCCCGCTCGCTGCTGCTCACGCTGCAGCCCCTCACCGACGACGACATCGAGACGGTGGTGCGCCGGGCGCTCGAGCGCGACCTGCACGCGACCATCGACGACGACGCCTTGGACTTCGTGAAGCGGCTCGCCGGAGGCGACGCCCGCCGGGCCCTGACCGCCCTGGAGGCGGCCGGGGACGCGCACATCACCGTGGAGGTGCTCGAGCGCGCCGTGGACCGGATCGCCGTCCGCTACGACCGGGACGGCGACCAGCACTACGACGTCGTGAGCGCCTTCATCAAGAGCATCCGCGGGTCCGACGTCGACGCGGCGCTGCACTACCTCGCCCGGATGATCGAGGCGGGGGAGGACCCGCGCTTCATCGCGCGCCGGCTGGTGGTCCATGCGAGCGAGGACATCGGGATGGCCGACCCGTCCGCGCTGCAGACCGCGGTGGCCGCGGCGCAGGCGCTCGAGCTCATCGGGATGCCTGAGGCGCGGATCAACCTGGCCCAGGCCACCATCCACCTGGCGCTCGCCCCGAAGTCCAACGCGGTGATCGCCGCGATCGGCGCCGCCCAGGCTGACGTCCAGCGCGGACTGACCGGCACGGTGCCTGCTCATCTGCGGGACGCGCACTACGGCGGAAGTCAGAAGCTGGGGCACACGGGCTACCGCTACCCTCACGACCACCCGGGGCGGGTCGTCGCACAGCAGTACGCGCCCGACCCGGTGGTCGGTCGGGAGTACTACCTCCCTGGCGACCTGGGAGTCGAGCGCGTTGCCAAGGAGCGGCTCGCGGGCTTGCGCGAGGTGCTGCGCGGGGACCGCGAGGTCGTGGCCGAGGACGTCACGCAGGGCTTCCGACCACGCACAGACAACAAGGAGAGCACGTGATCAACGCCGGGGACCTGGCCAGCCTGATCTTCGCGATCTTCTTCGCCCTGGCGATGATCGGTCTGACATACGTCTTCATCCGGCTGAGCCGGACGGTCGACGCCCTCACCAAGACCGTGAGCGAGCTCACCGCGAGCACGATGCCGCTGCTCGGTGAGGTGACGACGAGCGTGGGCCACGTCAACGACGAGCTGGTCAGGGTGGACGCCATCACGTCCAACGTCCAGTCGATCACCTCCAACGTGTCGGCGCTGACCAGCCTGTTCTCGGCAACCCTGGGCAGCCCGGTGGTGAAGGTCGCCGCCTTCTCGTACGGGGTACGCCGGGCCGCGGGCAAGCGCAACGCGGCCGACATCGAGAAGCGCGTGAAGTCGGAGATCAAGGCCGAGAAGAAGGCGACGCGCAAGAAATGACGAGACGACTGTTCTACATCGCCCTCGGCGCGACCGCGGGCGTCCTCCTCGTCCGCAAGATCACGCAGACGGCGGAGAAGCTGACGCCGCCGAAGCTGGTCGGCGGCGCGCTGGACAACCTCAGCGACGCGATCCGGCAGTTCGGCGCGGAGGTCCGCGAGGGCATGGCCGAGCGGGAGCAGGAGCTCCGTCAGGGGCTCGGGCTGGACGACGATGCGGTCTGAGGAGATCCAGAAGCGTTTCCTGGGCCACTTCGAGCGCAACGGCCACACCGTCGTACCGTCCGCCAGCCTGATCGCGGACGACCCGACGCTGCTGCTGGTCAACGCCGGCATGGTGCCGTTCAAGCCCTACTTCCTGGGTGAGCAGCCGGCGCCCTGGAGCCGCGCGACGAGCATCCAGAAGTGCGTGCGCACCCTCGACATCGACGAGGTCGGCAAGACCACCCGGCACGGCTCGTTCTTCCAGATGGCCGGCAACTTCAGCTTCGGTGACTACTTCAAGGAAGGCGCGATCGAGTTCGCCTACGACCTCGTCACGCGCCCGCAGGCCGACGGTGGCTTCGGGCTCGAGGAGTCGAGGATCTGGCCGACCGTCTATCTCGACGACGACGAGGCCTTCGACCTGTGGCGCAAGGTCGGCGTGCCCGAGGAGCGCATCCAGCGGCTCGGCCTGTCGGAGAACTACTGGCACATGGGCGTCCCGGGACCTGGTGGCCCCTGCTCCGAGATCAACTACGACCGCGGCGAGGGCTATGGACCCGCCGGAGGTCCTGCCGTGAACGGCGAGCGGTACCTGGAGATCTGGAACCTGGTCTTCATGCAGTACCAGCTCGAGGCGGTCCGCTCCAAGGTCGACTTCGACATCAGCGGGCCGCTCCCGAAGCAGAACATCGACACCGGCATGGGACTCGAGCGCGTGGCGGCGGTGCTGCAGGGCGTCGACAACCTCTACGAGATCGACACCAGCCGCGTCATCCTCGACAAGGCCTCGGAGCTGACCGGTGCGGTCTACGGTCGTGACCACGGCGCCGACGTCCGGCTGCGGGTCGTCGCCGACCACGCCCGCACCGCGCTCATGCTCATCGGGGACGGCGTCACGCCGTCCAACGAGGGCCGCGGCTATGTGCTGCGCCGCATCGTCCGCCGGGCCATCCGCGCGATGCGGCTGCTCGGCGCGCACGACCCGGTGATCCAGCAGCTGACCACCGCCTCCATCGTCGCGATGGGTCCGCAGTACCCCTCGCTCGTCACCGACACCGACCGGATCCAGGCGGTCGCGCAGGCCGAGGAGGCGAGCTTCCTCGAGACCATCAGCAAGGGATCGAGCATCTTCGACCTGTCGGTGCCGGAGGCTCGCCAGGCCGGCGGGGTGCTCTCGGGCGCGAAGGCGTTCCAGCTGCACGACACCTACGGCTTCCCGATCGACCTCACCCTGGAGATGGCGGAGGAGGCCGGCCTGAAGGTCGACGAGGTCGGCTTCCGCAGCCTGATGGACGAGCAGCGCCAGCGTGCCCAGGCTGACAGCAAGGCCAAGAAGCTCGGCCACCTCGACGTGTCCGCCTACCGCGGACTGCTCGACCAGGCCGGGGCGTCGGAGTTCACCGGCTACTCCGAGGTCGTGTCCGAGGGCACCGTCAAGGGGCTGCTCGTCGACGGCGTCGTCGCCAACGCGGCCGGTGAGGGGTCCACGGTGGAGATCGTCCTCGACCGCACCCCGTTCTACGCCGAGGGCGGCGGGCAGCTCGCCGACCAGGGCCGGATCGTGCTGTCCAACGGCGCGGTCATCGAGGTCGACGACGTGCAGCGGAGCCTGCCCGAGCTCGTGGTGCACAAGGCCCGGGTCGTCAGCGGCGAGCTCACCGTCGGGGCGCATGCCCAGTCGCTCGTCGACGTCGGGCGCCGCCGGGCGATCAGCCGCGCCCACACCGCGACGCACCTGGTGCACCAGGGGCTGCGCAACGCGCTGGGGGAGCAGGCGACCCAAGCCGGTTCGGAGAACCACCCGGGGCGGTTCCGCTTCGACTTCTCGAGCCCGTCCGCCGTACCCGAGAGTGCGTTGAAGGACGTCGAGCAGCAGATCAACGAGATCGCGCTGGCCGACCTCGAGGTGCGGGCGTTCGTCACCTCCCAGGACGAGGCCCGCCGGATGGGCGCGATGGCGCTCTTCGGCGAGAAGTACGGCGACAGCGTCCGAGTCGTCGAGGTCGGCGACTTCGCGCGCGAGCTGTGCGGTGGCACCCATGCCGCGCGGTCCGGGCAGCTCGGCATGATCACGCTGCTGTCGGAGCGGTCGATCGGCTCCGGGGTACGACGGGTCGAGGGGCTCGTCGGCTATGACGCCTACAGCTTCCTGGCGCGCGAGCATGTGCTGCTGTCCGGTCTCGCGAGCACCTTCAAGGTGCCGAGCGAGGAGGTCCCCGAGCGGGTCGCCGCGGTCGTCGACAAGCTTCGCGAGACCGAGCGGGAGCTCGCTCAGCTGCGGGCCGGCGCCGTGCTGCAGCAGGCCGGCGAGCTCGCCAAGGCCGCGAAGGACGTCTTCGGTCTGCAGTTCGTCGGGGTGGAGGCTCCGGCCGGCACCCCCGGAGACCTCGTGCGCAACCTCGCTCTCGACATCCGCGGCCGGCTGTCCGGCCCGGGTGCGGTGCTCGTCGCCGCCGGCGGCGAGCGAGTGACCCTCGTGGCGGCGGTCAACGACGGCGGCCGGGCCCGTGGGCTGTCGGCCAACGACCTGCTCCGCGAGGCCGCGGCGCCCGTCGACGGCAAGGGCGGTGGCAAGGACGACATCGCCCAGGGCGGCGGCACCAACCCCGCCGGCATCACGGCCGCCCTCGAGGCGGCCGAGCACCTCGTCGGCCGCATCGCCACCGCCTAACCCCCACGCCCCGTGGATGTGAACATATGGGCTGCCCATGACTGACCCAGCGACCCCATATGTCCACATCGACGGCCCCCGGGGGGTGGTGGTGGGGGTGGATGTCGGGACGGTCAGGGTCGGGGTGGCCGCCAGCGACCCGCATCGGATCCTCGCCAGCCCCGTCGAGACCGTGCCCGCGCCGGGGCATGCGCGGGTCCTGGAGATCTGCGCCGAGCGCGGGGCGGTGCAGCTCGTGGTCGGCCTCCCCACGAGCCTGTCGGGGACGAGTGCGAGTGCCAGTGCCGACATGGCCCGGGACTGGGTGACTGCCCTCGAGACCGACCTGCCTGTCGAGCTCGTCGACGAGCGGCTCACGACCGTCACGGCGACCGCGGCCCTGCGCGCGTCGGGCAGGAAGGCTGACCGCAAGCTGATCGACCAGGCGGCGGCCGTCGCCCTGCTCCAGGGCTATCTGGACCGCCACTAAGATCGGTAGCGATGTCCACGCCGAGCAAGCGCCTGCCCAAGCCCGTGGGCCTGACCGTCGTCGCGGTCGTCGTCCTCGCTCTCGTCGCCGGCCTCGGCCTCGGCGGGAGGTACGTCTACGACGCCGCGTTCGGTGCCCCCGACTACAGCGGCGCCGGCAGCGGGACGGCGGTCGTCCAGGTGCACAGCGGCGACAGCGCCCGCACCGTCGGCCAGACCCTCCTCGACGGCGGCGTCGTCAAGAGCGTCAAGGCGTTCACCAAGGCTGCGAAGGCGAACCCGGGCTACCGCAAGCTCCAGCCGGGGTTCTACGAGCTGCACCTGAAGATGGCTGCCTCGCAGGCGCTGGGCTTCCTGCTCGACGGCAAGCACCGCAGGCGCGGCCGGGTCACCATCCCGGAGGGGACGCCGCTGGCGAGCGTGGTCGACCGCCTCGTCAAGGACACCGAGCTGCCCCGTGCCGACCTGGTCGCGGCCCTCGGCAATCCCGCCGTCCTCGGGCTGCCGAGCTATGCCGGCAACAAGCCGGAAGGGTTCCTGTTCCCGGCCACCTACGACGTGGAGCCGGGTACGGCGGCGGTCGACGCGCTCCGGATGATGACCGAGAAGTACTCCGAGGTGGCGGGCGGCCTCAGCCTCGACACCGGCGCGACAGCGGTCCACCTCACGGCGTACGACGTGGTGATCGTGGCCAGCATCATCGAGAAGGAGACGGCCCAGCCCGCCGACCGCGCGAAGGTTGCCCGAGTCGTCCTCAACCGGCTTGCCAAGGGGATGCGGCTGCAGCTCGACTCGACCCTCAACTACGTCCTCGCGGAGCGGAAGGCCCGGCTCAGCAACGAGGACATCAGCAGCGCCTCCCCGTACAACACCTACCGGCACGACGGGCTGCCCCCGACCCCGATCGACTCGCCCGGCGAGGCCGCGCTCACCGCCGCGCTGCACCCCGCGGCGGGGAACTGGCTGTACTTCGTCACCATCGACAAGGCGGGCCACAGCCTGTTCACCAGCGACTACAACGCCTTCCTCACCGCGAAGGCGAAGGCCCAGCGGGACGGCGTGTACTAGATGAGGGCTGCGGTCCTCGGGGCGCCGATCGCGCACTCGCTGTCCCCGGCGCTGCACCGGGCTGCTTATGCCGCGCTCGGCCTCGACTGGCAGTACGACGCGATCGAGGTCGCTGCAGGTGGGCTCGAGGAGTTCGTGCGCACCCTCGGGCGTGAGTGGGTCGGGCTCAGCCTCACGATGCCCCTCAAGCAGGAGGTCCTGCCGCTGCTGCACGAGCGCACCCGGCTGGTCGAGATCACCGGAGCCGCGAACACCGTGCTGCTGCGCGACGGCGAGCGGCACGGGCACAACACCGACGTCCACGGCATGGTGGCCGCGCTGCGTGAGGCCGGCGTCGAAAGGATCGAGCGGGCCGCGCTGATCGGCGCCGGCGCCACGGCAGCCAGCGCTGTGGTGGCGCTGCACGACCTCGGCTGCCACCAGGTGCGGGTGCTCGCCCGCAGCGAGCAGCGGGCCAAGGCGCTCGAGCCGGTGGCCGCCGCGATGGGGGTCGAACTGCGGTACGGCGAGCTGCATCCGCTCGAGCTGGAGGACCGCTGGCCGCAGCTGGTGGTCAGCACCGTCCCCGCCGGGGCACTCGACGGGTTCGGGAGCGATCCGTCGGCTGACGTGCCGCTGCTGGACGTCGTGTACGCCCCGTGGCCCACCCCGCTGGCCCAGGCGTACCTCGCTGCCGGTGCCACCGTGGTGGGCGGCGCCCAGATGCTGCTGCACCAGGCTGCCGCCCAGGTCGAGCTCATGACCGGCCGGAATGCTCCGCTCGAGGCGATGCGGCTGGCGCTGGCCTGACCCTCAAGCGCCACCCAGAATGCGCCGAAGGGATGAAGGAAGGGCACGTGCCCGGTATCGAGAGGTGGCCACAGCATGTCTGACCTGCACGCGGGATCCCGGTCGAACCGGCTCGACGTGGCCATCCATGGCCTGCTGTCGCAGACTCCGGAGATCGAGGCGGCTGCGGTCGTCTCCTTCGACGGCCTGCCGATGGCGTCCGCGCTGCCGCAGAGCATGGACGAGGACCGGGTCGCCGCGATGAGCGCCGCCCTCCTGTCGCTCGGTGAGCGTGCCGCCCAGGGCCTCGGCCGTGGCGAGCTGTCGCAGGTCTACATCGAGGGTGACTCCGGCACCGTGTTCCTGGTCTCCGCCGACGACGAGGCCGTCCTGGTCGCCGTCGCCGCCAAGGGCGCCAAGGTCGGCATGATGCTGTACGAGGTACGCCGTACCGCCGCCGTCGTCGCCGAGGTGCTCCGCCAGGAGGTCCCCGTCGAGACGGTCGCTGAGCTCCCCGTTGAGGTGCCCGCTGCGCCGGTCGCCGTTCCGCTCGCGGTGACGGTCGCCGAGACCGCCGCTGCCCCTGAGCCGCTGCTGTCCGCCGTGCCGTCGCTGCCCGTTGAGCCCGTGCCGGCCATGCCCACGGGCGAGACCCCCGCCTGGAGCTCCTATGCCCCCAGCGGTTCTGTACTGCCCGGTGACAACCCGCACTGGTCCTGATCGAGCCCACGCACGTCACGGACGAGAGAAGACGATGAGGCTCGAAGGAACGCTGGACGCGTTCAGCCTCCCGGACATCTTCCAGCTGTTGAGCTATACGAAGAAGACCGGGACGTTGCACCTGCGTCGTGACGGACACCACGGTGTCGTCCACCTGCGCGATGGCGCAGTGACGGGCGGCCGCGGCGATGCCGCCTGCCAGTCGCTCGGACGTCGCATGGTCGGCTCCGGGCTGGTGTCGGACAAGGACCTCGCCGACGCCGTGGAGCTGCTGCTCGAGAGCCCCGGCGAGGGTCTCGGCAGGACCCTGCTCTCGCAGGGCAGCGTGCCCGAGGACGACGCGAAGCGGCTTGCGATCGAGCAGGCCAAGGACGCGGTGTTCGAGCTGCTCCGATGGGAGGCCGGCGAGTTCGCCTTCGTGATGGACGAGGCCGACCCCGACGACGTCGGTGCTGCCCTCGAGGTCGAGGAGATCGTGACCGAGGGCCGCCGCCGCCTCGAGACCTGGCCGGCCCTGGTGCAGAAGGTGCCGTCGGTCGACGCCCCCGTCAGCATGGCCGCAGCACCCGACGGCGATGCGTCGCTGTCCAAGGACGAGTGGACGCTGCTGTCGCTCGTCGACGGCCGTCGCACCGTCCGTGACCTGGTCACCCTGTCCGGCAACGGCGAGTACGTCATCGTCTCGGCACTGGCCGCACTTGCCGAGCGCGGCCTGGTCCACGTCGTCGAGCGTCCCGACGGTCTGGACCCGATGCTGCAGCGCCAGCAGCTGCTCGCCGCCCTCGAGGGTCATGAGGTCCCGAAGGCAGCTCCCGTCGAGGTACGCAAGCCGGTCATCCCGGAGCGTCCCGAGCCGTTCGCAGCGGACCGCCAGCCCGAGTACGCCGAGGAGCCGGTGCCCGCTGTCACGCGCATCGCGTCACAGCCCAGCGTTGCGCCCCACGTCGCGGCGTCCGCCTCCGTGGGATCGCCCGTCGGGTCGCCCGTGGGATCGTCCGTGGGTGCCGTCGAAGGTGCCCACGCCCTCAAGCCGGAGACCGCACCGGCCCCAGTACCCGGCCACTCTGGCCTGATTGATCGTGATCCGTCCGTGAACAAGAGCCTGCTGCTGCGGCTCATCGCCGGTGTGAGGGGGTTGTAGCTCGTGAGTACCCGTACTCCCGGCCGCCGCAAGCACGGTGGCACTGCCGTGAAGATCGTGGTCACAGGACCGTTCTCCGCAGGCAAGACCACGCTGATCCGCACGATCAGCGAGATCACCGTCCTGTCCACGGAGAAGGACATCACCGACTCGACGCGCTCCCGCAAGGCCGAGACGACCGTGGCCATGGACTTCGGCCGCATCACCATCGACCGCGACCTCGTCCTCTATCTGTTCGGCACACCCGGCCAGGACCGCTTCGACTTCATGTGGGAGATCCTGGGCGAGGGCATGCTCGGCTACATCCTGCTCGTCGATGCCGAGCGCCAGGACTCCCTCGACGAGGCCGTCGGCATCCTCGCCGCGTTCCGCAAGATGGCCCGCGTCCCGTTCGTCGTCGCCCTGAACCGCTCGGAGGGCGTCTCGCCCGACGAGGAGACCAGGGTGCGCGACGCCCTCGCCCTCGACGAGGACGTCGCTGTGGTCCCGTGCGACGCCACCGACCGCGAGTCGGTGAAGGCCGTGCTGCTGGCGCTGCTGTACTCCGTCGTCGACTCCCTGGACGCCACCGCCGAAGCCGCGTCGGTCTGACCCATGTGGCCCTTCCGCCGCCGGAGGGTCGGCAAGCATGCCCTCGGCGCCGCCGTCACGGCGATCCCGAGAGTGGTCCCTGCCGTGCCCGCGGCGGTGGTTCCGCCCCCGCCCCCGCCGCCTGCTCAGGTGGTCGAGGAGCCGCCCCGGCCGCGCGTCGAGCTCGGCTTCCGGGACGGTTCGACCGCAGCGCTGGCACCGGAATCGGCCCAGGCCAAGGCGCTGACCGACATCGCGTCGGTGCTCACCCGCCGCGACTGACTC
>JAODND010000111.1 GCA_025465465.1 Frankiales bacterium | reverse complement strand
TTCGCCTTCTCGACGAGCGCCTTCTTCGCCATCTCTACTGCTCCTTGAACGGGAAGCCGAGCGCCCGCAGGAGCGCGCGACCCTCGTCGTCGTTGGTGGCCGTGGTCACGACGGTGATGTCCATGCCACGGGTGCGGTCAACCTTGTCGACGTCGATCTCGTGGAACATCGACTGCTCGGTGAGGCCGAACGTGTAGTTGCCGTTGCCGTCGAACTGCGCGCCGCTCAGGCCGCGGAAGTCGCGGATGCGAGGGAGCGCGAGCGTGACGAGCCGGTCGAGGAACTCCCACATCCGGTCGCCACGGAGGGTGACCTTCGCGCCGATCGGCATGCCCTCACGCAGCTTGAACTGCGCGATCGACTTGGTGGCGCGACGCAGCTGCGGCTTCTGGCCGGTGATGGCCGTCAGGTCACGCAGCGCGCCGTCGATGAGCTTGGAGTCCTTGGCGGCGTCGCCGACACCCATGTTGACGACGACCTTCACGACGCCCGGGATCTGCATGGCGTTGCTGTAGGAGAACTGGTCCTGCAGGGCCGGCTTGATCTCCGCGCGGTAGCGCGCCTTCAGACGCGGGATCTCAACAGTGCTGGTCGTCATCAGATGTCCTTCTCGCAGCGCTTGCAGACGCGCACGCTGTGGGTCTTGCCCTTGTCGTCGGCCTCGCTGCGGCGGTGGCCGATGCGGGACGGCTTGTTGCAGGAGGGGCACACGACCTGCACGTTGCTGGCGTGGACCGCGGCCTCCTGCGTGACGATGCCGCCCTGCTGGGACCC
Source organism: Frankiales bacterium (assembly GCA_025465465.1). Classification (GTDB taxonomy): domain Bacteria; phylum Actinomycetota; class Actinomycetes; order Mycobacteriales; family SCTD01; genus RYN-111. Next base: position 1,812 of record JAODND010000111.1, on the reverse strand, counting down.
GCGCGCCGACTGCGTGACGCGGGTGTGCTTCTTGATGCGGTTGACGCCCTCGACCAGGACGCGGTTGCTCGCCGGGTCGGCCAGGATGACCTTGCCCTTGACGCCCTTGTCCTTGCCGGCGACGACCTGGACGGTGTCGCCCTTCTTCACGAACAGTCCTGCCATGGTTAGAGCACCTCCGGCGCAAGCGAGATGATCTTCATGAACCGCTTGTCGCGAAGCTCGCGACCGACGGGCCCGAAGATGCGGGTGCCGCGCGGGTCCCCGCCGTCCTTGATCAGCACAGCCGCGTTCTCGTCGAAGCGGATGTAGCTGCCGTCTGGACGACGACGCTCCTTCACGGTGCGGACGACGACGGCCTTGACCACGTCGCCCTTCTTGACGCCGGCGCCGGGGATCGCGTCCTTCACCGTGCACACGATGATGTCGCCGATGCCGGCGTAGCGACGGGCAGAGCCACCGAGAACGCGGATGCAGAGGACTTCCTTCGCACCCGTGTTGTCGGCGACGCGCAGTCGCGACTCCTGCTGGATCACTATCTACTCCTGGTGTGAACCCCGTATCCCTGTCGCCTCAAGGGCGATGGTCAGGGACGCGGGCTCGACGATGGTCTTCGCGGTGGCGAGGACCCTTTTACTTGGCCTTCTCGAGGATCTCGACGATGCGCCACCGCTTGGTGGCGGACAGCGGCCGGGTCTCCATGAGGAGTACGCGGTCGCCGACGCCGGCGGTGTTCTGCTCGTCGTGCGCCTTGAGCTTGCTGGTGCGGCGCAGCGTCTTCTTGTACAGCGGGTGCTGCACGCGGTCCTCGACGGCGACGACGACGGTCTTGTCCATCTTGTCGCTGACGACGAGGCCTTCCCGGGTCTTGCGGAAGCCCCGGTCACTGGTTGGGGCAGTGTCTGCCACGTTGTTCTTACCTTCGGTCATGCGGCACCACCCGTGCGGACGATGCCGAGCTCGCGCTCGCGCATCACGGTGTAGATGCGAGCGATGTCGCGCCGCACGGTCTGCAGGCGACGGTTGTTGTCCAGCTGGCCGGTGGCCACCTGGAAGCGGAGGTTGAAGAGCTCTTCCTTGCCATCGCGCAGCGCGGTGACGAGGTCCTCGTCGCCGAGCTCGCGGAGCTCCTGGGTGCGGCTGTCAGCCATCAGTCGTTCGCCTCCCGGACGACGAAGCGGCACTTCATCGGCAGCTTGTGCATGGCACGGCGCATGGCCTCTCGGGCGAGCGGCTCGGGCGGACCGGCGAGCTCGAACAGGATGCGGCCGGGCTTGACGTTGGCCACCCACCACTCGGGAGAGCCCTTGCCGGAGCCCATCCGGGTCTCGGCGGGCTTCTTGGTCAGCGGGCGGTCGGGGTAGATGTTGATCCAGACCTTTCCGCCGCGCTTGATGTGGCGGGTCATCGCGATACGCGCGGACTCGATCTGGCGGTTGGTCACGTAGGCGGGCTCGAGGGCCTGGATGCCGTAGCTGCCGAACGCCAGCTCGTTGCCGCCCTTGGACGGGCCGTGACGGTCCGGGTGGTGCTGCTTGCGGTGCTTGACCCTGCGGGGGATGAGCATGGCTCAGGCCTCCGTCTCAGGAGCGGTCTCAGGAGCGGACTCAGGCGCTGTCTCGGTGGCGGTCGGGACCTCAGTCGGGACCTCAGTCGGGACCTCAGTGGCCTCGACGATCTCGGCCGGCGTCTCGACGGGGGTGTCGACGATCACGGCCTCCACCGCCTCGACGGTGTCGACAGGTGCCTCTGCGGGCGCCTCGAGCGGCGCCTCAGCGGCGCGACCGGCCTCGGTGCCGCCGGCGGTGGTGC
>JAODND010000032.1 GCA_025465465.1 Frankiales bacterium | reverse complement strand
CGCGGCGGCGAGCTGCGCCGCGGTGATCGCCTGGTTGCGGGCCCGGGCCATGCTCACGATGACGCTGCGCTGGTAGGCGCCGACCCGGTTGATGTACACCTGCCCACGCGCGAGCTGGGAGGGGTCGGAGGTGGTGAGCAGGGTCCCCATGACGGTGAGCTGGCCACCGTTCATGTACGCGGCGACGGCGATGCCGTCGAGGGTGCGCTGCTGGGTCTGGACCTCCGCCTCGGCGGCCGCCTGGGCGGCGGAGGCTCCTGCGGCCTTGCCCTGGGCGGTGTCGGCGGCGGCCTGGGCACCGGTGGCGACGCCCTGGGCGACCGCCTGCGCCTGATCGGCGACGGCGGCGCGCGCCGCGGCCTGGCTGCTGACGCGCGCAGCGGCCTGGGCTCGGGTCAGCGCGCCGTTGTAGGCCTCGGCGGCCTGCTCGGCCCGCACCTGGAGGCTCTGTACCGATGCCTTCGCGCTCGCGACGGCCTGCCGGGCGCGCTTCAGCTCCGACGGGGTCGGGTTGCCGGGATCGGCGTGCGCGGGCAGGCAGGGACCGAGCACGGTCAGGGCAGCGAGCGCGGCCCACGCGAGCCGCGTCCTGCGTCGGTCGAGCATCGGGGAAGCTCCCTTCGCAGAAGTGAAGGTAACGGACAACGGACGCGTGCGTACGGTGCCGCGCCGCTCACCTGCTGCGGGTCAGGTAAGTCAGGCCTACGTGTGATCGCCTGGGGAGTGCCAAGCAAGGGCGTACGGTCTGGCCGTGACGTTACCGGCCATGCTCCCGACACGGGGCGATGAGCGGCGAGCTCGCCCGATGGAACTCGCACCTGACGGCCATAGCCGGCGATGGCCGTGGTTGCTCGCGGTCGTGCTGCTCCTCCTCCTTGGCACCGTGATGGGTGTGGGTCTGCCCGGGAGCGGTCAGGTGCGCGTCACCGTGAGCACGTCCGGCGGACCCACCGATCTGTCGGGGAACTCAGTGAGGCCCACCGTCGGTCACGTCGACATCAAGCAGGTCGGCCGACGTGTTCGAACGGTGACCGTCGCCTCGGGCTTCAGCAGGACGGTGCAGCTGCGACCGGGGCTCTACCAGCTGGACGTCACGAACTTCCCGGGCTGCGGCGTCAGCACGTTCGTCGTGTGGGGCAGCGTGAACCACGTCGACATCTCTTGCAGCATCAAGTAGGGGAACGAACCTCGACACCAGGACAGCCGCCGAACGGAGAGCCACGGCCCGGCCGCGGCGGTCAGGGCCCCTGCGGCGCGGTCAGGATCTCGGGTCCGGCGTCAGTGACCGCGACCGTGTGCTCGAAGTGGGCCGACCGCTTGCCGTCGGCCGTGACGATGGACCAGCCGTCCCTTTTCGTGCGGTACCGGCTGGTCCCGGCGTGCAGCATCGGCTCGATCGCGATGGTGTTGCCGACTCGCAGGCGGTGGCGGCCCGCGTCGCTCGTCGGCTCGTTGGGTACGAAGGGCGGCTCGTGCATGGCGCGCCCGATCCCGTGCCCGCCATGGTCGGGCAGGTGCGCATAGCCGTGCGCGCGTGCGACCTCGTCCACGGCGGTCGCCACGTCGAGCAGCGTGGCGCCGGGGACGGCCGCGGCGACCCCGGCCGCCAGCGCGAGCTCGGTGGCCTCCAGCAGCCGCGCGTCGTCCTCGAGTACCTCGCCGACGTGGACGGTCACGGCGGCGTCGCCGTGCCAGCCGTCGGCGATCGCGCCACAGTCGATGCTGAGCAGGTCGCCGTCCCGCAGCCGCCGCCCGTTGGGCCTGCCGTGGACCACCACCTCGTTCGGCGACAGGCAGAGCGCGCCGTTGAAGGGCGTCGGCGCCCAGGCCGGGCGATAGCCGAGGAACGAGGGCAGCGCCCCGGCTTCCCTGATGGCGGTCTGCGCCAGCTCGTCCAGTTCACGCAGGCGGACGCCGGGCACCGCCGCGGCGTGCACGGCGCGCAGGGTCTGCGCCACGACGCGGCCGGCGGCCCGCATCGCGTCCAGCTCGGTCGGCGTACGGACAGCGAGGGTGTGCATACCGCCACGGTACAACTATCCCGGGACAGTTGTACCGTCGACAGGTAGGCTGCCCGCATGGTCCGCCTCGCCCTCACTGAGCAGGAGCGCACCCGCGGCGTGCTGCTCGGGGCAGCACTGCGCCGCGCGCGCGGCACCAGACCAGTCCGGGAGATCGCCGCGGCTGCGGGCGTCGCCGAGGAGACGGTGCGCAAGATCGAGCGCGGCGCGGTGCCGACACCAGCGCTGTTCACCGTCGCCGCGATCGCGCAGGTCGTCGGCCTCGCACTCGACGACCTGGTCCACGAGGTCGGCAGCGCAAGCCAGGCCACCGCAGTCGCCTGAGCCCTCGCAGCGGCCGTGCGTCACGAGGTCGCCAGCGCCGCTCAGGTGGCGCGGCCCGTGAACGCGATGAGGCGGTCGAGCGCAGATGCATCCCCGCTGATCGGGACTGCGGAGTCAAAGCCCGCGCTCTCGCGCAACTCGGGCGTGATGATCTGCTCGGCGAGGCCGAGAACGTAGGACGCAACCTCGTCGGACACGCTCACCTTCTGCCCTGTGGCCGACGCGAAGTCCCACGCGTGCACCAGGAACTCCACGGACAGGATGCTCGCCGCGATGGTCGCCGGCAACTCCTCCGGTCCGGCCTGCACGGTGCCCTCGAGGCCTCGCACCATCCAGGTCTCGACCGCCTGATGTGCGGCGTCGGCGATGCGCGACTCGAGGTCACCGGCTGACGCGGGCACGAGCACGCTGCCGGCAAGGCTGGTCAGCGAGTTGAGCGAACCCAGCAGGTGCACCTCGAGCTGACCCACCGTGAACTCTCGGCACGGTGTCGGCGTACTGAGGTCCTCGTCGCCGATGCCGCGCAGCACGTGCTGCAGCACGGCAAGCGTGGCGTTGGCAGACGTGAGCGGGGTGAGCTCCGCCGGGGCGGCGGCCCACTCGTCGGGACCCGCGTCGCCGGTGATGGCAGCCCGCTCGAGGCGCTCGAAGAAGTGGGTCCAGCCCTCGAGCACACCCTCCGCGCTGTCCTCGGGAAGGCCGTCGTGGACCAGACGTACCAGCGTGCCGCCTTCGGCGGGCTCGATCGTGATGGTCACCGTGTCGGTGCGAGGCTCGGCCGACTGCTCCCAGCCGAAGCCGAGCACGATGCGTCGGCCGGGGTCGACCTCGGTGATCGTCCCGGCCGCCACGGCCATGGGGGTGAGGGTCCAGCGGAACTCCCCGCCCGCACGCAGGTCGACTCGGGCAGAGACGGCGAGCCAGCGTCGCAGGCGGTCGGGCTGGGTGATGAGCGCGAAGGCTTCATCGGCAGAGACGGGCAGCAGTGCGGTCTTCTCGATCTTCATGCGCGATGCTCCTCGGGGTGCGTGGTTGCCCTCCTGGTGGCGTCGTCCACCAACAGGTCGAGCTCGGTGCTCCAGAAGCGGTCGATCTCGGCGCGCAGCTGGGTGATGCCGGCGGGCACGACGCTGTAGAAGCGCTGCCGACCGTCCTTGCGAGCGGTCACGAGCCCGGCGTCGGCCAGGACCGCGAGGTGCTGGGAGATCGCTGGCCGGGTCACCGTGAACTGCTCGGCCAGTTCGCTGACCGTTCGTGGACCTGTCGCCATCAGCTGAAGCAGACGTCGCCGGGTCGGCTCCGCCGCTGCGGAGAGCGCATCGGCCACTCGAAACACGTTAGCCTAGCCTTACGCATTGTGCAAAAGGGGAGCGGTCGTCCTTGCTCTCTGCTCGGCGCAAGCGCGGGTCACCATCGGCCATCAGCTACCCCGGGGGGCGGGCGATGAGCCCGGTCTCAAGGAGGACTTAGCTGCGCGTGGGGTCGGCTACACGGGCCAGGAACAGTGGCGTGCCTGTCTTGGTGTCCTGGATGACCAACAGGTACGGCCGGTCCAGGACGAGCGCGTGCGCCGGACCTGACCACAGCCCCGAGGTGAACACGCCGATCCCCGTCGCAGCGGCCGCCTCGGTGCCCTTCTTGTCCACCTTCAGGACGACCTTCTGCACCACCGTGCTGATGCCGTCGGCCTGCGGGCCCAGGCCCGAGTAGTCGCCGTCCATCGGCAGTCCGAGGGCCTTCATGACGTCGTACAGGTCGTGCTTCTGCGCGAGGTCAACGGTCGGCATCTGCAGGGTCGTCTCGCCGGCGGACGGGCCGGTCGTCAGGGCGGTCAGCGTCGAGCCGGACACGTCGCGGCAGGTGCTGCCCTTTGGCGGCAGGATCGCGTACGCGGTCAGCTGGTTGCCGGCGTACGGGAGCTCCGCCGACTGCCAGCCGTCCGCCGACCGGTACGACGCGGCGAGCTCGTGCGCCGACATCATGTGCGCCGTCACCGTCTTGTCGGCGTCGGTGGTGAAGGGCGTGTCCGTGGTCATGTCGAACGGCGTCGCCCAGTCGGCCTTCAGATGCAGGGCGTTCGTCAGCACAGTGACCGTGCTCGGGTCCAGGGGCTCGTCGAAGAGCTTCGGGATCAGGCCCTTGGTGTCCTTGCTGACATCGGCGTTGATGGCATCGGTCGCGGCCGGCTTGGTGAAGTCGAGCTGCGCGAGCTTGCTGCCGAAGCCGGTCGCGAAGTCGTCGAGGGTGGCTCGCTCCGGCGGGTTCCCGTAGGCCGAGTAGACGTGGTTGCTGACCTGAAGCTGCGTCAGCCCGGCGAGCTCGAGCCGCTGGGCCCGGTATGCCGCGACCACGTCGTCGTTCCACCCGGGCAGGTGCAGGAGTGCATCGATCTTGGCCCGGGTGCCACGGCGCGCCCCCGCGTCGAGCTGCCCGAGCGCCAAGGCGGCACTGGCCGGCGAGACCGTGACGTTGCCGGTGCCCTCCTTCGTGCAGACGGCTTTGAGCAAGTCCGCCCCGAACGAGCGCTGGGCATCAGCCAGCCCACGGGCTGTCAGCGACCCCAGCGCGACCTGCCGGACCGACCCGCTCAGCAGCGTCACGACCTGCGAGGCCTTCGGAGCAGCCGCCCTGTGCTGAGGCGTGGTCTGGCCGCAGGCAGCAAGCAGGACCGCCAGACAGGCAACAGCCGTGATCCGTGAAGGCGTCATGCCTTCATTGACGCACGCAGGCACCCCACGGTTCGCTCCTTCGCTGAACCCGCGCCCGGTGCAGATTCGGGAGGGCACGCTGCCAGCGACCCGACCGATGAGCACACCTGCCGCCCACGCAGTCGTAGCCGAACGCCACGGTGGCGCTTGTCCCCGTGAGCCCCTTGCGAGGGCGAGATGGGTCCTAGCCGCCCCTCACGACGCCGCTGTTGAGGTGCTGGAGGACTGTGACGCCGCGGGTGAGGTGGCTGGAGAACAGCAACCGCCCGGATGCATCACGCAGCTCGATGCCGAGATAGCTCGCGCCGTGTGTGACGTGCAACGTCGTGATCACGAGCGTGAGCCCGGTGGCGACAGTGACGGGGCTGGTCGGACTCGTCACGCGCATCAGACGGGCCGGTGCGGTCAGCGTCATCCGCCCGTTGCTGCCCGCGATCCGACTGAAGCTCGATGCCTTGATCAGGAACTCCTGGCCGCCACGCTGCCACAGCACCGAACCGGTGCCGCTACGGACCGTCCGAGCGGTGTTGTACCGGACGCCGAAGGCCGCCCAGGCCAGCGAGCTCGGTGTCCCGGCGTAAGGGCCGGCCGAGTTCGTCAGGGTCAGCGTGCCGCCGCCGGTGACGAGGCCGGTCACGATCGGCTGGGCCACGTCGATCAGCCCGTCATCGAGAGCGCGGGCTCGGGTGAACCGACCGCCGACGACGATGCCGATCTGATACTGCGACGCACCCTTGGCGGTGCTGGCACCGAGAGTTGTGCGGCAGGTTGCATCGCCGACGCTCGGGCTGCTCGACCGTCTCACGACGGCGAGGTTGCGGCAGCTCGGGAACGCCGCGCCGGTCGCGCGGTCGATCAGGCTGACCGTGGCGAAGCGAGCCTCACCGGGGTGGCCGTCGTTGGTCGCCGACCCGCTCGGACCGTAGACGTTGCTCACCATCACGCTCAGCGTCGTCAGGACGCTGGTGGGCGAGGAGCTCGGCGTCTGGGCGTACGGCGAGTGGGTGAGGCTCGCGAAGATGTCCTCCGCCACCACCGTCAGCGTGCTGCTCGCGGAGCTCCCCGCGACGGTCGAGTCTTGGCTGATGAAGTCGGCGCGGACAGGGATGCGACCGAGGGCTGTCATCGCCGGGACGCTCGCGACGGCGACACCGCCTGAGCCCGGGACCGCGTGGCCAACCTCCGTCCCTGCCAGGAAGAAGTGAACCAGGCCCGGCGGCAGCGCATGCCCCACCTGTGGCGTGACAGTCGCCTTCAAGGTGACCAGGTCGCTGTACTGGACGCGGCTCGGGACCGCCGAGAGCAGGACTGTCGTCCGCCCTACCGCGATGGACAGCGTCCGCGTCGCTGCGATGGCCGGATCGACGTTCACGTCACCCGGCTGGCTGGCCGTGATGATGCAGCTGCCAGCACCTGTTGCGTGCAGGCTGGTGCCATTCACGGTGCAAGGGCCAGACGCCGCGAACTGCACTGGCAGCCCGGACGTGCTGGTCGCCGTCAGCGTGCGGTCGGGATCGCCGACCGCCATGTCCGCCGGCTGGGCGAACGTGATGACCTGGCTGGCCCTCTGGATGACGAACGTGCCAGTGACCGGCGCGGCGGTGTACGTCGCGTTCGACAGGGTGGTCTGGACGGCATAGTTGCCGGCCGCGGTCGGCGCGGTTGTCGAGCCGTTGTACGTCGTGGTCACCGTCGTCAGGCCGGGCGGGTCGGTGGTGACGGTGACCGACTTGGGTGTTCCGTCGTACACCGTCGTGAGGTTGGAGAGCGTGAGCGTTGCGGTCGCACCGCCACCACCGCCACCGCCTCCACCCCCGCCACCTGATGGGTTGATCGCGAACGCGTTGGGCACAGCAGTGGCCGCAGCGTGGTTGCCGTCACCGGCTTGCGAGGCGGTCACGGTGCACGAGCCGGCGCCTGTCAGGTGCACGGTCGCGCTCGCGATCGTGCACTGGTCGGTGCCACCCACCGCGAACGACACGGGCAGGCCTGAGGTAGCCGTCGCCGTGACGACGAAGTCGGGGTCTCCGACGGTCCGGGTGGGGAGCGGCGGGAACGTGATCGACTGGGTCGCCGGGCTGACCACCAGGGTGTCGTCGACCGGTGTGGCCGTCCAGTCCGCGTTGGTCAGCGTCGCGTGGACCGGGTAGCTGTTTGCATTGGTGGGTGCAGTCGGGCTGCCGTTGTAGGTCACCGCGACGCCGGAGAGCCCGGTGGGCGTGGTCGTCACGGTGACGACCCGGGCCGTGCCGTCATAGGCCTGGGCGAGGTTCGCGAACGCGAGCGTGGCTGTGCCCTTGTTGATGGTGAAGGTCCGCACGACGTCGGTCGCGGCGACGTGGTTGGCGTCACCAGGCTGGCTGGCGGTCGCGGTGCAGGAGCCTGCACCCGTGAGGGTCACGGTGGCCGTCGCGACGGTGCAGTTGTCGCTCGCACCGACGGCATAGCTCACGGGGAGCCCGGAGTCGGCTGTCGCGCTCAGGCCGAACGGCGCGGTGCCGAAGGTCCGGTCCGCCAGAGGAGCGAACGTGATGGTCTGCGTCGCTTTGGCAACCACCAGGGTGTCGTCAATCGGGGTCGCGGTGTAGTCCGGGTTGGTCAGCGTGACGTGGACGGCGTACGACCCCGCATCGGTCGGCGGGGTCGTGCTGCCGTCATAGGTCACGACGACGCCCGACAGGCCGTTCGGGCCGGTAGTGACGGTGATGAGCCGCGACGTCCCGTCATAGGTCTGGCTCTGTCCCGAGAGGGTCATGGTCGCGGTGCCCTGCGTGACCGTGAAGCTCTGAGGGACGTCGGCCGCGGCGTTGTTCTGGCTGTCGCCCGTCTGGCTCGCGGTGACGGTGCAGAGACCCGCGCCCGTGATGGTGACCGTGGTACCGGACACCGTGCAGACGCCGGCGGCAGCGAAGGACACGGGCAGGCCCACAGAGGACGTTGCCGCGACCGTGAACGGTGAGGTCCCCACCGGGACGTCAGAGAGCGGGGCGAACGTGATCGTCTGCCCACGCTTGCCGATGCTCACCGTGGCCGTGTTGGTCGGCGCGGCCGCGTAGTTGTTGTCGCCAGCCTGGTCGCCCGACACGACGCAGTCACCGACGTCGGTGATGGTCGCCTGGCCGGAGGAGTACGTGCACGATCCGGTTGCACCGAGCACCACAGGCAGGCCCGACGTCGCCGTCCCGCTGACGTTGAACGGAGAGTCTCCGTAGACCGCAGACGCGGGCACGGTGAGGCTCACCGTCTGGGACGCCTTGTCTGCCGTCGTCGACTGCGTCGCGTCGGGGGCAGGCTGGTAGGTGCCATCACCGGCCTGCGTCGCGGTCAGGGTGCAGCTACCGATACCGCTGGTCATCGTGACGGAGGTGCCGACGTTCGAGCAGGACCCGCCGGACGTGACGGTGACTGGCAGGCCTGAGCTCGCCGTCGCTGTGACCGGGAAGCTCGTGCCGTAGGCCGCCGAGACGGGTGCCCCGGTGAACGTGATGGTCTGCGGCTGCAGGACGCCGAAGCCGATCGTGACGTCGTCGAGAGTCGGCGACACGGCTGGGTCCGTGGTCGTCAGGGTCGCGCGGTACTCGAGGTACCGCTTGCCGTCGAACTGCGACAGCGAGGCCGGCGACGTGAAGGTGGTCCCCGCCGTCCCGTCCGGGCCGACGAAGGAGAACGGGCCGTTCGGGCTGGTGCTCGCGGCCGCCTGCATCGTCAGAGCCGTGCTGGCGGGGATGCCGGCGGTCCAGGACAGGTTGCCCCAGGTGACGGCGTTCCCGGACAGCGGGTTGGCGTCCTTGACCGACGACGTGAAGGTGCCGGCAGCCGAGTAGCCCGTGTCCACGTAGACATGGAAGCCCAGATCGTTCGCCGACGCGCCAGCCCAGGATGCTCCAGAGGTAGTAGATGTGACGCGCTGTCCACCGGCATACACGCTTGAGCTGCTGACAGTCGTGTCGTAATGGCCGGCGGCCGGATTTGACAGAGGCCGCACGACGAGCGCGTAGACCGTTCCTGCGCTGATGGTGGTCGGCGAGGCGAACGTGCCTGTGAAGCTGCTGTTCGCACCGGAGTTGTTGCCGGTCAGGGTCGCCGTGGCCAAGTCGGCACCGGTGGGCAGGCCGCCGCTGGTGGCGCGCACTGACAATGTCAGGTTCGGGACGGCGCCGGTGCAACCGAAGCAGAAGAGGTTGATGTCGGCTTTGGTCAGCGAACCACTCTTGGAGGCCGTGAATGTCTGGCCGCCCCAGGAGGTCGTGCTAATCCCAAAACCGCCGTTACTCAGGGTCGTGTTCTGCTGATCCAGAGCTGAGCCACCCGCCAAGAGGACTTGACCCGGGCTGGTGAGGCCGTCGGTGCTCGCGGTGGTTCCGGACAGGAAGTCCGACCGTGTCGTGTCGACGAAGTTGCCGCTGATGGAAGCCGGCGGGAGGTTCAGGTCCTGCGTCGTCGTGCTGGCTGCGGCCACGGCCACGCTGCTGGCGCTGGTGGGCTGGTAGCCGTCGAGGGTCGCCGTGACGGACGGGTAGGTGCCCGCCGGAAGCCCGGCGAAGGAGTAGGTCCCGTCGCCGGCCGAGGTGGTGCTGCGGCTGCCGAGCCGGACGGTGGCGCCGCTCAACGGGGTGCTGCCGGACGTCACCGTGCCGGAGAGGGTCCCGGCACTGCCGACGGGCGTGCAGGTGGGATACGAGAACGAGCCGATCCGCGTCAGGTCGTTCAGGCCGTCGGTGGCGTAGTACTCGTTGGTGTACCAGAACGTGCAGCCGTCGGGGTCGAGGGTCATCGCGCTGTAGTCACCCCAGCGCACGCACGCGCTGGGGCCGCAGTTGCCGGTCTGGGTGCCGGTGCCCTGGAAGAGGGTCTGCTCAGTCTGGCTGAAGGTGTTGATCGGGTCTGATGCGAGCCGGCCGGCGTACTTGATGGCCGGTTTGGTGGTGGCACTTGATGTGCTGTAGCCCATCGCGAGGTCACCGGCACGGTCCACGGCGACGCTCGGCATGAAGCGGTAGGTGTTGTTGTTGCCGTCGGGGTCCCAGGTCGCTGCCTGAGGCAGGTTGGCGTTGACCGTGCCGCCCGTGACGTTGACCTGGTAGTAGCGCGGTGCTGCCACCCCCAGGGTCGCTCGGTTCACCGTGTGTGTGGCCCACAGCGACTCGACCCCGCCGATGTTGCTGTACTGGTTCTGCGCCATCGCGCGGATCTGAAGCACGTCGAGGTTGTTGCCGCCGAGGGAGGGTGCGTTGGCGACGCTGGCGTTGGGCCAGCTCGTAGCAGCCAGCGGCGTGTCGGGGCCGGTGAACGTGGACAGCAGCGGGTGGGTCCAGTCGACGTGGAACTTGTAGACCGTGAGCGCGTTGGTGAACTGCCAGGTCGACAGGAAGTAGTTCGGGGTGCCGGGTGGTGGCGTACCCGTCTGGAGCCGTGCGTTGGAGGGCAGCAGCGCGAAGTCGGAGGCGGGGGCGTCGAAGGAGATGTTCTGCGCGGTCGCGGCGCCCGCATACATCTGCGCCTTGTTGAACGCGTACACCCGGGCGTCCTGGAACGCGCCACCGGAGGGGTAGCTGAACATGTTGACGGACATGTAGATGCCGTCGGGCCAGATGCCGAGCTTTGGGTAGTCGCCGAGGCCGCCGGCGGTGTTGACGGAGTAGAAGTTCCACCCACCGCTGACCGGGTCACCGGTCTTGGACACGGCGATGCACTCGAAGGCTCCGGGCGGGTTGAGGACGTCGCCGCCGGCGGACAGCTGGAAGGCGAAGTCACTCAGGACCCAACGGTCCTCGAAGCTGTCGTAGAGCACCACGGGGTCGCCGAAGTTGTTGGTGTCGCAGAGGTTGCCGAACGAGCCCTGCGACATGAACGTGTTGAACGTGAACGCTGCGAGCTGGCTCCCGGTGGACTTCTGGTAGATGCCGACCGAGCTGTTGACCGTCTGGATGTAGACGGTCGGGCCCACGTCACCGTTGGTGTCCGGCGGGTGTCCGGCACCCCAGGTGTTGAAGTCGAGGCCGTCGAAGCTGCTGGTGGTTGCGGGTGCCGGGGAGGCACTGGCGGGGATCCGGACCGTTGCGTCGGGGCTGTCCGGCGGGAAGCTCGCCCAGTTGGGGTTGACGGGGGACGGCTGCTCGGGTCGCTCCATCCTCGTCGGACGCCCGGCGGGCAGGGTGCGCAGGTCCCTGGTCGTGCTCCCGGCGAGCTCGAGCGGCGCCTGGGTGCGGCGCTTGGCGTGCACGCCGCGGACCTTGGCCCTGGAGGGCGGGGTGTCGGTCCGCAGGGTCGGGTCGGGCTGGGCCGGACTGCTCGTCGGGGTCGGCGATGGCGCGCCCGCGGACGGGGTCGCGGAGGCGACGCTGGGGACAGCGACCCCCAAGCACACGAGACTGACGACGGTCCCGATCGCGAGCGTGGCGATGGTGCGACGAGACTTCACTGCAACCCCCCGGAGCAGACCTCGACAAGGCCTGACGTTGGCGAGCCTCGCACTGGGTTGACCCGCGCGCGCGGGAACACCCAAAGATCTGCAAGGAATCGGCCGCAGGCGGATCAGGCGGGCTCCACATGCGGCTACGTCGACTCTCAGTAGTCGACAACGGGTGGTTCGTCGGCCCAGCCGTGCTCGTTGATCCATCTACCGCTGCGGAGTGGGACCGTCTTGCCGCGGTGGATGGCGTCGTGCAGGCGATCGCAGGCCCAGATCGTCTCCTCGATGGAGGTTTTTCCGAACTTTGCGAAGGACCGGACGTGGTGCGGCACCAGGGAGACGAGCGGGTCGTTCGCCGCGCAGCAGCGCAGGCCGGAGCATGCCTCGCCGTGCTGGACGCGGGATGCCCTCCGCTCGGTGGCTGTCAGCGTGCGCATCGTGTGGGTGATGCCGAGCGGGATGAGTCCCTGCGACAGGACCAGTGCCGTGACCTGGGCGTCACACCACCAGCGGCGTACGAGGCTGGCAGGCAGTCGTCGTCCGGTGCCACCGATGGCAGGCAGGGAGCCTGGCCGGTTTTCCAGGATCTCCAGGGGAACCGTGACCGTCAGGGAGACCGGCGCCTTGTCGTGCGTGCCGGCCAGGCCGGCGGCGAGGTAGCGCTGCAGGACGAGCCGCATCGCGTCGTGGAGCCGTTGGCCTCGGGTGCGAGGAAAGCGGACATCTTCGTCAGCCTCGACGTCACCCTGCTCGAGCCGCTCCCCGTGCAGGTCCCTCTCACGAACCTCGCGCTTGCCCCCGGTGTCGGCCGGATTTTCCGGATCGCGCCTGACCTCCGCTGCCAGCACGGTCTCGAGGAGCTCGTAGAGCTCATCATCGGCCCGGATCGTCACCGCACCGCCTGTCTCGCGGTCCTTGTCGAGCCTGAGGTTTCGGGCCCGCCGGGCTCTTTCTGCTTTTTCCTCCAGAGCAACAGGCAGGACGGCATCGAGCTGCTGCTCCAGTGCGGCCTTCAGGTGCCGCAGCGGGATGTGCTGGCCCATCAGGGCGAAGGCGCGTTCCAGCCTCCCCAGGTCGGTGTCTGCGGACCCGTTGATGTCCTGCACCTGACCCAGCAGATCGATCAGGAGCGGGTCGTCATCCCTCAGCCCGAGCCGTGCACCTGCGACGAGCGGGACGAGGTTGCCGACGACGGCGGGGACGACCTCAGCACCTGGCTGTCCATCGATCAGCCCGTCGGGCCGGTCGACATGTGGCCGGAGCTTCTGGAGCGCCCGGGCGACCAGCTTCCCCGCCTCGACCCCGACGAGGCGCGCCTGCACCTGTCCGCGCAGGTGAACGTAGGGACGCAGTGTGCCGGCGGCGCTGATGTCATCACGCGGCACGTCGTCGAACCGGTGGCGCGCCCAGGTCTGGATGCTGGGCTCGTCCTCCAGGGCTGCGAGCTTGCGGATGTGCGCATCGGTCAGCCTCGCGAGCCGCGCCACCCTCAGCCGCTGATCGGCCTCCAGCAGCGCTTCGAGGTCGGACAGCGCCTGCTCCGGTGCCAGCTCGACAGGATCAGCCTCGGCCAGCCGTGCGACCAGCCTGGTGAGCGACTGCAGGTCGGCGGACGGCGCCGGACGTGGTGGTCGAGGAGGCGGGTCACCGAACACCCCCGGCACGGCCCACCCGACGTCGTCGCACGCCGGACATGCGAGGGGGACTCGCAGCGAGTCCTCGAGCTCAGCGAGCCAGTGCGAGGTCTCGAAGCATGGTTCTTCCAAGGGTCCTGGGCGCCAGGTCTGGTCGGTCTGGGGGAGAGTCATGGCGCCGGCCTGTTCGGCCCACTCCGCCTCGTGTGGCGGGTCCATCAGCAAGGACATGGGCCTCCAATCCGTCGACCCGATCTTCGCACATACAAGCGAATCAATCAAGGTATTACGCCGCGACTGCCTCCGACGACCTGAGCAGCCGCAGCACGGCGGCCTCGACCGAGCCCTGGGTCGCCGGCGTCCCCGGCGCGGCGCCCTCGCCGAGCCGCAGCAGGTCGGGACGTATCGTGGTCCCCGCCTCGAAGAGGTCGATGACCCGCGGGTCGACATAGGAGGCCCGGCACACCGCGGGGGTGTTGCCGAGGTAGTGGGACACCTCCTGCATCACCCTGCTGACAGCTCGGCGACGGGCCGTCATCGACGTGGTCTCCTGCTGCATCGCCAGCCCCACGGCAGCGAGCACTGTGGCGTTCCAGGTGCGGAAGTCCTTTGCCGTGACGTCGCCGTCGCAGAGGTCGCGGAGGTGGCCGTTGATGTCGGAGCTGCGCAGGTCGACCCAACGGCCGCGGTCCTGGAAGGCAAGCAGCTTCTCGCCGCCCGACCGCCGTCGCTTCAGCGCCGACACCACGGCGCAGACCTCCGGCTCCGCCACCGACTGCACGCGGTGCTTGCCGCTCTTGGCGATGTAGTCGAAGGTCACGACCCCCTGCCGGGAGACCGTGACGTGCTCCTTGCGGATGGTCGCGAGACCGAAGCTGGTGCGGTACTGCTCCGACCCGACCCGGAAGAAGCCCAGGTCGAGCAGCCTGATGGCGCAGGACAGCACCTTGGTGCGACCGAGCCCGTCCTCGTGCAGGTCGCCACAGACCCGCTCCCGCAGCTGGGGGAGCTGCGCCCCGAAGTCGAGGATCCGCTCGTGCTTGGCCAGGTCGCGGGTGGCCCGCCAGTGGTCGTGGTAGCGGTACTGCCGGCGGCCGGCGGCGTCCACGCCGGTCGCCTGGATGTGGCCGTTGGCGGTCCGGCAGATCCAGACGTCCACCCATGCCGGGGGGAGGACGAGGGCCTCGATCCGGGCCAGCTGCGCCTCGTCGGTCACGGCGTTCCCGCCGTCGTCGACGACCCGAAAGCCAGCGCCATGGCGGACGCGGTGGAACCCGGGACCGTTGGGGTTCACCCTGCGCAGCCGTGGCATGGGTCGTGCTTACCCAAGGTCAGCGAAGGGTAACGTCGGCGAAGATCACCAAGCAGTGGAAAAGTTGTCGGACAGCAACGACAATGATCGTATGCCTGTCCAGCACTCCCTCGTCCTCGTCGAGGGCGATCCCGGGGACGCGCTCCTGGTGGAGCAGCTGTTGCGCGACGTCACGCCCGACGTCATCGTCACGTCGTTCACGTCCCTGACCGACGCGCTCGAAGGCTGGCCCGACCACGTCGACTGCGTGCTGCTGGACCTGGGGCTTCCCGACGCCCTCGGCCTGAGCTCGCTGCGCAAGCTGCGCGGGGCTGTGCCCGACGTACCCGTCGTGGTGCTCACCGGACGGATCGACGACACCACGGGTGCCGAGGCGCTGGCCGAGGGCGCGCAGGACTTCCTCGTGAAGGGGCAGGTCGACGGGGCAGCCCTGCAGCGCTCGGTCCGTTATGCCGTCGAGCGCGGCCGCCTGAACCTCTACGAACGGCAGCTGGTGGCCTCGGAGATCCGAGCCAGCGAGAACGCCCGGCTGCAACGCGGGCTGCTGCCGTCACCGCTGCTCAAGACCGACCGCCTCCTGACCGCGACCACCTATCGCCCCGGCCGGGAGCGGGCACTGCTCGGCGGCGACTTCTATGACGTGGTCGAGACCGGGGCCGCTGTGCAGCTGCTGATCGGCGACGTCAGCGGTCACGGCCCCGACGAGGCGGCGCTGGGCGTGGCCCTGCGCATCGCCTGGCGTTCGCTGGTGCTGGCCGGCCTGCCGGCGCGCGACGTGCTGCTCGGGGTAGAGCAGGTCCTGCTGGCCGAGCGCGACCACGACGAGCGGTTCGCGACGGTGGCGATGGTCGTCCTCCATCCCGAAGCAGGCACCGGTGAGGTGCTGCTCGCCGGTCACCCCGCACCGTTCCTCCACCTGGGCTGCCAGGTCGTCGAGCTCGGAGCCGAGCCGGCGCCGGCCCTGACGATGGTGCCCGGCCGCTGCTGCGAGCCGCACCGCTTCGCACTCGCTGGCGACTGGGGACTCGTCCTCTACACCGACGGCCTGGTCGAGGGCAGCGCCGGACCTGGTGCGCCGGATCGGCTCGGCAGTGAGGGCCTGCGCGCGCACCTGGAGGACCTGCTGCGCAGCGGCACGGCGCGGGAGGACCTCGGGCCGCTACTGGTCGCCGAAGCCGAGCGCCGTCAGGGCGGACCGCTGAAAGACGACGTCGCGGTCCTCGTCGTGGGGACGGCGGGATGGTGGGTCGAGCGAACCTCTAGGCGGTGAGGTGGGCCAGCAGATAGCCGGGGTCGGGGAAGACCGCTTGGGCACCGGCCTCCAACAGGTCCGCCTCCGACGTACCCCCGCAGGTGAGGCCGAGGAACCGGAGGCCGGTGGCCTGGGCGGCCTTGCCGTCCCAGACCGAGTCGCCCACCATCACGGCCCGGTCGGCGGGGCAGCCGGCCTCGCGCAGCGCCACCGCGAGCAGGTCGGGTGCGGGCTTGCCAGCCTTCGCGTCGTCGGAGGTCGTCACATGGTCGATGGAGTCGTCGGCGTCGAGTGCCTTGCGCAGCACCGCGAGCTCCTCGTCCGGCGCGGAGGACGCGAGCACCGTCGTCACTCCCTGGGAGTGCAGGCGGTGCAGCAGCGCGCGGGCTCCTGGCAGCGGCCGAAGTGTGGGCCAGTGCTCGCGGTAGAGCTCGCCGTGCCGCTGCTTCAGGGCCTCGACGAGCTGGTTGGCAGGTGGCGCGTCGGCGAGTGCGGTCGCGATGAGGAGGTCGGCGGACATCCCGACCAGGTGGTGGAGGTCAGCGGTGGGTCGGGGGACACCGTGCTCGGCGAACGCGTCCGACCAGCACAGCGCGTGCAGGTAGTTGGTGTCGACCAGGGTGCCGTCCACGTCGACCAGCACCGCGTCGAGGTCATCGAGGTGCACGGGTCTCAGCCCTCCTGCAGCAGGTACAAGACGTCTGAGTCGAGCACTGGGGTGATGTCGGCGAGCAGCAGGTCGTCGAGCCCCGTGACGCGCAGCGCGTTCTGCACGATGCCCTCGGCCCGCAGGCCCACGAGCCGGCCGCCACCTTCGGCCAGGGTGCGCGTCGCAGACGCGATGACTCCCAGGACCGTGCTGTCGACGAAGGTGCACTGTGCGAAGTCGAGCACGACCAGCGGCGTCCCGTAGAGCTCCGCGAGGTCCTGGCGCAGCCCGGGTGCGGTGCTGAGGTCGTGGTCGCCGAGGAGCCGGAGGACCGACGCACGGCCGTCCGCCGTCGTAGCGAGCACGACGCTCGGCGCGGGTCGGTCGAGTTGTCCGGTCATGTCAGCAGGGGAAGCACTTCCTCACGCAGGAAGGCGATGCCGCCTTCCTGGTCCGGGCCCATCTGCGAGATGTATACCTCGTCGAACCCGACCTCCACGTACTTGGCGATCATCTCGGCGGCCCGTGTCGCGTCCGGCCCGCAGGCCACCGCCGTCTTCATGTCCTCGGGGCTGGCCAGCTCTGCGATGGCCTCGAAGCCCTGCCACATCGGCAGGTCCTGTGACGTCTGGCCGCCGGCGCCCTGGAAGCCCCACAGCCGGTACGCGGTCTTGGCGGCCTCGTCCTCGGTCTCGGCCCAGCAGATCTTGACGCCCGCCTGGGTGCGCCCGGCGCCGCCGGCCTCCCGGTAGGTCTGCATGCCCTCCTTGTCGGGCTGCACGGTGATCCAGCCGTCGCCGTGCTGAGCGGCGAACGTCGTCGCCTTCGGCCCGAAGCCGGACACCAAAATGTCCGGCAGGGTCTCGGGGAGGCTGAACAGCCGGGCGTCGTGGACGGTGAAGTGCTCGCCGGTGTGCGTGACGACGCCGCCTGCCCAGAGCTCGCGGATGACGCCGATCGCCTCCGCGAGCCGGTCGAGCCGGACGCTCACGGGAGGCCAGGCGTCACCGAGCACATGCTCGTTGAGCGCCTCGCCGGAGCCGACGCCGAACGTGAACCGGCCGGGCGCGAGGCTCGCGACCGTGGCGGTCGCCTGCGCGATGATCGCCGGATGCGTGCGGAACGTGGGGCACGTCACCGCGGTCGTCAGCTTCAGCTCGGTGGTGGCGGCGAGCGCGCCGAGGACAGCCCACACGAACGGGCTCTCGCCCTGCTCGGTGGTCCACGGGTGGAAGTGGTCGCTGAGCCAGACCCGGTCGAAACCAGCCCGCTCGGCAGCCTGGCCGTAGCGGACCAGCTCCTGGGGGCTCAGCTCCTCGCTGGACAGGAAGTACCCGAAGTCCGTCATGATCGCCGGGTACCCACCCTGCCGTTCGCGTAAGCACCCGCCAGGGCCGACCGGACGAGCTGGGGGCTAGCGCTCCGGCGCTGCCGGGGCCCGACCGGGAGGCTGCGGAGGCGGCGGCAGCAGGGCGGTGCGGGGGGTCAACGCGATGGTGTGGGTCGAGCCGCTGGGGAGCAGGACCTCCTCGCCGCCGAGCAGCAGCGTGAGGTCGCCGTCGTCGGCGGTGAAGCTCGCGCGCTCGTGCGTGATGTCGGTGTGCAGCAGCGCACCCCGCCACCGCAGGTGGAACTGCAGCCGGGTGATGCCGCTGGGCAGCGCCGGGTCGAAGCTGAGCCGGCCGTCGTTCTCGCGCATCCCGCCGAAGCCCTCGACGAGGGCGGACCAGGCCCCGGCGAGTGACGCCATGTGCAGGCCGTTCGCGCCGTTGTCCTGGAGGTCCCGCAGGTCGATGAGCGCTGCCTCGTGCGCATAGGCGTGAGCCAGCTCGAGGTGGCCCACCTCCGCGCACATGACCGCTTGCGTCGTCGCGGACAACGACGAGTCGCGCACGGTGCGTCGCTCGTAGTAGTCGACGTTGCGGGCCTTGTCCTCGGCGGTGAAGGACTCGCCGCACCAGTGGAGGGCCAGCAGCAGGTCGGCCTGCTTGCAGACCTGGCTGGCATAGAGCAGCCCGTAGGGAACTGTCAGGAACAGCGGGAACGACGCACCGCGCGTGTCGAACTCCCGGTAGCGGGTGAAGCCGGCGGCCTGGGAGTGCACCTGCAGGTCCTCGGCATAGGGGATGGCGACCGAAGCCGCGGCGTCCCGCCACGCCTCCAGCTCCTCGGGGTCGACCCCGAGGTCCTCCGCCCGGTGCGGGTGCCGCATGCAGGCGGCGGCGGCCGCCCTCAGGTTGCGGGCGGCCATCAGGTTGGTGAACACGTTGTCGTCGGCGAGGGCGCTGTACTCGTCGGGGCCGGTGACCCCGTCGATGTGCCAGGTGCCGTGCCGGTCGTGGTGCCCGAGGGACCGCCACAGCCGCGCGGTCTCCACCAGCAGCTCGATGCCGATGTCGCGGTCGAAGGCCTCGTCTGCCGTCGCGGCGCGGTAGCGCTCGACTGCGTAGGCGATGTCGGCGTTGACGTGGAAGGCCGCCGTGCCTGCCGGCCAGTAGGCAGAGCACTCGTCCCCGGCGATCGTGCGCCAGGGGAAGGCGGCTCCTTGCAGGCCGAGGACCTTTGCCCGTTCGCGGGCCTTGTCGAGGATGGAGTGCCGCCACAGCAGCGCATCCCGGGCGGCGTGCGGGACCGTCAGCGTGAGGACGGGCAGCACGAAGCCCTCGGTGTCCCAGAAGGCGTGGCCGTCGTATCCGGGACCCGTGAGGCCCTTGGCGGCGATGGCGCGGCGCTCGGCGCGGGCGCCGCTCTGCAGGACGTGGAACAAGCCGAAGCGCACCGCCTGCTGGAGCACCGGATCGCCCTCGAGATAGACGTCGGCGCCGGCCCAGAAGGCGTCGAGCGCCTCCCGCTGCTGCTGGACGAGACCATCCCAGCCCTGCGCCCTGGCGCTGGTCAGAGCGGCCGACACCTGGTCGCGGATGGCGGGCTCGGTCCGGGACCCCGACCAGCCGTAGGCGAGCAGCTTCACGACCCTCAGCCGCTCTCCTGCCTGCAGGGTCACGGCAATGGTGGTCCGAGCCCAGTCGTCGCGGACGTCCTGCTCGAGCACCGCGCTGTCCGGCAGCTCGAAGAGGTGGTCCATGCCGGCGCCGATCAGCAGCCCGGTCCCCTTGGTGCGGTGCAGCAGGATGGCCCCGGCGTCGTCCTGGTCGCTGCTGACCGCGACGAGCGGGTTCGTCAGAGCGGCGGAGACGCGGGGGTCGTCGGACGGCGGAGGTTGCTCCTCGTTGGCCACCAGCTCCGACTGGAGCACGATCCGGGTGTCGTCGGCGAGGGCCTCGACTTCGTAGGAGATGGCCGCGATCGATCGGTGGGTGAACGAGACGAGACGCACCGTGCGCACCCGTACCGCCTTGCCGGCGGGGGAGGTCCACTCGAGGTCCCGGGTCAGGGTGCCGGCCCGGAGGTCGAGCACCCGCTCGTGGTGGCGCAGGTCGCCATAGCGCACGTCGAGCGGCTCGTCGTCGACCAGCAGCCGGATGAGCTTGCCGTTCGTGATGCTCACGACGCTCTGCCCCGACTCCGGGTATCCGTAGCCGGCCTCGGCGTAGGGGAGCGGCCGGACCTCGTGCAGGCCGCCGAGATAGGTGCCGGGGATGCCGTGCGGTTCGCCTTCGTCGAGGTTTCCCCGGAGACCGATGTGCCCGTTGGACAGGGCGAACAGCGACTCCGTCTGAGCGAGCTGTGCCAGCCCCAGCGATGACTCGCGCAGCTGCCACGGCTCGACGGGGAAGCACTCGTGGTCGATCACAGCAGCTCCCCGAGGTCGGTCACGACGACGTCGGCACCATGCTCCCGCAGCGCCTGCGCATGACCGACCCGGTCGACCCCGACCACATAGCCGAACCGCCCGGCACGACCAGCTTCGACCCCGGCGAGGGCGTCCTCGAACACCGCGCACTGCGACGGCTCGAGACCGAGCGCGCGCGCTCCCGCGAGGAACGTGTCGGGGGCGGGCTTGCCGGGCAGGCCGTCCGCCTTTGCCGTCACCCCGTCGACCCGGACCTCGACGAGGGGGGCCAGCCCGGTGACCTCGAGCACGAGCTGCGTGTTGGCGCTGCTGGACACGACAGCGCGGCGCACGCCGGCCTGGCGACAGGCCTCGAGATAACGCCTGCTGCCTTCGAAGACCGTCACGCCGTCCTGCTGGATCTTCTCCTGCACCAGGTCGTTCTTGCGCTCCGCGACCCGCGTGACGGTCTGTGCGTCAGGCTCGGGCCCGAGGCTGCGCAGGTAGTCCCGCACACCGTCCTCGCGCGGCTTGCCGTCGACGTACTGCTCGTAGTCGGCCGGGGTGAAGGGCTTGCCGGTCTCCAGCTCGAAGACCTGCTTCCAGGCCGCCTGATGGACGGACGCGGTGTCTGTGAGGACGCCATCGAGGTCGAACAGGCAGGCCATCACACCCGACGGCAGTCCCAGCACGCCTCGACCCTTCCCCATGGTGAGGATCTTGCACCAGAACGGGTAGGGGAACGCTGTGACTGACCACGACGTGCAGGCAAGCGGGTTGATGAGTGAGGCGCTCGAGCGGGTCGAACGGGCCAGAGGCGCCCTCTATGACCTGCACCAGCTGATCGGCGGGGCCGACGGCCAGCTCGACGAGGTGATCGCCGCGCTTCGTCGGGCCGGGCGCGCCGAGCTCGCCGACGGGCTGCAGCGCGAGCTCGTGGGCATCGACGTCCTCGAGGGACGATGGACCTATCAGGTCGTCGAGGAGTGCGATGGTGGCTTCTACGCCCGATGGAAGCAGTGGGAGGAGCGCGTCCGTCTCGAGACCGTCGGAGGCCGGCGGCACCTGCTCGAGGCGCAGATGCAGCAGGAGCGGCGGCCGCGAGTTTCGCGCTGATCATGACGGGCACAGCGGGGGCGTGAACCAAGGGTTCGTGCTGGCCGGTGCCTGGTTGCAGCTCGGACTGCTCCTCCTGCTCCTGCTGGTGCTGGTCGTCCGGCACGGCCCTCGATGAAGCGGCTGGCGGCACCGGTGCTCGTGCTGCTGCTGAGCGGCTGCGTCTCGCCGTCGTTCCACGACCGCGACTACGAGCTGAAGGCGGGCAACACGGCCAAGGCCGTCGCATCCTCCGTCGCCACCGCCCTCCTCGGCGCCGAGGCCGCACGGCGGCACCAGGCGACCGGCCCATACCTCTCGGTGCTCCTCGGGTCGGCCGAGAAGGACGCGCTCTCGGTGCAGTCCACCTTCGACGGAGTGCAGCCGCCCGACGCCGCCGCCGACACCCTGCGCGGCACCGTCGACGACCTGCTCAGCTCGGCCACGACGGGGCTGACCGAGATGCGGATCGTGTGCCGGCGGGGTCAGCTCGACAAGCTCCCGGCGTTCGCAGACCGGCTCCGCGCAACCCTGGTCGAGCTGCGTTCGCTCGCGGACCGCTACCAGTGAGCGGACGGACGCGGGACCTCGGGCTGCACCTTCTCGACCGGCAGATCGTCGACCCCGACGGTCACGCGGTCGGCCGGGTCGACGATGTGGAGCTGATGGTGCCCGAGGACGGGTCGCCGCCCTACGTCATCGCCATGCTCACCGGACCACAGGCCCTCGGCCCGCGGCTGGGCGGGCTGCTCGGGCGGTGGGTGGTGTTCTGGTCGCATGCGCTGTCGCGTGGCAGCGAGGCGGGCCCTGGGCGGATCGGGATGGAGCTGGTCACCGACTTCGGCACCGACATCAGCGTCTCGAGGACCCGGCTGGAGCTCGGGGTGCACGCAAACGAGGACCGGGCCCGGGACTACCTCGTCGGACGCCTGCCGGGAGCTCGTGGTGCGGAGCGCTGAGCTGCTCGGGCTGCCCGTGGTCGGCCCGGCCGGCGAGGACCTGGGGAAGGTGCTCGATGTGCGCCTCGTCCAGGACGGTCCGCTGCTCGGCGCCTTCGCCGCGCTCCGCGTCGAGGGCCTGGTCGTCGGCACCCGGCGGATGGCCTCGAGGCTGGGCTACGACCGCTTCGACGGCCAGTCCGACGTCAAGGGTCCCTGGCTCGTGGCGGTCTGCGTCCGCTACCTGACGCGGCACACCCGCTATCTGCCGTGGGACGCGGCGGAGCTCTCGGCCGGTACGGTGCGCAGCCGGGTGCGCGACCTCCCGAGGGTGCCTCCGATCACATGAGTACCAGTCGTGTTACCGGGTAGCCACCGCTGTATGACCGACCCGATCGCCGTGGCCCCAGCTCTGGCCGCGGCTCTCGACACCGGCGACCTCGACTGCTTCGCGGAAGTGCACCCGTGCGACCGACGTGACCGGGTCGACGTGCTGCAGACCGTCTACGACCTCCACACGGCACCGCTGTCGGTGGTCGGAGAGCGCGCGCGCTACCAGCACCACCCTGCCGTCGCCGCACTCAAGCAGCGACTCGAGGCGTCCTGGATGGCCGAGCTGCCGGACGTACCCGACGAGTTCGCCGGCCAGACCGACATCGTGGCCGCCTTGCGCAGCATGGCGACAGTGGACCGGCTGCCGAGGACATACCACTGGATCGCCGACGAGGCGTCCTGGGACGACGTCGTGCGCTTCCTCGCGATGGAGGGCGGCCCCGACGCGGGCTTCGACGATCTCGTCGCGGCCTGCCAGGTCGGTCTGCGCGGGTCGGCCAAGCTGGAGCTCGCGCAGAACTACTGGGACGAGATGGGCAACGGCTCGCTCGACAGGGTGCACACGGTGCTGCACGACCGCCTGGTCGAGGCGATCGGCATGCCGCGACTGTCCCGCGCCGAGCTGCCCGTCGAGGCTCTGGAGCGCACCGCCCTGGGCGGCCTGCTCGCCACGAACCGCTGGCTGCAGCCGGAGATGATCGGTGCCCTCGGCATGATCGAGCTGCAGGCCGGACCGCGTTGCCGCAAGGTCGTGCAGGGCTTCCAGCGGCTGGGCGCCCCCGCCGCGGCCTACCCGTTCTACACCGAGCACGCCGAGGTCGACCCGCGGCACGGCAAGGACTGGGTCGAGAAGGCCGTGCTGCCGCTGGTGGCGGAGAACCCGAGCTGGGGACCTCGGATGCTGCGCGGCGCGTGGTGGCGCCTCGTGCTCAGCCTGCGGTTCTTCGAGGCCGCCGAGCAGCTGCTGCTGCGGGACGCCTCACAGGCCGCCTGACCCCACCACTAGGTCCCGTAGCGCGCCACGGAGCGGGCGCGGGCCTTGGCTGCCTCGACCTCCCGGTCCTTGGGCGGGGCCGTGGTCACGAGGCTGTCGAGCAGGTCCCGCGAGGCGGCGGCGACCTGGGCGACGGCGGCCGCGAAGGCTGCCTCGTTGACCTGAGCCGGCTTGGTCGTCCCGCTGATCTTGCGGACGTACTGCAGGGCTGCCGACCGGACCTCGTCGTCGGTCACCGGCGGCTCGAAGTTGTTGAGCGGCTTGATGTTGCGGCACATGCCTCGACGGTACGACGACTGGTCCCGCACGTGTCATACTGAGCCTTCAGCGACGCGGACCTGTCCGGACCATGTGCACGCCGCGGCGCCCCAGCTACCCGAAGGGCACTGGGCCATGGCTCTCACCGCCGCGCCTGCTCCGCCGTGTCAGGACTTCGCTGAGCTCCGCGCCCAGGTCAGGGGAGCGGGACTGCTGCGGCCGCGGCCGTGGGCGTTTGCCCGGGCGCTGGCACTTGCACTCGTCGCGTTGGCACTGCTGTGGACGGCCTTCGGGCTGGCGGGCGTCACCTGGTGGCAGCTCGTGATCGCCGCCCTCATGGGCGGTGTGTTCGCGCAGCTCGGGTTCCTCGGTCACGACGTCGGGCACCACCAGGTCTCCCGCGATCCTCGGGTGACCGCGGTCCTCGGCTGCCTGCTCGGCAACCTCGGCATCGGCCTCGGCTTCGGGTGGTGGAACGACAAGCACAACGCCCACCACACGCACCCCAACGACGAGGAACGCGATCCCGACGTCCGCCCAGGTGCACTGGTGTGGGTGGCCAAGCACGCCGCCGAGCGCTCCGGGCTCGCGCGGCTCGTCACCCGATGGCAGGCCGTGCTCTTCCTCCCCATGCTCACCCTCGAGGGGCTCAGCCTCCACCTCAACAGCGTGCGTGCGTTCCGCCGCAGGGACGGCTCGGTGCGGTGGGCCGAGCTGTCCGGCCTGGCGCTGCACCTGCTCGTCAACGTCGGCTTCGTGCTGTGGCTGCTGCCGCTCGGGCACGCCATCGTCTTCCTCGCCGTGCAGCAGGGGGTGTTCGGGCTCAACCTCGGCCTGGCGTTCGCTCCCAACCACAAGGGGATG
This sequence comes from Frankiales bacterium, assembly GCA_025465465.1. Taxonomy (GTDB): domain Bacteria; phylum Actinomycetota; class Actinomycetes; order Mycobacteriales; family SCTD01; genus RYN-111. The sequence continues at coordinate 13,364 of JAODND010000032.1, read as the reverse complement.
CCGACGGTGACCGAGGACGACCCGCTGGACCTGCTGCGGTCACAGGTGCTGACGGCTCGCAACGTGCGACCGGGGCGCGTCGTCGATGCCCTGCTCGGTGGTCTCAACTACCAGATCGAGCACCACCTGTTCCCGAGCATGCCCAGGTCGAGCCTGCGGCGGGCGCAGCCCCTCGTCCGCGACTTCTGCCGGAGCCGTGACGTCCGCTATGTCGAGGCCGGTCTGCTCGCGTCCTATCGCCTGGGACTCCGGCACCTGCACACCGTCGGCCTGCAGGCCCGTCGCCGGGCCGCATGACGGCAGGGCTGCGCATCGGGGTGCTGTCGTCGGTCGCCCACCGGACGCCGCCTCGCGGTTATGGACCGTGGGAGCAGGTCGCCTCGACCCTCGCCGAGGGACTCGTGGCGCTGGGACACGAGATCACGCTGTTCGCGACCGCCGACTCCGCCACCGCCGGCTCCTTGCACTCCGTCGTCCCTCGGGGCTACGAGGAGGACGTGACGGTCGACGCAAAGGTCGTCGAGGCCCTGCACATCGGTGCCGCGTTCGCCCGCGCCGACGACTTCGACGTGCTGTCCAACCAGTTCGACTTCCTGCCGCTCACCTACAGCAGGCTGGTGAGAACGCCTGTGGTCACGACGATCCACGGCTTCTCGTCGGAGCAGATCGTGCCCGTCTACCAGGCGTACGACGACATCGCGCACTACGTCTCGATCAGCGATGCGGATCGTCACCCCGCCCTGACCTACGACGCCACCATCCACCACGGCATCGAGCTCGACGGGTTCACCTTCGTGGCGAGGCCGGGGGAGTATCTGCTCTTCCTCGGTCGCATCCACCCGCACAAGGGGACCCATCTCGCCATCGAGGTCGCTCGGCGCGCCGGCCTTCCGCTCGTCATCGCGGGCATCGTGCAGGACCAGGCGTACTTCGACGCGATGGTCGCACCGCACCTGTCGGAGGCGGGCGTCTCCTATGTCGGACCGGTCGGACGGGTGGAGCGGGATGCGCTGCTCGGCGGGGCACTGGCCCTGCTCCACCTGATCTCGTTCGCCGAGCCGTTCGGCCTGTCGGTGGTCGAGTCGCTCGCGACGGGGACGCCGGTCGTCGCGTTCGGGCTGGGTGCGCTGCCTGAGATCGTGCGCGAGGGCACCACCGGGTTCCTGGTGGGCGATGTCGAAGCAGCGGTCGCTGCGGTGTCCCGCGTGCCCGACCTCGAGCGACGGGACTGCCGGCAGGACGTGGAGGCGCGGTTCAGCGCCCAGCGCATGGTGGCCGACTACGCCGCCTTGTTCACCCGCGTCGCGAGCAGCCGCTCCACCAGCAGCGGCAGGTCGACCACCGCAAACCGCACGGTCGAGTCGCTGGCTCCATAGGGCAGCAGCAGCTGGTCGCCGTGCCTGAGCCCGCCGCACGAGTAGATGACGTTGGGCACATAGCCGACCCGCTCGTCCTCGTCGGGCACGAGCAACGGTTCGTCGAGGGCACCGAGCACGACGGTCGGGTCGTCCAGGTCGAGCAGCAGCGCCCCGACTGCGTACTCGCGCATGGGGCCGACGCCGTGGGTGAGGACGACCCAGCCCTCGGACGTCTCGACGGGCGCTCCGCAGTTGCCGGTCTGGATGACCTCCCACGGCTGCTGCGGGACGTGGACGGTCACTGCCTTGTCCCAGCGCAGCCCGTCGGCCGACGTCGCAACCGAGCAGCTCTCCCGGTCCCACCGGGACAGCGCCAGGTGCCGCCCCCCGACCTTGCGCGGAAACAGCGCCAGTCCCTTGTTGCGTGCGGCCGGCCCGGCCAGCGGGAGGAACCGAAAGGTCAGGAAGTCGGAGGTCTCGAGGGCATGGGTCTGGATGTGGTGACCGTCGAACGCGGTGAAGGTCGCCCGGAAGGTCACCGTGCCGTCGTCGTCGACGAACCGCACGAACCTGGCGTCCTCGATGCCATGGCTCTCGGCCGGCGCGTGGGGATAGAGCACCCGCTCGGCGAGCGCGGACGACGCGGGGAACTCGAGCCCGTAGGCGCTGCCGGTGATGCGTCGAGTCAGGTCGTCGGTGTGGCCGGCACCATGGCGGGTGAGCTGCTGCCCATGCAGCGCCGTCAGCGCCTTCTCGAGGTCCTGCTGCGTGAACGGGTCCGGCAGCCTGCTCAGCAGGTAGCGGGTGCTCTCCGCGTCGGCCCCTGACTCGGCGAGCAGCGCCCCTACGAGCTTCTTGGGAACGGGTGTCGGGCCGACAGCTCCCGACCCGACGTACGGGCCCGGGGGGTCGAGCCGAAGCTCGCCGCCGGCGCCGAGCACGCCCGTGCGGAACTCCACGCAGGAGATGTGCCCCTCGCCGACGGCGCGCAGGCTCATCACGAACCGGAGCTCGTCGTCGCGCAGGCCGGTCTGGTCCGGGTGCGCCACCAGCGAGGGGTTGAACAGCGCTGCTCCCTCGAGGGCCAGCTCCTGGGTGAAGTACGCACCCAGCAGGGCGCGCCGATCGGGGCTGAGGAAGCTCCCGTCCGGGATGCGATGGTCGAGCAGCGCGGCATGGGTGAGCAGGACCTGCTCGAGGTCGCGGTGCCGGCCGCCATACCTCGCCCGGACGTGCTGCAGTGCCTGCTGCACCTGTCCGTCGGGAAGTCCGAGGATGCGGGCGAGCACCCCGGTGGCCCTGGACTGCTCGTCGAGCTGCTCGTGACCCGGCACGAACACGCGGGCCAGGACCCGGGTGCGGTCGGGGTCCAGCCGGATGTCCAGTCGGGTGACGAGCTCGGTCACGCCGGCCATGCCCCGTGACGGCCTGCCTGCTGCCACGTCGACAGCAGCGCCAGGGTCGACTCCGCGCCCTGGTTTTCGTTGCGGCCGGTGCTCTCGAGCCCGTCGCAGCCGCCGCCGCTGGCACTGTCGTAGAGCGGGATCCCTGAGTCGTTCTGGCCGAGGAACCAGGCCGCGGCCCGCTCCAGCACGTCCTGCCAGGTCCCGTCGCCGGTCAGCGCGTGCGCCCGGCCGCAGGCATCCGCCAGGGCCGCGATCTCGATGGGCTGCTGGTCGAAGCCGGGCAGCGCCTCACCGCGACCGTGCCCGGCCACGGGGATGACCGACAGCACGCCGTCTCGCGTCTGGAGCCTGACCAGCCACTCGAGGAGCAGCAGCCCGTCCTTGACGAGTGAGGGGTCGCCGGCCGCGGCGCCAGCGGCGAGCAGCACCTCCGGGACGACAGCATTCGCATAGGTCAGACGCTGCTCGGGCCATGGCCAGGACGCATCCAGCTCGGGACGCCCGATCCGGCGCGCAGCCTCGGCGAGCAGGGTCCGGGCCCCGACATGGTCAGGGTGGACCTCGAGCACGAACGCGGCTCCGAGCGCTGCGAAGGCACGCGCCCGCGGCCACGGCGACGTCCACGACGCCCCCCGGGTGAAGGCCTCCAGAGCGGCGTCGTGCTGCTCGCTGCGCAGCTCGTGGGCGACCACCGCACCGAGCCCCCAGAGCGCGCGACCCCAGCAGTCCTCGACCGACGCGCTGCCCGACCACGTGAGGTCCGCCGCGCGACGGTTGCGGAACCGGCCGTCGGGGTCCTGGGCGAGCAGCAGGAAGTCGAGGTACTGGTCGTGCAGCGGGTCTCGCTCAGCTTCGCGGCTGAGCAGGACGAGCGCCCGCGCCACGTCGTCGACGCAGTAGCCGTGCTCGCGTCGGGGGGTCGTGAGCAGGGCGTGCTCGTAGAGGCCACCGCTGTCCGTGAGCCGGTGCAGGTGGGCGAAGCGCAGGGCCTGCAGCATCACGACGCGTTGGCCAGGGTGCCGGTCACCAGCGAGCGCGCCACCTTGCGGTATTCACCCGCGACGGCCTCCCAGAACAGCTCAGGAGCCTTCATCGCTGCTTGGTGCGCGAGGCGCGGCGCGAGCCCCGGCTCGGACAGGACGCGTCGCAGCGCGGCTTCGAGCGCGTCGGGGTCTGCCTGGGGGACGACGAGGCCAGGCCCGTCGGTGAGCAGCTCGACGGCGTGCGGGAAGGCGGTCGACACGACCGGACGGCCGGCGGCAACTGCCTCCACGAGCACTCCGGACGTGACCTGCTCACGCGAGTCGTAGGGAAGGAGCACCACGTCGGCACCGGCGACGATGCCGGCGAGCTCCGGCGTGCTGAGGTAGCTGCCGTCGAGCTCGAGCAGGTCGAGCACGCCGCGTGCGGCGGCCCGTCGGAGCAGGCTCTCCCGGTAGCGCTCTCCCTCGTGCTCGAGCACCTTGGGGTGGGTGCTGCCCAGGACGAGATAACGCGGGTTGAGATCTCGCAGCCCCGCCAGCGCGTCGACGGCATGCTCGATCCCCTTGCCTGGCCCGAGCAGTCCCCAGGTCAGGACCAGTGGTCGCGAGCTCGTCCGGCGACTGGGACGGACCGGCTGCACACGCGGCGCACCGTGGGCGATGACGCGCACCCTGCGGGGGTCAGCACCGTACAGGTCGATGACGCGCTGGCGCGCCGTTCTGGTCATCGTGACCGCGACATCGGCGTGCTCGAGCACCCGGGACAGGACGTGCGCCTGCGCAGGGGTGGGCTGCTGCAGGACGGTGTGGAGCACCACGATCGACGGGACGGTGAGAGCCTCGAGAAGGTCGAGGAGGTCGGCGCCGTTCGGGCCGCCGTAGATGCCGTACTCGTGCTGGACGACGACGGCGTCGAAGTCGTTGAGCTGCTCGGTGACCGCGCGGGCGCTGGGTGCGGAGCCGTTCACGAGGTGCCCGACGACTTCCGGTCCGGGGTGGGTCTCCGGGCGGTCGACGACCCGTACGACACCGACGCTGCCGGTGCCGCCGTCGAGCTCCTTCCACAGCGCTGCGTTGAAGGTCGCCAGTCCGCACTGGGTCGGGGGATAGGTCGACAGCATCCCGAGAGACAGGGTGGGCGTCGGCGACGGTGGTCCGGTCATCGTGGGCTCCAGGTCGTGCACGCTCAGCTGGCACCGTGCAGGTGACCATGTCTGAGGCTGACCCTGGCAGCGAGTGACAGGCGGGCTCCGGTTCCGGAGGAGGTCGAGTGGCGGTCACCCAGGTGGTGACGTCGCACCCGAGGTCCACCGGCCATGACGGCCGACTGCCCTCAGTCTCTCACGGACCAGTCGACCTCAACAGGCGTGCGGGGTGTGATGCTCGCCAGCTGGTCGGTGCCTGCCTTGAGCTTCGCTGCGGCGGCGGCCTGGTCGCGGAGGTACTTCGCGACGCCGTGCGCGCCCCAGCGATGACCCACGGGGGTCTGGAAGCCCGCCCGGTTGAGGGCTGCGGCGATGGTGTGGAGCGACGCGCCTGCCTCGCACATGGACGTGATGGTGGCGTCGTAGCGCGGCTCCAGCGACCAGGTCCTGGTCGCGCGCTGCGAGGTGCGCAGGGGAAGCACGTGCCCTGCGCACTCGGCCAGCACCCGAGGCAGGTCGGCGAGGGGCACGGCCCGGGACCACAGGTACCCCTGAGCCTGATGGCAGCCGAGCTTCAGGAGGACGGCGTGCTGCTCCGGCGTCTCGACGCCCTCGGCGATGCAGATCGCACCGACCGCGGTCGCCAGTCCGACCACGCAGGCGCAGATCGCGGCGTCCTTGGGGTCCCCGGTGATGCCCGACACGAAGCTGCGGTCGATCTTGAGCGCGCTGATGGGATAGCGGCGCAGGTACTGGATCGAGTTGTAGTGCGTCCCGAAGTCGTCGATGGCGATCCGGACACCGAGCCGGGTCAGGCCCTCGAGTGCGAGCGCGGCGGCATCCTCGTCTTCCATGACCGCCGACTCCGTCACCTCCAGGACCAGTCGCCGCGCGTCGAGACCGCGATGGTCCAGCGCGTCCGTGACCTGGGCGAGGATGTCGGGTTGGGTGAGCTGCAGGACCGCCAGGTTGACGGCGATGTCCAGCTCGATGCCCTGCTCCTTGAGTCGTCCGGCATCCTGACAGGCCTGATCCAGGGCCCAGGCACCGAGCTGCACGATCAGGCCACTGGCCTCGGCCGTCGGGATGAACTCGTCCGGCATGACGAGCCCACGCTCGGGGTGCTGCCACCGGCACAGCGCCTCGACCCCGACGGCGCTCCCTGTGGCCAGATCGATGACGGGTTGGTAGTGCAGCACCAGCTCGCCCTGGTTCAGCGCGGCGCGCAGCTCCACCTCTGTGCTCATGACGTGCGCCGCCGGCTTGGGCGTGTCGTCGTCCGCGAGCCGGATGCGGCCCCGCCCGTGGCTCTTGGCGTCGTACATGGCGGCATCGGCAGCCATCAGCAGCTCGTCGACGCTCTGCGGGGGCCGGCCCACGACGACCCCGATGCTGCACGAGACGGTCACGGCCGTGTGACCCACGTCGAAGGGCTCCTCGAGGCAGTGCGTCAGCCGTTCGGCGAGCCGGGTCGCGTGCTCGGCATCGGTGAGGTCGCGCCAGACGGCCACGAACTCGTCCCCGGAAAAGCGCGACAGGGTGTCGCCGGGGCGCATCTGGTGGCTGAGCCGGTGGGCGACCTGCGTCAGAAGGTCGTCGCCGACGGGGTGCCCGAAGCTGTCGTTCACCCGCTTGAAGTGGTCGAGATCGATGAAGGCCACGCCGGTCAGGCATCCCCGTCGTTGTGAGCCCGCGAGCGCCTGTTCGAGCCGGTCCGTGAGCAGGATGCGGTTGGGGAGGCCGGTGAGGCCGTCGTGGAGAGCCTGGTGAGAGAGCTCCTCCTGGGCCCGGTGCATGGCGGTGACGTCGACGTGGCTGATCACCGCGCCCGGCGCGTCGTCCACCTCGGCGGGAGCGACCCGGACACTGAACCAGCGCTCCTCGTTCGGGCTGTGGCAGGCGTACTCCTGCTGGTAGCGCACTGTGCTGCCGGCAAGGATGCTCCGGAGACCCCCCGCGAGCTCGATCGCGGCGACGCTGTCGACGCTGTCCGCCGGCACGGCATCGCAGGCCGCGAGGTAGCTGCTGCCCTCCGCGCACCGCTCGGGCTGCGCGCCGTTCGCCGCCATGAACAGCCGCCAAGCCTCGTTCACCGCGACGATGACGCTGTCGGGACCGACGGCGCAGGTCGGTGCCTCCTCCGCATCCAGGAGTCCGCGGGCCAGCTGGAGGTACTGGTGGGCCTCGTGCTCCGCGCGCTGACGTTGGAGAGCGTGCAGCACGGCGGTCGCGAGCCGCGGACCATCGTGCTCGCCCTTGACGAGGTAGTCCTGCGCTCCCTCGGCCAGGGCCCACAACGCCAGGTCTCCATCCACCCTGCCGGTCAGGACGAGCAGCGCCAACGCGGGATGTGCGGCGCGGACCGCCTGCACGACAGCGGGACCATCGGCGTCGGGCAGCGACAGGTCGGCGAGCACCGCGTCGAAGTCGCCGGTGTCGAGCTGCGTGAGCGCTGTCTCGAGATCGGCGACCATGGTGACCTCGGCGCGCGGCAGCTCCGTCTCGAGCAGTGCGCGCACGAGCTCGCCGTCGGCCACCGAGTCCTCGATGATCATGAGCTGGATCGGGCTGTCATGGTCCAGCCGCGGGCGGTCCTCGTGGAGGATGGTTCTCATGGCGGCAACCTCACGAGCCCGAGCCAGAAGTCGTCGATCGAGTGCACCACCTCGATGAACTGGTCGATGTCCACCGGCTTGGTCAGGAAGCAGTTGGCGCCGAGGTCATAGGTCTTGGCGACGTCGGCCTCGGCGGAGGACGTCGTCAGGACGGCCACCGGGATGCGGCGCATCGACGCGTCGGCGCGCATCCGGGCCAGCACCTCGTGGCCGCTCATGCGGGGCAGGTTGAGATCCAGGATCATCAGGTCCGGCCGCGAGGAGTCCGCACCGGTCAGGTGCTCGATCGCCGCCGCACCGTCGCGCACCACGGTCACCTCGTTGGCGACCTTCGCGCCCGCGAGTGCGTCGAGAGTCAGCTCGACGTCGGCGAGGCTGTCCTCGACGAGCAGGATCCTCATGAGCTCGACGGTGTGCTTCACGGCGTGTCCAGACTGATGGTGGTCGGGGGGAGGGGCAGCGTGATGCAGAAGCGGCTGCCGCCGAGTGGCGAGTGCTCGACCCAGGCCCGGCCGTCGGAGCGCTCGGCGACCTGCTGCACGATCGCCAGGCCGATGCCGGTGCCGGCGTATGCCTCGCGGACGTGCAACCGGGAGAACATCCCGAACACCCGCTCGCGGTACTCCTCCTCGATGCCGATGCCGTTGTCGTCCACCATGATCTGGACCTGAGGGCCGTCGACCTTCGCGCTCACCACGACCCGGGCGGGCACGTCCGGGCTGGTGAACTTCAGCGCGTTGCTGATCAGATTCTGCATGGCCGCGGCGAGCGACGCCTCGTCGCACCACACATCGGGCAACGGCTCGACCTCGACGCTGGCGGTCTCCAACCCCGCGACGACCCGGGCCACGACTGCCGCCGTGTTCACGCGGCCGGCTGTCCGGTCGGAGCGCAGGAACTGGGAGTACTGCAGCAGGTCATCGATCAGGGTGCGCATCCGGGCCGCCCCGTCGACGATGTGGAAGACGTACCGACGACCGGTCTCGTCGAGGGTCTTGACATAGCGCTTCTCGATCAGCTGCGCGAATCCCGTCATGACCCGGAGCGGCTCCGACAGGTCGTGGGAGGCGACGTAGGCGAACTGCTCCAGGTCGCGGTTGGACCGACCGAGGGCGGCGTACTGCTTCTCCAGCGTGCGGTGGACGTCCTCGATCTCGGCTGTCAGGCGCACGCGGTCGGTGACGTCCTGCACGCTGGTCGCCAGCCCGACGAGCGTTCCCGTGCTGTCCCGGAGCGGCGAGACCGTGACCGACACGGCGATGTGCCGTCCGTCGGGGCGCTGGTGCCAGGTGTCGACGCGCTCGACCGCCTCACCTGCGAGACCGCGCTCGTGCAGCCGGCGCAGCTGCAGCGCCGTCTGCTCAGGGAGCAGGTCGGCGGCAGCCCGACCCATCATGTCCCGGCGCGAGCAGCCATAGAGCCGCTCGGCGGCGGAGTTCCAGGTCGTGATCTGGCCATCCAGGTTTTCGCTGAAGATGGCATCTCCGGAGACCTCGACGATCTGCGCGAGGAGATCGGGGTCTCTGACTCTGTCCGTTGTGAAAGGCATTTGCGGGTCATCCTGAACGTCATGGTTCTCGGACGTGACCCGGCGCCTGGGAAGATCTGGCCGGCCCGGCACCACCCCGCTCGCGCAGGGTCTGCCTTGTCGTGCCTTGCACCGGTCGTGCTGGGTCGCAGCCCTACCGACCTCTGTATCGTCGGCGAAACGCTTCGCGCGCAACAGGGCCTAAAGACCTAGGCCGATAGGGCTACGCGCGGTTGACCAGCGCATCGGTCAGCAGCGTGACCAGCGCCTCGAGCTGGATGTCCACCGAAGACGACAGCTCCTCGTCGGACCCGTCGAGTGCCCGCGCGGCGAGGCCTGCCTTGTCGTCGATCAGCTCGGCGATCCTCGCATCGATGGTCTGCGCGGCGATGATGCGCCAGGCCGTGACGGGCTGGTCCTGACCGATGCGGTGGACCCGGTCAATGGCCTGGGTCTGCTCGGCGGCGGTCCAGGACAGCTCGGCGAGCACGACGTTGGACGCGACCTGCAGGTTGAGCCCGACGCCGGCCGCCGTGAGCGAGCAGACGACGACCTGCACATCGGGGTCGTTGACGAAGCCGTCAATGGCCAGCTGGCGAGCCTTCGGGGTCTGGTCACCGCGGATAGAGGAGTAGCGCAGTCCCGCCTGCGCGAAGGTCCTCTCGGCCGCATCCATGACGTCGACGTGCTTGGCGAAGAAGACGACCTTGCCGACGCTGCGCGCCAGCTGGGCGGTGTAGTCCGCCGCCAGTACGGCCTTTGCCTGGCCGATGCGTCGCATCATGCTGAAGACGTTTTCGCCGGTGTCGGCCTCGTCGGCGTCGCGCCGCTCCCATGTCGCCACCTGCCGGACGAGCGCGTGATCAATGCCGGTGACCTGCTCACCCCGGGCAGCGAGCGCGCTCTCGTAGCGCTTCACCAGGCGCCGGGCCAGCGCCCGCTCGGCGGCCATGATGGAGCGACCGAGCGCGCCGTCGAGCTCGACCGGCAGGTCGGCGACCCGGCGGGCCGGGATGTCGGCGGCGACGTCGACCTTGCGGCGCCGGACGATGCCCAGGTCGATGACGGCCTGCCGTGCCGCGGGGTAGAAGTCGTAGTCGACCGGGGTCAGGCCGATCTCCTCGAGCCGGTGCATCAGCTCAGGGCCAGGCTCCTTGTCGCCGACCCAGCCGAGGAACTCCCAGATCGCGAGGAAGTCCTCGATGTCGTTGATCAGGGGAGTGCCGGTGAGGGCCATCAGCAGCGGCCGCACCGTGCGCAGCCTGATCCGCTCCGACAGCTCGAGGACGTGCCGGGAGCGCTGCGAGGTCTTGTTCTTGATGAAGTGCGCCTCGTCGACGACCATGCCGCGGAACCCGAGGTTGCCCAGCCATCCGACGTGCCGATCGAGCACCTCGTAGTTGACGATGACGATGTCGGAGAAGCCGTCGATCGTGTCGCCGTCGCCGTGGATGACGGTCGCCGGGTGGTGCGGGGTCCAGAGTCCCGCCTCGCGCGCCCAGTTGGTCTTGACGACGTTGGGCACGACGCACAGCAGCGGGAAGGCGCGGGCGGCCTCAGCGGCGAGCAGCGCCTGGGCGGTCTTGCCCAGCCCGGGCTCGTCGGCGAGCAGGAAGGTCCGGTGCCCTTCGGCTGCGGCGGCGATCACCTCTCCCTGGTGTGGCATCAGCTCCATGCCGCCCGGCGCGTTGAGCGACTTCGGCTCCGGGAGCGCCATGCACGACGTGGCGCCGCTGGACGCGTTCTCGAACGCCTTCAGCAGCGGACCGAGCAGCTCCCACGTCGACAGCATCCGGGCATGGGCGGCCCGCGGCGCGGGGGCGGCGGAGAAGTCCGGCTCCAGGAAGGGGTTGGCGAGCTGTCGGGAGATGACCGACTGCGGCACGACCTGGCGCTCGGTCCTGGCCGATGTCGACGACACGGGTACGACGGGGGCGACGGGCTCCGGGGCAGGCTCCATGCCGGCGCGGAGCTGCATCTCGCGCATCATGGCGCGGGCACCGTCCTGCAGCGGGGCGTCCTCGGCCAGCAGGGAGAGCAGGGTGCCGTCCCGGGCAGCGGTCCGCGCCAGGATGGTGGCGATGCCGTCAATGCGCTTGAGCTGCTCGGTGCGCCGGGCCTCGCTGGTCTCCGCCGCCTTGATGCGGCTCCGCTCCTCACGGACCAGCAGGGCGACCACCTGGAACGTCGTGCGGACCGAGGGGTTCACGCGGCCGCGTTGGACAGCGAGCTCGACGTCGCGGACGGCCTTCGCGAGGACCGGGATCATGCCCACTTCACGGGGACCCCGGGGGCTCTGCCGCGGGTTGGAGCGCGTGTTGCCGGTGGGACGCCGGTCTCGTGTGGCCACGTGCCCTCCTCCGACATCGCCGGCCCCAGGTCCGAGGGGTTCCGCGGACCTGCACCCATCCCCGACGTGCTCGACACGTCCGGACCGTTCGACACCCGGCCTGGGGTTGGCATCCGCCGTTCGACGCCTGTCCCGACGACGGCCAGCAGTGGCGCTCATCGTAGCCATGTCCTGCGCCCGCACCACTATGGTCGGCCCACGAGTGCGCGAGCGCGTTGCTCTGGTGGCGAAGGGCAGCAGATGGCGGACACGGCAACATTCCCAGTCGCATCCCAGGCGACGGGCCTCAAGGCGAAGGCCAACGAGCTCGGCATGAAGGCCTATCTGGCGGCGCCGCCGAAGGCGCAGACGGCCCTGCTCAACGGCTATCTGAAAGCTGCGCCCGTCGTCGCAAAGGTGCGGCCGCACACCAAGAAGGTCCTCGGCGCGACGCTCGGGCTCCTGGTCGTGCGCAAGCTCCGGCGCTGAGGCCAGCTCGTCAGGTCCCGGGAGTCGGGCCGGTCTTGCGGTCGAGATGAGCCGCATGCTGCTCGGTCTGCGCGGCGAGCCGAGCGAGGGTCTGAGCGAGCGCGAGCAGCTCGCGGCTCATCCGCACGAGATCGCTGGCCTTGCCGTCGGTGCTGCGCGCGACGTCGAGGGTCAGGCCGGCCAGGTCTCGGGTCTGCCGCGCGAGGGACTCCAGAGCGATGGTTCGGTCCAGGGTCTGCTCGGCCACCTTCAGCTGGCGTTGCGCGAGCTCGTACTGCTTGGTCTGGAGGGCGTACTGCTGCCTGATGGTCGCGAGCTGCGCAGCAACCAAGTGCTTCTGGGCGCTGATGTCCTCGCGGGCGCCACGGGCGGGGCCGAGCACGAGGAAGCCGACGGCGACGAGCAGGACCAGCGCGATGCCGGCGGCGATCGACTTCTGAGCGCGACCCATGCCGGCGGTGTGCCCACCGCACTCAGGCTCAACCTGGGTCGGTGATCACACTCACACCCACGCTCACACCCAGGCTCAGGGCGTCGTCCCCACGAACGCGTCGGTCATCGGCGTCGCGACGGCGGCGAGGTTGAGGTATTCGGAGATCCCGAAGCTGTCCTCGACACTGCGCAGCAGGCTGTGGTGGTCATAGCTCGTGGTCACGACCTTGCCCTGGGGCAGGCGCGGCGAGATGAGGATGGCTCCAGTCCTGCCGCCGGCGCCGAGCGAGGCGCAGGTGGGGCACAGGTAGTCCGTCGGCGTGGTGAGCGCGGCCGTGCCGGTCGGGGTGCTGCCCTCATCGAAGTTGATGACGAGCAGGCCGTTGTTGGCAGCGAGGTAGTCGAGCAGTGGCGGCAGCTGCGTGCGGAGCCAGTTGTCGGCGGCGGTGAGTCCGCCGACGGACTGTCCGGCACAGGGATCGTCGTGACCGTCGTTGCAGGTGTCCGGCGTGATGAAGGAGAAGGCAGGCAGCGTGCCGGCGGCCAGGTCGGCGGCCAGGTCGGTGTAGGGCCGCTGGTGTGCGACGCACCGGGCCTGGTTGTCGATGACGTCCGGGAAGTAGAGGAAGGGGTTGTGCCGGTCGGCGTAGTTCTTCGCTCCGGTCGTGCTGTTCCCCTGGTAGGGGTCGGGCGCGGTGTCACCGGCGACGTACGGCCCGTGGAAGCAGGGCGTGCTGGTGCCGTCCTGGTAGCTCTTCCACGACAGGCCCGCGCCTTCGAGCTGGTCGCCCAGGTTGCGACCGCTGGACAGCACGGCCTGTGGCTGGACGCACGTCCAGAGGCTCACGGTCGCGCAGTCACTCGCGGTCAGGGGGTTGAGCGGCTGTCCGGAGACCATCGCGATGTAGTTGTCGAGGCTGACGTGCCCGGTGCCGTAGTAGTTGGGCAGGAGGACGCCCTTGCCGCGCAGGCCGTTGAGATAGGTGGCGGGGCTGCCCGGCGCGAAGGTGGTCGTCGCGCTCTCGTTCTCCTCGGTCAGGACGACCACGTGGTCGAAGTGCGCCACCCCCTCCAGACCG
>JAODND010000028.1 GCA_025465465.1 Frankiales bacterium | reverse complement strand
AGGGCCGACAGGGCGACGCGCAGGCGGGTGCCCGGCGGCTCGTCCATCTGGCCGAAGACGAGCGCGGTGTCGTTGATGACGCCGGACTCGGTCATCTCACCGAACAGGTCGTTGCCCTCGCGGGTGCGCTCGCCGACGCCGGCGAACACCGAGACGCCCGAGAACTCCTTGGCGACGCGGTAGATCATCTCCTGGATGATGACGGTCTTGCCGACGCCGGCACCGCCGAACAGACCGATCTTCCCGCCGGAGACGTAGGGCGCGAGCAGGTCGATGACCTTGATGCCGGTGGTGAACATCTCGGTCTTGTTCTCGAGCTGGTCGAAGGCCGGCGACGGCCGGTGGATCGGCCAGCGGGTCGTGATGTTGAGGGACTCCTCCGTCACGTCCATCGGCTTGCCGAGGGCGTTGAAGACGTGACCCTTGGTGACGTCCCCGACCGGCACGGAGATGGCGGAACCGGTGTCGGTCACAGGGGCACCCCGGACCAGGCCGTCAGTCGGCTGCATGGCGATGGCGCGCACCAGGTTGTCGCCGATGTGCTGCGCGACCTCCAGGGTCAGCGTGAAGGTCTCGCCGCCCATCTCCCGGTCGACGTGCAGCGCGTTGTAGATCTCCGGCATCTCGGTGGGAGCGAACTCCACATCGACGACCGGACCGATGACCCGGGCGACACGTCCCGTGCCGCCCTGCTTCTGTGTCTCAGTCTCCGGGGCGTTGATGGTGGTCATGCGGTCACTCACTCCCTGCCGAGGCGAGCGCACTCGCGCCGCCGACGATCTCGCTGATCTCTTGGGTGATCTCGGCCTGACGGGCCGAGTTGGCCGCTCGGGTGAGCGACTTGATGAGGTCCTCTGCGTTGTCGGTCGCGGCCTTCATCGCGCGCCGCCGTGACGCCGACTCCGACGCGGCGGACGCCAGCAGCGCCGCGAAGACCCGGGTCTCGACGTAGCGGGGCAGCAGGGCGTCGAGCAGTGCCTCTGCCTCGGGCTCGAACTCGTAGAGCGGCAGCGGGCCGTCCGGGGCCGGCTGGTCGCTCTCCTCGATGACGAGCGGGAGGATGCGTACTGCCGTCGCCTGCTGCGTGAGGGCCGAGACGTATTCGGTGAACACGATGTGGATCTCGTCGACGCCACCCTGCTCGGAGTCGGCGACGAACGCCGCGATCAGTGTGTCCGCCGCCGTCTTGGCGTCCTCGTAGGTCGGTCGCTCGGAGAAGCCGGTCCAGCTCTCCTCCACGGGGCGGTTGCGGAAGCGGTAGAACGCCACCGCCTTGCGCCCGATCAGGTAGCTGACCGGCTCCTTGCCCTCGCTGCGGAGCAGGTTGGACAACGCCTCGGCCTGCTTGATGGCGTTGGAGCTGTAGCCGCCGGCCAGGCCGCGGTCGCTGGTGATGACGAGGACGGCCGCCCGGGTGGGGTTGGGCTTCTCGTTCACGAGCGGGTGGTCGATCGTCGACTGCGACGCGAGCGCAGACAGCACCCGCGTGATCTCGCGCTCGTAGGGGCGGGCGGCCGCGACCGCCGCCTGCGCCTTGGCGATCCGCGACGCGGCGATGAGCTCCATCGCCTTGGTGATCTTCTTGGTCGACTGCATCGCCTTGATGCGGCGACGGTAGACGCTGAGCTGGGCACCCATGACTAGTGCTTGTCAGCCGGCGCGGGCCGGTGGGCCGTGATCTTCTCCTGGCCCTCGTCACCCTTGGCCATGGCAGCGACAGGCTCATCCTTGATCAGGGGCGTGCCGTCGCTGATCTGGAACTGCTTGCTGAACTCCGCGATGGCCGCCTTCAGCTGCTCGATCGTGCCGTCCTCGAGCTTGCCGGTCTGCACGATGGTGTCGTAGATGCCCTGGTGCGAGCGGGTCAGGAAGTCGAGGAACTCGCTCTCGAAGCGACGCACGTCGGCGACCGGCACGATGTCGACGTAGCCGTTGGTGCCGGCCCAGATCGACACGACCTGGCGCTCGACCGGGTACGGCGAGAACTGGCCCTGCTTGAGCAGCTCGACGAGACGCTGACCGCGCTCGAGCTGGGCCTTGGAGGCCTTGTCGAGGTCGGAGGCGAAGGCCGAGAAGGCCTCGAGCTCGCGGTACTGCGCCAGGTCGAGGCGCAGTCGGCCGGAGACCGACTTCATGGCCTTGATCTGGGCGTTGCCACCGACGCGCGACACCGAGATGCCGACGTTGATGGCGGGACGGACACCGGAGTTGAACAGGTCGGACTGCAGGAAGATCTGACCGTCGGTGATGGAGATGACGTTGGTCGGGATGAACGCCGAGACGTCGTTGCCCTTCGTCTCGACCAGCGGCAGGCCGGTCATCGATCCGCCGCCGAGCTCGTCGGACAGCTTCGCGCAGCGCTCGAGCAGCCGGCTGTGCAGGTAGAAGACATCACCGGGGTAGGCCTCACGGCCCGGCGGACGGCGGAGCAGCAGCGAGATCGCGCGGTAGGCGTCGGCCTGCTTGGACAGGTCGTCGAAGACGATGAGGACGTGCTGGCCCTGGTACATCCAGTGCTGGCCGATGGCAGAGCCGGTGTAGGGCGCGAGGTACTTCAGACCGGCCGGCTGCGACGCGGGTGCCGCGACGATGGTGGTGTACTCCAGCGCCCCGGTCTCCTCGAGGCGCGCGACGAGCTCGGCGATCGTCGAGCCCTTCTGGCCGATCGCGACGTAGATGCACTTGACCTGGAGCTTCGGGTCGCCCGACTTCCAGTTGTCGCGCTGGTTGATGATGGCGTCGAGCGCCACCGCGGTCTTGCCGGTCTGACGGTCACCGATGATGAGCTGGCGCTGACCACGACCGATGGGCGTCATGGCGTCGATGGCCTTGATGCCGGTCTGCAGCGGCTCGGTGACCGGCTGGCGCTGCACGACGGTGGGCGCCTGCAGCTCCAGGATGCGGCGGCCCTCCGCGACGATGGGGCCCTTGCCGTCGAGCGGGTTGCCGAGCGGGTCGACGACCCGGCCGAGGAAGCCGTCGCCGACCGGGGCGGACAGGACCTCACCGGTGCGGCGGACCTCCTGGCCCTCCTCGATGTGCGAGGCCTCGCCGAGGATGACGCAGCCGATCTCGCGCTCGTCGAGGTTCAGCGCCAGGCCGAGGACGCCGCCCTCGAACTCGAGCAGCTCGTTGGTCATGGCAGAGGGCAGGCCCTCCAGGCGCGCGATGCCGTCACCTGTCTCGATGACACGGCCGACCTCCTCGCGCGCCGTCTCCGGCTTGTAGGCCTCGACGTACTGCTCGATCGCGTTCCGGATCTCCTCCGGTCGAATCGCCAGCTCGGTCATCGTTCCTGCTCTCTGTTCTTGGTACGGCGTGCGGTGCGTGTGTCGTGGGTGGTGCGGGAGCAGCGTGGCTGCTCAGACGTGCTCAGCCAGCTGCCGGCGGGCTCCGTCGAGGCGGCGGACGACGCTCGCGTCGATCACCTCTTCCCCGACGCGGACGACGAGGCCACCCAGCAGCTGCGGGTCTACCTCGACCCGCAGGCCCACCTGGCGGCCGTAGAGCCGTGACAGCTCCTGGGCGAGTCGGTCGAGCTGAGGCTGGGACGGCTGGACGGCCGCCGTGACGCGTGCGTTCAGCCGGTTGCGCAGGTCGGCGGCGAGCCGGGCGAACTCGGTGAGCGCCTCCGCGAACGAGCGTCGGCGCGCGCCCGCCGCCGCGACGATCACCCGCAGGGTCGCTTCGGTGGTCTTGTCGCTCAGCAGCGTCGACAGCAGTCGGCGCTTGCCGGCCGGGTCGTGGTTGGGGTCGTCGAGGGCCAGCCGCAGGTCGGCCTCGCTCTCGACGATGCGCTCGAACCGGAACAACTCGTCCTCGACGCGGTCCAGCGTGCCGTCGCCGTCCGCCTGCAGGAACGAGGCGGTGACGCCGAGCGCCTCGAGACCGTCGACCAGGTCGCCGGGGCGCGACCAGCGCAGGCCGACGACCTCGACCAGAAGCTGCGCCGTCCTCGCCGAAACCTTGTCGCCGAACAGCGCCGTCACCAGTGCCGTCTTGGCGTCGACGTCCACCGCCGTGTCGGCCAGCGTCCTGCGCAGTGGCAGCTCCCGGCCGAGCAGCTCGACCACGGCAAGCAGCTCCTCGGAGAGGGTGCCGAGCTCCGTCGGTGAGGCGCCGAGGCCGGACAGGCGCGTCCTGGCCTCGGCCAGGGCGGTGCGGCTTGCTCCGAGCATCAGGTCGCCTGGTTCGCTTCGAGCTCTGCGAGGAAGCGGTCGACCACCCGCTGCTGGAGGGCTTCGTCACCGAGCGACTCGCCCACGATGCGGCTGGCCAGCTCGACGGCCAGCCCACCCACCTCGCGGCGGAGCTGGGAGAGCGCCTGGCGGTGCTCGACCGTCAACCGCTCCTCGGCCTGCCGTGTGACGGCCTCAGCCGCTCGCCTGGCCTCGTCCTTGGCGGCCTCGATGGTCTCGCTGCGGAGCCGGAACGCATCCTCCCGGGTGCGCGCCGCCTCGGTGCGCGCCTCCGCCATCATCGCGGCGTAGTCGGCCTCGGCGGCCTGGAGCCGTTCCGCGGCGAGCCGGCTGTCTTCCAGCTGCTGCCGGATGATCTCCTGCCGCTTGCTCAGGTTGGCCTGGATCGCCGGCACGATGTAGCGCCACATGAACGCCAGGATGACCAGGAAGGCGACGATCTCCGCGAGGAAGGTCGCATCCGGGATGAGGAAGTTCCCCGAGGCTTGTGGTGAGGACACAGCTGGCTCTTACTTGCCGAGGACGAAGACGAAGTAGCCCATGAAGGCCAGGTTGATGAAGTACATCGCCTCGACCAGACCGACCGTGATGTAGAACAGGGTGCTCAGCCGGCCGGCCGCCTCGGGCTGACGGGCGACACCGGCGATGTACTGGCTACCGGCCAGACCGTCACCGATGCCAGCGCCGATGGCGCCACCGGCGAGGGCGAGGCCACCGCCGACCATCGCGCCGGCGACCGTGACCGCGTGATCCATTGTTGCCATCTGCGTGTCTCTCCTAGGTGAGGTGCTCCGCCGCGGCGCGGCGGGTTGTGAGGTCAGGTGGTCAGTGAGCGTCGCCGACGGCGAAGCTGAAGTAGACGATCGTGAGAAGCGCGAAGATCAGGGCCTGGATGCCGCCGATGAACATGTCGAACAGCTTCCAGACCACCGTCGGGAGCCACAGCACGAACGACGGCATCAGTGCGATCAGCTGGATCATCAGGCCACCGGCGAACAGGTTGCCGAAGAGTCGCAGTGCCAGCGAGAGCGGCTTGGCGACCTCCTCGATGCCCCGGAACGGGATCAGCCAGCGAGGAGCGCCCGTGAAGCTCTTGGCGTAGCCCAGCAGGCCCTTCTTCTGGATGCCCGTGATGTGCACCCAGACGAGGACGAGCACGGCCATGGCGGCGGTCAGGTTGATGTCGGAGGTCGGGGAGATCAGCCTGTCCTGGGTCGGGATGATCTCGACCCAGTTGGCGATCAGGATGAAGCCGAACAGCGTCGTCGCCAGCGGCACGACGAACGGCGCCACCTTGACCCCGAACGAGTCCTCGACGAGGCCTTGCATGTAGTCGACCAGCGACTCGAACACCAGCTGCAGCTTGCCGGGCACGCCGGCGGGGCTGATCTGGGCCCGCATCACGAGGCCGAGCGCGATCAGGACGCCGCCCGCGACGATCGTCGAGATCACGGTGTCGCGGTTCATGCCGAGGCCGAACAACGTGAACCTCGGGTGCTCGCCGACGGTGATGTCGCCCGCCAGGACAAGGGCCCTCATCATCTAGAGCCGAGCCTCCTTCATGGCCGCGCCGAGCTGCGAGAGCAGCGCGAGGATCTGATAGCCGGCAAGGCCGAGGAGCAGCACCCAGCCGTTCGGACGAGCAAGGAAGGCGATGACCAGGGCGACCGCGCTGACCAGCCCGAGTCGGCCCAGCGAGCTCTTCACGACCGCCTTGCGGTCGGGGTCCTCGCTCGGCTGCATCTTGGCGGTGGCCTGCTCGACGAGCAGCCCGTTGACGGTCCCCAGGACCACGCCGGTGGCGACGAGCGCGCCGATCTGGAAGTGCCCCAGCGAGCCACCGATCGCGAGGGCCACGAGCACGACCGAGGCCGGCAGCACGAAGACGCGCCAGACGCCGGCGAGGCCGCGACGGCCAGCTGTGGGAGTCGCCGTGTGAGTCGTGCTCTCACCGCTCGAAGCAGTGGCCACAGCAGCCTTCCTCCGTTCGGGTGGATGCGGGTCGACGCGGGGACAAGTGGGGCGGGTGTGTTGCGGGCACGTCGTAGGGCTCAGTCTTGCAGGTAGCGCCGGATCTCCATCACGGACCCCACCGCACCCAGAGCAAGCCCGAGACCGATGCCGAGGAGCACCATCACCGGGGCCGTACCGAGCCACCCGTCGAGCAGGTGTCCGAGGACGAGCCCGGCGGCGACG
Source organism: Frankiales bacterium (assembly GCA_025465465.1). Taxonomy (GTDB): domain Bacteria; phylum Actinomycetota; class Actinomycetes; order Mycobacteriales; family SCTD01; genus RYN-111. Next base: position 34,955 of record JAODND010000028.1, on the reverse strand, counting down.
CAGACGGCGTTGGCGAAGCCAATGCCGACCAGTCCGCCTAGCGTCAGCGACGGCCCACCGGAGTCCGGAGGGTCGCCGATCTGCTCGGGCAAGCGGTTCCTAGTGTCGGGCACCGACCACGATAGCGGCCGGCGCATGACGCCGTTTTCTGGAGGAGTCGGGTGGCGAAAAGAGAGTGTTGCTTCGCCTGCAACGCTAGCAGATCCGTGTCAGGGACCCGACCTCAGGACGGGCGCTCGCGCAGCCGCGGCATGGCGAGCACGATCAGCGCCACGACTGCCAGGCTGCCCGCGATGCCCATCACCATGAACGGGCCGGTGAGGAACGCCGCCACGCCCGTGAAGGCGACCAGCGCCGTCCAGAAGTACATGATCAGCACCGCGCGGGTGTGGCTGTGGCCGATCTCGAGCAGCCGGTGGTGCAGGTGCATCTTGTCCGGCGCGAACGGGCTGCGGCCGGCGCGGGTGCGGCGCACGACGGCGAGCAGCAGGTCCACCAGCGGCACGAGCAGCACCGCGAGCGGCAGCAGCAGCGGCAGCAGCACCGGGAAGGCCAGCTTGGGGTCGAGGTTGGTGTAGTTGAACTGGCCGGTGAGCGACGTCGCGGACGCGCTGAGCATCAGCCCGACGAGCATGGATCCGCTGTCTCCCATGAAGATCCGGGCGGGGTTGAAGTTGTGCGGCAGGAAGCCCAGGCACGCCCCGGCGAGCACCGCGGCGATGAGCGTCGGGGCGCTGATGCGCTCCTGCCCGACGCCGTGCGTCACGCTGCCGCTGGACAGGCTGTAGGAGAACGCGAACAGCGCCAGCGCCGCGATCGCACCCACGCCTGCGAGCAGTCCGTCGAGGCCGTCGATGAAGTTGACGGAGTTGATGGTCAGCAGCGCGAGCAGCACGGTGAGGGGCACCCCCTCCGAGCCCAGCTGCACGGCCCCCACTCCCGGAAGCGTGATCGTGAGCATCTGCAGGCCCAGCAGGATCATGATGCCGATCGCGACGGTCTGGCCGGCGAGCTTGGTGAGCGCGTCGAGCTCGAACCGGTCGTCGACGAACCCGAGCAGCGTGATGACGCCGCCTGCCACGACCACTGCCTGCACGTCGGAGTACTTGAAGACAGCGCTCAACGCCGGCAGCGAGTGCGCGACGAGGAACGCGGCGCACACTCCCGCATACATCGCGATCCCGCCGAGCCGAGGCGTCGGGACGTTGTGGACGTCGCGGTCGCGGACCTGTGCCACCGCACCGATGCGCAACGCGACCCATCTCGCCACCGGCGTCAGCAGCCAGGTCACCCCGGCGGCCACGCAGAGGACGAGCAGGTACTCGCGCATGCCGGGACGCTATCTGGCGTACGCGGGGTGGGCCTTCACCAGCGCGTCGACACCCTGGCGGATGTCGGCCGCGGCGCTTGCGTCGTCGTCCTTGATCGCGCGGCCGATGAGGCCGGCGATCTCCTTCATGTCGCCCTCGGTCATGCCCTGGGTGGTGACGCTGGGCGTCCCGACCCGGATGCCGCTTGCGACGCTGGGCGGCTGCGGGTCGTAGGGGATGGCGTTCTTGTTGAGGACGATCCCGGCGGCGGCGCAGCGGGCCTCGGCCTGCTGGCCCGTGACGTCGATGCCCTGCAGGTCGAGCAGCGACAGGTGCGTGTCCGTGCCGCCTGTGACGGGGCGCATGCCCTCGGCTGCGAGCCCGTCGGTGAGAGCGATCGAGTTGGCGATCACCTGGCGTGCGTAGTCCTGGTAGGCAGGAGTGGCGGCCTCCTTGAGCGCCACAGCCTTGGCAGCGATGGCGTGCATGAGCGGTCCGCCCTGCATCATCGGGAAGACGGCCTTGTCGAGCTTGGCCGCGTGCTCCGCCTTGCAGACGAGCATGCCGCCGCGTGGGCCGCGGAGCACCTTGTGGGTGGTGAACGTGACGACGTCCGCGTACGGCACGGGGCTGGGGATCGCCTTGCCGGCCACCAGGCCGATGAAGTGCGCGGCGTCGACCATGAGGATCGCGCCCACCTCGTCCGCCACCTCGCGGAAGGCCTTGAAGTCGATGAGGCGCGGGATCGCGGAGCCACCGGCGATGATCATCTTCGGCCGGTGCTCGCGGGCCAGGTCGCGCATCTGGTCGTAGTCGATGTCCTCGTTGTGCTGCGCCACCCCGTAGTGCACGGCGTTGAACCACTTGCCGCTGAAGCTGACCTTGGTGCCGTGCGTGAGGTGGCCGCCGTGCGGCAGCGACATGGCGAGCACGGTGTCGCCCGGGTTGAGGAAGGCGCCGTAGACGGCGAGGTTCGCGCTCGCGCCCGAGTGCGGCTGGAGGTTGGCGTGGTCGGCGCCGAACAGCTCCTTCGCGCGGGCGATGCCGAGCTCCTCCGCGACATCGACGACCTCGCAGCCGCCGTAGTAGCGCTTGCCCGGGTAGCCCTCGGCGTACTTGTTGGACAGCGTCGAGCCGAGGGCGGCCAGCACCGCCGGGCTGGTGAAGTTCTCGCTCGCGATGAGCTGGAGACCGCTGCGCAGGCGGGTCAGCTCGTCGAGGACCACCCCCGCGATCTCAGGGTCGGTCTGCTGAAGGTCGTCGAACGAAGGACCCCAGAACGTCACGGCGAGCTCCTCGAGCTGGTGGCGGGCGGTCCGCGCAGCCTACAGCCGGCCCGTCCGCCCCCCGCCGTTGATCAGCAGGGGATCACCGCTCGTGGTGCTCACGGTCAGCCGGCGAGCAGGTCGAGCGGGCGCTGCAGCGCGCCGTGCAACAGCGCCGCGCAGCTGACGTATCCGGCCAGCGGGCCGCGGTACGGGTCGGTGACGTCGTCGTCGCTGGGCTTGTCGGGCCGGACGAGCCCCCGCTGCGAGGCAGCAGCCGCCACGAGCGCGTGCGCCCGCGCCTCCCGGTCCCCCGTCGGCAGGGTCGCCGGGTCTACCACCGAGAGCAGCCGGTCGAATTCGCGGATGGTGAAGGTCTTGCGCGCCGCCTGCGGCTGCAGGGTCACCGCCGCCGCCCGGTGGTCACGGGTGGCGGTGAGCACCAGGTCCGCGCCGGTCACCATGAAGTCGGCGAGCGCCTTGGCCCGGAAGGCGGTCCCGTCGATCCCGTGCTGGTCGCGCAGGGTGTCGGCCGCGAACGACTCCATCGCGTTGTCGGTCAGCCCGAAGGTGCCTGCGGAGACGACCACGAAGGTGTCGGCCTCGGATCCGAGCCGGGACCGCAACCCCTCGCGCAGCAGGTGCTCTGCCATCGGCGACCGGCAGATGTTGCCCGTGCAGACCACCAGCACCCGAAACATCAGGCCGGCTCCACCAGGTCGGGGACGACCGAACGGAGCTCCTCCAGAGACAGCGCACCCAGCCGCAGGACGGTGGGGCGCTCTCCTGTCAGGTCGATGATCGTGGAAGGCACCGGCTCGCCGCACTCGCCGCCGTCGAGATAGACGTCGACGGCCGTGCCGAGCTGGCGGGCGGCCTCAGCGCAGTCGGTCGCAGGCGGCAGCCCGCTGCGGTTGGCACTCGACACGGCCAGCGGCCCGGTCTGCTCCAGCAGGTCGAGGGCCACCGGGTCGAGTGGCATCCGCAGCCCGACCGTGCCCTTCGTCTCGCCGAGGTCCCAGGCGAGCGTCGCGGCGTGGTGAACGACCAACGTCAGCGGGCCCGGCCAGAACGCCTCAGCCAGCTCCCGAACGACCGGCGGCACCGTGTCGAGCAGACCGTCGAGGGTGCGCAGGTTGGGCACGAGCACGGGGGTGGGCATGTCGCGTCCGCGGCCCTTTGCCTCGAGCAGCCGCCCGACCGCGTCCGGCGAGAAGGCGTCCGCCGCCAGGCCATAGACCGTGTCGGTGCGAAACACGACGAGCTGCCCGCGCCGGATCGCGTGCATGGCGGCGGCGACGCCCTCCGCGGCAGCGGTCCGCACGTCGTAGGTGGTGCTCACGAGCTCCATCTTGCCGTGACGTACCGGTCGCGACCCGTCAGGTCGACGTGGTCCTCGATCTCGGTCCAGCCGCCGGCCTGCTCGAAGACCTGCGGCGCGGACCGTCCCTGGCGGTCGGAGTGCTCGACGACGACCAGACCGCCCGGCTTGAGCAGCCGGCGCGCGGCCTGTTCCACGAGCCGGATGACATCGAGCCCGTCCATGCCGGCGAACAGCGCGATCTCCGGGTCGTGGTCGATGACTTCGGGGTCGGGGAGGTGGCGCTCGTCCTCGGCGACATACGGCGGGTTGCTCGCGACCAGGTCCACCAGACCGTCCAGCTCGGGCAGGCAGCCCTCGACAGACCCCAGGTGCAGCTGCACTTCCGGGTCGCCCGCAGCGACCCGGTTCGCCGCGTTGCGCCTCGTCCACTCCAGCGCGACCGGGTCGCGCTCGACGGCATGGACCACGGCTCCCGGGACCTCGTTGGCCAGCGCGAAGGCGATGGTGCCGCTCCCTGTGCAGAGATCGACCATCACAGGCGCGGCGCCGTCGACGTGGTCGATCGCCCATTGCACGACGCTCTCGGTCTCGGGGCGGGGTACGAAGACGCCCGGGCCGACCTCGAGCTCGATCCATCGGAACCCGACCGACCCCGTCAGGTGCTGGAGGGGGACGCGCTGCGCGCGACGGGCCACCAGCTCGGCGTAGACGTCCTCGTCGATGCTGTCGTGCATCGCCAGCTCCTTCAGCGAGCAGCCGAGGACGTGGGCGGCGAGAGCCCTGGCGTCGTGCTCCGGGCTGGCGACCCCTGCGGCACGCAGCCTCTCGGTGGCGGCAGCGATCACGCTCCTCATTCGCCCTTGAGCTTCTCGGCGTTGTCGGCGTCGACCATCGACGAGATGACCGCGTCCAGGTCGCCGTCGAGCACCTGCATGAGGTTGTTGGCCTTGTAGCCGCTGCGGTGGTCCGCGATCCGGTTGTCCGGCCAGTTGTAGGTACGGATCTTCTCGCTGCGGTCCATGGTGCGGATCTGCGATCCCCGCACGGCGGAGTCCTTCGCCGCCTGCTCCTCCAGGGCGAGCGCGAGCAGGCGCGCGCGCAGGACCCGCATGCCGGCTTCGCGGTTCTGCAGCTGGCTCTTCTCGTTCTGCATGCTGACCGTCACCCCGGTGGGCAGGTGGGTGATGCGGACCGCGGAGTCGGTGGTGTTGACGCTCTGACCGCCGGGGCCGGACGAGCGGTAGACGTCGATGCGGAGGTCGTTCGGGTTGACGTCCACGTCGACCTCCTCGGCCTCGGGCAGGACCAGCACACCCGCGGCGCTGGTGTGGATGCGGCCCTGCGACTCGGTGACGGGTACCCGCTGGACGCGGTGCACACCCCCCTCGAACTTGAGCTTGCCGTAGACCGGGTTCTCCGGGTCGCGCGACTTCACCGCGAGCTGGATGTCCTTGAAGCCGCCGAGCTCGCCCTCGGTCTGGCTGACGATCTCGACCTTCCAGCCCTGGCGCTCGGCGTAGCGGGTGTACATCCGCACCAGGTCGCCGGCGAACAGCGCGGCCTCGTCGCCGCCCTCGCCGCCCTTGACCTCGAGGATGACGTCCTTCGCGTCAGCCGGGTCCTTCGGGATCATCAGCGCGACGATGCGGGCGTCGAGGGCATCGAGCTGCTCCTGAATGCTGGAGATCTCGTCGTCCATCTCGAGCTCACGGGCGGCCGCGAGGTCGCCCCGCAGGGCGTCGCGCTCGTTGACGGCCGCGACGATCGGGCCGAGCTCGGCGTAGCGCCGGCCGAGGTCACGGGCCTGCGTCTGGTCCTCGTGCACGCTGGGGTCGCCGAGCTTCTCCTCGAGCAGCGCGTGCTCGGCGAGCAGGTCGTCGATCGGGTCTGCCATGGGTGCCTTCCTGAACATGCGAACGGCGCCCGCCCCCGGGTGGGGAACGGGCGCCGTCAGACAGCTACTTGGAGCGCTTGCCGAAGCGCTGCTCGAAGCGGGCAACCCGGCCGCCGGTGTCGAGGATCTTCTGCTTGCCTGTGTAGAACGGGTGGCACGCAGCGCACACCTCGGCGCGGATCTGGCCGCCGCCGACGGTGCTCTTGGTGGTGAACTCGTTCCCGCACGTGCACGACACCGCGGTGTCGACGTAGGTCGGGTGGATGCCCTGCTTCATGGTGTGTCCTTCGTGAGTGGCCGCCGGGTCGCCCTGCGCCCAGGAGGGCAGAGGACGTGAACCGGAGCCGTCGGTTGCTACCAGTGTGCCAGAACGCCCGCTGGAGACCTTCTGTTCCGCAGGGGTCCCTTCCCTCGTGCACGAACTGCGCCCGCTCGCACGCTCAGCGACCTTCGCAGGACACCGCTGGCTGTGCACGGGGAAGGGTGCGCCCCGCGGTAGCTCAGGCAGCGCCCTCGTTGACCGTGGTCTTGGCGATCTGCATGAGGAACTCGACGTTGGTGCGGGTCTCCTTCATCTTGCCCAGGAGCAGCTCCATCGAGCCGGCCGAGTCGAGGGCGTGCAGCACCCGGCGCAGCTGCAGGACGATCCGCTGCTCGTCGGGGGCGAGCAGCAGCTCCTCCTTGCGGGTGCCGGAGGCGTCGACGTCGATGGCCGGGAAGATCCGCTTGTTGGCCAGCGACCGGTCGAGCTTGAGCTCGGCGTTGCCGGTGCCCTTGAACTCCTCGAAGATCACCGAGTCCATGGCGGAACCGGTCTCCACGAGGGCGGTGGCGAAGATCGTCAGCGATCCGCCCTCCTCGATGTTGCGGGCCGCGCCGAGGAAGCGCTTCGGCGGGTAGAGCGCTGCCGAGTCCACGCCACCGGTGAGGATGCGCCCGCTCGCCGGCGCTCCCAGGTTGTAGGCACGGCCCAGCCGCGTGATGTTGTCGAGCAGCACGACGACATCGTGACCCATCTCGACGAGGCGCTTCGCGCGCTCGATGGAGAGCTCGGCGACCGTGATGTGGTCCGTCGGCGGCCGGTCGAAGGTGGAGGCGATGACCTCGCCCTTCACCGAGCGCTGCATGTCGGTGACCTCTTCGGGCCGCTCGTCCACGAGCACGACCATCAGGTGGCACTCGGGGTTGTTGGTCGTGATCGCGTTGGCGATGTCCTGCATGATCATCGTCTTGCCGGCCTTGGGCGGGCTCACGATCAGCGCGCGCTGGCCCTTGCCGACCGGCATCACCAGGTCGATGACGCGGGTGGTGAGGATGTCGGGCTTGGTCTCGAGACGCAGCCGGTCCTGGGGGTACAGCGGCGTGAGCTTGCTGAACTCCGGCCGCTGGCGGGCGGCCTCGATGTCCAGGCCGTTGATGGTGTCGAGCCGGACGAGCGCGTTGTACTTGTCCTTGCGCTCGCCCTCGCGCTGCTGGCGGACCGCACCGGTGACGGCGTCGCCGCGGCGCAGGCCGTACTTGCGGACCTGCTGAAGCGAGACGTAGACGTCGTTCGGGCCGGTCAGGTAGCCCGACGTCCGGATGAAGCCGTAGTTGTCCAGGATGTCGAGGATGCCGCCGATCGGGATCAGGACGTCGTCGTCGCTGACCACCGGCTCCGCGTCGTCGCCGGGGAAGCGGTCGCGGCCGCTGCGGTTGCGCCCCCGACCGCGCTCGCGGAACCGGCCCCGCCGCGCGCCGAACTCGTCGTCCGGGCCCTGACTCGGCTCGCTCTGCTGTGCGGGGAGGGGCTGCCGCTCGGCCCGCTCGGCCCGCTCGGCCCGGTCGGGGCGGTCGGTGCGGTCGTTCTGGCGGCCCTGCTGGCGCTGCTGGCGCTCGGCCTGCACGCGCTCGGTGGCCTCTTCCTCGGTGAGGCCCTCGGCGATCAGCGCGGCGATGCGCTCCTGCCGCTTGGCCTCGCGCTCGAGGAAGCGCTCGCGGCCCCGGTCGACCCGCGTCGGGCGGTCACCGTCGACGTCGCTGCTGTAGCGGTCGTTCTCGCTGTCGCTGTCGCCATCGTCGTCGCTGTCGTCGTTGTCGTCGCTGTCGTCGAGCAGGAGGGCCCGCTCGGTCGTGGGGGCGGGCGCCTCGGCCACAGGCTCTGGGCTGGTTGCCGGGGCTCCCTGGGCGGCCTGGATGGCCTCGATGAGCTGGCTCTTGCGGAGCTTGGCGGTGCCGGTGAGGCCCAGGTCGCCGGCAAGGGACTGGAGCTCGGCAAGGACGAGCGAGCTGAGGCCGCCGCCCGAGGTGGCCCGGCGCCGGGTCTTCGGGGCGCTGGGGGCGTCCTGCTCAGCGTTCTCGAGCAGGTCGGTGGTGTCGGTCAAGGAGATTCATTCCTCCGTGTGAGCCGCTGGCACGCGTCGCGGGGACAGCGGACATGGGTACCGGAGAGCTTCCGGTGGCCTCGAACGCGAAGCGCCGAGGGGCTGGTGGCGGCCTCGCTGGGGCGAGACCGTCGGGACAGAGGGCGGACAGGGTGCTCGGTGCGTGTCAGCCCAGTTCATTGCCCTGTGGCGGTGAAAGGGGCCGGAGCGCGTCTGTACTGGCGGCTCAGGCAGGAGCACACAGGCCCTCAGGGACAACTGGTGCACGCGCAGCGTAGTGGTCGCCGCACACAGCGAGCAACACCCGTCGTCCCCGGCGTGTTCCCGGGAGCCCCTCGTGCCGCAGGTCAGAGCGGGAGCACCTGCGCGCCGGCGGCGTCGACAGGAAGGGCCACCACGTCCCAGGCGCGGGGGTGCCGGGCAGCGACCGCGTCGACCGTCGCGCGGGTGGCGAGGGCGAGCACGGTGGGGCCCGCCCCGGAGACGACGGCCGCCACCCCGTCGGCACGCAACTGCCTGACGAGCGCCGCGGACCGCGGCATGGCCTCGGCGCGGTAGGACTGGTGCAGGTAGTCCTCGGTGGCCTCCAGCAGCAGCCCGGGCGTCCGGGTGAGCGCGAGGACGAGCAGTGCCGTCCGGGCGGAGTTGGAGGCCGCGTCCGCGTGCGGCACCGTCTCGGGGAGCATCCCGCGGACCTTCTTGGTCGAGGCCCGCGAGGACGGGATGAAGGCGACCGGAGCCACGTCGGGATGCACGTCGACGCGGGCGACCCGCGCCGTCGCCCCGCTCATCCAGGCAAAGGTCAGTCCGCCTCGGAGGCAGGCCGCGACGTTGTCGGGGTGCCCCTCGAGGCGGGTGGCGAGGTCCAGGGCGGCGTCGTCGTCGAGGGTCTCCTCGCCACCGAGGACGAGGGCGCGGGCGGCGAGCACGGCGGCGCAGATCGCGGCCGACGAGGAGCCGAGGCCGCGGGACTGCGGGATGCGGTTGGCGCAGACGATCTCGAGACCGCGCGGCTGACCGCCAAGCGCGTCGAAGGTGGCGCGCAGGGCCTTCGCGATGAGGTGCCGCTTGTCGCGGGGCAGGTCATCCGCACCCTCCCCCGCCACGTCCACGACGAGGCCACTGTCTGCGATCCGCACGACCACGTCGTCGTACAACGCGAGCGCCAGGCCCGCGGTGTCGAACCCGGGGCCGAGGTTGGCACTGGTGGCGGGCACCCGCACCCGCACGGGTGCTGCGCGGAAGCTGGGCATCAGTCGACGACGACTGCGCGGAGGCCGAGCGCCGCCGCGGCGGAGTCGGCGTGGGCCGAGACGGTCAGCGGCTTGGGCGCCCCGGCGATGGCCCAGTCGGGGTCCTTCAGTCCGTTGCCGGTGACGGTGCAGACGACCCGCTCACCCCGGGCCACGTGACCGGATTCCCTTGCCTGCAGCAGCCCGGCGACCGAGGCCGCCGACGCGGGCTCGACGAAGACGGCCTCCTTGCGCGCCAGCAGCCGGTAGGCGCTGAGGATCTGCCGGTCGGTGACGGCCTGGATGTCGCCGCCACTCTCGTCGCGGGCCGCGAGCGCCTCGTTCCAGGATGCCGGGTTGCCGATGCGGATGGCGGTGGCGATGGTCGACGGGTTGCGCACGGCAGCGCCGTTCACGATGGGAGCGGAGCCGGCGGCCTGGAAGCCGAGCATGCGCGGGCGGGAGCCGTACTCGTTGTAGCCCTTCCAGTACGCCGTGATGTTGCCGGCGTTGCCGACCGGCAGGCAGTGCACGTCGGGTGCCGAGCCGAGCACGTCGACGATCTCGAACGCTGCCGTCTTCTGCCCCTCGATGCGGAACGGGTTGACCGAGTTGACGAGGGTGACGGGGTAGTTCTTCGACAGGTCGCGGCACAGGTCGAGGCAGTCGTCGAAGTTGCCCTCGACCTGCAGCAGCTGAGCACCGTGCACGAGGGCCTGCGCGAGCTTGCCGAGGGCGATCTTGCCCTGCGGTACGAGGACGGCGCAGGTCATCCCGGCGCGCGCGGCGTAGGCCGCGGCCGACGCCGAGGTGTTGCCGGTAGACGCGCAGATGACGGCCTGCGATCCCTCCTCGAGGGCCTTGCTGATCGCCATGGTCATGCCGCGGTCCTTGAACGAACCGGTGGGGTTGGCACCCTCGACCTTGAGCCACACCGAGCACCCGGTCAGCTCCGACAGGTGCGGCGCGGGCACCAGCGGCGTGCCGCCCTCGAGCAGCGTGATCACCGGCGTCTCGTCGGTGACCGGCAGCCGGTCCCGGTACTCCTCGATCAGACCGCGCCATCCGACACCCACAGCTATTGCCCCTCCACCCTCATGACGCTCGCGACGTCGCGCACGACGTCCAGGCCTCGCAGCTCCTCCACGACGGCCTGCAGAGCAGCATCGCGTGCCGTGTGGGTGACGACCACCAGCGACGCGTCGTCGCCGTGGCCCTCCTGCCGCACGGTGCGGATCGAGACGTCGTGCGCGCTGAACGTGTTGGCGACGGCGGCGAGGACGCCGGCCTTGTCGGCGACGTCGAGGCTCACGTGGTAGCGGGTGACGACCTCGCCCATCGGCTGGACCCGCAGGTCGGCATAGGACGACTCCCCCGCGCCGCGCGCCCCCGACAACGTGTTGCGGGCGACGGCAACCAGGTCCCCGAGGACGGCGGACGCCGTCGGCGCGCCGCCGGCGCCGCGGCCGTAGAACATCAGCTGGCCGGCGGCAGCCGCCTCGACGAAGACGGCGTTGTAGGCCTCACGCACGGACGCGAGCGGGTGCGACCTCGGGATCATCGCCGGGTGCACCCGGACGCTGACGCCGTCGCCGTCTCGTTCGGCGATCGCGAGCAGCTTCACGACCGACCCCATCGCCTTGGCGCTCGCGACGTCGGCAGCGGTCACCTCACTGATGCCCTCGCGGTGCACGTCGGCCGCGGTGACCCGGGTGTGGAACGCCAGGCCGGCGAGGATCGCGGCCTTGGCCGCGGCGTCGAAGCCCTCGACGTCGGCGGTCGGGTCGGCCTCGGCGTAGCCGAGCGCAGTGGCCTCGTCGAGCGCCTCCTGGAAGCCCATGCCGAGCTCGTCCATGCGGGTCAGGATGTAGTTGGTGGTGCCGTTCACGATGCCCATGACGCGGCTGACGTCGTCGCCGACCAGCGACTCGCGCAGCGGCCGCAAGATCGGGATCGCGCCGGCGACGGCGGCCTCGTAGTAGAGGTCGGCCTTGCCCTCGAGTGCCGCCCGGTGCAGCGAGGTGCCGTCCTCGGCGAGCAGAGCCTTGTTGGCGGTGACCACCGACTTGCCGGACCGCAGCGCCGACACCAGCAGTGTCCGGGCCGGCTCGATGCCACCGATGACCTCGACGACGAGGTCGACGTCATCTCGGGCGACGAGCGCCGCCGCATCGGTGGTGAACAGCGCGTCGTCGACGTCGACGTCGCGGCGCTTCTGCAGCCGGCGGACGGCGATCCCTGCGATCTCGAGGCGCGCCCCGACCCTTGCTTCGAGGTCATCGCCGTTCGCCTGCAGCGCCCGCACGACCTCGGTGCCGACCGTGCCGCAGCCGAGCAGTGCGACCTTCACCGGACCTCCACCGAGTCGAACACCGTGCTCGTGCAGCACGCGCAGGTCCGGCCGGACTCCTGCCCGCGCTGGCGTCGTACCGCCAGGAGCAGCAGGGTCACGACGACGACGAGGTACGCCGACAGGGCGACCGCACCGAGAGCGCTGACCGCAAACCCGACCGCTGCCAGGACGAGGACGAGGCTGAGCGCGAAGAGCTTGATCATCCGACGTCCAGGGCGAGCAGGTCGTCCTCGGTCTCGCGTCGCACGATGACCCGACTCGCGCCGTCCTTGACGGCGACGACCGGTGGCCGCGGGACGTGGTTGTAGTTCGACGCCATGGAGCGGTGGTAGGCGCCGCTGGCCGGCACGGCGACGAGGTCACCGGGTGCGAGGTCGGCCGGGAGGGGGACGTCGTGGACGACGATGTCGCCGCTCTCGCAGTGCTTCCCGCAGACCGTCACGTTCTTGGGCTCTGCCGTCGAGGTGCGGCTGGCGAGCACGGCGGTGTAGCGGGCGTCGTAGAGAGCGGTGCGGATGTTGTCGCTCATGCCGCCGTCGACACTCACATAGGTGCGCAGCCCGGGGAGCTCCTTGACGGTGCCCACCTCGTAGAGCGTGACGGTGGTCGGTCCCACGACCGCCCGACCCGGCTCCACGACGACGCGGGGCACCGTGAGGTTGGCGTTGGCGCACTCCTTCTCGACGATGGCCCGGAGACCGGCAGCGTGGTCGGCCGTCGACATGGGGTCATCCGCTGCGGTGTAGGCGATCCCGTGCCCTCCGCCCAGGTCGAGCTCGGGCAGCTCGATGCCGTGCTCGTCACGAATGGCGGCGAGCAGCTCGACCATCCGGTGGGCGGCGAGGGAGAAGCCGTGGGTGTCGAAGATGTGGCTTCCGATGTGGCAGTGGATGCCGACCAGCTCGAGGCTCGGCAGCCCGACGACCCGGCGGCACGCCTCGGCGGCGGCACCCGATGCCAGGGAGAACCCGAACTTCTGGTCCTCCTGGCCGGTCTGGACGTATTCGTGGGTGTGCGCCTCGACGCCGGGCGTGACACGGACATAGACCCGCTGCCGGACGTCCCTGCGCTCCGCCACTGCGGCCAGCCGGACGACCTCCTCGAAGGAGTCGACGACCACGGTGCCGACACCGGCGTCGACGGCCCGCTCGAGCTCGGCGACCGACTTGTTGTTCCCGTGGAACCAGAGCCTGGCCGGGTCGAAGCCGGCGGCGAGCGCTACCGCGAGCTCCCCCCCGGTGCAGACGTCGAGGCCGAGGCCCTCCTCCTGGACGATCTTGACGACGGCCTTCGACAGGAAGGCCTTGCCCGCATAGGCGACGTCGGCGCCGTTCGGCCAGGCGTCGAAAGCCTGCCGCCAGGAGCGGCACCGGGCCCTCAGGTCGTCCTCGTCGAGGACGAGCAGCGGCGTGCCGTGCTGCGCGGCCAGGTCACGCACGTCGACGCCGCCGAGCGTCAGCACCCCCTCGGCGGACCGGGCAGCGGTCGCCGGCCAGACTCCTGGGGCGAGGTCGGTCACATCCGCTCCGGAGCGCTGACACCGAGCAGACCGAGGCCGTTCTCGAGGACGATTCGGGTGGCCTGCCAGAGCAGCAACCGCGGGCCCGCCGTCGGGAGGACCTCCTCGTCGCCCTTGGGGAGCACCTGGCAGTCGTCCCAGAAGCGCTGCGCCGACTTGGCGACCTGCTCCTCGAGATAGCGCGCGACCCGGTGCGGTTCCCGCAGCTCGGCCGCCTGCGCCACCACGCGCGGGAACTCGGCGAGCCCGAGCAGCAGCTCGTTTTCCCGCGGGTGGGTCAGCAGCCCGAGGTCGCCCCCGGGCGCGATGCCCAGGTCGCGGGCGTTCCGCAGCACGGAGGCGGCGCGCGTCGCGGCGTACTGCACGTAGAAGACCGGGTTGTCGCTCGTCCTGCGCGCCCACAGGTCGAGGTCGATGTCGATCTGGCTGTCGGCGCTGGACCGCACCAGGGCGTAGCGGCCCGCGTCGACCCCCACGGCTTCCACCAGGTCCTCGAGGCTGATGACGGTCCCCGCCCGCTTGCTCATCCGCATCGGCTCGCCGTCGCGGACCAGGTTGACGAGCTGGCCGATGAGGATCTCCAGGTTGACCCCCGGCTCGTCCCCGAACGCCGCGCACATCGCCATCAGCCGGCCGACGTAGCCCGAGTGGTCGGCGCCGAGCATGATCACGACCCGGTCGAAGCCCCTCTCCCGCTTGTCCAGGTAGTACGCCAGGTCGCCCGAGATGTATGCCGGGTCGCCGTCGCTCTTGATGACGACCCGGTCCTTGTCGTCACCGAGATCGGTCGTGCGCAGCCAGACCGCGCCGTCCTTCTCATAGATCCGGCCGAGGTTCCTCAGCCGCTCGAGGGCGCGCTCGACCGCGCCGCTCTCGTGCAGCGAGTTCTCGTGGAAGTAGACGTCGAAGTCGACGCCGAAGTCATGCAGTGCCTGCTTGATCTCCGCGAACATCAGATCCACACCGTGCTGGCGGAAGACCTCCTGCGGATCCTCCGCCGACAGCGCGTCGGGGTGCTCGGCGAGGACCCGCGCGGTGATCTCGTGGATGTAGTCGCCGCCGTAGCCGTCCTCGGGGGCCGGCTCGCCCTTGGCCGAGGCGAGCAGCGACCGGGCGAACCGGTCGATCTGGCTCCCGTGGTCGTTGAAGTAGTACTCCCGCGTGACCTTCGCGCCGCTGGCCTGCAGCAGCCGCGCCAACGCGTCACCGACCGCCGCCCACCGCACCCCGCCGATGTGGATCGGGCCCGTCGGGTTCGCGGAGACGAACTCGAGGTTGATGCTCTGCCCCGCCGCGCGGTCGTTGGTGCCGAACGACGAGCCCGCGGCAATCACGGCGGGTACGACGGAGGCGAGCGCTTCCCCTGCGAGCCGCACGTTCAGGAAGCCCGGGCCGGCGACCTCCACCGTGTCGATGCCGTCGGCCTTGCCGAGCTCGGCCGCGATCAGCGCGGCGACGTCCCTCGGGGGCTTGCCGGCGGCCTTCGCGAGGGCCAGCGCGACGTTGGTCGCGTAGTCGCCGTGCTCCTTGACCTTGGGGCGCTCGACCACCACCGTCTCCGGAACCGAGACGCTCAGCGAGCCGTTGTCCACACAGGCCCGGACAGCCACCCGCACGGCATCCTGAAGCTCGGCGGGAGTCACGCTGCGAGGCTACTAGGACGCTTCCACCTACTATCTCTCGCTGGACCTCTCGCTGGACCTCTCGCTGGACCTCCCCGCTGAACCCCCTCACCTCGGACGGATGCTCTTCTCATGGCCAGTCGCAAGGACCCAGTAGCCCGGGCCCGTGGGCGCAAGCCCGCACCGGTCAAGAAGCCGTTCCCGTGGGGCTTCGCCGTCGGCAGCCTCGTGCTGGTGCTCTTCCTGGGCGGCATCCTCACCTACTCCGCCCTGAACGTGAGCCTCGGCGACAAGAACAGCCTGAAGCACGCGGAGAGCCTCGTTTCGGGCCTGCAGATCAACCACGGCCTGGACCGCAACCACGTCGACGGCAAGTTCATCGACTACCCGAACCAGACGAACACACCGCCGGACGGCGGCAACCACAACTCCGAGTGGGAGTCCTGCCAGGTCTACACGACCGAGATCGCCAACGAGCACGCCGTGCACTCCCTCGAGCACGGTGCCGTCTGGGTGACCTACGACCCCAACAAGATCAAGGGCGCCGACCTCACCACCCTGACCAACCTGGTGAAGGGCGATGCCTACCGCATCATGAGCCCCTACCCGGGGCTGAAGTCCGCGATCAGCCTGCAGGCGTGGGGCGAGCAGATCTTCGCCGACAAGGTGTCCGACGGGCGGATCAAGACGTTCCTCAACACCTTCACGCACGGCCCGCAGGCCCCGGAGCCCAGCGCGAACTGCACCGGCATCACGGACGACAAGACCAAGGGCGAGGCCGGCTTCAGCGGCCACGCCAGCGCCAGCGGCAAGCCCGAGGGCGCAGCGAACCCGGGTCAGACGCCGACGCCGGTCACCACCGCCACGACCACGGTGGCCCCGAAGCCCAGCCCGACGAAGAAGTAGCTCAGGCCTCCGGGAGGCCGGCGAGGCGCCGCACCGTGGCGATCAGCTCGTCAGGGTCGAACGGCTTCGTCAGATAGGCGTCCACGCCGATCCGGCTGCCGCGCTGGAGGTCCGCCTCCTGCGCGCGCGCCGACAGCAGGACCACCTTGATGGCGGCCGTCTCCGGGTCGGCCCGGAGCTGGCTGGCGGCCTCCCAGCCGTCCAGCCTCGGCATCATGATGTCGAGCGTGATGACCACCGGGTCGACCTGCTTGACCTTGTCGAGACAGTCCTGCCCGTCGACGGCGGTCGCGACCTCGAAGCCCTCCAGCTCAAGGTTGACCGTGATGAGCTGACGGATGACGTCGTCGTCGTCGACCACAAGGACGCGACCGAGGCTGCCTGGCACGTCAGGGAACCTACACAGCCGGCGCCCCTGATAGCCTCACCCGGTCCTTGAGCCCCCGTAGCTCAGGGGATAGAGCACTGCCCTCCGGAGGCAGGGGCGCAGGTTCGAATCCTGCCGGGGGCACTCGCATCGTCGCAGGTCAGAAGGCATCTGGCAGCCGAGCCAGATCCGCTCAAGATCACGTCTTCCAACAGTGTTCCAACATTTCCAACACGTCTCGGCCGCGCGCGCCCGCACTGCACCTCGCGAGACCGCAGGTGGCGGAGGTGCTGGGTGAGGTCCAGCGGCCGCGATCTCTCGGCTGTTCGGGTGATCATCCGGTGCACGTCGCGGGTCTCGCGGCTGGCTGGATTTAGGGGCGACTGACTGACTGGTCCGTGGTCTACCGAACCGGGGGCAGCCCGAGGGCGTTCTCGCGACAACAGGGGCGCCTTCGTGCCTACGTCTCAGCAGGAGAGCTGAGGTGGGCGCGGATCTGGCGCACGGCCCATAACCACCAAGGATCGTCCGCGAAGTCGCCAGAGCGGAGCCCGCGCCAGTCACCGGCTTCACGGCAGGCGTCGTGCGCCGTCCAGAAGATCTCTAGGTGCCCCCAAAACGACGCCGCGGAAATCGCCGGCATCCGCTGACGTGTCGGCACCGCGGTGGAAGCCAGGATGGTCTGGATAGAAACCTCGTCCTCCGGGAATGAATGCAGCGACCCAACGCGGTGCATGTACCAGCCGACCGGCAGGCCAAGAGTGTCGGCAAGCAGTTCCTGGAAGAGCGTGAACGTAAACGTGTCGGAGACGAACCCTCGATAGGCGTCGTTCGCGCGCATCGTCGTGATCCAGTGCAGCCGTCCTCCTCGGACCAGAACCTGGAAGCCGATCGTGCAAGGCACATCGTGGTTCTCGGGGAGCAGCGTCGTCATGTCGGCGGTCGCGAAGATCCCGATGTATGCGCGTTTGCTCCCCGGGTCGCGTCGCAGGCACTCGCGCACGCGGTCCCATTGCGAATGCCCGACAGCGCGCGCGAACATCTGCCGGCCGTAGTCGGAGCCGGTCACGAACCGGTCGCCTCCGTAGAACGAAGCGATCCGCGGCGCGTACGGCTCAAGGGACGCGACGTCGGTCCGTTGGGCGCAGTACCAGAGAAACTCGACGAGGCAGAACGCGGTGATCGTGCGGCGGCCTCGGACGATCGGGAGTCGGTCGGTTGGGTCCGCGATGTGCAGGTCGACGCAGAGCACTTCCAGGTTTGGCTCATCGCGGACCATTGCGACTTGCCCGTGGCTCGCGACGAGGCGCAGGACCTTCGGGATTGCGTCCGACAGCGACGTGCAACGCAGGTCGAACCCGGCAGGAGCCTCAGCGGTCAACGGGCTCACCCTTCCTGCAAGGCGTCGGCGACTCGAGCGCAGGAGGCGCGCCGGTAGTCGGGGTCGTTGGCGTGCAGGAGAGCTGCGCGGGCGTTCTGGTTTCCTGCGTTGGACAGCAGCCGGAGCCAGCCGGCGCGCCAGTCGAGGAACTCGCCCATTGCGCCCACGAGAGGCTCAGGCCCGTGTGCCGTAGGCCAGCGGCGCGCGATCTCTCGGACCCGGGCTGCGGCGTCCGCATCGGATACCCGCCCGCGCCAGGGCGTTATGGGGAGTGGTTCGGCGGGCGCCCAGCCAAAGATCAGCGACGCGAGCGCGGTGATGTCCGAGCCTACGGTCGCGACTTCGAAGTCGATTAGTCCAACAGGCTGGCGCCTTTCGAAGACCACGTTGCCAGGGTGCGGGTCGCCGTGGATGAAGCAGTCGCCCGCCATCGGCGGGACGAGCCAGTCGTGCGACACCAGCCGCGACCCGACCCCTGTTCCCGATCTTGTCGCGGCAGCGACCAGGTCGATCACGCTTCGAAGGACGCTGCGGCGTGCGGCCCAACGCGGCACCGGATCTGGCAGCACCCGCCCTGGTATCCACGTCAGTTCGACAGTGCCTGCCGCGGCTTGTTCCAGGACGAGCGGTGCGCCTGCAAACCCCGCCTGTCTGAGCATCAGCAGCGCTTCCGTGACAGCGGCTGGCCAACGATGCTGCTGGGAGCGCCGGACGCCGCGCGTGGTGCGTTCCACCCGCCCGCCGTTGAGGTAGGCGCTCCTCCTCTGCTCGGCCACCGCGTCCCCTCCCTAGCCGGCGGCGCAAACCATGGTCGGTGCGACGCGCGCAAACGGTACGCTCCCCACGTGCCCGCGCTCCCTGAGTTTCACAGGTTGGCGCGGCGGGAGCGGAGGGTGGCGGGTGCGGGCGGAACGGACGTGCGTGTTCCCGGGCCGCTTCCAGCCGTTCCACCGGGACCATGCTGCCTTGCTGCTGCACGCCGGTAGCCAGTTCGAGCGGGTCATCGTCGTGATCTCTAACGCGCACATCAGCCACACTGAACGGGACCCGTTCACGGGAGGCGAGAGGTTCGGCATGATCGACCGTTTCATCCGGTCGTCAGACATCGCCGGCCGCGTCGTCATCGTCCCGATGCCGGTGGACGACCAGCCGACGCATTGGGTCGCGACGATCAAGAGCGCCTGCCCGTCGTTCGATGCGGTGTACACCCGGAATGCTTCGGTCGCGCACTTGTTCGCGTTCTGGGGGATACCCGCCGCAGGCCTAGTGCTCTCCGGACACGACCTGTCCGGGACCGACGTCCGCCGCGCGATCGCCGCCGATACCGGCTGGCAGGAGCTGCTGCCTCTGGGCGCCGCCGAGGTGGTCCGAGAAGTCGGCGGGGTCGAGCGCGTTAGAGCGATGGCCGCGGGCACCAATATGCGGGTCGGGGCCCGGGGGAGGTGCAGTTGTGAGCTTGGTCAACGTGTTCAACGAGTGGGACCCTCTCGATGAAGTCGTCGTCGGCGTCGCCGACGGTGCCCGGGTCCCGATCGCGGACAAGGGCCTGCATGCGATCCGGTACCGCGAGACCGAAGGCGTCGACTCGATCCCGTCGGGGCAACACCCGCCACACGTGATCGACCTCGCTAATGAAGAGCTCGAGGTGCTGGCGGACAAACTCCGCGAGCTGGGAGTGGTCGTGCGCCGCCCTGAGCCAACCGATCACGCCAAGCGGTTCGGGACACCGGACTGGACATCGGACGGCATGTACAACTACTGCCCGCGCGACGTTCTTCTCGTCGTTGGCGACGCGATTATCGAGACGCCGATGTCGCTACGATCGCGGTTTCTCGAGACGTTCGCCTACAAGCAGCTGTTGACCGAGTACCTGAGGAGCGGCGCACGGTGGGTCTCCGCGCCCAAGCCTGCATTGCTGGACGAGGGCTACAACCGAGAGGATCCGAGCCAGTTCGCGCTGCTTGACATCGAGCCGGTGTTCGATGCGGCGAACGTTCTGAAACTTGGCCGGGACCTGATCTACCTCGTGTCGGATACAGGCAACCGGCTCGGTGCGGCGTGGCTGCAGGCCTTTCTCGGCGACGCCTACCGCGTCCATGCGTGCGCCGACCTCTATGCTCAGACGCACATCGACACGACGATCGTGCTGCTCCGTCCTGGGCTGGTTCTGCTCAATCCCGAGCGGGTCGGCGATCACAACCTGCCGGCGCCGTTGCGGTCCTGGGACAGGCTGTACTCGCCGCCGATGGTTGACGTCGGATACGAGGGGATCGCGTACGGGTCGTCATGGGTCGGCATGAACCTGCTGATGGTGTCGCCCGAGCTCGCGATCGTCGACCGTCGCCAGACCGAGCTGATCCAACTGCTCGAGTCGCGGGGAATAGCGGTGGAACCGCTCGTGCTGACGCACTCGCGGACGCTCGGCGGCGGCTTCCACTGCGTCACCCTGGACACCCGCCGAACGGGCGTTCTGGAGGACTACTCCAGCTGATCGAACCCGGCCGCCGGGCGGCCGTCCAGCGCCAGCACGGCGGCGGCGTCACGGTCGAGGAGAATCGTGACCGAAGCCAGTGTCCGCAGCAGGGAAGCCGGGCACTCGCGACTGACCCGACCGTCGACGGCGGCCGAAACCGCTCGCGCCTTTTGACGGCCTGCCGCCAAGAGGATCGTCCTCCGGCCCGCCAGCAGCCGCCTCAGCCCCACCGTCACGCCGTGCGACGGCTTCTCATCCGGATGTGGCGAGGACGCCCGCGTAACCGCGGCCAGTTCCACGACTCTGCCGTCACTATCTGGCTCGGAACCGGGCTCGTTGAAGCCGAGATGGCCGTTCACGCCGACGCCGTGAAGCACGAGGTCCAGGCCGCCCGCGTCGTCGATCTTGCGTTCGTGCTCGACAATTCGCCTATTCCACTCGGCCGCGTCTTGCCACGCGGGCGGCGCCGGCAACAGCTCGACCGAGCGCAGGCCGAGGGGCCGGACGACCTTGGCCTCGAGGTAGCTGCCGAAGCCAAAGGCGGTCGCGGGATGAAGGAATTCGTCCATCTGGAACAGGCGCACCCGGTCCCAATCCGCTTCGGCCCGGCGCTCCGCCAGGATCTCGTACGTCCTGATCGGAGTGCTGCCGGCCGAAAAGCATAGGTTCACGTCCCGCCCTTGCGTCCTGGCCGACGTGTCGCGCAGCGCATCCAGCACGAGAGCAGCCGCGCGTTGACTCATGTCCTCGGGATGGTCCAGCACTTCGACGACGAGGACGCTCTTCACGCCAACATCATGACCGAAGCCAGTGGACAGCGCTCAGTGAGGGAGTTCGCGGTCATCCGGCGGTCCCGCACCAACCTCGGTGGCTCATCCGTCGAGAGCGCAGCGCGTCATGATGGAGGCCGCACCGAAATCGTTTTGTTGGGCTTCGGTCATGAACCAGTCTCTTGGGCTGGATCTACGGGCGGGTGATTGATAGCAACCCAATCGTTCGTGCGCTGGTGTTCGGGAACCACGACAGCCCGACACCAGTAGGGTGTCGGGCTGTCGCCAGCTGCCAGCTTGCATCGAGGGTCAGGCACCGCGGGGCATGGCCCAGCCCAGGTAGTTCGCGAAGTAGTGGGTGGAAACGATGCGGGTGTTGAGGCGCTGACCGTCATTGCCATAGGTGGTGGCGACGGTGTCGTTCCCCCAGGCGACAGCCGTGTGGTAGTAGGTTCCGATGGCGTAGAACGTCTGGGCGCCGACCGGCGGGACCCCGCTGGTGCGCAGCCGGCCCTCGTTGTGCGCGGCGATGTAGGCGTCCTTCGCTGACGCGTACTGGGGGGTCGTGAGACCGGCATGCAAGTAGGACACGCGGACGAAGCCCTGGCACAGGCCCGACCAGGGCCGGTGGAAGTCGTCGCTCCAAGATGGGTCAGGGCTGCGGGTCTCGGCGGCCGCCCAGGCGGCGGCCTTCTGCGCGTTCGTCTGCGTGGGCGCGTTGCAGTCGGTCATGCCGGGGCTGAACGTCCCGACGTTTGGGGTAGATACGTAGAGGTCGCTCGTGTAGCCGCCGTCGTTGTAGTCCCAGACATCGCTGCGGGCACCGGTGTCGGAACGGGTGACCATCATTCCGTGGACCTGGCAGCGCACGTACACGGACGTGCCCTGGTTGGTGTAGGTGCGCAGGATGCTGCAGTTGGTGCTGGCGCAGCTGCGATTGCGGACGTTCGGTCCGGTCGTGCTGTAGGTGCCGGCAGCGTCTGCGGCAGGGGCGGGCAGGAGCAGTGCAGAGCTTGCCGCGCAGGACGCCAGCAGTAGGGTGGCCGCGATTACGCGGCCCCGGGCCTTCTCAACATTGCGGTTCATCAGGAACTCCTTCTCGGGTCTCCGCCGGTTGGCGGCACCCGGGAAGAATGAGGGGCAAGACACGCCACGCGCCGAGTGAAATGTCCCTCATACCCGCAACATTTGTTCGACTCTCAGGGTGGGCCGCAGCAGATACTCCTGCGGTGACAGTCTCCGCTCGACGAACCCAGACGGCCTACCTGAGCACGAACGCCCGGCAAGTGGACTACACCCGCCGGGCATCGCTCACGCGTGCTGCGGGCATTGGCCTCGTCGCACTCGGTGTTGTGACGAGTCAAGGACCCGGGTACGCCTGGCTCCTGTTGCTGCCGCCACTTCTGGGGACCTATCTCTCTTGGGCATCGGCACGAGCGCTTCTGCGAAATGTCACCCCTCGCGAGCCCTTGGCTGCGTGGGCCACACGAGTTGGCGATGACGCACAGGGCCGGCTCGCTATTGACGTCTCCGGCACCACAGAGGCGATTGGCGTGCTCCTACTTCTGGTGCTTTGCGCCTTCGGGCTTTCTGGAACGGAAGCGCCCGCCCGCCTTGTCGTCACTGCTGGCGCAGCGATCTACGTAGCCAGCTGGCTCTGCGCAGTGTTTGTCGACGTGGCCTGGTACAACCCCGACGAGCACTTTCCCCCACCCCTTGAGTGGCTACGCGCAATTGTCGGCCCAGTGGGTGCACTGATCCTCGCCGGTGCCCTACTTCCAACGGCGAGGACCAACACGGAGGCGACATCGATCCTCCTGCTTGCACTAGCGGTTGCCTCGACTCAGGTGCGCATTCGCGAGACGGACCGGTTGTTGGCGGAGGCGACCATGGTCGCCGGGGACGCGGAACTAAAAGGACGGACCTACGTCACCTGTGAGCTCCACACTCTTATGGGAAACCCGATGCTGAGCCTTCGACGAGAGCTGTTTCGCGGCCGAGCCGCAGTGCCCGACGCCTTCGACTCCTTCCGCCAGGTGGACGCCGCTTTGCGCGAAACCCTGATGCTTGACTGGTCGAACGCGGTCACCGTCGATTGGCCCGGAACCCTCTTCGGCAGCTTGCGGCAGATCCAAGGTGCGTTTGGCTGCCGCATCGCTTTCGACGCTCCGGAAGTCCTCTCGATGGCAGACCGAGCGATCGCGCGGCTCGTACTCGACGATCTCGCGAGAAACGCCGCCGCAGCGGGCTCGAGCCGGGTGCATCTCAGCCTGTCAATAAACGGCGAGGACTGGGTCGTCGAAGCCTTCGACGACGCGCCCTGCTTCCTCCCCGGCCAGTGGCTCCAGATTGGCGGCGGACTTGAGCGACTTGCACGACGCCTCGCCACGAGTTCGGGCGGTCTACGACTCGTAGAGTACGAGGAAACGCAGGGCGCAGATGGTTGGACGAAGTGCGTGGTCGCTCAGTGGACGAGTCACCGGGAAGCCAAAGGACAAGGATGAGCGATCGGGTACTGCTCGTTGATGACCATCCAGCGCTCCGCGCCGAGTACGAGCATGCCTTCGGCCATCGTCTCGACTACTGCCGGTCGGTCCCTCAGGTTGGGGATCTCATCCGAGAAGGCATCCATTGGAAAGCTGCCTTCATCGACTACGACCTGGGGCTCGGTAGACCAACTGGACTCCAAGCCGCCATGCAGATCCGCGAGTACAGTCCGACGACTCGGCTGATAGCTTGCACGTCCCTTGGCGACGGCTCACGCATGCTGTTCAGCATCGCCATGTGGCATTGGCTGGGGTCTCGCGAAGTCATGGACAAGCAGGACGTCGAACGCTCCTACCTCAAGCGCGTTGTGGACCAGGGTGAGCACGCAACGTCTCCAGCGCGCGCAAAGGATCTTCAACGCGGCGCGAGCCACATCGACGGCCTGTTTCGCAGCCCCATCTGGCTGGACTGCTGGAAGGCCTGGCCAGACACGCGAGGCAAGCTTGCTCAGGCGAAGCTGTACCTGAAGCCACTTCGCGCCTCTCAAGTGGGCTTGTTTCACAACGAGGCCGGTCAAGCGATCACCGACCTCGTCGACTCGGTGGCGATGGGCTACTTCCCTGAGCGCAACTCCGAGGGCTACAACACCAGCTCGGACTTCGTGGTGTCATTCGCCATGATGAACCGGGCCTTCTTCTATGACGAGGCCTTACCTGTCCTGCTCGAAGCAAAGAAGCCCTGGACGAAATTCGCCCTCTCTGACCCGGTCCGCCGGCCGAAGTCAAGGTGAGCTGGTATGCGGGTTCGGACCGGTGCCGTTGATGTGGATCACGAACTAGTAGCCGTCTCAACTTGCATCCGCCCCACGCTGGGGCGTGGATGCTGGAGCATGAGCGAATCAAGAGGGCCAACGCGGAGCGGGCAGACCTATCGGGTGATCGAGAGCAGGCAGAATGAGAAGGGTCCGTCTCACTGCCCCCAGGGCGGAAAGGCGCGCAGGTGGCGCACCTTCTCGTCCCTTAGACGAATCCTCTGACGGTTGATCCGTTGCAGAGGCGAGGACAACTAGGCTCCGGCCGTGGTCGACACTGAGGGCTTTGTTCCGCAGGTCGCGTCAGCGCGCGATATCGTCGCAGGTGACGAGCTCACCGAGGTCGACACTCCCGACGGCCCCTGGTACGGGGTCCTGCGAGTCGATAAGCCTGGCGGACGGGTGCTCGTTGACGACGGCAGCGGCATGGGCGTCGAGGTCGACGTGCATGACTGGGCCGCCGCCGTGCTCCGCCGACGACCGGTCGAGGGCTGACATCGGCTGCCCGCGGGTGTGGGGGTGCTGCGCGAAATGCCCCTGGACGCTCGCCAGCGTCGGACGACTACGACGGGGCCTCGTCCGGGGTTGGAATGTGCTTCACCGGTAGGCCCGCCTCGTTAGCCAGTTCACGGGGCGTCCACGGGTCTTTGTCATCGATCTGTGGATCACAAGCACGCCCGTCCGGCAACCCATGGGCAGGAACGCTGCTGGGTCGGCCAGCGTTAGGAGTTGCGCATAGGCTTTAGGTACACCTAAAGTCTCGGTTCACGGCGGCCGACGAGGAGAGGGGTAGCGCCCCTTGACGACGGACGGCTGCGACGAGGAGGAGGACTGCATCTGGCGTGGCGACTGGCTGACGGTTCGCGCGATGCGTCGTACCAACGGCTCTCTCCCCGGCAAGGAGTGGGCTGACGGCCTAAGCGCCAAGGGAACCGGTCAGCTCATGGCCGCTTGTCAGATTATGGAAACCTCGCTCAGATCGAGCCGCCCCCCAGCCGGCAGGGCGGAAAAGTTAGGAACCTCAGACAACGGCCTCTCGGAGCTCCGGGTCACCAAGCCCGGGAGTACCGCGCCGCACCTGCGGCTGATGTTCATCAGGCGCGGCCAGACCCTTTGGGTGGCCGACGGCTTCACAAAGCAAAAAAACAGACTTACTGCAGCGGAGATCGCTGCAAGCGATTCCGTTGCTTCGGAGTGGCTCAACGGAGAGGGCAAAGTGCAGTGACCAACAAGCAGATGGCGAACCCGGAAGTCCGTCGGACATTCGAGGAAGAGCTCCTCTACGGCGAGGTCAGTGACAACTTCGAGGCGCTCCTGCAGGACCTGAAGATCAGCAAGAAGGAACTCGCCGGGCGTCTCGGGGTGAGTCAGGGTCGCGTGAGTCAGATCCTCTCGGGCGAGGAAAACCTGACGCTCCGAACGGTGGGAGCTCTCGCATGGGCACTCGGGCTGCGCGCGAACGTGACCCTCGAGCCATTGGTCGATCGGGCAGGCACGCCGGCTCAGGATGACCCGTCCGCTCCGGGGTGGTTGAGAAAGGCGCAGATGCGTCACTGCAGCGTGCAGTTCCGTCCGATACAGATGCCGTCCAGGCGACCATCCTTCCGACCTGGTCTCGTCGTCTCTCCCAATGGCGACCCCAGACGAGTGGCATAGGGGGCTTGCCATGAGCAAGGTCATCAAAGGGGCTACCGGCGACCAGGGCCCGCCGAGCTATGACCAGTCATTGTGCGGATCCGTAGCTGGCGCAGTCGAAATCGAGAGCATCGAACTCGTTGGCGCGCAGTTCGTTAGGGAGGATGACGGACCGACGCGCATCGACTGGGAATTGGATCTGGCTCCGGACATTGGGATCGGTGTCGAGTGGGAGGTGCGAAACAACCGACAGCTTGTCGTGCTGACGACGTTCGGGACGCATTTCGATCCGGTCATCGAGGAGGATGGCGAGCCGTACTCCCTGGTGGCGCGGTTCAGGCTGGAGTACACGCTGGACGGGAGCCTCGAACCTTCCCCGGACGAGGCGGACAACTTCGCCCACTGGAACGCTGTCTTCAACGCATGGCCCTACTGGCGCGAGTACTTGTCCAGCACCCTGAATCGCTCGCGCCTCCCGCAGTTCGTCGCACCCGTTATGCGGATCCCCCGAGCCGACGACTGAAGGGGCCTTAGGCCAGATCAGCGGAAGATCGGCGAGGTCCACCTTCAGGGTGGCTGCGAGCTTTCGCGATGAGCGCGTTGAGCCGGCTGCGAACCCCCCGGGAGTATCAGCGGGGTGGGCGACTGAGGCACAGGCAGTAGGCCTGAAGGAAACCCGACACGAGTTCAGAGGCGATGGTAGCCGCCGCGCACAAGCCCGTCGGATCGTTGGTCTGGCTGCGTCTCGCGCGGCCTAGTGATCACGCGTGGGCGCGCCGACAAGAAGGACCAGAGATCGGACGACGTGCTAATAAAGATCGGCTAACACCAGAAATGAGGCCCCCAGACTCTCCGGGGGCGGCTCACGAAGACCTCCTGGTCGTGGCGCGGTTCCTAGACAGCTCCACTCCACGACAGGATGTCTTCGCCTTACAAGATCAACTCAGAGCGAGTCGTCACACCCAGTCGAACCAACGTCTCTGGGCAGTACAGCTAGCTCGCGCCTACCTCCTCGTCGCACCCCTGTGTTGCCGAGATGAACGAGGCGTCAGACGCCCTGATAAATACAAACAGGGGACATTGCCCATGCGGGGGCGTGGCCCCAGATATCGGGCCATAATTAACGGTGTCCAAGCCGTCATACTCCAGTAGCCAGGAGGGCACATTTACATATGACAATATGACCGAGCCGTCCGTCTGAATCTGCCCCATGACGTCAGACGTAAACGAAACGGCCTCAACCTTGTTCGGCGTTCTCGTCTTTTCCTCTGGCCGAACTGCATCGCGAATAGCGGCTGCCGTGGCGACATTCGCAACGCTTGACGACAGTTCGTTAGCAGTCACAGTCCAGCGAAATTGGGCCTGCGGGATGCGGTGCTCTCCAGGACCGAGTGGACGCGTTTCATTTGGATCGAGCTTCGCCGGCTGGCTGCTGTCCTTGGCACTAGCAGCGCTGCCCGCCCCAAGGACCGCTACGGCACTATTGCCCCTCGAAGCGACACCCTGGGTGCCGCAAGCTCCCACGAGGGCAAGTCCTAGGGCACTTATCACCAGTCGCCGAACTGTCATCTCAGCCCTCTAGTTGTTGAAGATATAGTATTTATCGCACGTTGGGTGCGAGGCTCCCCATAGGCTGGACTGGTCAATCCAGTGTAGTCCGCAAGGGGCACCTGCAAAGCTGTCTGTGTAATAGTCTTGAAACTGCAACGAGTCGAAGATGTTCGGAAAGCCGGCCGTGCCCGACACCTGCGTTTCAGCCCACCCCTGCTCATCGGCAAATTGGGGTTGCCACGGGAAATGGGTCCAATATGTGAGCGGATCGAAGTTGGTCGACGCGACCCTCGTCGTTCCAAGATTCAAATGCTCGCACAAGCAAGCCCCGTCGAACTGCTCCCAGTACTGCCGCACCTGACCGTCGGAGACAGAAGCATAGTAAACAGGATCTGGGATGGCTCCCGTACCTTTCCAGAATTCAGTGAACGTGCGGTTCGCAATCCCAGGGCTTCTCGCATACCCGATTTGCGCGAATCCAGCCTGTCCATCTGCGATCATGGTGTACGAACCGGACCGATTTCCGGCCGTATTGTCCGGTGAACAGAACGTACCGCTCCGGACAGTCACCTGCGACGAGACTCCTTCGAAGTAGTGCCCGGTATACCCCGATGCCGCGCTGTCGTATTTGAATCCGTCGAAGTAACTGCCATTCGAGTCCCCGAATTGGCCGCAGGTATACGTCGTCGCATGCGCTGCCTGAGGTAGGAAAATCATACCCGCGACCCCAAGCCACACAATCGCTATCCGAAAAATCTGGCGCACCGTAATCGACCCCCCCACTAGATGCCAAAGTCAAGCATCGCCACGTTGCTCCGTCAACGGCGTCGGCAATACATCTGCGCACCAGCCAGGTCGGCATCGCCGGTCAGCGGGCCCGCCGCCTCTCTGAGGCAGACCATGATCACGGCTTCCAACACCTTTCCAACGCTCCCAACAGTGCTCCGCGCACAACTCAACCGGGCTCGCCTATGTGTGGAGGGTTGCAGAGCCGATGTAGGGCAGTTCGCTACGCAGTGAGGTCCTCTCCTGTTGCGGCCTTGTTTCCGGTAGTCCGAGCGTTTCCGCACGGCGTGTTCTAAACCGCCCCAGATGTGGCGACCTCGAAGTCGCTGGGCAAGCGGTAGACGAGGCTAATGTGCAGCCACCCGCTTGTGGCACAAGTCGACCAGCCGGCGGTGCACCTATCGGAGTTTCGGCCCCGGTTGGTCATGACTCGTTCAGCCAGGCCATCAGCCGTTGTCGGCTGAGGACGATGCGTCGGCCGCATCGCTTGTGTGGCAGGGTGCCGAGCCGGATCTGTTGCAGGACGAGCCATTCGCTGACGCCGAGCAGTTCGGCGGCTTGGGCTACCGACAGAACGGCTGGTGGCACGGTCGGGGTCTCGTTCTCGGGGTCGGCGGGGCTCGCCTGGGCGTTGGTCGTGATGGCGGTCATTGCGGTTCTCCTTCGGACGGTTCGCGGTTGGTGAGGTCGGCATGGATGGTGCGTTCTCGGTGGCTGTGGTCGGTGTCGTCGCCGAGGGGTTGCTCGGGGTGATGGGTGCCGTCGGCGCAGCCAGTTCGGTCCCAGGCGCGGATGCGTTCGAGGGTGCCTTCGAGCTGCTGATGCCAGTTGGCGGGTTGCTCGAGTCGGGCTTGCGGGTCGAGGTAGGCGCCGATCCAGGCTGTGCGCAGGGCGCTGAGTTCTTCGGTGAGGGGTCCGTGGGAGTACCAGCACGCCGGGATGCGTTCGTGGAGCTGGTAGCGGTCGCGTAGCCAGTCGGTCCACTCGACGAGCAGACTCCACTGCTCGGCCGCCTGCCCGACATCGAGTGCTGCCCAGTTGACGGGTTGTTCGATGAGCTGCGGCTGTTCGGCGAGGCGCTCGAGGAGGTAGTTGACCTGCTCGTGCAGCAGCAGGATCTCGTCTTCCAGCGACAGATACATCGGGCGCTCCTGGTGGTTGGGCTCAGCGGCGTGCTGGGCGGCGGGTTCGGGGGTGGGTCTGGCTGGGGTGCTGCCACCAGGGGGTGAGCTCGACGTGCACGGGTGGGCAGCGGCGGGCGATCACCAGGGCCTGACCGGCGGGTAGGCAACGGATCCGTTCCAGCGGCAGGGCGGGCAGGCGTTGGCTGCTGATGCTGCGGCTGCCACCGGTGGCGCTGCTGTTGCGGGTGACGTGCGGGACGTCGACGTCGCCGGCGAGACGGCTGATCCGGGTGAGGTCGTCGGCGTGCGCGAGTCCGCCGAGGATGACCTTGGTGGTGCTGGCGTCCCACATCGCGTCGGCGCCGGCGTCGCCCCAGCGGGCGCGGGCTTGGGCGAGGGACTGCAGCACGGTGACGGTGGTGATGCCGGTGCCGCCGCCGTCGGCGAGCAGGTTCGGCAGTGACGGGATCGGCGCGATGTTCGCGGCCTCGTCGAGCAGCAACATCAGCGGCGGGTCGAGCCGCCCCTGGTCTTGGCCGGCGGCCAGCGTGCGGGCGGTGTCGAGCAGATCCTCGAGCAGCGCTGTGATCAGCGGCGCCACCGACAGTTGGGTGCCGGTGGCGCCGAGCAGGTACAGCGATCCGTGCTGCTGCAGGAAGGCGTGAGGGTCGAAGGCGTCGTGCTCGTTCGGGCTGCAGGTGGCCAGCACCCTGGGGTCGGCGAGGGAGTCGACGGCACGACGGACTCCCGCCCACACCGAATCGCGTTGGCGCGGGTCGGCACCGGCCTGGGCGGCCAACTCCTCGGCCCAGCCCGCGGCGGCCTGGGACTCGCGGCGCAGGATCCGGACCGGGGTCGGGTCCAGCGGTCGGGATGCCCAGCCGAGGACCTCGCCCATAGGTCGGCTGGTGAGCGCGGCCGCGTGCAGGTAGGCGCGCAGCACCGCGGCGGTCATCCCGGTCCAGAAGTCGGCATCCGCGGTAGTGGCACCGTGGGGGGCGGCGCCGGCGGACAGCGCTCGGGCACGGTTGATGGCGACGAGCGGGTCGTGGCAGCCGCGGGTCGGGGACCAGCGCAGCCTCGGTGCGTCCGGGGCGAGCTGCTGCGGGTCGAAGGCCAGCACCGGGCCGTGCTGTTCTCGCACCGCGCGGGTGGCGTGCAGGGTGTCCGGGCGGGTGCTGGTGACCAGCAGCGCCCCGGGCGCGTCGAGGGCGTGCGGGATGACCAGATGCACGCCCTTGCCGCTGCGCGGCGGTCCCAGGACCAGGAACGAGTCCTCGATGCTGCCCCACAGCTCGATGCGGGTGTGCAGGTCACGGCCGAGCCGCAGCCCGACCTCGGTGGCCGGTGGGTGGCCGGTGAGCTGGGGTCGGGCGTGCGCGGCGCGGGCTCGGACTGCCCGCTCGCTGAGCTGGCCGCGGATCTCGCCTCGGGAGGCCAGCCCGGCACGCAAGGTGCCACGTGGCTGGTGGTCGCCGGTGTTCCGCAGTCGGCGGGTGAGACGGATCGCCAGCAGTCCCAGCGCAACCGCAGCGCTAGCGGTGAGCAGCAGCGCGGTCCACATCCCGACCGCGCCGGGCAGCGCCGTCCGCTCGAGGGCGGGGTAGCCGGCGCCCGGGTCGCTCAGGTGATGCGACCAGGCCGCCGCGCCGGACAGCGCCGACCCGAGGCCCGAGGCCCGGCGCGGGTCGCCGGCCAAGGTGGCAGCGACCGCCGCGAGCAGCCACGCCGCGCCAGCCAGGATGGTCAGGGCTGCGACGGCCGCCAGCAACAGCTGGTCACCGGGCGCGAGCGGGTCTGAGCTGCCGCGGGGTCGGCTCGTCATGACGCACCGGCCGGGCTCGTCAGCTCTGCGGGTCGGGTGGCGCCCAGGAAGGCTGGGCGGAAGCCGGCGACGGGTTCGACGCGGACGAACGCGCCGGTGTGCGGGGCGTCGGCCATCCGGCCGTCACCGAGGGCGATCCCGACGTGCGTCACCTGGGTCGGGCCGGCGCCGAAGAACAACAGGTCACCGGGCTGCAGGCCGGCAGCGGGGTCGAGGCGGGGGTCGAGGTGCGGGCCGAGGTCGTACTGGGACTGGGCGGTGCGTGGCAGCGCGAGTCCGGCGCGGGTGTAGGCGTACTGGACCAGGCCGCTGCAGTCGAACCCGGCGCCCGGGCTTTCGCCGCCCCAGACGTAACGGGTGCCGACCTGCGCGAGCGCGACCTGCACCGCGATCGTCGCGACGGGTCCGGCGGGTTGGGTCGGGTCGCTGTACCGGGCCGCCCAAGCCAGGACGCGGGTGGCGTAGCCGCCGGCCGCCATCGCTCGGGTCAGACACAGCGAGAGGCCTCCGCAGGTGTAGCTGGCGACCGCCGTGACCAGATCCGTTTCGGCATCGTGGCCGCAGAGGTAGTCCGCGGCGGCCGCGATGGCGTCGGCCGGCTCCATCGGGTCGGCAAGCCCGTCGGCGTTGCCGTCCGTGCCGTAACGGGCCCAGCTGCCAGGCAGGAACTGCATCGGTCCCCGTGCGCCGACGCGGCTGACCTGACGGGGCGGCCGGTTGTGGTTGCTCTCGACCTTGCCGATACCGGCCAGCACCGGCCACGGCAGTCCGGGGCAGCGGCCCGCGGCCTGCTGGTACAGCCTCAGCAGGTCTATCGGGATGTCCGTGCGGGCTGCGGGACTGGGGGCGGCGTCGGCAGGCAGCTGCGCGATGCCGTCGGCGATCCCCCCGAGCATCGCGACAGGGCAGAGCACGAGAACGGCTGCGGCGGTGCCGATCCGGGAGCCGAGCCCGGAGCCGAGCCCTCGCCGTGAGCGGCTCACGACGCCACCCGCGCGGGCGAGGGCGAGGGCGTCGACCGTCGCGTTCCCCCACCGATGTCAGTGTCGGTGTCGGTGCTGTTATCGGTGTTGGTGTCGTCGTCTTGGGCGAGGGCCTCGGGCGGGTGCTGGCGCCTCATCTGCTGGTCGGTGTCGATGAGCCGGCGGGCTTCCAGGTGGCTGACCCGGTGGTCGACGACGGCCCTGTGCCGGCCGATCTGCCACAGCGCCCGGTGCGGCGGGAGCTGGGTGAGCAGGTCGGCCTCGACGTCGCTGAGGTCGAGCAGGTCGCGCAGCACGGTCCGCTCCCCCGCGGTCTGGGTGTAGAGGACGCGGGTCTCGGCGTCGGCGAGCAGTCCGCGGGCGCGGGCCTGGGTGGCGGTGCCGGCGTCGGCCTGTCCGGTGAGGTCGCTGGCGCGGTGCACGACGGTGATGAGCTGCACGCCATGGGCGCGGGCGAGCTTGCTCAGCGACTGCAGCCAGCCGGTGGTGGCGGGCAGGTGCAGCACGGCCCAGGCTTCGTCGACGAGCAGCAGCCGCTGCCGCCCGCCCGAGGCCCCGTCGCTGCTGGTCGCCTGCTGGCTGTTGTGGTTAGGGGTGAGGGTGCGGGCGAGCCAGGCGCCGGCGGCGACCATCACCGTCGGCAGCGCGGCGCTGTCGAACAGTGCCGACAGGTCCAGGACGAGCCCGGGGCCGTGCGGGTCGAGCCGGTGGCTGCTGGGGGCGTCGAACAGTCCGGCGAGGTCGCCGTCGAGCATCCGGCGCAGCTCGAGTGCGACCGGCCGGACCGCTGTCGCGAGAGTCGCGGGTGTGGTGGACAGGCTGCTGGCGAGGTCGGCGGCAGGGTCGAGCAGCCGGGCGGTGAGGTGTCCCAGCAGCGCGTCGGCGGGCAGGTCGTGGAGGCTGCCGGCGACGGCGGCGCGTTCCTCGGGGGTGAGGTCGCGGCCCAGACCGGTGGCGGCGAGAGCGGTGACGGTCTCGGCGCGGCGCCGGTGGGTGTCGGTGGGGGTGTCGCCGGGGTAGGCGTCGAGCGGGTTGAGGCGGTGGCTGCTGCCGGGTCCGAGTCGCAGCAGCGGCAGGTCGTGCAGCTGGGCCAGGGCCGTGTACTCGCCTTTCGGGTCGAGCACGTAGGCCTGCCGGCCGGCGAGCAGCTGCCGGTGCAGGTGGGTCTTGACCAGGCTGCTCTTGCCGGTGCCGAGCTGACCGAGGACGACCATGTTCGGGCTGGTGAGGAGGCGTCGCGCGTACAGCGCCCACGGGTCGTAGTGGAAGGTGCTGCGGCCGGCGAGCAGGTCCACGCCGATGACCGGTCCCTCGTCGGGCAGCGCCGAGCCGACCTGCCAGGGGTAGAGGCTGGCGCTGTGCCGGGTGGTCATCGCGAAGGTGCCGGTCAGTCGTGGCTGACGTCCTGGCCGGCCGGTCACCGGAGCCGGCCCCGGTCGGCGGGCCGGTGGACGTGACGGTCGATGGGCGGGTCGGTGCTCCGGTCGCCGACGGTTCGGGTCGACGTGGTTCGGTCGGCGGCTCCGATGTCGCGGGTCCCTGCGCGCTCGCGGAGGCCATCAGGCAGCGTGAGGGTGGGCGGCGGTGGGGTGCGGGTGAGGATCGTGTGGGAGGTGGCGATGACACGTTCGGCGCTGCGAGCGAGCAGCTCAAGATTGCCCTCGGACCAGCCGGCGACGTAGGGGATGGTGTAGCCGCTGGTGTCGAGGCCGTGGGCGGCGGCGACGACGTAGGCGACGGACTCGGCCTCGACCTCGGCCGCCGCGCGGGTCAGGTCGGCGGGTCGGATCGTCGGTTCGTGCAGCAGGACGTGGCCGAGCTCGTGGGCCAGCGTCTTGGCAGTCTGCGCGTCGGACAGGTCCGGCCGGACCAGCACGGTGCGGGCGAAGTACATGGTGACGCCGTTCGGGACGCCGACGCCCGGGTGCGGGATGTCGAAGTCGTGCCGCACCAGCCCGTAGCCCTCGTCGGTGACCTGCTGGGTGAGGCCGTCGAGCAGCCCCGCGGGTGCCTGCCCGTCGAGCAGGACAGGTCGGGGTGGTTCGGGCAGGTCGGGGCCGTCGGTCTGGCTGATGTCGAAGACGTGCACGACCCGGAACCCCACGACCCGACACCCCTGGGGCAGCACCGCATCGGCGATGGGGGAAGCACCGTCGACGTGACCGGCCGTCTCCTGCGCTGCCGGGCCGGTGGGGTGGTCGGCCGACGTCCCCGGCTGCGTCGACGGCTCGCGTGTTGAGGTGCGGCGCTGGACGGGGGCGAGGATCGCGAGGCCCTTCTCGCCCTTGCGGACGGCCCGGCCGAGCTGCTTCCAGGTGTGGAAGCCGGCGACCGCACTGGCCTGCGGGAACTGGCTGGTGATGAGCAGCACGTTGTGCGGGCTGTAGGTCGGCAGCATCGCGGCGGTGCGCAGCATCAGCTGCCAGTTCTCGGCGCTGGTCAGGTCCGCGATCGCCGCGGTGAGACGCTCATGGACGGCCTCCAGCCGGGCCGCCGGGTCTTGCGCCGCTGCGGTCGGCGCGCTCGCGACGGCGGTGTGCGGGGGGCGGGTCATGTCGCGGTTCCGGGGTGCAGACCCAGCGGGAGCATCGCGGCGAGGGCGGCGCTGTGCTGGCCGTGCAGCGGCCGGAGGTCGAGGCGTTGCGCGGCGGCGAGCGCCCGCAGCTGACGGCAGGCCCCCTCGAGCCGTGCGTCGTCGGGGGCGCTGACCGTCACGACCGCCGACAGGTCGGCCATCCGGTAGCCGGCGACGAGCTCGGCCTCGGTGGCGGCGGCGTCGGTCTCGGCGAGGGTGTCGCTGACCGATCCGCCAGCATGCGGGGTGAAGCCGAGGCGGCTGCGGTCGCCGGCGTCGAGCCGGGCCTTGGCGCTGGCCGCGCGGGCCCTGCGGGCTGCGTGTTCCGATGCCACGGGACGGGTGTGAACCGACAGGGTGCGCGACGCCCCGCAGGTGGGGGTGTCGTGTAGTAGCGGT
>JAODND010000007.1 GCA_025465465.1 Frankiales bacterium | reverse complement strand
GTCATGATGTTGCGCTGCGACTCGTTGATCTCGCTCATCGTCGCGTAGAGCGTGGTGGTCTTGCCGGACCCGGTGGGGCCGGCACACAGCACCATGCCGAACGGCGCGCGTACGAGCTTGGAGAAGGTCTCGTGGGTGTCCTTCGGCATGCCGAGGTCGTTCAGCTTGTAGAGCGGCCGGCTCTTGTCGAGCACCCGCAGCACGACCTTTTCGCCCCAGATCGTGCCGGTCGTCGAGACCCGGATGTCGACGGCCCGGCCGTCGACATCCATCGCGATCTGGCCGTCCTGCGGTCGTCGTCGCTCGACGATGTTCATCCCCGCCATGATCTTGATGCGGCTGGTCAGGGCCGGGGCCATGTCTTCGGGCAGTGCGATCACGTCATGCAGAGCGCCGTCGATGCGAAACCGGATGCGGAGCCTGCTGTCCTGCGGCTCGATGTGGACGTCGGAGGCGCGGTCGCGCAGGGCTTGGGTGATGATGCGGTTGACCACCTGCACGACGGGGGCGTCGTCGGTGGCGGACTCGCTGGTCAGGGCGGCGGTGCGCTTGGACGTCGAGGTGGCGGCGAACGCAGCGACGAACCCCTCGATGTCGGACATCGAGCGGTAGTGGGTGTCGATCGCCTTGCGCACATCGCCCATCGGGGCGATGACGAACACCACGGCTGTCTTCACCTGGTCGCGCAGCTGCTTCAGCAGCTCGGGCGTGGGGTCGGCGACACCGACGACCAGCGTGCCGTCCTCCGCATGCCACAGCGGGATGCAGGTGTGCGCGCGAGCCAGCGACTCGGGCACCAGGGCCAGGCAGTCCGGCTCGGGGTTTTCGGTGCGGAGGTCGACGAGGTCGAGGCCGAAGTGCTCCGCGAGCGCCTCGGCCAGGTCGGTCTCCTCCAGCGCGCCCAGCTCGACGAGCAGCGTGCCGAGCCGCTTGCCGGAGGCCGCCTGCTGCACGAGGGCTTCCGCGATCTTGTGGGGGTCGACGGACTGCTGCGAGACGAGCAGCTCGCCCAGCAGCTGGTCGGTCGGGCGGTCCAGCGGCGCCACGGCGGGGCCCGAGGGGACCAGGACACGGGCCTGGGTCGGGACCGCGGCGGCGTCAACCGTCTCGGTGGTCTTGGCGCCCCGGAGCTTCACAGGCCACCCGCCTGCTGCACGAGGGCCAGCGCGACGAGGACAGCGAGGGCGATCGCCGAAAGGAGCATAAGGATCAATTGCACGCGTCTGCGTGCGCTCCCCAATTCCACCGGGTCACGCGGAGCATCGTTCGAAACCGCCACAAGGGATAGCCTCGCCACCAGGGCAACTCAGGACATCAGACGCGGGGCCGAGAACTCCAACCACTCGCCCTATTGACAGTCAGGCGTCGACCTGCACGAGCCCGAGCCGGACGGCCGCCATGACCGCTTGTGTGCGGTTTGCCGCCCCGAGCTTCTCGTAGAGCTTTGCCATGTGAGTCTTCGTCGTGGACGTGCTGACGAACAGTCGGCTCGACACCTCCGCCACGCTGAGACCCGAGGCAAGCAGCCGCAGGATCTCGTCCTCGCGCGGTGTGAGCTGCACCGTCGGAGCGCTCAGCCTGCGCCGCATCGCCCCGGCGAGCCCGTCGGCCGCAAAGGTCGTGGGCGAGCTCGCGGCCCGCCTCGCCGAGTCGACGACGTCCTCGACCGGAGCCTGCTTCAGCACGAAGGCGGACGCGCCGGCCTCCAGCGCCGCGAGCAGGTCGTTGTCGCCGTCATACATCGTGCACACCACGATGCCCGCGGCCGGACGCTGCTCGCGCACCCGTCGTACCAAGTCCAGGCCGCTGCCGTCCCCGAGATTCAGGTCGACCACGAGGACGTCGGGAGTGTGCAGGCGATCGAGCGCGAGGGCCTCCGAGAGGCTGCTCGCCTCCGCGACGACGACGAGGTCGTCAGTCTGCTCGAACGCTCGACGGAGGCCTTGCCTGATCAGGGCGTGGTCGTCGACTAGGAGGACGCTGATCCTCATCGGTCCCGCCCCTCAGCACCACCTCGAGCCGGTACTCTCCCGACTCTAACTCAGAGGCTGTCACGGAAGCGCCGATCTTCGCCAAGGTTTCGCCCGATTGGCCCAGTTGGATGCGGAACGGCGTGCCGTCACAGGTGAGGGAGAGCCTGGCCGAAGGCGGATCGACCTCCAGGCGCACGGTCAGCACCGTCACATCAGGGGAGCGCCGGACCTCCTGCGCGAACACCTGCGCGGCCTGCAGGAGCGCGACCTCGTGATCGCCGGGGAGCCGGAAGGCAGTCTCGTGCAGAGAGACGTTGAGCAGCAGGTTCCTTCCGGCGCTCATCGACTGGAGGTAGCTGGTGAGCACTGCCCCGAGCCCGCGGTCGGCCCGGACCGAGGTGCGGAGCTCCGTGATCGACAGCCTCAGCTCGGAGATCAGCGTCGTGAGGTCCTCACGCACCGCCAGTGCGAGCTCGGCGAGCTCGGGGGAGACCTTGGCGGCCTGGCCCCGCAGCTCGTCCAGGCGATAGCCGAGGAAGGCGAGCTCCTGGGCAATGCCGTCATGCATCTCGCGCGCGAGCCGGTCGCGCTCCTCGAGGCTCGCCAAGAGGCGGACCTCCTCGAACAACAGGGCTGCCTCGAGCTGGGACGAGGTCGCCTGCACCTCGCTGAGGATCCGGTCCACGGCACCCGGGGGAAACTCCGTGACGTCGGCGCACTCCACGACGAGCAGGCCGAACGGGTCGCCGGAGGACGCCAAGGGCAAGGCGAGCAGCACGCTGCCGGTGCGGCGGCCGTGGGAGTCGGGTTCGCGCACGTCGATCACGAGCTCCCGGCTGGTCCAGGCGGTCCGAAGCGGGCCCGCGTGCTCCAGCGGGGCTCGCCACGGCACCCGACGGGTGCCCTGCACGGCGATCGGCACGAAGGAGCCCTCCGACGTGCAGGACAGCAGCGCCGCCTTGGCACGGGGCAGGCCGTCGCAGCACCGCACGAGCAGCGCATCGGCTGTCGCTGGAGCATCGAGCCCGCCGGGGAGCTGCCGGGTGAGGGCGTGCACCTGCTCGAGCAGGTGGCGTGCCTCGCTGAACAGGTCGGGCGGGTCACCGACCGTCCCGGCGAGCCGTCGCGCCCAGGAGGCGACGAGGCCCAGGGCCATCATCAGCACGACCCACTCCGCGACCACGATCTGGTACTGCGGGCCGAGCGACAGGTCCGGGACCAGCAGGGCTGACATCAGCACGCCGGAGGCGAGCCCGCCGGCGAGCAGCGGCCCGCGGACGCCGCGCGTGAAGCCGAGGATCAGCCCGGGAGAGAGCAGGTAGGGCAGCAGCGGGCTGCGGCCGCCACCCGTGACGGGGATGGACACGGCGGCGACCAAGGCACCGAGGTAGGGGAAGCCGACCTCCAGCCGCGGCCAGCGGTAGGTGACGAGGGTGCCTGCGGCCAGGCCGGCGATGACCGGCAGCGCCTCGACGTGCTGGGGCTTGACCCCCGCAAGCAGCGCGCAGACAGCGAGGAGCGTGAACCGCAGCAGGGCGAACGGCCCCCGCAGCGCCCCCGACATCACGGCGAGGCCTAGTCGCCCTTCGAGGCGCCGGCGTAGAGCGCGTCGACGTCCTTCGCGAACTCCTTCATGACGACGGCGCGCTTGAGCTTGAGCGACGGCGTGAGCTGGCCGCCCTCCTCGGTCCAGTCGATCGGGAGGATCGTGAACTTGCGGATCGCCTCGGCCTTGGAGACCGCCTTGTTGGCCTCGTCGATGGCGCCCTGGATCTCAGCCTTGAGGTCGTCGTCGTCGACGAGGGCGGCCAGGTCGGTGGTCTTGCCCTTGCCGGCTGCCCAGGGACCGATGGCCTCGGCGTCGAGGGTGATCAGGCAGGCGATGAACGGCTGCTGGTCGCCGACGACCAGGCACTGGCTCACCAGCGGGTGCGCCCGGACCCGGTCCTCGAGCACAGCGGGGGCGACGTTCTTGCCGCCGGCGGTGACGATGAGCTCCTTCTTGCGACCGGTGATCTTGAGGAAGCCGTCCCCGTCGATCTCGCCGATGTCGCCGGAGTGGAACCACGCGTCCTGGACGGCCTCGTCGGTCGCGGCCTTGTTGTGCCAGTAGCCCTGCAGGATGTGCTCGCCGCTCATCAGGATCTCGCCGTCGTCGGCGATGCGCACCGAGCAGCCGGGCGACGGCCGTCCAACCGTGCCGATCTTGATGTGGGCGGGGGTGTTGACGGACCCCGCGGCGGTCGTCTCGGTGAGGCCGTAGCCCTCGAGGATGGTCACGCCGATGCCGCGGAAGAAGTGCCCGAGGCGGGCGCCGAGCGGGGCGCCACCGGACACCGCCCAGGCCACCTTGCCGCCCAGGGCGGCGCGCAGCTTGGAATAGACCAGCTTGTCGAACAGGCGGTGCTGGACCTTCAGGGGCAGGCCGACCGAGCCCTTCTCGAGCGCCTCGGAGTAGGAGATCGCGACCTTTTCGGCGGCGTCGAAGATCTTGCCCTTGCCGTCGGCGTGCGCCTTCTGCTTGGCGGTGTTGTAGACCTTCTCGAACACCCGCGGGACGCTCAGGATGAAGGTGGGCTGGAACGTCGCGAAGTCGGCCAGCAGGTTCTTGATGTCAGCGGTGTGACCCATCCGGGCGCCCGTCTCCACCGCGGCCGTCTGGATGAGCCGCGCGAAGACGTGCGCGAGCGGCAGGAACAGCAGCGTCGAGCCGTCCGGGTTGAACAGCTCGGGCAGGACCTTGCCGGCGGAGCGGCCGGTGCCGAGCAGGTTGCCGTGGCTGAGCTCGACACCCTTGGGCCGCCCGGTGGTGCCGCTCGTGTAGATGATGGTGGCGAGGCTGCTCGTCGTGAGCGTCGCCCGGCGGGCGTCGAGCTCGCTCTCGGGGATCTCACGGCCCGCCGCGGCCAGCTCCTCGAGGCCGCCCGCGTCGATCTGCCAGGCAGCCTTGAGGCCCGCGAGCTGGTCGTGCACGCCGTCGAACGTGGTCTGGTGGGCCGCGCTCTCCAGGATCACCGCGACCGCTCCGGAGTCCCCGAGGTTCCACTGGACCTGCTCGGCCGAGCTCGTCTCGTAGATGGGCACGGTGACGGCGCCGGCGGTCCAGATCGCGTAGTCGCAGAGCGTCCATTCGTACCGGGTCTTGCTCATCAGACCGACGCGGTCGCCCGCCTCGACGCCCTTCGCCACGAGTCCCGCGGCGAGCGCGCGCACCTCGGCGGCAAACTCCTTCGCGGTCACCGGGGCCCAGCGGCCGTCGACCTTGCGCGTGAACACGACGTCGTCCGGGCCGCTCTCGGCGTGCTTCGTCACGGCGTCGATGAGGCAGGCGTCCTCGTCGACCTCGATGACCTGGGGGGTGGAGTACTCGCGCACCGGTGATCTCCTGTGGTCTGGAACCTGCTTGCAACCTAGCGCGGTGGCATCACCCACTCACTCAAACAGGGTCAAGCACCCCGGAACTTGTGCCGAGACCCATGGGGTGGGACCTGATCTGACGATGTCCGGTGTCCGCACGGCGTGCCCGTCGTGCGCGGCTCGCGTGCGCCCGGAAGCGACCTTCTGCGGCCAGTGCTATGCCGACTTCCGCCCGGCGCCGCCGGTGGCGCCGCTGGTGCCCGCGCCCACCGCGGCGTACGGCCCCGCCGCCGCCGACCCGCTCACGGCCCCGCTGCTCGACGTGGTGCTGCCGCCTCGTGCCGTGCCGACCCAGCCTGGGCCGGCTCCGGCCGCTCCGGCTTCGAAGACCACGGGCTGGCCGTGCTCGCGGTGCGAGCACCTCAACGACTTCGCCGACGTCCTCTGC
Organism: Frankiales bacterium; assembly: GCA_025465465.1. Lineage (GTDB taxonomy): Bacteria > Actinomycetota > Actinomycetes > Mycobacteriales > SCTD01 > RYN-111. The sequence goes on along the minus strand of JAODND010000007.1, from coordinate 121,556 downwards.
ACCACCTGCTCCTCGCCGTTTCTCGCCAAGGTCGCCGAGGAGACCGCGGTGAGCATCCGGCTGCCGCTCGTCGGCGACCTCAGCCGCCTTGGGCGCGGCCAGCGCGCCGGCATCGCCTTCGCCGCCATCCTGATCGTGCTCGTCCCGCTCGCGCTCATCACGCTGCTCCTCACGCACGCACCGGCCGGCGGCTCGACCCCTGACAGCACCACCACCAACAGCAGCACCCCCTCACCGGCTGGCTAGCGTGGGCCCGTGCGGGTCCATGTGGTCAGTGACGTCCACGGCAGCGTCGACGCGCTCAGGCTCGCCTCCGACGGTGCCGACGTCCTGGTCTGCCTCGGCGACCTCGTGCTGTTCCTCGACTACCACGACGTCGGTGGCGGGATCTTCGCCGACCTGTTCGGTGCGGAGGCGGCGCAGCGGCTCATCGACCTGCGCTCCGCCAAGCAGTTCGACGAGGCCCGCGACTGGTCGCGGTCGCTCTGGGAGGGCCTCGGCGAGGACCCGCGGACCGTCATCGAGCGCAAGGTCCGCGAGCAGTACGCCGCGCTGTTTGCCGTCATGCCCTCTCGCACCTACCTGACCTACGGCAACGTCGACGTCCCGCGGCTGTGGCCGGAGTTCCTGCAGCCCGGGCAGACCGTCCTCGACGGGCAGACCGTCGACCTCGGCGGCCGCACCTGGGGATTCGTGGGCGGCGGCCTCCAGACCCCGATGCGCACCCCGTACGAGATCTCCGACGAGGAGTACGCCGCCAAGGTGGCCGCTGTCGGCAGCGTCGACGTGCTCGCCTGCCACATCCCGCCCGCCGTGCCCGAGCTGCTCTATGACGTGGAGGCGCGCCGCTTCGAGCGGGGCAGCGAGGCGACGCTGCAGGCGATCCGGGAGACGCAGCCCGGGCTGGTGCTGTTCGGGCACGTCCACCAGCCGCTCGCCGGACGGATCCGGATCGGGCGCACCGAGTGCGTGAACGTGGGCCACTTCCGGGGCACGGGAGACCCCTACGTGCTCGACTACTAACGTCTGTGCAACCCGACGAGAGGCGCACAGTGGCTGACCAGGCGAGCTCCAGCATCACGATCGACGCCGGCCCCGAGGAGGTCCTGGCCGTGATCCGGGACCTCGAGGCCTACCCGCAGTGGGCCGGCGGGATCAGCAAGGTCGTCATCGACGAGCCGGGGCCGGCGCGCGCGACGTTCACGCTCAACCAGAGCGGGATGTCGGACCAGTACACCCTCGCCTACGCCTGGAAGGCCGACGGCGTCTCCTGGTCGCTCGCGGAGCCGAGCAAGATGATGAAGTCGCAGCAGGGCTCCTACCAGCTCAGCGACAAGGGCGGGAAGACCGAGGTCACCTATCTGCTCACCCTCGACCTCAAGATCCCGATGATCGGCCTCATGCGCCGCAAGGCCGAGAAGATGATCATCGACACGGCGCTGAAGGACCTCAAGAAGCGCGTCGAGTCGCTCGGCTAGCCTCGCTTGATGCGCGTCCTGCTGTTCACCGGCAAGGGCGGCGTCGGGAAGACCACCACGGCGGCCGCCACGGCTGCGCGTGCCGCGGCCCAGGGGCGCAAGACGCTGGTGCTGTCCACCGACCCGGCGCACTCGCTCGGCGACGCCCTCGGGGTCGAGCTGACCGGCGAGCCGGTCGAGATCGCGGACGGCCTGGTCGCGATGCAGGTCGACGCCCAGCGCGCCTTCGAGCGGTCCTGGCACGACGTGCAGGACTACCTGCGCAGCGTCCTCGAGCGCGCCGGCGTCGACGCGCTGCAGGCCGAGGAGCTGACCGTGCTGCCCGGCGCCGAGGAGGTCCTCGCCCTGCTCGAGCTGCGCAAGCAGGCGGGCTCGGGTCGCTATGACCTCATCGTCGTCGACTGCGCTCCCACCGGCGAGACGCTGCGACTGCTCGCGCTGCCTGAGGCCTTGGGCTGGTATGTCGAGAAGGTGTTCCCCGCGCACCGGCGCGCGATGAGGGTCGTTCGCCCGCTGCTGTCGCGGGTGGCCGCCGTGCCGGAGGACGGCGTGTTCGAGGCCGTCGAACGGCTGCACGCCGAGCTGTCGGAGGTGCGCGCGCTGCTCACCGCGCCGTCGACGTCGGTGCGGCTGGTGCTGACGCCAGAGGCGGTCGTCATCGCCGAGGCCCGCCGGACCCTGACCTCGCTGGCGTTGTATGGATATCGCGTCGACGGGCTCGTCGCCAACCGGGTCGTACCCCTGTCCGACGACCCCTGGATGGCCGGCTGGGTCACCGCGCAGCGTGCCCAGCTGGACTCGATCCGAGTCGATGCCGCACCGCTACCGGTGCTCGAAAGCCCTTATGCCCCAGGGGAACCGGTCGGACTCGAGGCGCTGCTGTCCTTTGCCGACGTGCTCTATGGATCGGCCGATCCGACCGAGGTCACCTGCACCGAGGAGCTGCTGCAGGTGGCCCGCGACAGCGACGGCTTCCTGCTGTCGCTGGCGCTCCCGCTCGCCCGCATCGAAGACCTCGAGCTGGCCCGCAGCGGCGACGACCTCGTCGTGACGCTGGGCGGACACCGCCGGCTGCTGTCGCTGCCTGCGGCGCTGCGGCGCTGCTCGGTCGCCGGAGCGCGGCTCGTCGAGGACCGGCTGGTCGTGCGGTTCGAACCAGACCCCGCGCAGTGGAGGGCCCATGTCTGAGCAGGTGGGGAGCGCCGCCGAAGAGGCGGCGCGGCTGTTGTCGGCCGTACAGGAGTGGGCGCGCACCCGCTTCGACGGCGAGCACCTCGCCACCGGCGGGGCGGAGTGCCAGGTCTGCCCGGTGTGCCAGGGCATCGCGCTGCTGCGCCAGGTGAAGCCCGAGACGACCGAGCACCTGCTCGACGCCGTCGCCTCGTTCGTCGCCGCGCTGAAGTCAGCAGTAGCCGCACCTGCCACCGCGGGTGGATCCTCGTCACGGGTGGAACCCATCGACATCCGGGAGGGCTGACGTGTCGCTCGCGATCGGCGTCGACGTCGGCGGCACCAAGGTGGCCGCGGGGGTCGTCGACGAGAAGGGCCGGGTCATCGCCGACCTGCGCCAGCCCACGCCCAGCACCGACCCCGCCGCCGTTGAAAAGACGATCGCCGACTGCGTGCAGCGGCTCCGCAAGGACCACGACGTCGTCGCGGTCGGCATCGGCGCGGCCGGCTTCATCGACGCGGGCCGCTCCACGGTGCTGTTCGCGCCCAACCTCGCCTGGCGTGACGAGCCGCTGCGCGACGAGGTCGCCAAGCTCGTCGACCTGCCCGTCGTCGTCGAGAACGACGCCAACGCCGCCGCTTGGGGCGAATACCGCTTCGGCGCCGGCCAGGGCGAGTCGCACATGGTGTGCGTGACCGTCGGCACCGGCATCGGTGGCGGCATGGTGCTCGACGGCGCGCTGTTCCGGGGGCGGTTCGGCATCGGCGCGGAGTTCGGGCACATGCAGGTGGTCGAGGACGGGCGGCGGTGCGGGTGCGGCCAGAGCGGCTGCTGGGAGCAGTACTGCTCCGGGCGGGCGCTGCTGCACGAGGCCCGCGAGATCGCCGACGTGCAGAAGGTCTATGGCAGGCGGCTGCTCGAGCTCGGCGACGGCAAGCCCGAGGGCATCGAGGCGCCCGAGGTCACGAAGGCCGCGATCGAGGGCGACCCCGCCGCGCTCGAGTGCTTCTCCGTCGTCGGGCACTGGCTCGGCCAGGGGCTCGCGAACCTTGCGGCCATGCTCGACCCAGGCGCCTTCGTCGTGGGTGGCGGCGTCGCCGACGCCGGCGACCTGCTGCTCGACCCCGCCCGCCGGCACTTCGGGCACGTCCTCACCGGCACCGGCTTCCGCCCGCGGCCGGAGATCCGGCACGCGTCGCTCGGCAACTGGGCCGGCATGGTCGGCGCGGCCGACCTCGCTCGACTCGGCTGACGTGCGGCTGGTCGTCGCCCTCGGGGGCAACGCGCTGTCCCCTGCCGGCGGCACCGGCTCCGTCGAGGAGATGCGCTCGTCGCTGTCGGTGGCCGCTTCCGCTTTGGCCGCACTGGTCACCGACGGGCACTCGCTCGTGCTCACCCACGGGAACGGGCCGCAGGTCGGCCGGCTGCTGCTGCAGCAGGAGCGGGCCGCGGCCGACGTACCCCCCATGCCGATGGACGTCTGCGGGGCGCTCTCGCAAGGGCAGCTCGGCTACCTCGTCGCCCAGGCGCTCGACAACGCGCTGCCCCGCCCGACGCGGGTGCTGTCGCTCCTCACCCAGGTGGTGGTGGACGGCCGGTCGGCTGCGTTCCGTCGGCCCTCCAAACCGGTGGGCCCCTCTTATGAGCGGCCGGAGGCGCAGGCGATCGCGCAGGCCTCGGGCCATGTGTTCGCGATCCAGCCCGACGGTCGCTGGCGCCGGGTCGTCGCGTCACCCCGACCGCTGCGGATCGTCGAGGACGAGCCGCTGCGGGCACTCGTCGACAGCGGCCACGTCGTCGTCGCGGCCGGTGGCGGTGGGGTGCCGGTCGTGGAGTACCGCGGGCAGCTGCGCGGTGTCGAGGCCGTCATCGACAAGGACCGCACCGCCGCGCTGCTCGCCACGTCCGTCGGCGCCGACCTGCTCCTGGTGCTGACCGAGGCGGCGCAGGTGCAGATCGGCTACGGGACGGCTGCCGCGCGCGGGCTGTCGACGATGACGGTGGCGGAGGCTCTGGGCTGGCTGCGGGCCGGGGAGTTTCCCGAGGGCTCGATGGGCCCGAAGGTCGAGGCCTGCGTGTCCTTCGTACGCGCGGGTGGCGCGGCCGCCATCGGTGCCCTCTCCGATGCCGCCGCCATCCTGTCCGGCAAGGCCGGCACCCGGATCACGCCGTGAATGTAGACAGATGGGGTCGCGAGAGTGCGTCCAGGCACCCCACCTGTCCACATCCACGGCGGGGGGTTAGGAGCGGTACGAAGGGACGAGCTCGCGGGCTAGTTGCTCGAGGAACAGGCCGATGTCGGTGACGATGCCGACGGCCTGGGCGCTGCCGCGGTCCGCGAGCTTGGTGACGGTCGCCGGGTTGATGTCGACGCAGACCAGCGGGACCGATGCGGGCAGGATGTTGCCGGTGGCGATGGAGTGCAGCATCGTCGCGACCATGATGGCGAAGCCGACGCCGGGCAGCTCGGCCCGCATCGCGCGCTGGCCCTCGATGACGTCGGTGTAGACGTCGGGCAGCGGGCCGTCGTCGCGCACGGAGCCGACGAGCACGATCTTGTGGCCGCCCTTGACCAACGAGTGCATGATGCCGCTCGTCAGCACGCCGCTGTTGACGGCGGCCGCGATCGAGCCCTCACGGCGGATCGTGTTGATGGCGCGGATGTGGTGCTCGTGGCCGTGCTCGACGCCCCGGCCCATCGTGAGGTCGACGCCCAGCGACGTGCCGTAGAGCGCCGCCTCGATGTCGTGGGTGGCCAGGGCGTTGCCGGCGAACAGCACGTCGACATAGCCCGCCTCGACCAAGGTGGTGAACGCCGGCGCCGCGCCGGTGTGCACGATGCCGGGTCCGCCGACCCACAGGACCTTCTGGCCGTCGCCCTTGACCTCGCGCATCCGCTGCGCGATCTGCCGTACCAGCAGGGCCTGCGGCTTCTCCGACGAGACGGTCGAGCCCATGAACCCGAAGGCGTCCTCCGACGTCGAGTGCTCCCGCACCGGCAGCACCACCTTGACGCCGGAGGCTCCGCACACGACCTGCTGGCCGGTGCGCACGTCCGACACCGGCACGGTGTGGACCCGCTCGCCCTTGACGACGAGGCCGCAGTCCATCTCGGGCTGCTCGACCGGCACCCACTGACCGCCGAGCCGGACGACGGTCTCGAGGTTGGTGGTCGAGTAGAAGTCGTCGGGGAAGACGCCGTCGCGGTCGCACGGCCGCAGCACCGCCTCACCCGGGTCGACCTGGTTCATGCCGTGGATCTGCAGCCGCATCAGGAGCCGCTGCAGCGACTCGTCGTCGTCGGCCGACACGATGATCCGGGCATACGATTCGTCTTCGTGCCGCTTGCCGACGTCGAGCTGGTCGATGCGGTAGTCGCCGCCGTAGGCCAGCACGTCGTCGAGCACCGACGCCAGCACGCCCGAGTCCATCAGGTGCCCACGGGCTTCCAGGCTCTCACTGGCGGTCACAGGCACTCCCTCGTGATCAGACGACGGCTCCGTCGTCAGGTCCGCTGTCGGTCGGAGGAGCATCGCGCATCGACCCCACGAGCACGGCGGCACCCCCGACGGTCAGGACGAGCCCGAGGACGAGGGACAGGCCGTCGTCGGAGAGCCCGAGGGCGAACGGCGCGAAGATCGCGGCGAAGCCGAGCACGATCATGAGCACGGCGCCGATCGTGCGCGGCCGCGGTCGTCCGATCCGCGGTGCCGGCGGCGGCTCGTAGTGGCCCTCGTCAGGGAGGGCGTCCGGCTCGACCCACGAGGGCAGGCCCTCGGAGGAGGAGGAGCGGTCAGCCCGACGCCGCCGAGGCGCCTCGGTCGGCGCGGACGGGTCGACATCCTCCGACACCGGCCAGCGCGGCACCGGGTCGTCGGTGTCGGCGCTGAAGCCCGCCACGATCTGCCGGAACAGCTCGTCGTCGCTGGGCAGCGCGTCGCCGCCGACGGGTGGCTCGACGGGGCTGGTGGCGGCGGTCGGCAGCTCGGGCGGGGCAAGGACCCGCGCTGCCGCCGTACGCGGAACCGGCCGGACCAGGCCGGAGGGTGACGTGCCCGGCTCCAGTAGCGCAGCGAGGTCGGCGACCTCGGCGGCGACGCAGGCCCGCGCCAGGTCGGCCTGGGACGGGTCGACCCAGAGCCGGTCGAGCGGCCGCTTGGGCAGGGTCGTCGCGCGGGTATAGCTGTCGGTGTCGTGGGCTGGTTCGACATAGGCGGGTACGCCCTCGGCGGCGAGACTGTCGAGCAGCGAGTCGGACAGCCGCGGGTCGAGGTCGACGAGGGCTCCCCACTCGGTGGCATGCAGGCCGTTGTCGCGGCGGCCGCCGTCAGCGGGAACGGTCATGGGGCTTCGTCATGCCTGTGCAGTGTGCTTGCGGATGAACTCGACGGAGCCCTCGAAGATCCGTGGGGCGTCGTTGTCGAGGGTGGCCACGTGGTAGCTGTCCTCGAGCACGACCTCCTCGGCGTGCACGCAGCCCTCGCGCAGCAGCCGGCCGGAGACCGGCTCCACGACGTGGTCGACGGCAGACCGGAAGGCCAGCACCGGGCAGGTGATCTTGGGCAGGTCGGCCCGGACGACCGGCCAGCTCTGCTGCATCGACAGCGCGGCCTTCAGCGCGATCTTCGGGTAGGCGAGCTCGGTGACGCCGGGCTTCTTGATGTCGCTCGCGATGCCCGGGAATGACGGCACGACCCTGGCCAGCAGCGGCAGCAGCTTGGCGTCCTTGCGCTCGGTCGCGAGCGAGGCGTTGACGATGACCAGACCGGCCACCTCGGGGCGCAGCTCGGCCAGCCGCAGCACCAGGGTGCCGCCCATCGACAGGCCCATCGCGAAGACCGTCGTACACCGCGTCAGCAGGTCGTCGAAGGACCGCTCCACCTCGGCGTACCAGTCCGCGAAGCGGGTGGTGTTCATGTCCTGTACAGAGGTCCCGTGGCCGGGGAGCCGGGGGGCCTTGACCGTGAAGCCCGCAGCGGCCAGGTGCTCGGCCCAGGGGCGCATGGACTGGGTGGTCCCGGTGAAGCCGTGGCTGAGCACGACCCCCACCGGGCCACCGGGCAGGTCGATGGGCTCGGCGCCCGGCATCACGCTGAGTTCTGGCACCCCCGGATCGTCGCACGTCGGCCACGGCCGTGGCGTAGGGGACGCCGGAGGGCTTAGGGTCGAGGGGGTCGGCTGATGGTTCAGAGAAGGAGTCTCGGGTGTTCTACTGGGTGGTCAAGGCGATCTTGACACCCATCCTGCGCACCCTCTTCCGGCCGTGGATCGACCACCCCGAGCACATCCCGTCCGACGGCGCGGCGATCCTCGCCAGCAACCACCTGAGCTTCAGTGACTCGATCTTCTTGCCGCTCGTGATCCCGCGCCGGGTGACCTTCCTCGCCAAGGCCGACTACTTCACGGGCAAGGGCATCAAGGGCAGGCTCAACAAGGCGTTCTTCGCCGGCGTCGGCCAGGTGCCGATCGACCGCTCCGGCGGGGCCGCGTCCGACGCCGCGCTGCGCACCGCCAAGCGCATCCTCGCCGACGGCAACCTGCTCGGGCTCTATCCCGAGGGCACCCGCAGCCCCGACGGCCGGCTCTACCGCGGCAAGACCGGCGTGGCCCGGATGGCGCTCGAGGCCGGCGTCCCTGTCATCCCGGTCGCCATGATCATCACCGATGTCGTGCAGCCCACCGGCAAGGTCATCCCGCGGCTCGGCCGGGTCGGCATCAAGGTCGGCCGACCGCTCGACTTCTCGAGGTACCAGGGCATGGAGGGCGACCGCTTCGTCCTCCGCAGCATCACCGACGAGATCATGTACGAGCTGATGCTGCTGTCCGGCCAGGAGTACGTCGACCAGTACGCCACGAAGGCCAAGGCTGACATCGAGGACGCGCGGCTGGCGGCCGGCGAGGCCCTCGTCAGCGATGCACCCTCGCAGCGCCGCGCCAGCTGACGCAGCCTTTGCCGGACGACAGGTACCACCTCGTCCGCTATGCCCTGGAACGCCGGCTCGGCTGACCCTTGTCGGGTGCCGGGCGCCGGAGGAGAGTCCGTCGTACCTGAAGGGGGGCACCCATGAACGGTGCGATTCACATCAGTTGGAAGTCCAGCGTCCCAGGCCGTGAGGCCAAGGGCCTGGAGGTCTTCGGGGCGGCGCTCGAGCGGTTCGAGGGGCTGCTGAAGCAGGGCCGCATCCAGTCCCACGAGGAGTACTTCGCAGTCACCGGCAGCGAAGGCGGCTTCATGCTCGTCCGCGGCGACCTCGACGAGCTCGTCCGGATCTCCGTCGAGCCGGAGACCCTCGCGCTCAACGCGAAGGCCGCCGCCATCGTGCAGGACTTCACGGTCCAGGTGTACGGCGGTGGTACCGACCAGGCCGTGCAGGAGCTGATGGGCAGCTATGTCACGAGCCTGCAGGAGATCGGTTACTACTAGGCCTTCGTGAAGCGCACGTGCGCGACCGCGCCCTCCGACTCGACCGGGAGGGCGCGGTAGCCGGCGAGCGACCCGAACGGCTGCTCGCCGGTGCCGAGCACCATGGGGACGACGGCCAGGTGCAGGTCGTCGACGAGCTTCTTGTCGAGGCACGCGCGGACCGTCGCCGCACCGCCGCCGAGTCGGACGTCCTGACCGCCGGCGGCCGCGAACGCCTGCTCCAGCGCGGACTCGAGCCCGTCGGTGATGAAGTGGAACGTGGTGCCGCCGTCCATCTCGAGCGGCTCCCGCGGGTGGTGGGTCAGCACGAACACCGGGTGGTGGTAGGGCGGGTTGGGCCCCCACCATCCCTGCCAGTCACCGGTCCACGGACCGCGGATGGGTCCGAACATGTTGCGGCCCATGAGGGTCGCGCCGATCCCGGTGAAGCCGTCAGCGACCATCCGGTGGTCGAGGCCCTCGGTGCCGCCCTCGCCGCCGGTCATGGCTCGGCCGGCGCGGGTCTCGAACACCCACTCGTGCAGGCCCGGGCCGCCCTTCCCGAGCGGGTCGTCAGGTCCCTGGTCGGGTCCGGCGACGAAGCCGTCCAGCGACATCGACAGGCAGTGCACGCGCAGTCTTGGCACTCGTGTCTCCTCCACGTTCGGGCAGACGATGCCACGGCGAGTCGCTCGTCGGCGCGGCGGATCGGGCTCAGGCCCAGGCGAGGGACCGTTCGACGGCGCGGGTCCAGCGGTCGTGGGTGCCGTCGTCGCGTACTCCGGCTGTCGGCTCGAACCGGCGCTCGAGCCGCCAGGTCTGCGCCAGCTCCGCCGTACCCGACCACACGCCCGTACCGAGCCCGGCCAGGAAGGCGGCGCCGAGCGCCGTCGTCTCCCGGACCTGCGGCCGTTGCACCGGGACGCCGAGCTGGTCGGCCTGCAGCTGGCAGAGCAGGTCGTTGCCGGATGCGCCGCCGTCGACCTGCAGGCTCGGCACCTCGCAGCCGGCCTCCGACGTCATGGCGTCCACCACGTCGCGTACCTCGAAGGCGATCGCGTCGAGGGTCGCCCGGGCGAGGTGCGAACGGGTCGTCCCGCGGGTGATGCCGAGCACCGTGCCGCGGGCGTCGGGGTCCCAGTGCGGAGCGCCCAGCCCGGTCAGGGCCGGGACGAAGACGACGCCACCGCTGTCGGGTACCTGCCGCGCGAGGGCCTCGATCTCGGCCGCGGACTGGATGACCTGCAACCCGTCGCGCAGCCACTGCACCGCCGCGCCGGTGACGAAGACCGCGCCCTCGAGGGCATAGGTCAGCGCACCGTCCGGCGCCATCCACGCCACCGTCGTGAGCAGCCGCGCACTGAGCACCGGCGTGCTGCCGGTGTTGATCAGCACGAACGACCCGGTGCCGTAGGTGCACTTGCTGCGGCCCTCCTCATAGCAGCCCTGCCCGAACAACGCCGCCTGCTGGTCGCCGGCGATCCCGGCGATCGGCAGGTCGAGGCCGAGGAAGGCGACGGGGTCCGTCCGTCCGACCTCGCCCCAGCTCGGCACCACCTCGGGCAGCGCGCTCTGCGGTATGTCGAACAGCTCGCACAGCTCGTCGGACCACTGCCCCCGGCGCAGGTCATAGAGCAGGGTGCGGGACGCGTTGCTCGCATCCGTCACGTGCCGGCGCCCGCCCGTCAGCCGCGCCACGACATAGGAGTCGACGGTGCCCACCGCCGTACGCCCGGCCGTGACGCCCTCCCACGTGCGACGGTCGTGCTGTCGTACCCAGGCCAGCTTGGTCGCCGTGAAGTAGGGGTCGAGGCGCAGCCCGGTGAGCTCGGCGATGCGCGGTTCGTGCTCCCTCATGTGGTCGCACAGGTGACTCGTGCGCCGGTCCTGCCAGACGATCGCGCGGCGCGGCGACTGCAACGTCGTGCGGTCCCAGAAGCACGCGGTCTCGCGCTGGACCGTGATGCCGAGGGCCGTGACGTGGTGGCCGTCGAGGGCCTGCCGGCACGCGGAGATGACGGCGACCCAGATCTCCTCCGGCTCGTGCTCGACCCAGCCGGGCTCTGGGAAGTGCTGCGGGAACTCCTGATAGCCACGGCTCTCGACCTGGCCGTCCTCGCCGACCACGAGCGCAGTCACTCCCGTCGTCCCGCAGTCGACCGCCAGAACGCTCATCGCCGACCCTTCCCTGCTCGTCCGCTGAGCGTGCCGGAACGGCAGCTGCTCACACGTGAGCAGGCAAGCACGGTCATGCCTCGCGCAGCTTCTGCAGGACGAGCACGTCGATCGCCCCCGGGACCATGCGCTCCTCGTAGTTCTCGACGCCGGCCCAGTCGTCCAAGTCGTTGTATCCCAGGGCTTTCAGCTTCGCCGCGACCTCCTCGGCGAGCTCGCCCTCGAGCGGCAGCGTCTGCTCAGGCTTGCCGAAGTACAACGTGTGCAGGTCGAGCAGCCGTCCCAGCTCGAGCACGGGGTCGGGGTGGTCGTCGACGCGCAGGTCCACGAGCACATCGGAGCCGCCGCCGTATCCGCCTCCCTCACTGACCACGAGCAGTACGGCGGACTGCCGGCCTCGCCGGTCGCCGCCCGCCCGGTCGGCGGCGAGCAGTGCTGCTGCCAGTCGGCTGCTCAGAGGGCCCGCGGTGCTCGCGAACGTCTCGGCGAGGGCGTCGACCACCTCCGGGCCGGTGAGGATGTTGCCCTGCGCGGCCCAGCCGGGACCGGTGCGCCCGCCGGCCCAGCTGTGGCACTCGCTGCCGGTCCAGGTGGCAGATCCTCCGGTGCGGTCGACGATCCCGGCCTGCCGCTGCTCGCGCAGCTCGTCGGCAGCGGTCAGGGCGTCCAGGGTCTGCTGGGCCGTCTTGCCGTCGGCGAGCATCCGCAGCCCGTCGGGGCGGTAGGCGAGGTTCGCGAAGGACTGGGTCGCCACGGCGCCGACGTCCCACTGCGCGGCAGGTACTGCCGCACCCACCGCGAGGAACTTGCTGGCGACGGCGACGCCCCACTGCCCGTCGGCGGTGGCCACGATCGAGAAGGTCATGTCCTGGGACACTAGGGGAGTGCGCTTCTTCATCGACCTCGAGTTCGGCGACACCGCCTCGGTGGTGACCTTGGTGTCGGTCGCGGCGGTCGCCGAGGACGGGCGCGAGTACTACGCGGTGTCGTCGGAGTTCGACCCGCTCGCGGTGCATCCGTGGGTCGCGGACAACGTGCTACCCCAGCTCCCGCCGGTGGCGCGGTGGAAGCCGCGCCGGCAGATCGCTGCCGAGCTCGAGGAGTTCTTCGGCGACGAGCCGGTGTGGTGGGCGTGGTTCGGTGCCTACGACCACGTCGCGCTGTGCCAGCTCTGGGGCGACATGCCGTCGCTGCCGCGGCAGTTCCCGCGGTTCATGCTCGACGTCCGGCAGCTGTGGGAGCACCTGGGGCGGCCGCGGCTGCCCGTGCAGGAGGACGGGCTGCACGACGCGCTGCAGGACGCCCGCCACGTGAAGGTGAAGTGGGAAGCGATGGCCGAGGCCGCCTATCGCCTCGGCCTCTCCGTCTGATCGGGGTCCGCCGTCACGCTGGAGCAGCGGCGAGCTGCTGGGTCACCCCTCGGCACTGCTAGACCGGCGTGTATCCGCACACTGTGTTCACGTGGTCCTGGACGAACCCGACCCAGTCCGGGTAGAGCGAGGCGTCGTCCTTGACGCTCTCCGGCTTGGGCATCCAGCCCGCGATGGAGCTGATGAGAGCACCCCGCCAGGACTTGCTGTTGCCGAACGCCGCCTTGCAGGCCGCGGACAGCGCTGCGTTGGCGTTGAGGTAGGCGTTGGCGACTGCCGGCGCTGCCGGGTTGCTGCCACCGCCACCGCCACCGCCACCACCACCGCCGCCGCACAGGAGGCCTCCGGTGTTGGTGACCGTCACCTGGATGCTGGTGCCGACGAGCTTCTTCTGGATCCCGCTGGGACCTGCGACCGGCGTGAACGTCACCGTGGTCGGACTGGCAGCCACAGCGGCACAGGCGGCAGTCGGGTTAGCCGAGTAGGCGGACGTCGCCACGGTGACCGACGTGGTGTCACCGCAGTGGATGCCGGGGGACACGTCCGGGCTCGCGGTGGCCACCGCTGTGTTCTGGCTGACCGACGCCACGCTGTAGGCCTGTCCGTGGATGAAGACGTTGAGACAGCCCGCGTCGAGGCCGACCGACACCGGCGCGCTCGTCGGCCCGCCGATGTCCAGGCTGACCGAGGTCGGCGTGGCGACCAGCGAACTGCTCGGGGGAGCGGCGGAAGCTCCCGGGGCCAGCAGGACGAGCGACGCCGCAAGGCCCCCCGCGACCGTGTATCTGACGACCCTCGCGTGTGCTCCTGGACCGGTCACGGATCTCCCCCTGGCTTTTCGCCGGCGATGGCTTCGGGACCTTGACCGGCGCGCAGTTGTCGGGCCCCGGCCGGACGGTAGGCCGGGCTCCAGCACGCAGCAACGATCCCGTCGAAGATGGTCATTGCTGACTCCGACGTGTGCCCGCGCCCGACGCGACAGATCCCAGCATTCACCGACGTGTCCCTAGTACGAAAGGCACAGAAGCTCATCAGCGCCCCGGTGGATGTGAACTGGCGGGGTCGCCGGAGCGAGCTCCGCGACCCGCCCAGTTCACATCCACGCGCAGGGGGGTCAGGCTGGGGTGAGGACCTCGAGGGTGACCTGGGCGAGGCCGGAGTAGCCGAGGGCACGTGAGCCGGCCCGGCTCAGGTCGAGGATGCGGCCGTCGACATAGGGCCCGCGGTCGTTGACGAGGCAGTTCACCGCAAACCCGTTGCCGGTCACGTGGATGACGGTGCCGAGCGGGAGCTCCTTGTTGGCGCAGGTCAGGCGCTCGGGGTCATAGGGCGCCCCGGAGGCGGTCGGCCGGCCGACGAAGCCGGGGCCGTACCACGACGCCACGCCCGAGGCCGTCTGGCCGGTCGACCGGTAGCCCGCGGGGATGGCGCCAGCGGCCTGCTCCAGCAGCGCGATGACCGGCGCCTGCATCTCCAGCGCCTGTCGCGCCCGCTCCGTCTGGGCCGGCGTCAACGAGAGGGTGACGGCGGTCGAGACGCTGTCGAGCAGGCTGCGCTGCGCCTCGAGCTGGGCCTGGACGGCGGCCAGGTGCTCGGCGTCGGCGATCGCCTTGGCCTGCAGGTAGAGGTCGCGGGCCGTCTCCTCCTCGGCCAGGACGCCGCGGGCCTGCGTCATGAGCCGCTTGCGGAACGCCTCCGCCTGCCGCTGCAGCTGCGCGACGGCCCGGGTCTGGAGCGCGACGTCGTCGACGAGGCTCTGGTCGACGGTCATCCCGGCCTCGGCCGCGTGCTGCGCGAGGGCCTGAGCCGTCGGCGCGGCCAGCTGGTACTGCCAGGTGCTGAACTGCTGGGTGCCGCTGGCCATGTAGACCGCGCGGGCGCGGAGGTCGAGGGCCTGCTGCGCGGCATACCGAGCGTCGTCCAGACGGGCGTAGGCGACCCGCAGGCCACCGTCCTGCGCCGCGGCGCGGTCCAGCTCGTCGGCGAGCTGCTGCGCGTGCGTCGTGATCCGCGCCAGCTCCGCGGTGAGGGCGGGCAGGTCGGCACTGGTGAGAGGGCGCGGAGGCGCAGGTGCGGCGTGCGCTGCGGTGGGCAGGCACGGCAGCGCTGCCGCCACCAGGGCAGCAGTCAACAACCGGCGGACACGCACGTCTGGTGCTTCGACCTGTTGCAGCCGGCTCTTGACCTGCAAGGCTGGGCTCATGCGTATCGGTGTGCTCACAGGAGGGGGCGACTGCCCCGGTCTCAACGCGGTCATCCGCGCGGTCGTGCGAAAGGGAGCGGAGGTCTACGGACACGAGTTCGTGGGCTTCCGGGACGGCTGGAAGGGACCGCTCGAGGGCGTGACCATGCCGCTCGACGTCCCCGCGGTCCGCGGGATCCTGCCGCGCGGCGGCACGATCCTCGGCTCCTCCCGGACCAACCCGCTCAAGGTGGAGGGCGGCGTCGCCCGCATCCGCGAGAACCTCGAGGCGCTCGGGGTGGACGCCCTGGTCGCCATCGGCGGCGAGGACACCCTGGGCGTCGCGACCGCGCTCGCCGACCAGGGGCTCAACGTCGTCGGGGTGCCGAAGACCATCGACAACGACCTCAACGCGACGGACTACACGTTCGGCTTCGACACCGCCGTGCAGATCGCCGTCGACGCGATCGACCGGCTGCACACGACGGCCGAGTCCCACCACCGGGCGCTGATCGTCGAGGTGATGGGGCGGCACGCCGGCTGGATCGCGCTGCACTCCGGGCTCGCCGGCGGCGCCAACGTCATCCTCATCCCGGAGCGGCCCTTCGACATCGACCAGGTCTGCGAATACGTCAAGCAGCGCTTCGAGCGGCACTACGCGCCGATCATCGTGGTGGCGGAGGGAGCGACGCCGGCCGAGGGCACGATGGCGATGCAGGAGGGCGAGCTGGACGCGTTCGGGCACGTCCGGCTCGGTGGCATCGGTCAGGTGCTCGAGCGCGAGATCGAGGCACGCACCGGGTATGAGTCACGGCAGACGGTGCTGGGTCACGTCCAGCGTGGCGGCACGCCGACGGCGTACGACCGGATCCTCGCGACCCGCTTCGGGCTGCACGCGATCGACGCCGTGCACGAGGGCGACAGCGGCGTGATGGTCGCGCTGCAGGGCGCGGACATCGTGCGGGTGCCGCTGTCGGCGGCGACCAAGGAGCTCAAGCTGGTCCCGCTGGACCGCTACAAGGAGGCCGAGGTCTTCTTCGGCTGAGGTCAGGTCAGGCGGGCCGGGATGACCTCGGGCACCCGCGTCTTGCGGGGCCGGATCGCGCTGTCAAGGAACGACCCGAGGCTCTTGTCGTTGACCGACCCGCGGAGCGTGTCGAGCACGATGAGCCGCTTGGCCTGCTGGTCGCGCAGGTCGTTGAGGTCGACGACGAGTGCGTCGATCCGCTCGGACAGCGCACTCACCGCGCGGACCTCGGCCTCGACCGAAGCCAGGTAGGAACGCAGACCGCCTGCCAGGTCGGCGGCTCCGGGTGCAGTGGCCTTGGCTGCCGAGGCGGCCGTCGCAACAGGGCGTGGTGCTGCCTTGCGGGCCGGCGCCTTCTTGACCGCCTTGCGGGCAGTTGCCTTGCGGGCGGGCGCCTTGCGAGCAGTTGACTTGCGAGCTGTTGACTTGCGAGCTGTGGTCATGAGGGCGAGCCTCTCACGCGGAGCGGAATGCTCCTAGAGCAGCACCTCAGGCAGGTCGCCCACGATCGTGAGTGAGGTGACGGCGCGGGTCATCGCGACATAGAGCATCCGCAACGGCAGCTGGTCAGGATCGACGAGCACGACATGGTCGAACTCCAGACCCTTGACGTCGGCGGCCAGCACGACCGTGATCGGTGCGGCGAGGCCGTCGTCATTGAGTGCTACGGCGTCGGGCACCCCGTCCACAGCCATCGGACCGGGTACGACGATGGCGACGGATCCCTTGCCCCGCAGGCGATCGACGGCGGTCGCGACATCGGGGGAGAAGGAGAGCGCGCCGACGACGTGCCGCAGCGACGAAGCGAGCGGAAGGTCGGGCGCGATGGTCGGCAGCAACCGGTTGGCGAGGTCGAGGACGTCGCGCGGCACCCGGTATCCGATGGTCAGCGCCTGCACCATCCCGTCGGGCTTGCCGAGGTGGTCGAGCACCGCGCGCCAGTCGCCGACGGCCCACGGCGTGGTGGCCTGCGCGAGGTCACCGAGGACGGTCGCCGAGCCCGCGACGCAGCGCCGGCCGACGACCCGCAGCTGCATCGGCGAGAGGTCCTGTGCCTCGTCGAGGATCACGTGTGCAAACCCGGGTTGCCGCTCGATGAGGTGCTGCGCCTCGTCGAGGAGCGGCAGGTCGGCACGGCTCCACCTGCTTCCCGAGGTCGCCAGCAGCGCGACGTCGTTGTCACTGAGCACACCCTCGGGAGGGTTGGTGAGGACGTCGCGGACGAGGTCGGTGGGCTTGACCGGGGGCCAGCACGCGTCGACGTACGCCTTGACGACCGTCGACTTCGCGAGCTTCTCGACCGACGAGCCGCTCTGCGCGATGCCCTCGTCCTCCTTCATCCGGACGATGACGGCGGCGAGCGCTGCGGCGAGGGCCCGCCGGCCTGCCTCCCAGCCGAGCTTGCGGCCGCGGACGGCCCGCTCGAGCTCGCGCACCTGCTCCGGGTAGACGCGCCAGCGGCGGGCTCCGTAGGAGTGCACGAGAGGCTCGGTGGGCCGGACCACGGATCGCCACAGCGCCCGCTCGAGCAGCACGGCGAGGCGGGCGTCGCCCTTGAGGACGGCGAGGTCGTCGGGATCGGTGCGGCTGACGCGCACCCGAGGGCACAGCTCGTCGACGGTCGCCTGCGTCACCTTGATCTCGCCCAGGGCGGGCAGCACCTCCTGCACATAGGACAGGAACGCGCGGTTCGGCCCGACGACGAGGACACCGGTGGCGAGGCGCTGCCGATGTGCGTACAGGAGGTAGGCGGCGCGGTGCAGACCGACGGCGGTCTTGCCGGTCCCCGGGGCGCCCTGGACCGCGACGGTCTGCTCGAGCGGGGCCCGCACCAGGGAGTCCTGCTCCGGCTGGATGGTGGCCACGATGTCGCGCATCGGGCCGGTGCGCGGCCGCTCGATGTCCTCGACGAGCAACCGGCTCAGCCCGCTCGGCCGGTCGAGGCGGTCGTCCTCGAAGGCGGTGAGGACGCCCTCGCGGAAGCCGAACCGACGACGCAGGTGGACGCCCATCGGCTCGTCGGCGGAAGCCTGGTAGAACGGCTCGCTGATCGGGGCGCGCCAGTCGACGACGACCGGCTCGCCGTCCTCACCGGTGACGTGCCGTCGCCCGACGTGGAAGACCTCCGCGGGGTAGTCGAGGCGGCCGAAGAACAGCGGCGTCACGCCGTCGTCGAGCAGCTGGTCGTATCGCCGGGCCAGCGACGCGGCGAGAGCGCGGGTCGTCAGCTCGTCGTTGCCCCACTGGTTCTGGTTGTCGAGCAGCCAGCCGGTGCTCTCCCGCATCCGCTTGAGGTCGGCTCTGGCCTTGAGGAGGTGCTCCCTCTCCGCCTCGAGCACGCCCACCTCTGGGACACTAGTGGCGTGACGCATCTGCTCGATCCCACTGCCGGCGCCGGGTCGTCCCGCGACGGGCTGGACGCCTGGCGGCTGCTGCCCGCTGCGCAGCAGCCGACCTGGCCCGACCAGCAGGTGCTCAAGGAGACGATCGACACCCTCAACTCGGTGCCGCCCATCGTGCAGCCGCACGAGTGCGACGTGCTCCGCGAGCGGCTCGCGGGGGTGGCCCGCGGCGAGGCTTTCCTGCTGCAGGGCGGGGACTGCGCGGAGACCTTTGACGCCAACACCGCGGAGGGCATCCGCGGCAAGGTCCGGACCCTGCTGCAGATGGCCATCGTCCTCACCTACGGCGCGAGCCTGCCCGTCGTCAAGGTCGGCCGGATGGCCGGCCAGTACGCCAAGCCGCGGTCGACGGACCTCGAAGCGGCGACGGGACTCCCGTCGTACCGGGGTGACGCGGTCAACGAGCTGCACGGTGACCGGACCCCGGACCCGCGCCGGCTGGTGCGGGCCTATGCCAACAGTGCGGCCGCGCTGAACTTCATGCGCGCCATCGCGACCGACGGCAGTGCCGACCTCGAGAAGGTCCACGACTGGAACACCGCGTTCGTCGCGAGCAGCCCGCTCGGCCACAAGTACGAGGAGCTCGCGACCGACATCGAGCGCGCGCTGGCGTTCATGAAGGCGTGCGGCCTCGACATCGGCAGCATGCCGGCCACCCACGGGGTGGAGCTGTACTCCAGCCACGAGGCGCTGCTGCTCGAGTACGAGCGGGCGCTCACCCGCCACGACGACTCCGGTGCCCGCGCCTATGCGCTGTCGGGCCACCTGCTCTGGGTCGGGGAGCGCACCCGGCAGCTCGACGGCGCCCACATCGACCTGCTCAGCCGGGTGTCCAACCCGATCGGGCTGAAGCTGGGCCCGTCGACGACGCCGCAGGAGGCGCTCGCGCTGATCGAGAAGCTCGACCCCTCGCATGTCCCCGGGCGGCTCACCGTCATCAGCCGGATGGGGGCCGGACGGGTCCGCGACGTGCTGCCCGGCATCATCGAGTACGTCGAGGATCACCGCGGCCCGCAGTCGCTCATCTGGTGCTGCGACCCGATGCACGGCAACACCCAAGAGACGGCGAGCGGCTACAAGACCCGGCACTTCGACGACGTGCTCGACGAGGTGCGTGGCTTCTTCGAGGTGCACGCGTCGCTCGGCACGCACCCGGGCGGGCTGCACATCGAGCTCACCGGTGACGAGGTCACCGAGTGCCTCGGCGGGGCCTACCAGCTGACCGATGCCGACCTGGCCGGCCGCTACGAGACGGCCTGCGACCCGCGCCTCAACAACGGCCAGTCGCTCGAGCTCGCGTTCCTCGTGGCGGAGATGCTGCAGCGCCGCTGACTCAGGTCTGCGTGAACGTGACGCTGCTGTTGTTGGCGCCGTCGGTCACGGCGACCTGCCGCGGCCCGGGGATCGGCTGCGGGTCGTGCGCACGCAGCGTCGTCGAGAAGAACCCAAAGGCGTCAGACGTCGCCGTCACGGTGTCGCCGGCACCGTTGATCTGGGTCACATAGGTCACGGTGATCGTCGCGTTCGGGGTCCAGAAGTTGCCGGTCACCGTGATCTGGGTGTCGTTCGGTCCGCTCGTCGGGTCGATCGTGACGACCGGTTGGTTCTGGGTCGCGGTGGCGGTGGCCGTTGCGGTCGCCGTCGCGGTCGCCGTCGAGACGGGGGTCTGTGACGGCGGCAGATAGGTCACACGGGGTGGAGGGGACACGGCCGGCGGCACAGTGGGCGACGGGGTCATCACGGGTACGACGATGACCGGTGCCTGCGTCACCAGCGGGAAGTTCTTGACCTGGGCCTCGACGGACGCGTTGCGTGCCTGCGACGCCAGCACACCCCCGCCGATGCCGAGGCCGACAGCGACGATCAGGCCGAGGGTGATCAGGGACACCGAGTAGGGCCGACGGGCCTCGTCCTCCCACTCCTCGTCGTCCTCCTCGAACGGGACGGCTGAGGCCAGGGCCTGCTGGGCATGGGCATCCACGCGACCGAGCAGGCCGTCGCGCTCGGCGTCGGGCAGCGCGACGACGGTGAGTCCGCTCAGCAGGCGCCGGGCCCGCTCCATCGCGTCGAGAGCGTTGGCGCAGCGCTCGCAGGACTGGGCGTGCCGGCGGGTCGTCGCGTCGCGGGCGGCGGGCTGGCCGCCCTCGGCGAGCCGGGCGAGTGACGCGAGGTCGACGACGTGGCCGGCCAGCGACAGCGACGGACCGCCGAGCAGGGCCGGCAGGAAGGCCAGCCGGGCGGCCCCGACGACCTCCATCGCGCTGTTGGCGTCGAGGTTGAGGACGGTGCCCACCGAGGCGGCGGGCAGGTCATAGGAGTCGCGCAGCAGCAGGGCCGCCCGCTCGCGCTCCGGCCGGGCCTCGAGCGCCTCCGCGAGCCGGGCCTGGTTGGCGTCGCCGCCCAGCACACCGCCGCCGACGGGCAGGTCGTCGTCGCCGGTGCCCGCGACCTGGCGGGCGAGCACCCGGGCGCGGGCGAACCACCAGCCCACGGGATCGGCGAGGTCCTCGGTGCGCGCGGCCTCGACGAGGTCGAGTGCGCTGCGCTCCACGACGGCCACCGCGTCCTCCGGCCCGCAGCCCAGTCGGCGTACCGCGTCGTGCACCCTGTCCGCGTGCACGCGAACGACCGCCAGCAGGTCGTCCGCGGTCAGCACATGACTAACTTAGAGGCGTGCCCGTCGACCTGCGCAGCGACACCCTGACCCGTCCCACCGCCGGCATGCGGGCCGCGATGGCCGCTGCCGAGGTGGGTGACGACGTCTACGGGGAGGACCCGACCGTCAACGCGCTCGAGGAACGGGTGGCCGCGCTGTTCGGTCACGAGGCGGCGGTCTTCGTACCGTCCGGCACGATGGGCAACCAGATCTGCCTGCGGCTCGTCGTGCCCGCTGCCGGCGAGCTGCTGTGCGACGCGGACGCGCACGTCGTGACCTATGAGCACGGGGGAGCGGCGCAGCACGGCGGCATCCAGTCGCGCACCGTCGCCGGTGGCCTGATGACCGCTGACGTGGTGGCCGGTGAGCTGCGCCCGGCCGGCTGGGGGACGGTGCCCACCGCTGCCGTGTCGGTCGAGCAGACCCACAACCGCGGCGGCGGTGCGGTGCACCCGCTGTCGGACCTGCAGGCGCTCCGCGAGCTGACCAGAGCGCACGGCGTCAACCTGCACTGCGACGGCGCCCGGATCTGGAACGCGCACGTGGCATCCGGGGTGTCGCTCGAGGTCTACGGCAGGCTGTTCGACTCGCTGTCCGTCTGCCTGTCCAAGGGCCTCGGCGCCCCGGTCGGCTCGATGGTCGTGACGTCCGCCGCCCTCGCTGAGCAGGCCCGGGTCCTGCGCAAGCGCCTCGGGGGTGGCATGCGGCAGGCCGGGATCCTCGCTGCCGCGGGGCTCTATGCCCTCGACCAGCACCTCGAGCGGCTGGCCGAGGACCACGCCCGGGCTGCCCGCCTCGGTGCCGCGGTGGGTGTGCAGACCGCCACCAACATCGTCGCGATGACGGTCCCTGACGCGCGGGCGTTCGCCGCCGCGGCCGCCGAGGAGGGCGTGCTGCTCGGCGTCGTCGGGCCCACGCGTGTGCGTGCGGTCGTGCACCTCGACGTCGACGACGCCGGCATCGACCACGCCGCAAAGGTCCTCACTGGCCTCAGGTGACGAGGCGGCGACCGACCAGCGGGGGCAGGTCGCGGCAGGCCTTGGCGAGCTCTGACAGGTCCTCGCCGTAGAGCGCCTGAGGCCCGTCGCAGAGCGCGGCCTGCGGGTCCGGGTGGACGTCGACGATGATGGCGTCGGCACCCGCGGCGATCGCCGCCCGGGACAACGGCACCACCAGGTCGCGCCTGCCACCGGAGTGCGACGGGTCCACGACGACCGGCAGGTGGCTGAGGCTGTGCACCATCGGCACCGCGGCGATGTCGAGGGTGTTGCGGGTCGCCGTCTCAAAGGTCCGGACGCCGCGCTCGCAGAGCACGATGTCGAGGTTGCCGCGCTGCGCGATGTACTCCGCCGCCATCAGCCACTCCTCGTAGGTCGCCGTCATGCCGCGCTTGAGCATCACCGGCTTGCCCGCTGACCCCACGGCCTGCAGCAGCGCGAAGTTCTGCATGTTGCGGGTGCCGACCTGCAGCATGTCGGCCCACTCGGCCACGAGGTGCACGTCGGCGGCATCGACCACCTCGGTGACGATGGGCAGCCCCGTCTCCTCGCGGACGTCGGCGAGGATCCGCAGACCCTTCTCGCCGAGCCCCTGGAAGGCGTACGGGCTCGTCCTGGGCTTGAACGCCCCACCGCGCAGCAGGGTGGCTCCCGCGCCCTTGGCCATGACCGCGGCGGCGAGGGTCTGCTCGGGCGTCTCGACGGCGCAGGGTCCGGCGATGAGGGTGAACGTGTCGGGTCCGATGGGCACACCCGCGACCTGCACGGTGGTGGCCTCGGGGTGGTGCTCGCGGCTGACCAGCTTGTAGGGCTTGCTGACCTTGACGACCTCGCCGACGCCGGGCATGGCCCGGAGGTTCAGGGTCTGGAACGCGGCGATGTCACCGACCAGGCCGACGATGGTGCGCTGCACGCCTCGGCTGATGAACGCCGACCCGCCCGCGCTCTCGACACGGGCGACGACGGCGTCGACGTCCTCGGGGGACGCCTCGGGGCGCATCACGACGACCATAGGAACTGCTCCTGGACACGAAAGAGCCCCGGGCAGGGGCTCCGGGGCTCGATGGGGTCAGGTGCGTCAGCTGGCTCCCGACCGGGAGTCCCGGCCGGGAAAGACATACCAGGAGCTGCGCACGCTGCGACGGTATCAGACCTCCAGCCGCTCGACCTGCGGAGGCGGACTCCCGACCTCGGTGAGCAGCATCGCGCCGAGCACCAGTGCGGCACCTCCGAGGGCACGGAGCCCGAGGCGCTCGTCGGCGACGGCGACCGCGAAGATCCCGCTGAAGACCGGCTCCATCGTCATGATGACCGCGACCCGGGTGGGGGCCAGGTGCGCCTGGGCCCACGTCTGCACCACGAAGGCGAGGGCGGTCGCGGCCAGCGCCGTCAGGGCGAGCGCGCCCCACACGCCTGCGTCCGGCGGCGTCACCAGACCGCCTGGTACGGCGACGATCCCGCACATCACCGCCGTCGTCAGGAGCTGTACGACGGCCAGTCCGTAGGCGTCGGAGTGCCGGGCCCACTCACCCAGGCCGACGATGTGCAGGGCGAACGCCCCGGCGCACCCGAGGGTCAGCAGCTCGCCGGTGCCGACGCCGAGCCCGTGCAGGCTGAGCAGCCCGAGGCCGACGGTGGCGAGGGCCACGGCCACCCACGCGGTCCGGCCGGGCGGCTTGCGCAGCAGCACCGCCGCACCGAGCGGTGTGAGCACCACGAACATGCCGGTGATGAACCCGCTGACGGCCGCGGTCGTGTGCTGCAGGCCGAGGGTCTGCAGCAGGTAACCGGTGCCGAGGGCGAGCCCGACGAGGAACCCGTGGCGTCGCCCGGTCCGACCCAGAGCGGCCACCGACCGCGGCCGCAGCGCCAGCATGACGAGCCCCGCGATGCCGAAGCGCCAGGTCAGGAAGTCGGTGACCGGCATCTTCGCGACGGCGTCCTTGACGACGACGAACGTGCTGCCCCAGATCGCCGTCACGCCCACGAGCGCCGCTGTCGGCGCCAGGTCGCGTCGGCTCACGCCCGCCACGCTAGGGGACTGAGTAATGGGCTCGTGCGCCTACAACAATTGCTGCCCCTGCCGGCAGCAATTGTTGTAGGCGCCGGCGATGCGTTGTCAGCCCGGGGAGGGCCCGGCCGGAGAGTCGACGCGGCGGGGTGCCGAGGGTCACAGCTGGGACGTGAGCAGCGCGTCGAAGGCCGAGGCGAGCAGCGCGCTCGCGTACTCGTCGTGGTTCTGGGGGCGGGTGGCGCTGTCGCCCGCCCAGTCGTAGCGCACCACGGTGCCGCTGTGCAGCCGCAGCGTGAGCCGACGCAGACCGGTCGCCGGCCAGCGCCCGCGCGCCAGGGTCGCCTCGCGCACGTCGAGACGACGGACGAGCCGGTTGTCCGGGTGCTGCATGACCAGCACCTCAGGCGCCGCTTCGGTGTCCAGCCGGCCGGTGAGGGCGGCCAGGTTGAACTCGCCACCGGTCAGCGCTGCGAGCAGTCCGGTGCTCGCGCGCACCAGGCAGTCGTCGTACACGAAGAGCTCGTTGCCGCCGCGACCGCTGAGCTGCAGGGCCCCGAGCAACGTGCTCACGCGTCGCGCAGGGAGCGGAGCAGCTCGATGTCGGTCCGGTGGCCGGCGGCGTCGCCCGGGGTCTCGACGACGACGGGGACGTTGCGGGTCGCCGGGTGCCGGAACAGCTCCGCGAACGGGTCCTTGCCGATGTGCCCGGCGCCGATCGACTCGTGCCGGTCGCGCAGCGACCCGAGGGGGTCCTTGGAGTCGTTCGCGTGGACCAGCTGCAGGCGACCCCGGCCGACGGCGCGGACGAGGGCGTCGAGGGTCTTCTTCATCCCGCCCGGGGCCGCGAGGTCGTGACCGGCGGCGAAGGCGTGGCAGGTGTCGAGGCACACCCCGAGCCGCTGGTGGTCGTCGAGCTGGGCGAAGTACGGACCGAGGTCCTGGACGGCCGAGCAGAGTGCCTGGCCACCACCGGCGGTCGGCTCGATGAGCAGTGCCGGGCCCTCCCGGTCGAGGAGTGGCAGCAGGTGCTCGCGCAGCTGCACCATCGCGTCGTCGCGGTGCGCACCGGCGACGCACGAGCCGGCGTGCACGACCACACCGCGGGCGCCGATGGCGGCACCGCGGGCGAGGGAGTGCGCGACCGCATCGACGGACTTGCGAAGGGTCGCCTCGGTCGGGGAGCCGAAGTTCACGAGGTACGGCGCGTGCACGAACACCGGCAGGCCCGCGTCGGCGCAGCGGCCGCGGAACTCCTCGTCCTTGGCGGGATCACCCGGCGACAGCGCCCAGCCGCGTGGGTTGGAGACGAAGACCTGGACGGCGGCCGCGCTGATCTCCTCGGCATACGCGAGTGCCTTGAGCCATCCTCCCGCGACCGGCACGTGGGCGCCGACGGGAGAGGGCTTGCGGGGGGGCACGAGAGCAGCCTGCCAGACCCGGCGGTCCGGAGGAGGGGGAGGTCAGTAGACCAACAGGGTGACAGTCGTCCCGACCCGCACCCGGGTGCCGGCCCGGGGGTCGGTGTCGAGGACCAGCTGACCGTTGCCGCCCCGCACCTGCTGGCGGACCGCGACGACGAGCCCGAGCGCACGCAGCTGACGGGTGGCGTCGGAGGTCGTGTCGTACTGCAGGTTGGGCACGTTGACGAACTCCGGGCCCTTGCTCACGGTCAGCGCGACCGTCGAGCCCTTGGCCGCGGTGCCGTCGTGCGGGTTGTTGGAGATCACGATGCCCTTGGCCACGCTGTCGCTGAACGTCGTGGTGAAGGTCACCGTGAAGCCCAGCCGCTTCAGGGCCAAGGTGGCCTGCGCCTGCGTCTGGCCGTGCACGTCGGGGACGGGGACCGGCTGCGGGCCCTTCGACACGAACAGCGTCACCGACGTGCCGGGCGGGAGCTTCTTGCCCGCCGGCGGGTCGGTCCGGATGACCTTCCCGATGTCGACGCTGGAGCTGTAGTCGCCCAGCTGCGACGACGTGAGCCCGAGTGCCTTGAGCTGCGCCGTCGCCGCACCGGGGTCCTTGCCCTGCAGGTCGGGGACCTGGCGGAGGTCGGGGCCCTTGGAGTAGGTGACGGTGACCGTGGCGTTCTTCCTGATCCGCTTGCCGGCGGCCGGGTCCTGACCGAGCTCGGTGCCCACTGCTCTCGCGCTGAACGTGTCGACCTTCTTGAAGGTGAGGCCGGCGGCCTCGATGCGCTTCTGGGCGACGGCGGCGCTCAGCCCCCGGACGTCGGGGGCGTGCGTGTAGCGGAACGACCCGAGGTAGTAGCCGCCGGCCAGCGCGAGCACCGCGAGGACGACGAGCACCGCGACGCCGATCAGCCCGCGTCGGCTCTTGCGAGGCCTCGCCGGCTTTGTGGGCGTCCGGTCGACCACCCGAGGTATGAGGAGAGGGCGCGTGTCCTGCGTGGCGGTGACCGGTGGTGCGGCGGGCAGCGTCGCCTTGACGGTCAGCAGGTCGCGGAGGAACTCACCGGCGTCGGCCGGGCGCAGCGACGGGTCGCGGCGGGTGGCCCGGACGACGAGCGCATCGAGGTTTGCGGGGATGCCCTCGGCGACGGTCGAGGGCGGCGGGACGTCGGTGTAGACGTGTGCGTGGGCCACGGCGATCGCGGTGTCGCCGGAGTGCGGCGGGGTGCCGGTGAGCAGCTCCCACAGCAGCACGCCGGCGGCGTACACGTCCGAGCGGGCATCCGCCGTACCCCGCTCGACCTGCTCCGGGGCGAGGTAGGCGACCGAGCCCATCAGGTGGCTCGTGGTCTGCGTGATCGTGGTCGACTCGGCCGCGCGGGCCAGCCCGAAGTCGGCGACCTTGACGCGGCCGTCGTCGCCGAGCAGGACGTTCTCCGGCTTGACGTCGCGGTGCACCATGCCGACCGCGTGCGCCGATGCCAGCGCCCGCAGCACGGGCTCCATCACCGCGACGGCCCGGCTGGGGGACAGCGGCCCGATCGTCAGCAGCAGCTGCCGGAGGTTCTGGCCGCGGACGTGCTCCATGACGAGGTAGGCGATCCCGGTGTCGGGGTCGGTGCCGGTGTCGTGCACCGCGACGACCTCGGGCCCGGCGACCTTGGCGGCCGACTTGGCCTCCCGGGTGAACCGCTCGACGAACAACGGGTCGTCGGCCAG
Source organism: Frankiales bacterium (assembly GCA_025465465.1). Taxonomy (GTDB): domain Bacteria; phylum Actinomycetota; class Actinomycetes; order Mycobacteriales; family SCTD01; genus RYN-111. Next base: position 94,552 of record JAODND010000007.1, on the reverse strand, counting down.
GCCCTTGTGCATCACCTTGACGGCGACGATCCGGTCGAGTCGCGTGTCGATCGCGAGGTAGACGGTGGCCATGCCACCACGCGCGATCACGCTGTCGAGGCGGTACCTGCCGTCGAGAAGCTTGCCGACCAGCGAGGGCCCGGGGTCGCCCGGGCTCGGGCTGACGGTGGTCTCCATGACCATCTGAGTCTAGGAGGGCCTAGGAGAAGCGCTGTCGCAGCAGCGTGATGTTCTTGATGTAGGCCTTCGTCTGGGGCAGGAATCCGATGCGCCCGACCGATCCCAGGCCCTGGTAGTAGCCGGCCAGCGCCTTGTCGACGCGGCCGGTCGCGCGCAGCAGGTCGCTGATGAGCGTGACGCCCGCCTCCACGTTGTCCTCGACCCGCAGCAGGTCGTACTGGCGACCGTGCATGCGGCCCAGCGAGCGGCCGGTGCTCGGGAGCACCTGCATGACACCGATGGCGTCGACGGGGGACACCACCCGCTGCTGGAAGCCGCTCTCCTGGTAGGACAGAGCGAGCGCCAGGCTGGCCGGGACCCCGTGCCGGCGGGCACTGGCCCGGATGAGCGTCCGGACATGGGCCCGCGAGGGCATGGTGCGGGAGCGCAGCACGGCCCGGTGGCGGGCGGCGGAGCCGCTCACGGCGGCGGATGCCCGGACCGGGGTGCTGCTCGTCACGCCGTACACGAGCTTCTGGCCGATCACGATCACGCTGCTGCGCAGGTGGTTGCGGGCCCGCAGCCACGGCACGCTGTGGCCGAGCCGGCGGCCGAGCTTGGTCAGGTTGTCGCCGGGGCGCACGACGTAGACCGCGTTGACCGTGTGCGTCCTGGTCGCCGTGACGTTCTGGCCTGGGAGCCGCAGCAGGTCGCCGGCATAGATCGTGGTGCCGGAGAGGTGGTTGGCCCGCTGCAGGGCGCTGACCGTCGTGCCGTACCTCGCCGCGATCCCGCTGAGCGTGTCGCCGCGGTGGATCCGGATGATCGAGGGAGCCCCGGCCGTGAGGACGGCAGCGAGGAGCACGAGCAGGCCGACGGTCCGGACGCTGCGTTGCATGGCAAAGCCTTTGTTCAGTTCCCCGGAAAGTCGACAATAGGCGCAATGAGGCTGCTGTGACAAGAGTGACCAGTGGGACTTGCCCTGCCCGGCTAGGGTTGAACCGTCAGACCGGGGAGCTCGCGGGCGAGCTGAGAGGGCCATCACCAGGCCGACCCGTCGCACCCGATCCGGGTCATGCCGGCGTGGGGAGTCACACGTGTTGCAGATCGCGGGCCGCTCGTTTCGCAGCCGGCTGCTGGTCGGGACCGGCAAGTTCCGCTCGCACGAGGTGATGCGCGACGCGCTGGTCGCCTCCGGCGCCGACATCGTGACCGTGGCGCTGCGCCGGGTGGACCTCTCGCGTCCCCAGGACGACATCCTGAGCTTCGTCCCGGCGGGGATGACGCTGCTGCCCAACACGTCCGGGGCGGTCGACGCCGACGAGGCGGTGCGGCTGGCGCGGCTCGGCCGGGCAGCCACCGGTGCCGACCTCGTGAAGCTCGAGGTCACGCCCGACCCGCGCACCCTGGCGCCCGACCCCATCTTCACCTTGCGCGCGGCCGAGCTGCTGGTCGCCGAGCGCTTCACGGTGCTGCCCTACTGCTCGGCCGACCCGGTGCTGTGCCGGCACCTCGAGGAGGCGGGCTGCGCGACGGTCATGCCGCTCGGCGCCTGGATCGGCTCCAATCGCGGGCTGCGGACCCGCGACGCCATCGAGGTGATCGTGGCCCAGGCGGGGGTGCCGGTCGTCGTCGACGCGGGTCTGGGGGTCCCCTCGGACGCGGCCGAGGCGATGGAGATCGGTGCTTCCGCCGTACTCGTGAACACCGCGATCGCCGTCGCCGCCGACCCGGTGCAGATGGCGCGGGCGTTCGCGTTGGCGACCGAGGCCGGCCGGCTCGGGTACCTCGCGGGGCCGGGTGCGGTGTCGGCGACGGCCGAGGCTTCCTCGCCGCTGACCGGGTTTCTGACGTGAGCACTGCGCCCGGGCGGTTCGCCCAGCACCTCGCCTCCGGCGCCTCGCTGGTGCCCGGCCTGCCCGCGCTGCTCGATCCGGGCGTCGACCTCGAGGCGATGGCCCACCAGGCGCGGGAGGTGACGCTGCAGCGGTTCGGCCGGGCGGTGCGGCTGTTCGCACCGCTCTACGTCAGCAACGCCTGCCTGTCGTCGTGCACCTACTGCGGCTTCTCGAAGGACCTCGACGTGGCCCGCCGCACGCTGACGGTGGAGCAGGTCGTCGAGGAAGCGCAATCCCTGGTGGCACAGGGGTTCCGGCACCTGCTGCTGGTCAGCGGCGAGCACCGCGTGGAGGTCTCGGCCGACTACCTGGTTGCCTGCGTCGTCGCGCTGCGGCAGTTCGTACCCTCGCTCTCCATCGAGACGCAGACCTGGTCCGACGACACCTATGCGCGGCTGGTCGAGGCCGGGCTCGAGGGGGTCGTGCACTACCAGGAGACCTACGACCGCGGCCGCTACGCCGAGACGCACGTCGCCGGCTGGAAGCGCGACTACGACCGGCGGCTGGCCTCGACGGAGCGGGCCGCAGAAGCAGGCGTACGCCGGTTGGGCATCGGTGTCCTGCTCGGGCTGTCAGTCGACTGGCGGGCCGACGTGCAGACGGTGGCCGAGCACGCGGCATGGCTGCAACGGCACTACTGGCGCACCGAGGTGACCGTCTCGCTGCCGCGCATCAAGCCGTCGGCGTCGGGGTTCCAGCCGCTGGTGCCGGTGACCGACGCGGAGTACGTGCAGGCGCTGTGCGCGCTGCGGCTGGTCGCCCCGGAGGTCGGCATCGTGCTCTCGACCCGGGAGGCGCCGGCGCTGCGCGACGGGCTGGTGCGGATCGCGGTGACGACGATGAGCGCGGGCTCGTCGACCGAGCCGGGCGGCTACCTGCACCCGGGGGAGGCGCAGGAGCAGTTCGCGATCAGCGACGAGCGCTCACCTGCCGAGGTCGCCGCGATGCTGGTGGCCGCCGGCTACGACCCCGTCTGGAAAGACGCCTTCGCCCTCCGCACCTGACCTACCCCGCGGGAGGGAGGTGGGCGCTGAGGTAGGCCTTGACCGCGATCTTGGCCTCGGAGACGAGGTCGGGGTCGCCGTCCTTGGCGCGGCGGAAGGCGAGCCCGATGAGGGCGTCGCCGACCTCGATGGCGTTGCGCAGCACCTCCACGGACACGTCGAGGTCGACCATCTGGTGCAGCGCCTTGGCGACGACCGCGTTGTTGTCGTCCTGCGGGTCGAGCAGGTACAGCTGCCCCAGCGGACCGCCGAAGGAGATCACCAGGAAGCCGGGCTCGGTCCGGGAGAACTCGACGTAGGTGTCGATGACGCCGTCCACGACGTCCTGCCAGGTCGCGCCCGAGACCCCCGCCAGCTGCTCGGAGAAGCGCTCGAACGAGCGCCGCGCCAAGGCCTCCGACACCGCGTTCCTGTCCGGGAAGAACTGGTAGAGCGAGCCGACCGACACGCCCGCGCGGGCGGCGATGGCCGACGTCGACAGCGCGTCAGCACCGAACTCGTCCAGGAGCTCCGCGGCAGCGTCGAGCATCCGCTCCACCCGCATGGCGCTGCGGCGTTGCACAGGTGATCGCCGGGGGGTTCGTAGCGGTGTCGACAACTGCACTCCCTTGACCGCGTTGCCCAGAACGTGAACGATCCTCACATCAGCACGCCCGCTCTGTCGAGTACCTCGACAAGAATTGCTGTGAGGAGCGCCCAGACTTGCTCAGCCCTCGTGATCGCCTGTTGGCCGCGTTGTTCGCGTTTCAGCTGCTCGTCGCCGCCGTGTTCGGCGGCATCCTCGTGCACGACCTGAACACCGACAACAACCGCCCTGTCGCGCTGACGCAGACCCCGGGTGGTGGCAACCCCGGTGTGGCGGCCCAGCCGACGACGAGCGCGAGCGCCGGCGCGACGGGAGCCCCCGGGACCAAGGGCTCGACCATCACGACCACGAGCGGACCCGCTCCCGGGACCACGGTCCCGCCCGCGAAGGCCGACACCAAGGTCATCGCGGCCGGCGCCCCGATCAAGGTCGGCGCGATCGTCACGCAGACCGGGGCGATCAACTTCGCGAGCAGCGCGCAGGCCACCAAGGCCTACTTCGACATGGTCAACCGCGCGGGCGGTGTCAACGGTCACAAGATCATCTTGGACCTTCGCGACGACCAGCTCGACCAGCCACGCGGTCAGTCGCAGGCCCAGCAGATGGTCGGCGACGGTGTGTTCGCGTTCACGGGGTGGAACGCGCCCAACACGGAGAACCAGATCGTGCCGTTCCTCGAGCAGAACAAGATCCCGCTGATCGGCGGGTACGGCGAGCGCGCGGAGTACCACTCCTCGTACAGCTACATCTTCAGCGCGAGCTACGGGCACTACGGCTATCAGATGGGCCGGTTCCTGGCCGAGCAGGGCGTCAAGAAGCCGGGCCTGGTCTACATCACCAACAACGAGGCGACCGCCGACGCCAACCTGGTGAAGGCCTTCAAGGCAGGGTTCGCGAGCAAGGGGGTCACGCTCTCCGACAAGGAGATCGTGAGCGAGCAGCCGACGCAGGCCACCTATGACGACCTTGTCACGCAGTACCGGCTGGACGGCGTCGACGGCTTCGCGAGCCTGCTCGACCAGACCGCCTACAACCGGCTGCTGCAGTCGCAGGCCCGGCAGTCCTACCACCCGAAGCACGCGGCCGACGCGCTGTTCGTCGACCCGTCGGTGCAGCAGTCGTCGGCGACCGACGGCGTGTTCGTCGCGACCGACTACGAGTTCATCGACGGCGGTGGCGCCCAGGTGCAGAAGTACGTGAGCACCGTGAAGGCGGCCTACGGGAGCCGGGCGCAGATCAACTACTTCGGCGAGCAGGGCTGGGTCGACGCCGAGATCTTCGTGGCCGCCGTGAAGGCGATGGGCACCACGATCACCCGCGCCAACCTGCTCAAGGTGATGGACGGCCTCAACGGCAAGGGCGGCTTCGGCTTCACCAGCGACCTGCAGTTCGCGCCGGGCAACCGCGACATCAACCGGTGCATCAAGTTCGGCAAGGTCGCCAGCGGCCGGGTCAACCGCGTCACCGACTGGCGCTGCGACGGGCAGCCGTTCTGATGGCGGCGCAGCTCTCCCGCCGGCTGACCGTCTCCTACGGCGCAGGGGCCATCGGCAACGGCGTCTTCGTCACCGTGCCCGGCCTGCTGCTGCTGTTCTACATGACCAACATCCTCGGCATCGGCGCCGGGCTGGCGAGTGCCGCGCTGTTCGTCCCGAAGCTCTGGGACGCGTTCGCCAACCCGCTGATGGGCGGCATCTCCGACCGCACCACCAACCGCTACGGCAAGCGCCGGCCGTTCATGCTCGTCGGCGGTCTCGGCACGTCGCTGGCGTTCGTCCTGCTGTTCACCGCGCCCAAGCTCGGGAGCCACCTGGCCAGCGCCATCTACGTGACCGCGGTGTTCACGGTCGCGATGACGTTCTACGCCGTCTTCTGCGTGCCCTGGTCGGCGATGCCGCCGGAGATGACCGACGACTACCACGAGCGCACCCGCATCACGAGCGTCCGCATGGTGCTGCTGACCGTCGGCATCCTGGTCGGCGGGGCGCTCGCGCCGACCATCGCGGGCGCCGACAACGAGGGCAAGGGCGGCTCGGCGTCGAGCTATGCCTGGATGTCCGTCGTCGTCGCCGGCATCCTCGCGGTGGCCTTCCTCACCGCCTGGCGGGGCACCCGCGAGGCCCGGACGACGGCGCCGCTCACCGGCCCACGCGCGACCCTGCGCCAGCAGTACGACGTCGTGCGCGCCAACAAGCCGTTCGTGACGCTGTTCCTCGGCTACAACCTGCAGGCGGCGGCGACCGCCGCCATGCTCACCGGCGCCCAGTACGTAGCCGTCTACGTCCTGCACGACGCCAAGAAGTCGACGCTGCTGTTCGTGTTCCTGGTCGCCCCGTGCGCGGTGATGGTGCCGCTCTGGCGGCGGTTCTCCCGCACCCGCGGCAAGCTCCTCGGCTACCTGCTGGCCACCGGCATCTTCGGTCTCACCGCCGCGTCACTCGTCTTCGCCCGCGACGAGGCGGAGGTCGTCATCTATGTCCAGATGATCCTGCTCGGGGTCGGGTACGCGGGGATGCAGCTGTTCCCCTACGCCATCCTGCCGGACCTCATCACCGACGAGCACGACGGCCGCGCGGGCATCTTCACCGGGGTCTGGCAGGGCGGCGAGACCATCGCGTTCGCCGTGGGTCCGGCGCTGTTCGGGGTCATCCTCGCGATCAGCGGCTACCACTCCTATGACGCCGGCACCAGGGCCCCTGTCCAGACCGACACCGCCGTGCTCGGGCTGGTGCTCGGGTTCTCCGTGCTGCCAGGGCTTCTCACGCTGGCGAGCCTGCCGTTCCTGCAGCGGTACCGGGAGATCGACGACGACCTCTCGAGCCGAGTGCTGGAGACGGCATGACGCTGCCCGCCACCGGACTGCCGCGCGAGGAGGTGCTCGCCCGGCTGACCGCCCTGCGGTCAAAGGACCTCGCCGCCCGCGGGGGCCGCACCTTCGCCTACGTCTATGACCCGGCGCGCCCCGACATCGACGAGCTCGGGCACGAGGTCTATGCGTCCTACCTCGACGTCAACGGCCTCGACCCGACCGTCTTCCCCTCACTGCTGGCGATGGAGAACGACGTCGTCGACATCGCCCGCCGGCACCTCGGGTCGAGCACAGCGGTGGGCTCGTTCACCAGCGGTGGCACCGAGTCGATCATCCTTGCCGTCAAGGCCGCGCGGGACCGCGCCGGGATCGTCGGCGGCCAGGTCGTGCTGCCGGTCACCGCGCACGCTGCCTTTCAGAAGGCCTGCCACTACCTGGGCCTCGAGGCCGTTCTCGTGGACGTGGACCCGCAGACGTTCCGCGCCGTTCCGTCGCTCGTGGAGGCGGCCATCACGGACCGGACGGTGCTGCTGGTCGCCAGCGCGGCGTCCTACGCGCACGGCGTCGTCGACCCGGTCGAGGAGATCGCGGCGCTCGGCCTGGAGCGGGGCGTCCCGGTGCACGTCGACGGCTGCATCGGCGGCTGGCTGCTGCCCTACTTCGCGCGGCTCGGTGTCGACGTACCCGCCTTCGACTTCCGGGTGCCGGGTGTGACGTCGATGTCGGTCGACCTGCACAAGTACGCCTACGCCCCCAAGGGCGCTTCGGTCGTGCTCTACGACGACGCCGCTCTGCGCCGCAAGCAGTTCTACGCCTGTGCCGACTGGACCGGCTACACGATGATCAACGCGACGGTGCAGAGCACCAAGAGCGGCGGGCCGCTCGCGGCGGCGTGGGCGGTGCTGCACGCCGTCGGTGACGACGGCTATGTCGAGCTGGCGCAGAAGACGCTGACCGCGACGCGTCGCCTGCTCGAGGGCGTCGACAAGATCGACGGCCTGCGGGTGCTGGGCGACCCCGAGCTGGCCCTCGTGGCGATCGCCAGCGACGAGGTCGACGTGTTCGTGCTCTGCGACGAGATGAACGCGCGCGGCTGGTATGTCCAGGCGCAGCTCGGCTACCGCGGCCTGCCGGCGTCGATGCACCTCACGCTGACCGCCTCGAGCGAGGCGGTCGTGGACGACCTGCTCGTCGACCTCGCCGTCGCGGTCGAGGCTTCCCGAGGCGTCACCGTCGGCGACCCTGCGCTGCTCGCCGCGGTGCAGGACCTCGACCCCGAGACTCTCGGCGACGACGTGCTCGGCACCCTGCTCCCGCTGGCCGGCATCGAGCCCGGGGCCGGCCTGCCGGAGCGGATGGCCGCGATCAACACCCTGCTCGAGAAGATGCCGATGCGGCTGCGCGAGCGGCTGCTGATCGAGTTCCTCGGTCTGCTGTTCACCCCGAAGTCCGATGCTGAGTAGTCGCGACCGGCTGCTGGCGGGCCTGTTCGCCCTCCAGCTGGTCGCCCTCGTCGTCTTCGGGAGCCTGCTGCTGCAGGGCACGCACTTCACCAGCACCCAGACCACCAAGACCGTCTACGTCAACGGCGCCGGCGGTGCGGTGCCGAGCGGCGTGCCGAACGCGCTGACCACGCAGGGCTCGGCGGGGACCCAGGGCAGGACCACGACGTCGGTCGTCGGCGGCGCGACGCAGGCACCGGTGGCCGCGGACAACTCCGGAGCAGGCACCGTCAAGAAGGGCGCAGCCATCAAGGTCGGTGCCATCGTGAGCCAGACCGGCGCCATCAACTTCGGCGCGAGCGCCCAGGGCACCAAGGCCTACATCGACCTGGTCAACAGCCAGGGCGGCGTCAACGGCCACAAGATCGAGCTGGACCTGCGCGACGACCAGCTCAGCGGCGTGCGCGGCAAGTCGCAGGCGCAGGCCCTGGTGAGCGACGGCGTCTTCTGCTTCATGGGCTGGCAGGCGCCGCTGACGGAGGCCGACATCACGCCCTTCCTGGCCCAGAACAAGATCCCGCTCGTCGGCAGCTACGGCGTCGGCGCTGAGTACCACTCGCCCTGGTCCTATGCGTTCCAGTCGCACCACTACGGCTATGAGATGGGGCGCTTCCTGGGGCTGAAGAGCAAGGTCACCCACCCCGGTGTCATCTTCATCTCCAACAGCTCCTCGGCCGTCAACTCCGCACAGGTCCGGGCCTTCACAGCGGGCGTCGCGTCGACCGGCAAGACGCTGGCCAGCGGCGACATCCGGCAGGTCGACGTGACGCAGGCCTCCTACGACGACGTGGTGACGCAGTTCCGCCTCAACGGCGTCAACGGGCTCGCCACGCTCATCGACCAGACCGCCTACAACCGCCTGCAGCAGGCCTTCGACCGGCAGAACTACCACCCTGTGCACGTCGCCGACCCGCTGTTCACCGACCCCACGGTCGTGCAGTCGTCGTCGACCGACGGCACGCTGGTGGCCAGCGACTTCGCCACGCTCGACCAGGGCGGCCCCGAGGTGCAGGAGTACGTCCGCACCGTGAAGGCGGAGTTCGGGTCGCGCGCGCAGATCAGCTACATCGGCCAGGGTGGTTGGCTCAGCGCGAAGATCTTCGTCGAGGCGCTCCGACGCATGGGGGACACCATCACGCGCGACAACCTGCTCAAGGTCATGAACAGCCTGCCCGCAGCCGTCGGCGGCCAGTTCACCCCGCAGGGGCTGCACTTCGGCCCGACCCAGGAGCACGACCCCAACCAGTGCCTGCAGCTGAGCAAGGTCGCGAGCGGACGGCTCTCCCCGTACAAGCCCTTCAGCTGTGACGCGAAGAGCTTCGACTCATGAAGCTCTATGTCTCCCTCGCGCTCTCGGGTCTGCCGATCGGGGCGATGTACGCCCTGTCCGCGATGGGCATCGTGATCGTGTTCAAGACCTCAAAGGTCTTCAACTTCGCCGCGGGTGCGATCGGCCTGGCTTGTGCGTACTTCGCCAGCACGTTGCACCACCACGGGATGCCGACGCTGCTCGCTGTCGCGTTCGCGGTCGTGCTCGGCGCGGCGATCGGCGTGCTGATGGAGGTCACGGTGCGGCCGGCGAAGGGCGCGCTGACGGGCACGATCGTGACGCTCGGGTGGCTGCTGGTGCTGCAGGGCCTGGTGGGCTTCATCTACGGCACCCAGGTCGCCACCAACCAGCCCGTGCAGGTCGTCAGCGACGGCAACTTCGTCGACTGGGGCGGCGTGCTGCTCTACAGCAACCAGCAGGTCCTGCTGCTGCTCGTCGCCGCCGTCCTCGCCGCAGGGCTCGCGGTCTTCTTCAACGCAACAGCCTTGGGTACGGCGACCCGCGCCGTTTCCGAGTCACCCGACGCCGCTCGGCTGCTCGGCATCGGCGTCAACCGGGTCAACCTCGTCGCGTGGGCGCTCGGTGGTGCTGTGAGTGGGCTCGCCGGTGTCCTCGTCGCCCCGTTGCTCGGCGGCCTCGACACCACGAAGCTGGTCGTGTTCACCGTCCAGGCGCTCGCCGCGGCGCTGGTCGGGCGGCTGTCGTCGCTGCCGCTGACGTTTGCGGGCGGTGTGACCCTGGGCCTGCTGCAGCCGATGGCTGCGCGTGCACTGCAGCAGTTCGACGGCATCAAGGGCACGCAGGAGCTGACGGCGTTCGCGGTGGTGCTGCTGTCGCTGCTGTTCATGCGAAAGACGGGACGAAGCGACGTCGGTGGCGGCCTGCTGCCCGCGCCGCTGCAGCCGCTGCCGCGCGGGCGGACGGCACTGGCCGCGGCTGCCGGTGTCGCTCTCGTCGTGCTGGTGGCCCCGCTGATCGTCGATGACCGCGGCAACGTCTCGCACTACAACCTCAGCCAGGTCGCCATCTGGGGCCTGGCCACCCTCTCGCTGGTGCTGCTCGTCGGGGTGGTCGGGCAGGTCTCGGTGTGCCAGGCGGTGTTCATGGGCTGCGGCGCCTACGGCACCGGCATCGCCATGGGTCACGGCGCGCCGTTCCTGCTGGCCATCTTCATCGGCGCGGCCCTCGCCGCCGGGGTGGCGGCGCTGGTGGGTCTGCCGGCGCTGCGGCTCGAACCTCTCGAGCTCGCCATCGCGACGCTGTCACTGTCGTTCACCGCCGACCGCTTCCTCTATGCGTGGCCGCCGCTCGCGTCGAACGACGGCAACCGCCCGGTCACCCGGCCGGGCTTCGCCAGCGTCGACCCGGGACACGTCGCCGACGGCCAACGGGCCTATGCGTGGCTGGTGCTCGGCATCTTCGTCGTGGCCTGCTTCGCCGTCGCGAGCCTGCGGCGGGCGCGCACCGGAGCGGCCCTCACGGCGCTGCGCAGCTCCGAGCCCGCCACCGCGGCGATGGGCTTCTCGGTGGTGTCGGTGAAGCTCCGCGGGTTTGCCGCCTCAGGGTTCGTCGCGGGCCTCGCCGGTGCGTTGTACGCCGGGCTGGTGCAGGGCGCCTCCGGGGCGGCCTTCGACTTCACACGGTCGATCACGCTGCTCGCCTATGCCGTCATCATCGGCGTCGGGAGCGTCCCGGGTGCGGTGCTCGGCGGGATGATCGTCACCCTGACCACGCTCGACTTCGGCAGCACAGGTGACGTCGCGAACGGCTCGCAGGTGTCGCTCACGACCTTCTTCACCGGCGCGATCCTCATCGGCATCCTCGCCCTGACCCCGGAGGGCATCACCGGGTTCCTCAGCAGGACCGTCCGCAGGCAACCAGAGCTGGTGGCGGCAGCATGACCGCGATCCTCGAGCTCCGTGACGTCGGCGTCCGGTTCGGCGCCTTCAACGCCGTCGACGGCGTCTCCCTCACCGTCAACGCCGGCGAGGTCGTCGGCCTCATCGGGCCCAACGGTGCCGGCAAGACGGTGACGTTCAACGTCATCACCGGGCTCCAGCCGGCGACCCGCGGCCAGGTGCTGCTCAACGGTGCCGACGTCACGAGGCAGCCGGCCCACGTCCGCACCGCGATGGGGCTCTCGCGCACCTTCCAGGTGGTGCAGCTGTTCTCCGGCATGAGCGTGCTGCAGAACCTCATGGTCGCGGCCCACCGGCACACCCACGCCGGCGTCGTCGTGGACGCGCTGCGGCTGCCGGGGCGTGGCCGTGCGCTGCGGCAGGCCGAGGAGCGCTCCCGGGCCGTCCTCGCCTTCCTCGAGCTGTCGCACCTCGCGGACGTCGAGGTGACGACGCTGCCCGTGGGCCAGGCCCGGCTCGTCGAGCTGGCCCGGGCGCTGTGCCTCACCCCGAAGTGCCTGCTGCTCGACGAGCCGGCCTCCGGACTCGATCCCGCCGAGACCGCCGACTTCGTGGCGCTGCTCGCGCACGTCCGCGCGACCCTCGGATGCGCCATGCTGCTGGTGGAACACGACATGGGCGTCGTGATGCCGTTGTGCGACCACGTGGTCGTCATGGACTTCGGCAAGGTCCTGGCCTCGGGCGAGCCGCGCGTCGTGCGTGAGGACGCCGCGGTCCGCGCGGCCTACCTGGGGGAGGAGGTGCACTAGTGCTCACCGTCTCCCACCTCAAGGTCGCCTATGGCGGGGTCGTCGCCGTGCGCGATGTCTCGCTGTCGGTGCAGCCAGGGCAGATCACCGCCGTCCTCGGTGCCAACGGCGCCGGCAAGACCACGACGCTGCTCGGCATCTCCGGGCTGGTGCGGGCCCGGGACGGGCACGTCGACTTCGAGGGCACCTCGCTGCTGGGCCTGGCGCCGGAACGGGTCGCGCGGCTCGGCATCGCGCACGTCCCCGCCGGCCGCGGGATCTTCCCTGGGCTCACCGTCTCCGACAACCTGCGGATGGGCCTCTACGGCGCCGGCAGGGACGGCGACACCCAGGCCGTCGAGGAGGTCCTCGAGGCGTTCCCGATCCTGCGGGAGCGCCGCACCCAACCGGCCGGGACGATGTCGGGCGGCCAGCAGCAGCAGCTCGCCATCGGCCGCGCGCTCGTGCAGCGACCCAAGCTCCTCATGCTCGACGAGATGAGCATGGGCCTGTCGCCGACGGTCGTCACCGACCTGTTCGCCCTCGTACGCAAGCTGGCCGACGAAGGGATGGCTGTCGTCATGGTGGAGCAGTTCGTCGGCCAGGCGCTCAAGGTCGCCGACCAGGCCGTCGTCATCGAGCAGGGCATGGTCGCCGCGGCCGGTCGGCCGTCGGAGCTGTCCGCGGCCGACATCGGGGCGGCCTACCTCGGGTCCGACGACGCCGCCAAGCTGCCCGGTGCGCCGCGCGACGCCCGGCAGCAGGTGCCGGTGTCGCTCGCCGGGGTCGACGTGCGCCGGCTCGAGCGGCTCGCCGCCGAGCAGGGCCGCACACCTGACGAGCTCGCCCAGGCGATCCTCGAGAAGGCGCTCGGGTCATGAGGCGCCTGCTGGCCCTGATGGCGCTGCTGCCTGTCGTGCTGGCGGTCGTGTTCGTCCGTCCGGTCGCCGCCGCCGGCGATCCGGTCTACGACCAGGGCAGCCTCACCGCGATCGCGGCTGCGGGCCGCACCATGGGCGTCGTCGGAGCCTCCGGCGGCCTCGTCACCCTCGACACCGGGTCTGCCTACGTCAGCGCCGCCCTCGACTCCTCGCCCTCTGCTGCGGTCGTCGCGGCTCCCGAGGAGCCGGGGACGCTGTTCCACACGGTCGCCGGCCAGGTGAACGGCGCGGCAGGTCAGAAGGTCGTGGGCACGCTGGAGGCGGAGGCGCGCTATCCCGGTGACACCAGCAACTCCTTCACCGTCGGCGACCCCGTCGACTCACCCCCGGTCTACCTCGGCGCCGCCAACGCCACCGCCAAGGTGTCGCCGACGAGCGCCCAGGGCCGTGCTCAGGCGGCGCGCTACTCGGTCGTCCCGGTCGTCGACATCGGGCCCGGCACGAGTGCCGTCGACCAGGCCCTTGACGTGCAGAAGGGCACCGCGACCCAGAACGCGAAGGTCACGGTGAGCGACGTCGACTTCGCCGGCGTCTTCCAGGTCCAGAGCATCGTCGCGACCGCCAAGGTCACCGCCGACGGCGACACCCACACGGCCCAGCAGGCGCTGGTCGTGAGCGGCGCGACGGTGGCCGGCCAGCAGGTCGCCATCACGAATGACGGGGTCGTCGCCGCCGGGACGCCGCTGGTCCCGGGCACGACGCTGAGCCAGGCCACCGACAGGGTCAACTCGGCCCTGGCTTCTGCAGGCATCACCAGCGTGCACACGGTCGGCGGCGCCACCCAGCACACCAGCCGGTCCGCGACGGCCAGCACGGGCGGCGTCGAGATCGTGATGAAGTCCCCGGACCTTCCCGGCGGTGTCTCGGCGAACACCTTCACGGTCACCCTCGGCGGCATCGACCTCACCGAGCTGGACGCGCCCGCCGTACCCTCCGTCCCGATCGTCCCGCCCGTCAACCTGCCAGGTGTGACGAACCCGCCGCCGGCAACCGTGACGACCGTGATCCCAGGAACCCCAGGCACTCTCGGCTCCCCGTCACAGCAGCAGCCGCCGCAGGTCGCGCCGCCGACCCAGGCCGTGTCGTTCGAGGTGCGAGGCCGGCGGATCACCGCCGAGACCGCCCTGATCGGCTTTGCGGGCTGGCAGATGCTGTCGCTCGGCACGGCGACGCTCTATGGCTTCGTCGAGCGCCGGCGCCGGCTCGCGCTCTTCGGGAGGACCGCGTGAAGACCCTCGAACGCGTCGTCTGCACCCGCTGCACAGCGCCCTACGCCCCCTCTCTGACTCGGCACCGCTGCCCGGTCTGCGACACCCCGGCAGACGGTGAGACCCCGCCTGGAAGGGCGTGGGACGACCCCGACGACCGGCTGATGGCAATCGTCATCGCGGCCACCATGGCCAACGTCCTCCTTCTCGCAATCCTGACTCTGGTGGTTCTCTCGTGAAGCTGTCCGACCTGCAGACGCCCGCCCTCGTCGTCGAGCGCGAGCTGCTCGACGCCAACCTGCACAAGATGGCAGCGGCGCTGCCAGGCACACGGCTGCGGCCGCACGTGAAGGCCTTCAAGACCACTGCCCTCGCGCGCCGGATGCACGCGCTCGGCCACACCGGCTTCACCTGCGCCACGATCCGCGAGGTCGAGGGGATGGCCGCCGCCGGTCTGGGCGACGACCTGCTGCTGGCCAACGAGGTGCTCGACTGCCGTCGGCTCGGGGCCATCGACAACGCCCGCGTCACCGTCGCCGTCGACAGCCACCTGACCGTCGACGCGGCCGCCGACGGCGGCGTGCGCGAGGTCGTCGTCGACGTCAACGTCGGACTGCCCCGGTGCGGTGTGGACGCCTCGGAGGCCGGTGCGCTGGCCGACTACGCGCGGTCGAAGGGCCTGACGGTCCGGGGAGTCATGGGCTACGAGGGGCACGTCATGCTCGTCGAGGACCCCGCGGAGAAGCGCAAGCAGGTCGAGGACTGCATGGCCCTGCTGCTCAAGGCCTCTGCCGACGTCGGGGGTGAGCTGGTGTCAGCGGGCGGCACCGGGACCTACGACGTGAACACCTGGGCCAACGAGATCCAGGCCGGTTCGTACTGCCTCATGGACACGACCTACGCGCACGCCCACGCGCCGTTCCAGCAATCGCTGACCATCCTGGCGAGGATCATCTCGGCCAACCCGGGCGGCTGGTTCGTGGCCGACGTCGGGCTCAAGGGGCTCGGCATGGACCACGGCAACCCCAGCATCGAGGGCGCATCGGTGTGGTACTGCGCCGACGAGCACACCGTCTTCTCCGCCGACGGCGCGGACTTCGCGGTGGGCGACCGCGTCCGGGTCATCCCCGGGCACATCGACCCGACCGTCGCGATGCACGCCCAGATGCACCTCGTCGACGGTGACGAGGTGCTCGAGAGCTGGCCCGTGGACCTGCGCGGCTGGTAGCCGTCAGGCGTGCGCGGGCACCTCGTCGGTCAGCATGCTGCGGATGCCCTCGCGCAGCTCGGGACCGTCACTGTGGCCGTGCACGCTCACCGCGTGCTCGGTCGCGGCCCGCAGGACCTCGTCCTCGTCGCCCGAGATCGTCAGCGTGCACCCCGACTCGCTCGGCATCTGCCGGCAGTCTGCAACCTTGCGCATGGCTCCTCCACGTCCTCGACCCTTGACGACCCCTTGACTGCAGCGCGCGCGAGGGCGAGCGTCCATACGCACAGGTGCGTACTCGTGGGGGCAGTGCCATGGAGCTGACGATGCTGACGAGCCGGGAGCGCGAGGTCCTCGACCTCGTCGCTGAGGGCCGGACCAACGTGGCCATCGGACACGTTCTCGAGGTGAGCCCGCGCACCGTCGCGAAGCACCTGGAGCACGCCTACCGCAAGCTCCAGGTGAACTGCCGGGTGCAGGCCGTCGCACGTCGCTGACTACCGTGCGGGAGGTGGACGTCCCGCTGCTCGACGGTGCCTTCTACGCCGGCAACCCGTTTCCGGCGTACGACGCGGCGCGCCCCGTCTTTCGTGACGACGCGTCGGGACTGTGGGGTCTCGCGTCGTACGAGGCCGTGGCGTTCGCCAGCCGCCGGCCGGAGCTGTTCAGCAGCGCCGGCGGCTCGCGACCCGAGACCGGCCCGCTGCCGCACCTGATCGACATGGACGACCCGGACCACCTGCTGCGCAGATCCCTTGTCAGCAAGGGATTCACGCCTCGTCGCATCGCGGCGCTCGAGCCGCAGGTCAGCCTGATCGTGACGGAGCTGCTCGACGACTTCGCGGGCGGCGACTTCGTGAGCGAGGTCGCCGCGCTGATCCCGCTCTACGTCATCGGCGACCTCCTCGGCATCCCTGCGCAGGACCGCGCGCAGCTGCTCGCCTGGAGCGAGGACATGCTCGCCGGGCAGGGGGACCGGAGTGCGGAGACCCTGCAGCGCACCTACGCCGCGATCTCGGCGTTCCGCGCCTATGCAGCCGACCTGGTCCGCGCCCGACGCGCAGCTCCGCAGGACGACTTGATCAGCGTCCTCGCCCAGGCCGAGGCCGTCGGTGCCCGGCTCTCCGACGACCAGGTCATCAGCGAGACGCTGCTCGTGCTGATCGGCGGTGACGAGACCACCCGGCACGTCCTCGCCGGCGGGGTCGAGCAGCTGCTGCGGCACCGCGAGCACTGGGACGCCCTGCGCGCCGACCCGACGGACATCCCGGTGGCCGTCGAGGAGATGCTGCGCTGGGTCTCGCCCATCAAGAACATGTGCCGCACCCTCACGGCCGACACCGAGATCGCGGGGGTGACGATCCCGGCGGGGGACCGGGCGCTGCTGCTGTACGAAGCGGCCAACCGCGACCCCGCGGCGTTCGTCGACCCGCACGTCTTCGATCCGAGGCGCAACCCCAACGACCACCTCGCCTTTGGTCTCGGGCCGCACTTCTGCATGGGCGCCTACCTCGCCCGGCTCGAGTGCAGGGTGCTGCTCGAGCAGCTGACCGTCCGGTGCCCGGACCTCGCGCTGGCCTCCGACGCGGTGCTGCCGAGGCGCGCCAACGCCTTCATCAGCGGGCTGGAGACCCTGCCCCTCGTGCTCTGACCGCAGCCGGTTGTTCACAGGCCTTGCAGGAACCGCTTCTGTGTTCTAATCTGAACGGATGCAATCCCGCTCTGCTGTCACCGACTGGTCGTCCCGACCTGACGTGCCGGCGCTGGGTCCGGAGGACCTCGCGGCGCTGGTCGACCGGACGCTGGACGACAGCCTGGGGATGCTGTTCACCGCCACCCCGCGGGAGGAGCTCGACGAGATCGGCCGGTTCCAGCGGCTCCAGGACCAGGCCTGGGCCGGCCAGCTCCGCGCGATCGTGGCCGCCTACAACCGCTGCACCGACGCGGAGCGGGAGTTCGCCTCCGACGAGGTGGCGCTCGCGATCGGGGCGTCCCCGACTGCCGGTGGCAGGCTGCTCGACGCCGCCCTGGACGTCAGCGGGCTCCCCGGGCTGCTGGAGGCCGTCGAAGCCGGTTGGCTCAGCTCGCGGCACGCGCTGGCCGTCGTCCGGGAGCTCAACCTCATCATGCTGACGGTCGAGCAGCGGCACGCGATCGTGCTGATGGCACTGGCCCGCTACACCGGCCAGACCCCCGGGGAGCTCGGCAAGCTCATCGCCCGGCTGATCCTGCAGGTCGACCTCACAGCCGCCCAGCACCGCCAGGACCACGCCACCCGGCAGCGCGGCGTCCTGAGCCGCCGCGACATCGACGGGCAGGGCGTCCTGAGCGCCCGCGGACCACTCGAGAAGATCGCCGCCATCAAAGCCCGGCTCGCCGCCGAGCTCGACCACCAGAGCCTGCACCCCGACGACCCGCGCACCCGCAGCCAGCGCGAGTTCGACCTGTTCACCGAACTGCTCACCACCGGCACCCTCGGCGGCCAGGCCGTCCCTGACCACAGCGTCGCCGTCATCGTGCCGTTCACGACCGCGAGCGGTGGGGACCTCGAGCTCGCCGACCTTCCTGGCCTCGGCCCGATCCTGCCCTCGACCGCACGAGACCTGGTGGCGCAGGCACGGGAGCTCACCCAGGTCGCCGTCGACCAGCATGGCGCCGTGGTCGCCGTCTCCGACCCACAACCCGGGCCCGCCCGCGCCCCGGCCCCGGCCGAGCCTCCCGTCGTCGGCGAAGACCTCGTCCTCGCCGCGCTGCGCCGGATGACCACCACGCCCGTCCAGCGCGACCTGTCCAGCAGCTCCTACCGGATCCCCGTCCGGCTCCGCCGCTACGTCGAGGCCCGTGATCGCAGCTGCGTCTTCCCCGGCTGCCACCGCCCTGCGGCCCGCACCGACAAGGACCATCGCACCCCCTGGCCGCTCGGACCCACGAGCTCCGACAACCTGCAATGCCTGTGCCGACACCACCACCGCGCCAAACAAGCCAGCTTCACCGTCACCCTCGACACGCACGGCTACCACTGGACCACCCGCGGCGGCTGGCGCTTCACCCGAAGACTCCAGGGCTACTGACCCCCCGCCAGGACGCCCGCCCCCACCACCCCCTGAGAACCCGGAAGACCACCGTCCTCCGGGACTCAGGCGTGCCCGGAGGGTCTCTGCTGTGAGGGTCCTGAGCACGGCTGCCGCATGCGTCGATGGCCGAGGAGGTTGGGGCAGGCTGGGATCGGACATGATCCTGATCGTGACTGCCACGACCTGACCGGAGTACCCCTGTTGAGCCTCACCGATCAGATCGACGTCACCTTCGCCAGGGCGCGTCGGTGACCGCCGACGGTCACGTCCTCCTGCGCGGCACGGACGGCGACGCCGCGGGCAGCATGGACAAGCAGTCGGCCCACGAGCCGCCGGGTCATCTGCACGAGGCGTTCTCGGTGCTGCTCTACGACGACACCCGCGTGCTGCTGCAACGCCGGGCGACCACCAAGTACCACTTCGCTGGCCTGTGGACCAACGCGTGCTGCAGCCATCCCTCGGCAGCGGGCGAGCTCGTCGACCAAGCCGTCCGCCGGACTCAGCAGGAACTCGGCGTGACCGTCGACCTGGAGGTCGTCGGCGCGTTCACCTACCGCGCCGAGGATGTGCTGACCGGCCTGGTCGAGCACGAGCACGACACCGTGCTGGTCGGCTATGTCCCCACGGGCACCCGCTTCGCCCCCGATCCGACCGAGGTCGAGGCCGTTCGCTGGCTCACCCCCGCCGAGCTGGACGAGGAGCTCCGGGACCGACCAGCAGCGTTCACCCCGTGGCTCGCCCAGGCCCTCGAGTGCGCGCGCGCCGCCGGCCATCCACAGTGGGCAGGGTGAGAGTGGAGCAGGCACCGGTCAGGGACCGCAACGACCCACGGCAGTACGACGACCTCGCAGCGCAGTGGTGGGAGCCCCGCGGTGCGTTCGCGATGCTGCACTGGATCGCCGCTGCGCGCGCCGTGCACCTCCCTCCCGGTGGCGGCCGACTGCTGGACATCGCCTGCGGCGGCGGCCTTCTCGCCCCGCACACCGGGCGCTTCACGCATGTCGGGGTCGACCTTCAGCACTCCGGCCTGCAGGTGGCGAAGCAGCACGGAGTCGTCGCGGTGCAGGGCGACGCCGGCCGACTGCCCTTCGCCGACGAGGCCTTCGACGTGGTCGTGGCGGGGGAGGTGCTCGAGCACGTGAGAGACCCTGCCGCGGTCGTCGCCGAGGCCTGCCGCGTCCTGAGGAGTGGCGGCACGCTGGTCCTCGACACCATCGCTCGCACGTGGTGGGGACGCTTCTCCTCGGTGACGGTGGCTGAGCGGCTGCCGGCCGGCCCACCACCGCGACTGCACGACCCCGCGATGTTCGTCGATCGGCGCGAGCTTGTGACCACCGCCTCGCGTCACGGTGTAGCGCTGCGCCTGCAGGGCCTGCGACCCTCCGCCACGGACTACGTTCGCTGGCTGCTCGGCAACAAGGAGGACGTCCGCATGCTCCCGACCAGGTCGACGGCCGGCCTGTTCCAGGGCTTCGGGATCAAGGCATGAGCGCGGTGGGGACAGCCCTGGAGCTGGCGCCCGCGCTCGCCGCCCGCGCCGCCGAGCACGACCGCGACGGCACCTTCCCGGCGCAGGACTTCGCCGACCTGCGTCGCACCGGCCTGCTGGGCCTGATGGTGCCGGAGCGGCTGGGAGGGTCGGGCGCGAGCTTCAGCGACTACGCCGAGGTCGCGATGGCGCTCGCGCAGGGCAGCGGTGCCACCGCGCTGCTGTTCAACATGCACGCCTCCGTCACCGGCGCGCTGGCGCTCACCGACGAGGACCTCGCGCGGACCCTCGGCGTGCCGGAGTCCTTCTTCGACGCGCGCGACGAGGTGCTGCGCGGTGCGGTCGCGGGCAAGCACTACGCCGTGGCCATGAGCGAACGGGGCGCCGGATCCCGGCTGTCGCAGCTCACGACGGAGTACGCCCCTGTCGACGGTGGCTGGCGGATCAGGGGACTGAAGACGTTCTGCTCCGGCGCCGGGCACGCCGACGGCTACCTCGTGGCGGCCCGGCGAGGCGAGCACGTCAGCCAGTTCCTCGTGCCGGCCGGCGAGGGCGTCCGGGTGATCCCCGCCTGGGACTCCCTCGGCATGCGTGCCACGGTCAGCCACGACATCGAGCTGGACGCGACCGTCCCCGAGTCGGCGCTGCTGGGACAGGTCGAGGGACTCGCGCTGCTGCTCGCGCAGGTGATGCCGCAGTGGCTCGTCGCGTCCTACGCCCCCGTCTACGTCGGAGTGGCCCAAGCGGCGCTGGACGCTGCTGTCGAGCACGTCCGCGAGCGCGGACTGTCACGCCTGCCCCTGGTGCGCAGTCGCCTCGGTCGGGCCGATGCGCAGGTCAGTGCCGCCCGGGAGGTGGTCCGGGCGATGGCCCGGGCGGTGACGGAAGCCCCCGGCACTCCCGAGACGAACAGGTGGGTCTGGCGCGCCAAGCTGCTCGCCGGCGACACGGCGTCCGAGGTCGCGTCGTCGCTGCTCGAGGCCTGCGGTACGTCTGCCACGAGGCGAGGCTCAGCCCTCGAGCGCATCTATCGGGACGCGCGGTGTGGCGCGCTCCAGCCCGCGACGAGCGACGTGTGCTCCGACTGGCTGGGGTATGCCGCACTCGGTCTCGATCCCGACGCGGAAGGACAGCGATGGTGACGGCCAGGATCGTCGGACACGGGGCGGCGTTGCCCCCCGCGATGGACCACTCCGAGGTGTGGGACGGGTTCTTCGCCCAGCACTACGGCGGGAACGCAACGGCGGAGAAGGTCTGGCGCAGCGCCGGCATCGACACCCGGCACGCGGTGGTCGACCCGCGGGTCGAGGACGTCTCCGGCTGGGGCACGGGCGCCCGGATGCGCCGGTTCGTCGAGGAGGCGCTGCCCCTGGGCCACGAGGCCGTGGCAAAGGCGCTCGCCGACGCGGGCGTCGCCGCCGAGGACATCGGCATGCTGGCCGTCGTGTCGTGCACCGGATACGCCACACCCGGCCTCGACATCCTGCTGGCACGCGACCTCGGGATGAGCCCCGACGTGCTGCGGCTGCACATCGGGCACATGGGCTGCTACGCCGCGATCCCGGGCCTGGGCGCCGTCGCGGACTACGTCGTCGCGCGCGGCAAGCCGGCGGTGCTGCTCTGTGTCGAGCTGACGAGCCTGCACATCCAGCCAGCGACCGACGAGCTGCAGCAGATGGTCGCGCACGCACTGTTTGCCGATGCCGCAGCGGCCGTCGTCGTCGTACCCGCTGGTGAGGCCGACCCGCGCACCGGTCTTGATGTCGTCGACGTGACGGCCCGCACCGACACGACGACGCTGGACCACATGACCTGGGACGTCACGGATCTGGGCTTCCGCATGGGCCTGTCGCCAAAGGTCCCCGGGGTGCTGGCTCGGCACGCCGCACCGGTCATCGACACGCTGCTCGACCGACACGGTCTGAGGACCACCGACGTCGGTCGGTGGGCGATCCACCCGGGCGGCCGCCGGATCGTGGAGGTCGTCGCGGAGCAGCTCGCGCTGCCCGAAGCGGCGGTCGAGGCCTCCTACGACACGCTGCGCGAGGTGGGCAACTGCTCGTCAGCCACCGTGCTGCTGGTCCTGCAGCGGCTGCTTGCCGCCGACCCCCCGGAGCCGGGGCAACCTGTGGTGGCCATGGCCTTCGGGCCAGGGCTCACGCTCTACAACGCCCTGCTCACAGCACGCTGATGCTCAACGCGTCGACCGCCGGTTGACGATCGGCGTGTAGGGCCGGCACGGCTCGTTGCGCAGGCTCGGGCACGCGGGCAGCGCGGTGGGCACCGTGACGCCAGGGACGACCGGCAGGACCAGGCTCGAGGGCATCCTCGGAGAGAAGGCGATCGACACCGTGCCGGTGCCCTTGGGCTGGGTCTCGTAGAACGACCAGATCGGCTGGGTGCCGTTCGGCGCAGCGATCGTCACGCGGATCCGGCTGCCGGTGCGGTAGGCGTGGCCCTCGTAGTAGAGCGGGATGGTCAGCTCGCTGAACGCGTCCTTCGGCATCGGTCGGACGTCGGCCGCCAGCATGCTCGGGATCGGCTCGAGCAGCGTGCTGGGCTGCTTGAAGATCGTGTTCGATCCGGTGGCCAGCGTGCGCTCGCTGGCGCGCAGCCAGCCGTTCTGCACAAAGGTCTCGTGGCCGTCGGGAGCGACCTCGCTGACGGTCGCCTGCAGGTCGACGTCGGGGGTCGAAGAGCGGACCCAGAGGTGCACCGAGCCCGCGCCGATCACCGTGGTGTCGGTCTTCAGCGGCGCCGTGAGGTACGAAACGGCGGTGCCCGACGGGTTCTGCTTCCAGTTCCACTGCCACTGGGAGGCATTGCCCCACAGCCCGCCGCCGCCTGTGTTGCTGCCGAAGTCGTTGAGCGGCAGGGCTTTCGCGTCGGAGGTGTACTCGTCGGCGCCCGTGCCGCCCGCCCGGTCCGTGAGCGTCCCCTTGGGCCCGAGGTACCACTGCCGGGCAACCGTGCCAGGGACAGGGAACTGCGAGAACGAGTGCTCGAACCCGGGGTAGGGGTTGCCGGCGGTCGCCTGCCCGGCAGGTGACCTGCCGGCCCCGTTGTCGAACAGCACCCGGACCGGGGGCAGCTTCTCGAAGGCGGCCAGGGCCGCGTCGTAGGTGGGCATGGTCTGGATCGGGTCGGGCGGCAGCGTGACCACGTCGTCCTGGGGCAGACCCATCGCCGCCTGGTAGATGACCGGAGCCGCCGCCGCGGTCACCGCGGCGTTCTCAGCCGGTGCCTGGTGGGCGACGTAGAGCTGGAGGAAGTCGTACCAGCGGTTGTAGGTCTCCGGGTCGAGGGAGTCGATGTGCGCGCCGTTGGTGAAGGTGAACCACTTCTTCTTCGTGCCGGTGAAGTGCGCAGCGAGGTTGGGGCAGTGACCGCCGGTCTGCTCGTCCTCGAACTGGCAGGCCATGAACACCGGGACGTTGATCTTGTTGACGAACGTGATGGGGTCCAGCGGGTCGGCGACCGAGGGGCGGTAGTGCGCGTTCGCCCGGATGGTGGCCAGCAGGTCCTGGGCCTGACCATGCAGGACCTGGTTGTCCTTGCAGGTGGTGTCGCCGTTCTGGATGCGCTGGTAGGCCCACGCCTGCCCGCCGTGCGGCCCGGCCGGCTTGGCCTGCTCCTGGCGCTCCTTGGCCCAGGCCACGGCAAACCCGTCGTTGCGGATCCCACCGGGATAGAGCGTCGTGGCGGTGGCGTCGAGGACCGACAGCGGTGAGATCGCCTCGAGGGACGGCGGGCGGGTCTGTGCCGTGAACAGCTGGCTGATCCCGCCGTAGGAGATGCCCATCATGCCGACCTTGTGATCGCGCACCCAGGGCTGCCGGGCGATCGTCTCGACCACGTCGTAGCCGTCGAGGCTCTGCAGGGGCTCGAAGAAGTTGAAGGCGCCACCTGAGCAGCCGGTGCCCCGCATGTTGACGTCGACGACGGCAAAGCCCATCAGGTTGGCCAGCACGGCGATGCCGCTCTCCGGGCCCGCCGGGTTGGCATAGCCGTAGCCGGAGTACTCGATGAGCGTGGGGTACGGAGGGGCGTAGTCGGGCAGCCCGCTCGGCAGCGTGAAGGCGGGCGTGCCCTGCCCGGCCGGGGTGGTGGGAGGCCAGACGTTGATCGCGAGCTGCGTGCCGTCACGAGTCGTGAGGTAGCCGTACCCCTGGTCCTTGACCGACTGGTCGTAGACCTTGGGGTCCCACGGCGCCGACTGTTCGGTGTGCACGGTGATCGGCCCGGACTGCGGCCCACGGGGCAGCTGGCGCACGTGGTAGCCGGACCCGGGCGTGACGCCGTAGAACACCAGGCCCCCCAACGAGTCGGCCGGCTTGGTGGCGACCCGGTGCCCTGCGCGGTCCAGCAGCGTCGCCTGGGCCCCGGCGGGCAGGCCCGTGACGTAGACCTGCCTCGCGCTGCCGTGCGCGGTGAACGCGCTCGCGTGCGCCGTCGCCGCGGAGCTGGTGACGGCACCGAGGAGGCCGGCCAGCAGGGCGGTGATCAGCGAGATCCTGAGCGATGCCACGTGGATGCGCACGATGAGACTTCTCCTCACGGCCGACTTTCCTGCGTGTTACGCCGGCAGTCTTCGACGCCGCGGCCACGAGTCCTTCACGGCCGCGCGGGCGGCTCGCCGGGAGGCGGGTCGTGCGCGAGGCCATACGCGATCAGGTATGCCGATGCGCGATCGCATATCGGCCCGGCGGGGACAGTGACCCCCCGGCGGGCACGCTCCGCTCAGCTGACGAGGATCCGGTGGCCCGCGCGCTCGCCGATGTCCTCGAACCCGAGCCGGGCCAGCAGTCGCAGCGACGTCTCGTTGCCGGGCAGCACCTCGGCCCGCACCGACCGGGCGCCTTGCGCGCGGACCCAGGCGACGAGCAGCCGGACCGCTTCGGTGCCGACGCCGCGGCCCCGAGCAGACGGGGCGAGCCCGTAGCCGATCTCGACCTCGCCGTCCTCGTCGGGCGGTCCGAACCAGCCGCAGTCGCCGACGACGACGCCGTCCTCCAGGACCAGGAACGTGCCCAGGCCGCCGCCGTGTTCGGCGAACGGCCGCAGCGCGTCGTAGCTGTCCTCGTGCGGCCAGTCGCCGGCATGGGGCACGTCGACAGCGGAGTAGGACAGGACGGCCCGCGCCAGCTCCAGCGTGACCGGCTCGAGGGAGATCACTCGGCGGGAGGCTCGGGAAGTGCCGCCGCCAGGTCCGCGGCCACCAGCCCCACTTGCCAGGGTCGGGCGCCCCACTTCGTCAGGCAGGCGGTCACGGTGTCCACCGAGATGGGCGAAGGCGGGGTCCAGGCCAGCCGGCGGACGGCCTCCGGCCCGATCAGGTTCTCGGCCGGCAGGGTGTGGGCCTGCGCGAGGGCGGCGACGGCCGCGCGGGCCCGGGCCAGTCGGCGGGCAGCCTCGGGGTCGCGCTCCGCCCAGCGGTTGGGCGGCGGCGGACCGTCGCCGGCCGGAGCGGGCTGGGGGAGCTGGTCGTCGGGCAGCAGCGCGGCCTTCTGCAGGGCGCCCCACCAGGTGTCGACGTGCCGCCGGGTCGAGCGGCCGCCGAAGACCGGCAGCGCCAGCAGGTCCGCCGGCGTGGCGGGTGCGGCTGCCACAGCGCTGATGATGGCGGCGTCCGGAAGGATCCGGCCGGGGGCGGTGTCGCGGCGCCGGGCCATCGCGTCCCGGACCTCCCACATCGCCCGCACGCCCGCCAGCTGGCTGCGGGTGCGCAGCCGGTGGATCCCGGAGGTGCGGCGCCAGGGATCCGTCCGCGGCGGGGCGGGGGGAGCCAGCCGGACCGCTTCGAACTCCTCGTAGGCCCAGGCGAGCTTGCCCTGCGAGCGCAGCTCCTCCTCGAGCGCGTCACGGAGCTCGAGCAGCACCTCGACGTCGAGCGCCGCATAGACCAGCCAGTCGCGCGGGAGCGGGCGAGTCGACCAGTCGGCGGCGGAGTGGCCCTTCTCCAAGCGGTAGCCGAGGACGTTCTCGACCATCGCGCCCAGCCCGACCCGCTCGAACCCGGCGAGCCGGCCGGCGAGCTCGGTGTCGAAGACCTCGGGCGCGACCATGCCCACCTCGGCCAGGCAGGGGATGTCCTGCGATGCGGCATGCAGCACCCAGGGGGCGTCCTGCAGCACCTTGCCGAGCAACGACAGGTCGGGGCAGGCGATCGGGTCGACCAGCGCGCTGCCGGACCCCTCCCGGCGCAGCTGGACGAGGTAGGCGCGCTGCGAGTACCGGTAGCCGGAGGCCCGCTCGGCGTCGACGGCGACCGGTCCGGTGCCGCCCGCGAAGCGGGCGACGACCTCGGCGAGGCCGGCGGCCGTCTCGGTGACCGGCGGGACCCCTTCGCGGGGCACGAGCAGGGGGATGACCTCTGGCTCCTCCGGTTCGGTCACGCGGGCCAGACTACGTGCGGCCTCAGGAGAATCGGCGCAACGCGCGGTAGACCGGCACGCCGGTCGAGTTCGGGGCATAGGTGGAGGTGTCCGACGTGAGGGTGAACGCACCCTTGTCCGAGCCGTCGAAGGCGAAGGCGAGCCAGCCCCACGCGGGCTTCTGGGACTCCAGGAACGACAGCGTCTCGCGGTAGTAGCCGGAGCCGTCGATATCGCGGACTCCGGCCTTCGAGGGCCAGCCGAACTCGGTCACCCAGACCGGTGCCTTCTTCGCGATCGGCACCCAGCGCTTGAGCAGGTCGAGGTTGGCGTGCGCATAGCCCTCGTTCTGGCACGCTCCGGGACCGGGGCAGGAGTACGGGTGCATGGCGTAGACGGGATGGCCGCGCAGCAGCTGGACGGGCGGCGCGGTGGCCCAGTCGTAGGCGTCGACGACCACCAGGTGGCCGGGTGCGGTCCTGGTCACGAGGTCGTAGAGCTCCTGCATCCCGGCGGCCCGGTACCTCGGCTGCGTGGCCTGACAGACGACCCGGGCGGTCAGTGGCAGCGTCGGGTCGCAGTCCTGGAAGGTCGCCTTCGGCGTACCGTCTCGCCAGATCTGCTCCGAGACCCAGTGCGGCTCGTTGTAGAGCTCGAAGGCCACCCGCGGATTGGCGGCGAAGTGCCTCGCGACCGAGCTCCAGAACTGCTGGGCCACCGGCGCGTCGGGCATGGCGTGCCGGCCGACGTTGGCGCACCCGGCCGTGCCGGTGTGCAGGTCGACGAGCGCGACCATGCTGCGCGCGGTGATCCAGCGGACCTCGGCGTCGATCCTCTTCCGGTAGGTCGACGGCTGGTCCGCCAGGGCCGTGCAGGCCCCGGTCCACTGCGCCTCGCCGACGAGCACCCGCACGGCACCGGCGTGCCAGGAGGTGGCGTGGTCGCTGCCGAGCCAGCCGATCTCGGCCGCCGTCACCGGCACCCCGCTCGAGTCGCCGCCTCCCTCGGTGCCGGCGCGGTTGACCCCGCGCAGCACGACGGTGTGGCCGGTGCTGTTCACGATCCGGTTGCCCGACACGTGCAGGCCGGGCGGTACGGCCGCGGGCGAGGGCTGGGCGAGACAGGCCGCCGTCGCGGCGGTCGCAGCGATCAGCGCGCGTCGGGGCAGGCGCACGAAGACTCCGGGTAGGAGCAGGAGGGAGGGAGGTGGCCGAACCTTACTGAGTCAGGCCGGATCGACCTAGCGGATGACACCCGCGCGCATCGCCAGGGCAACCATCTCGGCGCGGTCACCGGTGCCCAGCTTGCGGGCGATCCGGGCCAGGTGCGACTTGACGGTCAGGGCCGACAGGCCGAGCTCGTCGCCGATCTGCTTGTTGGACTGACCGTCGGCCACCAGCCGGAGCACCTCGACCTCGCGGCCGGAGAGCTCGGAGACGCCGGTGTCGACCGGGCCGCCACGCAGTCCCGCGGCGAGCAGCGAGGCGACCGACGGGTCGGCGTAGACGCCGCCGTCGAGCACCCGGCGTACGCCGTCGGCGACGACGACGGGGGAGGCGGACTTCAGCAGGTAGCCCTGGGCGCCGGCCACGAAAGCGGCGCGCACGCTGTAGGGATCGTCGGCTGCGGACAGCACGACGAGGCGCTGCCAGCCCGCGGAGCGCAGGTCGGCGAGCAGGTCGAGGCCGGAGCCGTCCGGCAGACCGAGGTCGAGGACGCACAGCTCACGCGGACCGGAGAGGTTCGCGCGGGCGCGGGCCTCACCGATGGTGGCTGCCTCGACGACCTCGCGAGCGCCCATCATCTTGAGGCGGTTCACCATCGACTCCCGCACCAGCGGGTGGTCGTCCACGACCATGGCGGAGAAGCCAGGGTTCTCCCCAGCCTGCGCCGGAATGCTTTCCAGCGCGCCCTCGAGACCGGCTGCCACCGCGTCCTCCACCACTTCGTTGCGGGGTCGATCCCCGCGATCTACACCCTCTTTCGGCTGCCCGGCGCCACTCCTGTAGCGGGAAGTTGCTCCAGTTGGCCCAAGGAAGCCTGTTAGGCCGATCGGCTGACAAGACGCGCCAGGGCTGCAGTCGGCCCCCTTGCCTGCCGAAGCAGTGACGAACACAGCCCTCAGGAGGACCGCGTGACCCGATCAGCTGCCGTACGCCGCGCCTCCGCGGGCGCGATCGTCGGGGTGGTCCTGGGGTCGGGCGCACTGCTGGCGCTCCCAGCCGGGCCCGAGCTTCAGGCCGTCGTCTCCTTCGACGGGGCACCCCGCACCGTCGCCGGTGTGACCGTCATCGGCCGGCTCCCGCACCTCGACATGGCTGTCGTCCGTGGCCCGGAGGCCGCGCTCGCACAGCTGGCCCGGACCCCTGGCGTCCGCGGCCTCGACCTCGACAACCCGGTGCAGCTGGACAGCCGTCACGACGACGACACGTCCGGCGCCTGGCTCGCGTCGCAGGGCCTCGGTGGCAGCGCGGGTCTCGCCGGCGCCGGCGCGCACATCCGCATCGCCCTGGTCGACACCGGCGTCACCGACACCCCCGCCCTCAACCGGGCCTCGGGCCGGCTGGTCGACGCGGTCGACGCGTCGACTCCCGGCGACCTCCGGACCGGTGGGGTCTACGAAGACGGCTACGGCCACGGCACGTTCATGGCCTCCGTGATCGCGGGCGCCGCGGTCAACGGCACCCGAGGCAAGGCGCTCGGGGTTGCTCCCGGTGCGACGGTGCTCAACGTGCGCGTCGCCCAGAGCGACGGCACCACCTCGCTGTCCCGCGTCCTCGGAGGCCTCGACTGGGTCCGGGGACACGCCAGCCAGGTCGACGTCGCCAACCTCGCGCTCTCACATGACCGACCGCAGAAGGCGTACGGAGCCGACCCGCTCACCGACGCCGTCGAAAAGGTGCGGGCTGCGGGAGTGACCGTCGTGGTCGCCTCGGGCAACGAGCCGGGCAAGGTCGGGGACCCGGGCTTCGACCCGCGCGTCCTGACCGTCGGCGCAGCGAACCTCGACAACGGGCGGGTGGCTCCCTTCAGCGGGTCCGACGTCGTCGACGGGTATGCCAAGCCGGACGTCGTCGCGAGCGGTGTCAACGTGCTGGGACTGCTGCCCAAGGGCTCCGTCATCGAGCGGGCCTCGTCCACCAAGCACCTCGCGAACGGGCTGTTCCGCGGTTCGGGTACGAGCCAGGCGACTGCCATCACCTCCGGCCTCGCCGCGATCTACCTTGCCGCCAACCCGGGATCCACGGCGCTCCAGGTGAAGTCAGCGATCCGCTGCGCCGCCGGTGACCTCCACGGCAAGCGCGATGGCGCCGGCCTCGTGGAGACCACGACGACCCCGTGCGCCGGTCCCGACGGCAAGGCTCTCGACGGCAGTGGGGACGCCTCCGGCGAGGCCGACTTCGACGCCAGCTCGTGGTCCGCGTCGTCCTGGTCTGCGTCCTCGTGGTCTGCGTCCTCGTGGTCCGCGTCCTCCTGGTCCGTCGGCACGTGGGGCTGCAACGGCGACTGCTCTGACGGAGGCAACAACTCGTGAGCCCGACGCGCGTCGTCTCCGCCGTGGCTGCTGCCACGGCGGTCGTCGGCGTGCTCGCCACCTGCTTCGACGTCTTCGCGAGCCCGGCCTGGTGGGCCGTGCCCGTGCTGGCGCTGGCCGTGGCCGGGTCCGAGATGGCCGTCGTCAACCTGCAGTTCGGCCGGCAGAGCTGGAGCTTCTCGCTCACCGAGAGCGCGCTCGGCGGCGCCTGGGTCATCGGCACCGGCAGCTGGACCACCCTCGGCGTCTTCCTCGGCGTCCTCATCGCCCAGACGGCGTTGCGCCGCCCCACCGTGAAGAAGCTGTTCAACCTCTCGATCTTCACCAGCGGCGCGGCGGTCGGGTCGCTCGTCGCCGCAGCGTGCGGTGGCGGGATCTTCGGAGCCATGGCCGGCCTCGCCGCCTGGTTCCTCATCAACAACACCCTCGTCGGCCTCGCCGTCTCGGTCACCAGCCGGCGGCCGTTCGTCCCGATGCTCGTCACCTCGCTGCCGCTCTCGCTCGTGCACACCGCAGGCAACAGCTCGATCGGCCTGCTCGCCGCCTACCTCGGGATGACGGCCCCACTGGGACTGTCCGGCCTCGTCGTACCCCTTGCCCTGCTCTGGACCTCCTACGACCAGCAGACCCGGCAGACGCAGGAGGCGCGGTTGTTTGCGGAGCTCGCCGCCGGTCAGGAGCGGGCCACCGGCCGCAGCTCCGACTCCTCGGCGCGCGTCGTGGTCACGGCGGCCGCCCGGCTGTTCGGCGGGGCCGACGTCGAGATGGTGCTGCTCGCGGCGGACGGACCGGTCCGCTACGCGGGCGACGAGGGCGGCACGCCGCAGCGGCTGCGCGTCGAGGCCGAGGTCTTCGACGAGCCCTGGGTGATGCGCGCGCTCGGCTCGAAGGGCGTCAGCGTCGGCTTCGAGGAGGGCCGGCCGTGGTGCTCGGGCGTGCTCGAGGGACCCGCCGGACCACAGGCCGTCATCGTCATCCGCCGAGGGGTGGGCTCGCCGGCCTTCGGCCGGGCCGACGTCCGCCTCGCCGAGGTGCTCGTCAGCCAGGCCCAGGGTTGGCTGTCCGTCGCCGACCTGCGCGAGCAGGCCCGCACCGCGTCGCAGCAGGTCTCCGCAGCGGGCAGCGCGGCGCGCGGCATCGCCGACCTGGGTGCCGCGACAGCACCCGCCCTGCTGGTCCTGCGCGAGTCGGCCGACCGGCTCGCGCGGCTGGCCGAGGCCGACGGCGGGGTCGACGACATCGTCGAGGAGCTGCACCTGGTCGAGCGCGCCGTCGCGTCGCTGCTCGGAGCCATCGCCCTGGCCGCTGACCCGGATCTCGTGGGTGTGGGTGGCACGGAGACGCCCGCCGTCCCGAGTCGCCCCGCCACGGACTGGACGACCACGGGCATCCTCCGGTGACCCGTCGACGCGGGCTGCCGCTCGCGGTCTGGGCCGCGCTCCTCGTGGGAGGCGCGGTCCTCACCGTATGCGGGGTCATCGCAGCGGTGCTCCAGGTCGACGGCGCGCTGACGCCCACCACCGACCGGGCGCTGGCTGCCGGAGCCTGCGCCGGCCTGCTCGTCGTGCTCTGCTCCGTCGTCGCGGCCATCCAGCTCGCGAGCGCCCTGCGGTCGCTCCACGAGGACGCCGCCCGGCGCCTCGCCGAGCCCGGACTGCCGGTCGCGAGCACCCGTCTCGTCGCCCGCTCCTCGCTCGAGGTCGCGGAGCTCGCCCGCACGCTCGACGCCCTGCACCTGCGGGTGCGCGTCGCCGACGAGCTCGGAGAGCGGCACCGCCGCGAGGCCGAGACCGCCGGTGCCGGTGTCTTCGAGCTGCTGTCCGGCCTCGTCGCCGCGGAGGAGGGCGCACGTGGGCAGCTCGCCGCCGAGCTGCACGACACCGTGGCGCAGTCGCTCATGATCGCCCGCTCGATGCTGGCCGGGGACCCCGACGTCAGCAAGGTCGCCGACTACGTCGAGGACGCCGAGGAGCAGGTACGCGCGGTCATGGCGCGCACCCGTCCGCCGGCCCTGCGCGACGGCGACCTCGCGTCGGCCGTCGGTGGGCTGCGCCTGGACATGAG
Organism: Frankiales bacterium; assembly: GCA_025465465.1. GTDB lineage: Bacteria > Actinomycetota > Actinomycetes > Mycobacteriales > SCTD01 > RYN-111. The sequence continues at coordinate 62,725 of JAODND010000007.1, read as the reverse complement.
CTCCCGCTATGGCCTCGCCGTGCAGGTCGAGTGGCCCGAGTCGCCGTACCCGCTGCCGCTCGCCTCCGCCGTCACCGTCTACCGGTTCTTCCAGGAGGCGCTGCTCAACGTCGTCAAGCACGCCGACGTGGACGACGCGGTGGTGTCGCTGCAGGTGCTGGAGGACTCGGTCGTCGCCCAGGTGCGCGACCAGGGTCCCGGCTTCGACCCCGCCGCCGTGCGCCCGGACCGCGGCCGGCACGTCGGCCTCGGCCTGCTCCTCGAGCGCGCCCGGCTCTCCGGCGGCTCGCTCGAGATCGACGCGCAGCGCGGCAAGGGCACGATCCTGACGCTCCGGCTGCCGCGCCCCTCGTCGGCCGTCACCCCTCCGGCCCAGGTCCTGCAGGCGCTCCCCGTACAACCCGCCGAAGGCCGGCCGCTGCGCCGGATGAGCGACCGCGCCCGTCGCTGACCCCTCACGCCGCCGCCCGCGCGGGCGGGGGTCAGCGGAGGCGGGAGATGCCGACCGGCGGGAGGCCGGCGGTCATGCAGAGCAGGTCGCACCAGGCCAGCAGGTGCACGCCCAGGTCGAGGGTGCCGTCGGCCGCGTGCAGCGGACTCCAGGAGGCACGCACCTCGACCTCGTTGGTCTCCTGCGGATCCTCGACCAGCCCGAACGTCAGCGAAGCCGTCCGGGTCACGGTCCCGCCGGCCGCCTGGTGGCCGGCGCCGCGACCGTCGAGGGAGTCCTTGAGCCAGCTCCAGCCGACCTCGGCGAGCGCCGGGTCGTCGGCCATCTCCGGCTCGACGTCGGCGCTGACGAAGGCGACGACGCGGGTGTCGCCGCGCCAGCCGTCCTGGCCGTCCGGGTCGTGCAGCACGACGAACCGGCCGGTCGCGACCTCCTCGCCGTCCTTGAGGACCTCGGCGCTGTAGGCGACGGCATGCGGCGCGAGCCGGCGCGGCGCCGGCACCTCGTGAAGGGTCAGCACCCCTGGCCGGTCGGCCTCACGGACCGCGACCTGCAGCCCGTCGACGGCGCGCGAGAACACCGTCGGTGCCGAAAGGGGGAGGGCCACCACTCCACGGTACGGCGGTCCGGGCCCCTTTCACCTCCGGCGCGCCGACATCCTTAGGGTCACGGGGTGCCCGTCCTGCTCGCTCTGCTGTCCAGCCTGCTTTGGGGCGCCTCTGACTTCCTCGGTGGTACGGCGGCCAGGCGGCTGCCCGCGCTGGTGGTCGTCGGGGCGTCGCAGGCGATCGCCCTGGTCGTGCTGGTGCCCCTGGTGGCGACCCTCGGCGACCGTCCCGACCACCTCTGGGCCGGTCCCGCGGCTGGACTCGCGGGACTGGTGGGGCTGTCCGCCTTCTACGCCGCCCTCGCGGAGGGGACCATGGGTGTCATCGCGCCGATCGCCGCGGCCGGTGCCGTCGTCCCCGTGGTCGTGGGGCTCGCCCGGGGCGACGCGCCGCGGGCTCTGCAGCTGGTCGGCATCGCCGTGGCGCTCGGCGGGGTCGTCCTCGCCAGCGGCCCGGAGCTCAGCGGTGGCGCGTCGGCGCGACCGCTGGTGCTCGCACTGGGGTCCGCGTTGTGCTTCGGCTGGGTCGCGGTGTTCGTGGCCGAGGGCAGCAAGGGCAGCTCCGGCTCCATCCTGGTCACGCTGCTGGTGATGCGCTGCAGCTCGGTCGGGCTGCTGGTCGCGCTGTGGCTGGTGCGCCGTCCCGGGCTCGGCCTGGTCATGAGGACCGACCTGCCGCTGCTCATGGCGATCGCCTGCGGCGACGTCGCCGCCAACGCGACGTTTGCGTTGGCCTCGCGGGACGGCTTGCTGAGCGTCGTCGCGGTGCTGGCGTCGCTCTATCCGGTCGTCACGGTGCTGCTCGCCCGGCAACTGCACGACGAGCGCCTGCGGGGGATCCAGGTGGCGGGCGTCGTCGGGACCCTCGGCGGCGTGGCGCTGCTCGCGTCCGGCTAGGCAGCGCGGCGCTGGGGGGCGAGCACTCCGGCAAAGGTGACGGCGGTGCCGCAGATCACGCACATCAGGTCCTCGACCGGGTCGTCGGTCACCGGCTGCACGAAGACGGCGACCACATCGCAGTCCCTGCAGAGCATCTCGATCGGCTCATCCATGTCCGCAACAGTGGCACGGGGCTCCGACAAACGTGGGACTACCGTCTCTGAGGTGTCCGCGTTCCTCAAGGCCTGCCGTCGTGAGCCGGTGCCGCACACCCCGGTCTGGTTCATGCGTCAGGCCGGCCGGGCCCTGCCGGAGTACCGCGCGCTGCGCGAGGGCATCGGCATGCTCGACTCCTGTTTCCGGCCGGACCTGGTCACCGAGATCACGCTGCAGCCCGTACGCCGTTTCGGGGTCGACGCCGCGATCTTCTTCAGCGACATCGTCGTCCCGCTGAAGGCGGTCGGGGTGGACCTCGACATCGTGGCCGGGGTCGGCCCGGTCGTCGCGAAGCCGTTCCGCACGGCCGCCGACCTGCCGGCGCTGCTCGACGGGTTGCCCGAGGTCGCCGAAGCCGTCGGCCTGCTGGTGAAGGAGCTCGGCGAGACACCGCTCATCGGCTTTGCCGGGGCGCCCTTCACCCTGGCGTCGTACCTCGTCGAGGGCGGCCCGTCGAAGGACCAGCGCAAGACCAAGGCACTGATGTACGGCAACCCCGCGCTGTGGGAGCAGCTGATGGAGCGGCTCGCCGACATCACCCTCGCGTTCCTGCGGGTGCAGGTCGACGCCGGAGCGTCAGCGGTGCAGCTGTTCGACTCGTGGGTGGGCGCGCTGCCGGCCGAGGACTACCGGCGTCACGTGCAGCCGCACTCGGCCCGCATCCTCGCGGGCGTCGCCGACGTGCCACGCATCCACTTCGGCGTCGGGACGGGCGAGCTGCTGCACGACATGGGTGCCGCCGGTGCCGATGTGGTGGGCGTCGACTTCCGGGTGCCGCTGTCGGCAGCTGTCGAGCGCATCGGTCCGGGCAAGGCCGTCCAGGGCAACCTCGACCCGACCGTCGTCTTCGCGCCGTGGTCCGTCGTCGAGCAGCACGTCGACAGGGTGCTCGCGCAAGGCCGGGCCGCCGAGGGTCATGTGTTCAACCTCGGCCACGGCGTCCTGCCCGAGACCGACCCTGACGTGCTCACCCGCATCGTCGAGCGGGTGCACGCGCTCACGTCCTGAGACGGCCGCGCACAGCTGCACGTCAGAGGGCGGCGGGCCGCCATCGACGCCAGGCCGCGCGAGCCGCGAGGACGAGCGCGAGGAGCCAGGACCACGGGAGCAGCGCGCCGCCGACGACCGCAAGCACCCGCGCTGTGCCCTTCAGTGCGGTCCACCCGCCGGACAACCCGTCGGTGAAGCCGGCGTGCTGGACCGGCCCGGTGGCCGCGGCCGAACCGGACAGGGTCACCGTCACCGAGGCGAGGTCGACCTGTCCGGCAAGGGCCTTCTGCCTGTTCTGCAAGGACTCCAGCCCGGCCTCGCGGCTGGTGAGCTCACCCTCGATCCGGGTGATGTCGGTGAGCGACTGGGCCCGAGCCAGCAGCGCCCGGACTCGGGCGACGCTGGCCCGCTGCGTCGCGAGCCGGCTCGCGACGTCGACGCTCTCCGACGTCACGTCCTTGTCGGACACCGCCCGGTCGGTCTCCTTGCCGAGCTTGCCGAGGGCGCTCAGGGTGCTCTCGACGGTGGCGGGAGGGACCCGCAGCACGAGGGTGGCCTGGCCGTCGCCGGCGGCGATGCGCTGGTCGCTGTCGACCCGACCCTGCTCTGCCGACGCCAGGGCCACGGCCCTGTCGGCCGCGGTCCGGGTGTCCTTCACCTGCACGGAGATCCGCGCGGTGCGGACGACGGCGCGGTCCAGCGACGGCGCCGACACGGCCTGCGCCTTGGCCGGGGCCGCCAGCGGTGCGGCTCTGGAGGGCGAGCCGGAGGTGGAGTGGTCGCCAGCGGCGCTGCACGCAGTGAGCAGCGGGAGCAGCAGGACGGGGATCAGAGCGACACGACGCACGGTGGACCTCCTGGGTTCGTCCCGTCAGACGCAGCCCGGGCCCCGGCGGCTCCCCTAGGCTTCGGATTCGTGAGCATGTACGCCGTCGTCGGCGCCGGCCTGGCAGGCCTCGCCGCCGCACGGGAGCTCGTCACCCTCGGCCATCAGGTCGTGGTCCTGGAGAGCACCGCGCAGGTCGGCGGCAAGGTCCGCCTCGGCGAGGTCGGTGGTCAGCCGGTGGACGAGGGTGCCGACGCGATGCTGCGCCGGGTGCCGTGGGGCGTCGACGTCGCCGAGTCGCTCGGGTTGGAGCTCGTCTCACCGGCAACCGGTGCCGCGTCCCTCTGGACCGACGCCATGCGCCCGCTGCCGGCCGGCACCCTGATGGGCATCCCCACCGACCTCGAGGCGGTCCGCGACGTGGTGGGGGTCGTGCGAGAGACACCCGGTGAGCCGGTCACCGACGACCTCAGCGTCGGCGCGCTCGTGCGCGGCAGGCTGGGCGACGCGGTGGTGGACCGGCTCGTCGACCCGCTCCTCGGGGGGGTGTACGCGGGTCGGGCCGACGGGCTGTCGGTCCAGGCGACGCTGCCGCAGCTGTGGCCCCACCTGGCCGAGCACCGCAGCCTGCTCGAGGCAGTGCGCGCGGCACGCGGCGTGCCGTCCCCCGGACCGGTGTTCGCTCAGCCTCGCGGCGGTCTCGGCCTGTTGCCGGCTGCCATGGCGGCCGGCCTCGAGGTACGGCTGTCGACCTTCGTCCGGGGACTGGCACGGACCGCGTCGGGATGGCGGCTGGAGACCGGATCGGCCGCCGACCCGTCGTCCCTCGACGCCGACGGCGTGATCCTGGCCGTGCCGGCCGCACCCGCCGCCAGGCTGCTACGTGACCAGGTGGCCACCGAGGAGCTCGCCTCCGTCGGCTACGCCAGCGTCGCGATCGTGACGCTGGTCCTGGACGGTCCGAGTCCCGGTGCGGGCTCGGGATACCTGGTGCCTGCCGTCACCGGGCGCGACACGAAGGCGGTCACGTTCGCCAGCCGCAAGTGGGACCGGGGAGGGCCGGCCGTCGTCCGCGCGTCGGTCGGCCGAGCGGGGGAGGAGAGCACACTCCAGCGTGAGGACGGCGAGCTCGTCCACATCGTGTGGACAGAGTTGCGCGAGGCCCTCGGGGAGCTGCCAGCCGTTCTCGACAGCCGGGTGACCCGCTGGGGCGGCGGCCTGCCCCAGTACGCCCCCGGCCACCTGGACCTGGTCCGCCGGCTCCGGTCGGGTCTGCCCCCCGGGCTGGCCGTCGCCGGCGCGGCGTACGACGGGGTGGGTGTGCCCGCCGTCATCCGGAGCGGCCAGCTCGCGGCGCGGTTGCTGCGATAATGGCGGCATGGCTGAGAGCACGCTGTCCGCGAAGGAGCTGAACGACCAGCTCCTGTACACGACCTACGCCGTCTTCAAGGTGACGTCCCCGCTACCTGCCGACCGGGTCGGTCTGGCTGCAGAGGCCCAGGGCCTGCTCGACGAGGTGCTCGAGAAGGACGTCTACACACGAGGCAGCTACGACCTGCAGGGATACAAGGCCGAGGCCGACCTGCTGGTGTGGTGGACCTGTCCGGACCCTGACATCCTGCAGGACGCGTTCAGCAGGTTCCGCGCCACCCAGCTCGGGCGGCACCTCGAGGTCGTGTGGACCAGCGTGGGCCTGCACCGGCCGGCGGAGTTCAACCGCAACCACATCCCCGCCTACGTCCGGCGCGAGGACCCGAAGCGCTACGTCTGCGTCTACCCGTTCAACCGGTCGCTGGACTGGTACCTGCTGCCCGACTACGAGCGCCGCGGGATGCTCGCCGAGCACGGCCAGCAGGGCCGCGAGTTCGAGGACGTCCGGGCCAACACGGTCGCGGCGTTCGGCCTCGGCGACTACGAGTGGCTGCTGGCCTTCGAGGCCGACGAGCTGCACCGCATCGTCGACTGCCTGCGGCACCTGCGCGGCTCGCGGGCCCGGCTGCACACGAAGCTCGAGACGCCGTTCTGGACCGGTGCTCGCAAGCCCCTCGCCGAGATCGTCGCCGCACTACCCTGACCAGGCAACCTCCAGGGCGTCACGCGCGTCTGGAGTGCACACGAAGAAGCTCTCTTGGGGGAGTCCTTTTGCCACGCCGCGTCGCGATGCTTGCCGTCTTTGCGCTGCTCGCCGCCTGCTCGGGCGGGAGTGGTACGGCGCTGCCACGCCCGACGATCACGGTCGCCGGCGAGTCGGTGCCGTCGAGCGGGGTCTCGACGGTCGCCCAAGCCCTCAAGGAGGCCGGCGTCGCCGTCCCCGACGGTGAGCTGCTGTCGATCAGGACGCACCGGCCACTCGGCCCCGACGCCCACGCGGGACGCGTCCTGGTCGACGGCCGGCCGACGCTCGTCGCCGCTCCCGTGCAGCCCGGCGAGGTCATCACCGTCGAGGACGGCGGCGACGTCATCGAGGCCATCGAGACGGTCGCGCTCCCGGTGCCGGCCAACAACGGCATCGCGAGCCTGCGGCGCGGCGCCCGGCCCGGCAGGCTGCGGGTCGTCCGCGGCGTCGTCTCGCACGAGGTCGTCTCGCGTCGGGAGCTCGCCAGGCCCTATGACGGGGCGCTGCTGTCCGCCCGTCCGGTCGCCCTCACCTTCGACGACGGGCCCCAGCCGGTCTACACACCCAAGATCCTGGACATGCTGGCCCGTGCCCACGTGCATGCGACGTTCTGCCTCATCGGCCGGCAGGCCGCGCAGTACCCCGCGCTGGTCCGCGCGATCGTGGCCGGCGGCCACACGCTGTGCAACCACACCTGGGACCACGACGAGGGCCTCAAGAACCGCAGCGAGGCGCAGATCCTCAAGGAGATGAGCAAGGCGCAGGCCGCCATCACGCAGGCCAGCGGCGGCATCGCGCCGAGGTTCTTCCGCGCCCCCGGTGGCGCGTGGTCACCGCAGGTCGAGCTGCTCGCCCGCAGGCTCCACCTGACGCCCCTGAAGTGGACCGTCGACCCGCGCGACTGGGCCCGTCCAGGCACCGGTCACATCATCAGGGTCGTCCTGCGCTCGGTGCACCCGGGCGGGATCGTGCTGCTGCACGACGGTGGCGGCAAGCGTGACCAGACGGTGTCGGCGGTGCAGTACCTGATCGTGCGGCTGCGGGCATACAAGTACCGCTTCCAGGTGCCGCAACCTGTCTAGGTAGGCATGGTGAAGTACACGCCCTTGGCGAACCCGTGCAGCTGCGCCTCCGGCGTCGCACCCCACTGATCTGCCAGCGCGGCCACCATGTTGACGCCGCGTCCCGTCGCCGCGGTCGGCGAGGGCTGCCGGGTGCGCGGCGTCACGGCCGATCCGTCGAGGACGTCCACCCGCAGGCCGAGGGTCGAGCGGGACACGACGACAGCGAAGGCGGTCCGCGCGTGCAGAACCGCGTTGGTGGCAAGCTCGGAGGTCAGGAGCGTGACGGTGTCGATGAGCTCCTCCAGGCCCCAGTCGTCGAGAACGGCGCGGACGAACCGGCGGGCCTGGCCGACGCTCGCCGGCTCTGCGGGCAGGTCGACGCGCACCGAGGGGGGCTGGTGCACGGAGACCACGGGGACAGTGTGACCGAATCTGTTTCGCTTGCCTCCCCCACGTGGGTGTCCGCGTGTCGTGGCGACCCCTGCAGCGCCGGCTGAGCTACTCGGCGGGATCGAGGTTGAGGCTGACGGAGCTCATGCAGCAGCGGTCGCCGGTCGGGGAGGGAAATCCCCTCTTCGACCTCCGACGTGACCAAAGATCGCCTTGCCCGCTTCGTGAGTCGTCTAGCGTCGAACTCTCCATGACTCGATGGGGCGGTGGCTCTGCCACAGGGTGCGACGCACTGTGTGGAACACCCTTTCCCGGAGTCGCCAGTAGGGGCCTTGCTGCGGCGCGGCGACTCGCCACACCCAGCTCGGGCCCCGCCGTTCGCGCCTTCGTAGTTCCGGCAGCAGGATGTCGAGCGCTGGGATGGAGCGGTAGGGCAGGGCTTGACCCCGTGCCGCGATCAGCGTGGTCGTGTCGATGAAGTCGTCAAGGCCAGGAACAGAGGGGTTGCGCAGTTCGACGACGGAGCTGAAGCCGACGTCGGACAGCACGTTCAGGAGCGAGGACTTGGTTGGCAGGATGGCCGTGGCGGTGTCGAGCGCTGCGTGTCCCTGTTTGATGTCCTCAGGTGCCCGGCGGCCGCGGTAGGAGTGCGGGCCGATGCGCTCGTGGAAGTCGGGTGCGAGCCCGATCGCCGTCCTGATGACGACGAACTGGTCGCACAGCGCGTAGCACTGACCCAGCAAGCGCACCGCAGCTTCGGCTTCAAGGTGGTACAGGATCCCGAGGCAGAGCACGACGTCAAAGCGTCCGAGCTTCTCCTCGGTGATCTCGCGGACGTCACCGTCGATGATCTGCACGTTCTCCAGGCCGAGTTCCTGCGCCGCGAACCGCGCCTTCGCCCCGTTTGACGGCCGACCCTCCACGCCCACCACGGTGGCGCCATGAAGTCCGAGCTCGATGGCGTAGGCGCCTTCTCCGCAGGCCAGATCGAGCACACGCAGGTCTGAAAGTGGCTTGGACGCCAGATCGGCGACGCTCTGAGTCACCGAGTGGACCATGAACTCCAGGGTCCCCACGTGGCCGTGATCCAGCGTGTAGACGCCGTCGCCGAGGTGGATGTTGGCGGCCGCCCAGCGTCCATGCCGCTCAGCAACGGCGTCGCGAGCAGATCGGGTGTCCTTCGGATCACCCACGCCTGGACCCACAGACGCGAGGCTAGCGCGCCCAGCAAGACGCCGGCGGTCACGGGCCCACGCCTTTGCGGCTTCGTCATGTCCTTCGTCATGTCCAGCGCCGTGCCCCGGCAGGTTGCCGGGGTCGGGATTCAGCCGCGCCACAGAAGAGCCGCGCGACGGCTGGCGGGCCAGCTCGCTGTGCCCCGGTCAGTCACCGACCGGTACAAGCCTGAGCGAGACGCTGTTCATGCAGTAGCGGTCGCCGGTCGGGGTCTGCGGGGCGTCGTCGAAGACGTGCCCGAGGTGGCTGCCGCAGGTCGCGCAGCGCACTTCGACGCGGCGCATCCCGAGGGTGTTGTCCTCGATCAGCTCGACGTTGTCCTTGTCGGTCGGCTCGTAGAAGCTCGGCCAGCCGCAGTGGCTGTCGAACTTCGCGTCGCTGCGGAACAGCTCGGCGCCGCAGGCGCGACAGGAGTAGATGCCCTGCGTCGTGGTCTCGTTGTACTCGCCGGTGAAGGCGCGCTCGGTGCCGGCCTTGCGCAGCACGGCGTACTCCTCGGGCGTCAGCTCGGCCTTCCACTCGTCCTCGGACTTCTTGACGGGGTAGGTGCGGGTGCTGTCCACGGGGCGGTCCTTCCTGAAGAGGCGTCTCACACCAGGATGAGCGATCCTGCGCCCTCCGCTGTTCCCGGCCGGTGGCATAGGTTGCGGCCATGCCCTCGCCGTTCCTCGAGCTGCCGGTGGAAACGCCGTCGGGGGAGCGCCTGATCAAGGTCACGAACCCCGACAAGACCTACTTCAGCGGGCTGCCCGAGGGTCGCGGCCGCAAGCTCGACCTGATCGAGTACTACGTCGCCGTCGGCGACGGGATCGTGCGGGCGCTGTATGAGCGGCCGACGGTCCTGAAGCGGCATCCCGGGGGTGCGGAGACCGAGGCGATCTACCAGAAGCGGCTGCCCGACCACGCGCCGCCGTGGATGGAGTCGGCGACGGTCTCGTTCCCGTCCGGGCGCTCGGCCCGCGAGCTGTGTCCGGTGGACGTCGCTCACGTCGCGTGGGCGGCGACGCAGGGGACGCTGGACTTCCATCCCTGGCCGTCGCGGCGCAGCGACACCGAGTCTCCGGACGAGCTCCGCATCGACCTGGATCCGATGCCCGGAACGGACTGGGACGACGTCGTCGAGGTGGCGCTCGAGGTGCAGAGGTTCTTCGACGAGCTCGGCTTCGTGACCTTCCCGAAGACGTCGGGCTCGAAGGGGATCCACGTCTACCTCCGGATCGAGCCGAAGTGGACCTTCACCGAGGTGCGGCACGCGACCGTCGGCATCGCGAGAGAGATCGAGCGGCGGCGCCCCGAGCTCGCGACGGCGAGGTGGTGGCGGGAGGAGCGCGGGGCTCGCGTCTTCCTGGACTACAACCGGATGGCGCGCGACCAGACGATCGCGTCGGCCTATTCAGTGCGGGCGTCGAAGATGGCCTTCGTCTCGGCGCCGCTGACGTGGGGCGAGGTCACCACCGCGCGGGTCGAGGACTTCGACATCTGGAGCATGCGCGAGCGCTTCGCGGAGCTCGGCGACGTGCACGCGGCCATCGACGACGTGCACCACGACCTGACCCCGCTGCTCGAGCTCTACGAGTCGCAGGGCGAGGGCGAGGCGCCCTTCCCTCCACAGTTCGCGAAGCAGGAGGGGGAGCCGCTGCGGGTCCAGCCCTCCCGCAAGCGCCGCCAGCGCGGCGACCCCCCGGACCCCAACTACCCCGACGGCTGACCGCTCCGAGGGACGGAGGTCAGCCGACGACGCGTATCAGGCCTTCCTGCATGACCGTGACCGCCAGCCTGCCGTCGTGGGTGTAGATCTCGCCGTGTGCCAGGCCACGGTTGCCGCCGGTGCGCGGCGAGTCCTGGCTGTAGAGGAACCACTCGTCGGCCCGGAACGGCTCGTGGAACCACATCGCGTGGTCGAGCGACGCCAGCATCACGGGGTCGGTCCCCATCGCGAGGCCGTGCGTCAGCAGCGTCGAGTCCAGCAGCGTCATGTCGGAGGCGAACGTCACCGCGCAGACGTGCAGCAGCGGGTCGTCGGGGAGCGTGCCGTCCGCGCGCATCCACACCTGCGACCGGGCCTCCTTCGGCCCCGGCTGCTCACGGAGGATCCGTGGCGGGTCGGTGACATAGCGGATGTCGATCGGTCGCGGACGGCTGAACCAGCCGTCGGTGTCCGAAGAGAACTCCTGCATCCGCTGCTGCAGTGTCGGCAAGGTCTCCGGGCCCGGCACATCGGGCATGGTGCGCTGGTGCTCGAGGCCGTTCTCGACCAGCTGGAACGACGCGCTCAGGTGGAAGATGGCGCGGCCGTGCTGCACGGCCACGACGCGTCGGGTCGTGAACGACCGGCCATCGCGGATCCGGTCGACCTCGAACACGATCGGCACCGACGGGTCCCCTGGGCGGAGGAAGTAAGCGTGCAGCGAGTGCACCGGGCGGTCCGCGGGCACCGTCCGGCCGGCCGCGACCAGCGCCTGACCCGCCACCTGTCCGCCGAAGACGCGCTGCAGCGACTCCTGGGGCTGCTTGCCGCGGAAGATGTCGACCTCGATGGTCTCCAGATCCAACAGGTCGACGAGGCGCTCGAGCGGGGTCGGTGGCGTCACGCCCGCCATCCTTCCAGGGACCACCCTTGCCTCGTGCACACGCTCAGCCCCGAGCAGGCCACTCTCACGCTTGCCGGGCCCGGGTGACGGTCCCGCGCTGTGCATCAGGGAAGGGTCAGGGTGACTGTCGAGGTGACGTGGACCGCTTCCAGCAGGCGGCGGTCGTGGGTGACGAGCAGCAGGGTGCCCTCGTAGGCGTCGAGAGCCTCCTCGAGCTGTTCGATCGCCGGCAGGTCGAGGTGGTTGGTCGGCTCGTCCAGCACCAGCAGGTTCACGCCGGCCGCCTGCAGCAGCGCCAGTGACCCGCGGGTCCGCTCGCCCGGGGACAGCGACGACCCGGGACGCAGGGCATGGTCACCGCGCAGCCCGAACTTCGCCAACAACGTCCGTACGTCGGCGGGCACCAACTCCGTCCGCTCGCGGATGACGTCGGTGGCCGAGGCGTTCCCGCTGAACAGCGACCGCGTCTGGTCGACCTCACCGAGCAGGACGCCCGACCCCAGCGCGGCGCGGCCGGACGTGAGCTCGAGCCGCCCGAGCAGCGCCTGGAGCAAGGTCGTCTTCCCGGAACCGTTGGGCCCGACGATCGCGAGCCGGTCGCCATACCTGACCTGCAGGTCGATCGGCCCCAACGTGAAGGAGCCGCGCTGCACGACCGCCTCCGACAGCGCGGCCACCACGTCGCCCGACCGCGGGGCCGCGGCGATCGACAGCTGCAGCTGCCACTCCTTGCGGGGCTCCTCCACCTCGTCGAGCCGGTTGAGCTGCGCCTCGATCGTCTTGACGCGGCCGGCGGCGTGCGTCGCGGCCTCGATCTTGTAGGACCGCACGGACCTGTCGTTGTCGGGCGACTTTCGCTTGGCCCGCAAGGCGCCGCGCACCGACTGCTCGCGCTGCCGCTGGGCCTGCGTCACGAGGCCCTCGCGCTTGTCGGCGAACTGGTCGAAGGCGTCCCTCGCCTGCTGACGCGCGAGCGCGCGCAGCTCGAGATAGGTGTCCCAGCCGCCGTTGTAGAGGCGGGTCGTCCGCATCGGACCGTCGATGTCGAGCACCGAGGTGATGGTGCGCGACAGGAACTCACGGTCGTGCGACACCAGCACCAGCCCCGCCTGCAGCTCGTCGACGAACCGCTCGAGTCGCTCCAGGCCGGCGAAGTCGAGGTCGTTGGTCGGCTCATCGAGCAGGAAGATGTCGAAGCGGGACAGCAGCACCGACGCCAGCGAGGCGCGCGCCGCCTGACCACCCGACAGCGTCGTCATGTCCGCCGCCAACAGCGCAGGGGACAGCCCGACGTCGGTGCAGACCTCCTCGGCGCGGCTGTCGAGATCCGCACCGCCGAGGTCGAGCCAGCGCTGCAGCGCCTCGTCATAGCCGTCGCCGTCGCCCTCGGCGATCCGTTCGGTGGCGGCATCGAGGGCACTCTGGGCCGCCGTCACTCCGGTACGGCGCAAGAGGAACTGCTGCACGCTCTCGCCGACGATCCGGTCGGGCTCCTGTGGGAGCAGCCCGACATTGGCGGTCGGGGGAGCGAGGCTGACCGAACCGCTGTCCGGCACGAGCTCGCCTGCCAGGCAGGACAGCAGCGTGGACTTCCCCACCCCGTTGGGACCGACGACGCCGATGCGCATCCCGGGCGCGACGGTCAGCGACACCTTCGAGAGCACGAGCAGGGAGCCGCGCACGACCGTGAGGTCGGACGTGACGAGGGTTGCGGTCACGTGCTGAGAACCTCGGTGACGTCGAAGCGCACGGGCCGCTCGAGCTGCTCGTAGGTGCAGGACTCGGGCGTACGGTCCGGGCGCCAGTGCTTGAACTGCGCGGTGTGCCGAAAGCGCGTCCCCTCCATCGCGTCATAGCCGACCTCGGCGACCAGCTCAGGTCGCAGCGGCACGAAGGACAGGTCCTTGCCGGAGTTCCAGCGCGACCCGGCGGACTGGTTGGGGTTGCGCTCGGGCACGACGTCACCGACCCACGGGTGCGCGCCGTCGGTCTTGTACGGCGCCAGCTCGGCGATCAGCTCGGCCCGGCGCTTCATGGCGAAGGAAGCCGCGACCCCGATGTGCTGAAGGTTGCCGTCGTCGTCGTACAACCCGAGGACGAGGGACCCGACGACCGGTCCGCTCTTGTGCAGCCGGTAGCCCGCGACGACCACGTCCGCAGTGCGGGTGTGCTTGACCTTGAACATGACGCGCTTGTCCGGCTGGTAGGCCTGCGCCTTCGGCTTCGCGATCACCCCGTCGAGGCCGGCGCCCTCGAAGACCTGGAACCAGTCCCGTGCGACGGCCGGGTCCTCGGACACGGGGGTCAGGTGGATCGGCGCCGACGCCTTGGCAAGGGCCGCTTCCAGCAAAGCCCGTCGCTCGCCCTGCGGCACCGTCATGAGGTCGTCGTCGCCGAGTGCCAGCAGGTCGAACGCGATGAAGCTGGCCGGTGTCGTCTCCGCCAGCATCCGCACCCGGCTGTCTGCCGGATGGATCCGCTGCAGCAGGTTGACGAAGTCGAGGCCCTTGCCCGCGATGATGACGATCTCGCCGTCGACGACGCAACGGTCGGGCAGGTTCGCCTTCAGCGCCTCGACCACCTCGGGGAAGTAGCGGGTCAGCGGCCGCTCGTTGCGCGAGCCCAGCTCCACCTCGTCGCCGTCACGAAACACGATGCAGCGGAACCCGTCCCACTTGGGCTCATATGTATAGTCTCCTTCTGGGACTGAGGGTACAGCCTTCGCGAGCATGGGCTTCACGGGGGGCATCACAGGCAGGTGCATGACCACATCTTGTCGGGAGGGCGCGGTGGCGTCGAAGACGGACCCACGATGGACGCGCGGCGTGGGCTACGCGAGGTTCTCGACGGACAAACAGGAGAGCACCGACGAGCAACACGCCATCAACGATGAACTCGCTGCCGAAGCCGGCATCAAGATCGTCGCCCGCTTTGCCGACGAGGCACAAAGTCGAAGTAAACGACGTCGACCGGCCTTCTTGAAGATGCTGGCGTACCTCGAACAACACCACGACGTGGGCTGGGTCGTGGTAGCCGTAACCGACCGCCTTACCGGCGACCTTGCCCAGGCCGTTGCCTGGGCGGACTTCGCGGAGGACCACGACGTTCGGCTGAAGACGAGGGCGGGCGACGTGATGCCGCTCAACGCGGCACATCAGGTCAACGCCGCCCACGAGGCGGTTGCCGCTTACGCCGAGGTCGTGAAGATGAGGGAGCGCACCCGATCCCAGATGCGGGCGAAGGTGCGGGCGGGAACGGTTGCCATGCGGCCCTGCTTTGGAGTGCGCAGCAAGCCACTGTTCATGGCTGATGGGTCGCCGCTGCCGGAGGGCGCAGTGCTCGTTGACGAGAAGGGGCGAAGGCGGCGCAGTGGCGAGATCGAGGTCCATCCAGACGAGATGCCCTGGGTGACCCAGATGTTCGTCTGGGTTGGCCGAGAGGGGGTTAGCACCGAGGAGGTTGCGCGGCGGCTCATGCGTGCTGGCGTGAAGACCAAGACCGGCGCGACGAACTGGCGACCCAACACGGTGAGAGGCATCCTCACCAACGCGTTCTACAAGGGGGAGCTGACGTGGGGCGCGCAGAAGGTCGTGCATACGAGTAGGGGCAAGCGGCTTGAGCGACGTCAGCCGGGCGACGCTGGGCGTCTTGACCTGGCAAGTCCCCTCGGCGCCCTCGTTGATCCCGACCTGTGGCAGCAAACTCAGGACGCAATGGGGGGCGGCATTGGCGCGCGGCCTCACGCCAAGCGCCAGCACAACCCGCGTCGACCATTCGATGGCATGGTTGTGTGCGGTGACTGTGGCCTCCCGATGTACGGCGGCAACACCAACAAGCTGCGCAAGGATGGGACCCGTAAAGATCTGTGGCGGTACGTCTGTTATGGCCCTCGCCCTGGCTCGAAGCAAGTCGAGGGGTACGGGCCACCTTGCACCAAGGGGCACTCGATCCTCGAGGCCGCGATCATCGCGGAACTCGCCAAGTTGGCCGCTGACCCTGCGCACGCCGATGTCCTGGTGCGCTACGCGCCCCGCGACGACGTCGCCCGCGAACGACGACGGCTAACCAAGCAGCTTCAGGAACTCGACGCTCGGTTCAATCGCGTTCGGGAGATGGGGCGAAACGACCTCTACTCTGTTGGGGAGGTCTTGGAGTTCAAGCGTGACCACGATGCTGCCGTCGCAGAGGTGAAGGCGCAGCAGACGGCGCTCAACAGCCAGGCGACCAGGGCCATGCGGTTCACCGTTTCTGCTGCGGCAGCCCTCGCGGGGGTGGTCGAGCTGCTGAAGGAGCGCGCTCTACCGGGTGATGTTCTCGGCGCGGGCCTCCGAGACATGGGGATCAAACGGGTCTTCATCCACGGTCCACGAGTGCAGATCGAGTGGAGTGCATGACGCTGCATCGTCAGGGTGGGCTGAAGCCAGTGCCATGAGGCGGGCGGCGCCCCGCACGGCACGAGCAAACTGGGCAGACGTCAGTGACGGTCTTGCATCTTGAGCCAAGGGCTCAGCGACAGTGATGGCGTGCAAGGAGGACCGCCTGCAAGTACTCGCAGTTGGTTAGTCCGAGGACGCCGGGGCTGGCTGCCCGAGCGCCGTGGCTCCTCACCAGCCCCGTTGGCCGGATCACACGCCGAGCCAGTGACTCGCCGCCCTTCGACCGTAGCCAGTTCTGGTATCGAGCGGTAGTTGCTACGTTGCGCGGCTCTACGCACGTTCCCGCAGTCCTCGCGGTACAACGAGAGAGCGCTCGACCCGAGCGTGACGAAGGGCCTCACCTGCAACGGGCCGGCTTGGCGGCTGACAACCCGATGCTGCGAGACCCATCGTCATCATCTGACAGGAGCAGTGTCCCATGAGCCTCGACTTCGCACGCGGACAGACGTCCGACACCGATGGCAACTTCCGCGCTGCGACGCGACTCGTTCCGGTCACCGTCGGCGACGCAGCTCGGGACTCGGTGCAGCGCGAAAATGGGCTGGTTATTGCGAAGAACTGCTTGATGAGGACGACCACCTCTAGCAGTGCAGTCCTACAGGTAGAAATGACAACAGGACGGCGCCACGTGTCCCCCTACAACTAATCGCGCTGCGCATGGGGAAGCACCGTTTCGCAGAACCGCTGCATGAATATCCCAGGGTTTTTGCGGGTGTAGACCGCCTAACGCTCACGTTTCCCCTCGCAGCAGTTGACCTGTCGCATGACATCGGCATCGCATGGCGCATGCGCGAGCCGGATGACGATGACGACGAGGCTGCGGAGTACCTGAAGGGCCGATGGCTCGACACCCAGATGGGCGGGACGAAGGCGCACGTCAGCGTGTACCCACGCCACGATGTCGGCCTCGGCCACGCGCACGCGCGTTCAACCCTTGCAACGACGTATCTCGGCCCTGGCGGACATCCCATGCACTGCACGGTCTCGTTCAACCCGGCCCGGCTGAACGACCCCGATGGCTGGACGGTCTGCCCTCCTGAACTGGTCGAGGGCTACGCCCACGCCATCGTCATCCAGCTCGCCCGCGCCGGAGTCGTCGTTGCGCAGTGCCCCCATGTGGACCTGACCCTGGCCAACGCGGTAACCGCAGGTGCCGAGCCGAGATCGGAGCGCGTGATCCCGATCCCCACTCGGAAGGGAAGCGCGGGGTGGAGACTGCCATGGTGCGAGGACCAGGACTGCCTGAGCCGCACGCTCAGCGTGTCCCGCATTGACGTGACGATGGACTTCCTCGGTGTGCAGGACACCAGCCTGTGGGTTGATGTCTTCGAGGGCCATCCGCAGACAGGCGCTGGCAAGACCAAGAGGAGAGTGACGAGGTACAGCGCTTACGCACGGCGCGGCGACAATGGCTTGCGTGTCGCCATCTACGACAAGGCGGTGCAGTCAGCCCGCCGCAAGAAGTCAGCACGTGCACCCGCTGGAACGCTACGAGTGGAGGTGACAGCAAGATCGCCTGCACTCAAGAGCCGGATGCTCGACGGACAGATCTTCGCCAGGATGGCGACGGGACGAGCCGTCACCCACAAGCGGCGCAGATCGCGGAAGCTGGCGCTGCTCACGCCCAGGTTCATCACGCAGCTCTTCGTGGAGGGCTTTGAGTGGGCGGGACTTGACCGCTGGATCGGTGGAGGACATCCGCTGCGAGCGAGCCGCGGCAATGAGCTGACACCGCTGATCGCCGAGCGCCTCAGGGCGTTTCTCGATGGCCGTGCAGGAGGTCTGCCGCAAAATGACAGCCCGACCACGAAACGGGACTACGAAGGCCGCAGCGCACGGTTCGGCTACATCGTCGGCGTCCCCCGATCACAGGTGACAGGACCCTTGCGGCACCTTGACCTCCGCACGAAGACGGAAGCGCTCCCCGATGTCGACTGGCGAAGGCACAAAGGATGGACAGGCTCCAACTCGGGCGCGGCGAGGACCGTACTGCGCCGCCGCTCGCACAAGGACGACTGACACGCGAAGGATGCGGGGGGCATCCGTGCAGCTCAAAGCCGTTCCTACCTGCTACGCAATGGGCGAACTCGGGCGTCGAAGCGTGCAACCGGCCGCCTGCGAGTTGCGCAGATGCGCTTCGTACTAGGTGTGAAGCACGCTCGGCTTCAACTTCTGCGCAACTTGTCGCCGCGGAACCCGACACCTGCCGGGCCGCTCGCAGACGTGCTGTGCACGCCGACGAGGGCAGTGACGTGCCGGCGGGTGCGCTTCTCAGCCGAACAGCTCGCGGTGTAGTTGCTGCGTTCGAGCGGTGAAGTTGGTCGCGGCGATGCACGCGGGCCTTCTTGCGGCCAACCCTTCCGCCTCAGCGATGCGGAGCACGCCGACGATCCATTGGACAGGGTAGAGCCGTCGAGCAGGACCGCCATTTACAGGCTCCTCGAACGGGGTGGCTGGAAGGATGCCCAGCCTCTCCCAGCGGCGGACGGTGGCAGTGCTCCTGCCGAGCAACCGGGCGAGGGTCCCGATGTAGCAGACGTCGTGCCGCACGCCGTCCGCCCCGACCATGCGACGGGTGCGCAGGTCGACGCCTTCGGCCAGCGGAAGCACAGCCCTTGGCGGCTGCCGGCGTGACGTGTAGGGCCACGGGGTCACGACGTCCATGCTCCGACGGTAGGTGCGGTCGCCCAGAGTCTCGGTGAGAGCGCCCGACCCGTCCGCGGAGCCGCTACGTTCAACCGCGTGCCAGCCGCCCTCGAGCCTCTGTCCATGTTGGCGCTCGGAGTGCAGGCCGATCCTGGCGTTTACGCGGTGCTGCTGGGATCGGGCGTCTCGACTGGCGCAGGCATCCCCACCGGCTGGGGAGTCGTTCGCGAACTGGTCAGAAGGGCAGCCGTCGCCACAGCGCCAGATGTCGAAGGCGCCGGCGACGTCGCCGCCGAAGACCCAGAGGCGTGGTGGGCTGAGCATGGCGACGGTCAGCCGCTGGGCTACTCGAACCTGCTGGCCGCTCTCGCGCCCTCCAGTGCGGCGCGACAGGGTCTTCTGCGGTCCTTCTTCCAGGCCACGCCTGAGGAGGTGGAGCAGGGCCTGAAAGTGCCGAGCGCGGCGCATCGACAGGTAGCGGAACTGGTCCGTAGCGGCGCCGTTCGCGTCGTCCTGACGACCAACTTCGACCGGCTTCTCGAGCGCGCCCTCGATGACGCCGGGGTGGCCGCGCAGATCTTGGCGACGCCCGAGGCGCTGTCGGGGATGACGCCCTTGCAGCATGCGGAGGCGACGGTCATCAAGCTGCACGGGGACTTCACGCACCTTGAGATCAGGAACACGGTGGACGAGCTGGCTGCGTACCCGTCGGCATTGCAGGACCTCCTCGAGCGGGTGCTTGACGAGTACGGCTTGTTGATCTCGGGCTGGTCAGGCGAGTGGGACACAGCCTTGGTGTCCGCTATGGAGAGCCGATCCTCGCGCCGCTACCCGGTCTACTGGGACTCGCGTAGCAGCCGTGGTGATGTGGCGCAGAGGCTGCTGAACCAACACGCCGGTCGCCAGATCGTCGCCGCCGACGCCGACCAGTTGTTCACTCGGCTGACCGCGACCATCGACGCGCTCGAGAAGCTCACCGAACCGCCGCTGACGACGGCCATGGCCGTGACCAGACTGAAACAGAGCCTGCTCGACCGCACTCGCCGCATCGTGGTCGAGGACCTGGTGTCTGGGATGGCCGACGTCGTTGTCGACCGCGCCCTTGCCATGCCCGTGAGCACCGCCCGCATGCCCTACGCCGAGATCGAGCCGCTCGTCGCCGATCTCGTTGCGGCCACAACCCCGTTGATCCAACTTGTCGCGACTGGCGTCTGGTACGACCGAGAGCGCAACCACACAGATCTGTGGGCTGCCACCGTCCAGCGGTTGATGACTGCCAAGCGGACACCTCCAGGCAGCTACGTTGGCGTTCTCCAGAACATGAGGCATCTCCCTGCGCTGCTCGTGCTGCGCAGCGCCGGCATCGTGGCGGTCGCAGCAGGTCGCGACGACGTGCTCCTCGACCTGCTGCGCCGGCCGACTTGGCGGGAGCACCACGGCGAACAACGTCTGCTCCCTGCCTTCATCGCGCTCCGCGAGGATCAGGTCCTCGATCACGAGGTCGTCAACGCCTTCCCCAGATGGGGCGAGAACGGCGGACGCTGGTGGTGGCCACTGAGCCATCTGCTGCGTCTCGACCTCCGCGAGCCGCTTCGAGCGTTCCTGCCCGACGATGCGGACTACGACTGGACCTGCGACCGATACGAGTACCGCGTGGCCCTTGCACAGCGGGTTCTCCCGTTGCCCGACGGGTGGTGGCGCCCGCCCAGCGTGCCGGGCTTGTTTCTCGGCGAGAATCGTTGGACCTCCTGGGGCGAGACAGCCGAACCACAAAGCGGTGCCGACTTCAGTCGCAGCTTGGCCGAGGCAGAGGACTCGCCCTGGCGAGCGTTGCTCGGAGATCTCGAGGAAGCGCCGACCGTGATGGGAGCCTTCACGGAGGAGCTTCGGCAACGGCAACGAGGCCGATAGACCGCAGATCAGGGAGCACTGACCGCACGAGCGATGGCGCGATAGACCGTCGACCTCGCGACCCCGAACAGGTCGGCCAGCTCCGCGCTGGTGTGCTCCCCGGCCTGATGTAGCTTCATCAAGTGCTCCTCCTGGGCCGACTTCAGCTTCGGCTGCTTGCCCTTCAACCGGCCCTTGGCCTTCGCGATGGCCATGCCCTCACGGGTCCTCGCGACGATCAGGTCCCGCTCGAACTCGGCCACCATGGCCAGCACGTTGAAGAGCAGCCGGCCAACCGGATCGGTGGGGTCGTGCACCGACGCGCCGATCTGCAACCGCACGCCCCGCTTGGTGATCTCATCACCGATGTCGTGCGCATCGCGGGTTGACCGCGCAAGCCGGTCCAACTTGGTGACGACGAGGGTGTCGCCAGCACGGCACGCGGCCATGGCCTCGCGTAGCCCCGGTCGGTCGCGGTTGGTGCCGGTCAGCCCGTGGTCGACGTATACGCGATCATTGGGCACGCCGAGGGCCTCGAGTGCCTGCCGTTGCGCCGAGAGATCTTGCTCGGCGGTGCTGCACCGTGCGTAGCCGATTAAAAATGCCGAGATTTCGGTGGTGGTAGTCATGGCCAGCACCGTCCCGGTCAAGGCACCTGTCCGCGACCGCCAAACGGGCGACGTCTACGGGACACCGAGCTGCGCTGGATGCGACTGCAGAAAATGGCTCGATTTGCTGTCCCGGTCACCGATCGGCTTGCGGGACGCGAAAGGCGAACAACCGGCTGGCGCTGACCTGGCATCCTCATGTGTGTGACGGCACGAGGGAAAAAGGCGCCCCAGGAAGGTCCGCCACCACCAGCGCCGAAGGTGCGTGCCATCGCGCTGGACGCCAACTCGTTCGGCTCGCGGCATCTCAACCTCGCACGCCTCACCGATGTCGTGGATCGACTCGACGAGCACGGGGCGTTCGAAGTGTGGCTCCCCGACCCAGTGGTCTGGGAGTGGGCCGAGCACGCCTACGCGGAGAGGTACGCCGCGTTGTCCGCGCTGAGGAACATCAGCGCGACCGGACTCACGCTGCCTGAACTCGCAGAGGTGACGCGAGAGCGGGTGCTTGCTGAGATCGAACGCCTGCTGGATGTCGGCCCCGTCCTGGTTCGGCTCGAGGTCGACGGTGTGGCAGCGGCTGGCCTGCGCGACCAGATCATGCTCACCGGCCCTGCCAAGACGCGCATCGACAGTCAGCGACGGCTCATCAAGACTGGAGCCTCCGACAGCAGCACGCTGCGCGCCCTTCTCGAAGCAGCGGACGGCGACACCGACGTGTTCGTCATCGTCTCGAGCGACAAGGACGTGCCAGCGGCCTTCAAGGCGTGGCAGATCTCGCCGCCGCGCATCTACTCCAGTGTGAAGGACGCGCTGACCGCCGTGTTCAAGACTGTTCCACCCGAACATGAGGTTCCGTGGGAGTGCATGCCGCTGCTCGCCCGGCACCTCGACGACGTCGAGCTTGGTCGCCTGCGGGGCGGCAACCTGTTCAGCCGACTCTCCGACCTCGGCTACGAAGGAGGTCGCCAACCAGGAAGCACGAGCCGACGCGGGACGACTCCTCGTTGGGTTGAGCGGCCTTGCCTTCGACAGGTCCGCCGGCTACCTCGCAGGGGTCGCCCATCTTCTCGCCGACGTGACCATTGCCGGCGTAGTGCAGGACTCCCTCGGAGACCGCTCGGTTCCTCGGGAACTGGAGATCTCCGCAGCGAGCGTCAGCGTCGGCGTCAGTTTCATCCTTGACGCCGGTGGCCGACCCACTGGCTTCGTCGTGGATGCGGGAGAGGCCATCGCGCACCTTCCTGACCCCGAGGAGTACGAGGACGCAGACGACGCCCTTCGCGAAGTGCTCGACCTGCTGACGTTCGTGCCGGGCCTTGAGGGCTTCGAGTGGCTTGAGGTCTTCGAGCGAACGCCCGGTGACGTTGAGACATCCGTCGACACGCAGCGCGGAACGCTGCACCTCACCTTCACCGGGTCGGTCTACGACGCCTGGGAGCTGACTGCCACCTTCAGGCAGCAGGAGATTAAGGTCGTCTGCGAGTTCATGAACGACGGCTACAGCGACAGCGAGGGCTCCGAGGTTCCGAGCCACTTCAGGCTGATGAGCTCGGCGGAAGGGCATGCGCAGCGCAACCCGGCCTGGGCGATCAACGACCTCATCCTCAGCCAGGTAGTTGGCTCGAACACCGTCGTGCAGAACTGACACGGCAACGCGGAACAGCGACCCATCCAACGGACCCCCGACCTTCAACGACTTCGCCTTGCTCCAGCGGCCCGGCCACGCGGATTGGGCGGCGCGGTGGAGGGAGGACAGTGGCGTTTCGGGACAGTGGCGCACCCATCCTCGCCGCTACATCGGTCGTGGCTGGCCGAAGCCCCGCTCGCCGAAGATGCCAGTGCGTGGCCGTTCGGGGGCGTCCTCATCCAGGTACTCGGCGATGGCCCGCTGCCAGAACTCTAAGGTGCGCTGATGCTCCCTTGCGGCCTCCTTTGCGACCTTGTCGTCGTTCGGCCAGCCGTAGTGGTGATGGAGAGCGCGGATCGCGCTGATGCTGGTGAGTGGTACGCCCATCAGGGTGAAGGCGAGTCGAGGAACATCCATGGGAGTGGGCTGGAAGACGTTCACGCCGTGCGGTCCCACCTTGTCGCCTACGGTGCCAAGAAGGGCGGTCTCCACACCGTGGTCCATGGCGGCGTGGGTCCTCATGACCATCGAGGCGACCCCGCCACCGCCTGAGCCACTCAGGTAGTGCTCGGCGAGCTTCATCGTGCTCCAGCGGCACTCATCGCCGACATGCCACGGCTGCTTGCCCTTGGTCACGGGCAGCCCAAGTGCTTCAGCGCGGGACACGATCCGGTCGAGCATGGGCTGCTCGTCCTGCAGGGTGTCGGCGCCAGGGTGTCCTGCCGCCACGATGCCCTTGCGCCGTCGGGCGCTCTCCTCGAGGGCGTACAGCCACTCGTTGATCCGACGCGCTGCACGCGCCAGCTCGTCCGCCTGGTCATCGAGGTAGTGCATCGCGCGAAGCCCGTGCTCGATGGCGGTCCTGCCGATGCTGTGGGGGAGGAAGGGTGAACCTCGGGTGATGTAGTGCGCCACTGCGTCGGCATGGTCGAGGCTGGACTGGACGAGCACAGCCGCGTGGGCATCTGCCTCCGTGATGGTGAGCGCAAGTTCCTCGCCTTGGGCAGCACGCGCCCATGCGTCGAGCGCGGACGGTGCGGGTGTCCACAGGTTCGCGCGCCCCATCGAATGCGCCGCAGCGGTGCAACGGCGCAGGCTGGCGCCGAGTTCGGCAGCGCTGACGGGCGTCCGCGGCGGCATGGTCTATGTGTACAGGCTGGTTGCGTCACATAGCGACCGAGTAGGCGTCACCGGGCGTCGTGCCTACCGTGGTAACAGGTTGATTGAGGATGGGACGGTGCCTGAGGACGTGGGTCATCGCGCCAGCGAGACCTAGCGGATACTCGCAATCATCCAGCAGTACCCAGTGCTGCGTGAAGAGCACTGCGAAACCCGCTCTGTGACCGCAGTGAGTGCGATCTGCTCCAACCGCTCAGCGAGGCCGGCGAGCGGGATGGGAGCGGCGGTCGGAGGGGTGGTCACCTCGTCGACTCCGTAGATGAGAAGACCGCCGTCAACCGCGAACGAGGCCATGTCTTTCGCGGCCTCCTTGTTCTGGCCGGCCCCGCCGGCGAGTTCCCGCTTGATGTCGAGGTGGTGTCCCTCCTCGAGCAGTCCATGGGAGGCAGCGTCCACGACGTCCTCTGGCGTCTGAGGTACCCAGGAATGCGTCACACCGACGACTCTAGGTACGCAGACGGTGCTGTCGCGCCCCACTTGTCGGTGCACCGTGGGACCATCGGCGCTAACGAGAGGAGAGGTTCATGAGCGAACAGCCCGGCGAGCGGGACTTCATGGAACGCGAGAATGCCGCGTTCCATGAGGGCGAGGTCCGCAAGGGCATCGAGATCGTGACGTCGCAGGACATGCCGAGCGACTGGACGCCGCCAACCATGGGGCTGGGTGGCTCACCGCCGGTCTCGGACCAGCAACAGACAGGGTCCGACGAGTAGGTGCTGCCCTCAGCGACGCTGACAGCGGCGTTCTTGTTCGCCCTCGTGCCCGGCTGGACCTACCTCAGGCTGAGGTCGAGCAGAAGTGCCAGCCTGCCGCGCGTTGGACTCGATGAGCTCCTTGAGGTCGTCGCCGTGGGTCTCGCGACCACGGGAGTAGCGCTCGCCATCTGGGCTGTGGTGCCCGCTTCGCTCAGCCGGCTGGCCGACGTCACCGCGCTCGCCCGCGGTCCCGACGGCTACGTGGAAGCACACGTCCGGCGCCTTACGGTGACGATGCTCGTCGTGTTCGTGTTGGCCGAGGTGCTTGCACTGCTCCTCGTCTCCGTGATCCACCGTGGTCCACGGCCACACCATGTGCGGGAGACCGTGTGGGCTGGTGCGTTGGGCAGAGGGCGAGGCGACCGTTTCACCTGGATTGGGGTCGAGCTGCGCGACGGTCGTCTCGTTGAGGGCCAGCTCTTGGCCTACCCCACTGGCGATGAGCACGAGATGCGTGACCTTGCGCTTCAAGCGCCCATGAGGGTGACCCGAGAGCCGGGACGGGTTGCCGAGCCGCTGGCCTACGACAGGCTCATCCTTGCGGAGCAAGACATCGCAAGTATCTCGGTGGCGCTGGCGCCTACTGCCACGATACCGCTGGCCGGCTGGCGAGCACAGTGGCAGGCCGTGTTGGACGGGACGCATCGACGGCTGTCTGTGCGGCCAGCCCCGGCGGACGGGACTCGGAAATAGGGGCGTTTGTCGGCGCTCGGCGCCAGCGGCGCTGAGTCGGGCGAGATCTGCGGCTAGTCGTGGAGCGCCGTAGTGCCGCCGGCCCACCGCCCTTCAACAGCAGCGACGGCGGCGAACGCCCGGTCTCGCGGAACTGCCTAGCGTGGGGGCAGTGGCGGATCGAGGACGGTGGCGACGCTAGTCGGACTGCAAACCTCGCGACGGGTCATGGGCGCGTTCGCGGGTGCAGCACTCGACGCGAGCAGCTTCTCGGTAGCGTCCTCTCCGTGGAGGGCTTCTCGGACAAGGTCGGGTTCATCTGGTCAGTGGCTGACTTGCTCCGAGGGGACTACAAGGCGCACGAGTACGGGCGGGTGATCCTGCCGCTGACGGTCCTTCGGCGCCTCGACGCCACCCTCGCCCCGACGAAGGCTGCCGTGCTGGCCAAGGACGCCGCGCTGGAGCGCCAGGGGCTGCAGAACCGTGCGAAGGTGCTCGAGCGCGTCGCCGGCGTGCCCTTCTACAACACCAGCCCTCTGGACTTCCGTCGGCTGCTGGATGATCCCGAGAACATTGCACGCAACCTGGCCACCTACGTCGCAGGCTTCTCGCCGGGAGCTGCGGACGTGCTGGTCAAGTACGGGTTCGCGGAGCAGACCAAGCGGCTCAACGACGCACGCCTGCTCTACCCGGTCGTCGCCAAGTTCGCGGACCTGGACGTCTCACCGGAGACGGTGTCCAACGTCGCGATGGGCTACGTCTTCGAGGAGCTCATCCGCCGCTTCTCAGAGGCCAGCAACGAGACAGCCGGGGAGCACTTCACCCCTCGCGAAGTCATCCGACTGATGGTCAACCTCCTGTTGCACGAGGACGACGCCATCCTGCAGAGGCCCGGCTCGGTCAGAACGCTGTACGACCCGGCCTGCGGGACCGGCGGCATGCTCACAGTCGCAGAGCAGTACGTCCGCGAGCACAACCCCGACGCACGGCTCGAGGTGTTCGGCCAGGAGCTCAACCCCGAGACCTGGGCGATCTGCCGCTCGGACATGCTTCTCACCGGCCACGACCCCAGCCACATCGTGCTTGGCAACTCCTTCTCCAACGACGGCCTGGCGGATGAGAAGTTCGACTACATGCTCGCCAACCCGCCGTTCGGGGTTGAGTGGAAGAAGGTGAAGGACGAGGTCGAGACCGAGTTCGAGACCCTTGGCTTCAAGGGCCGCTTCGGAGCTGGTCTCCCGCGCATCAACGACGGTTCGTTCCTGTTCTTGCAGCACATGATCTCGAAGATGAAGCCGGTCGAGCAGGGCGGATCCCGGCTCGCCATCGTCTTCAACGGCAGCCCACTGTTCACTGGCGCAGCGGGCTCAGGCGAGAGCGAGATCCGCCGGTGGATCTTGGAGAACGACTGGCTCGAAGGCATCGTCGCGCTGCCTGAGCAGTTGTTCTACAACACCGGCATTTCGACCTACTTCTGGGTGCTGTCCAATCGCAAGAGCCCCGAGCGCAAGGGCAAGGTCGCACTCATCGACGCCCGCGAGATGTACGTCAAGATGCGCAAGAGCCTCGGCAACAAGCGCCGTGAGATCACCAACGAGCAGATCGACACCATCACCAACCTCTACACCGATGCCCTTGCGCTCGCCGCTGAGGACCACCCCCAAGTGAAGGTCTTCAACACCACTGACTTCGGCTACCAGCGCATCACCGTCGAGCGTGCCCTGCGGCTGCGCTTCGAGGTCTCTGAGGACACCATCGCCGCCTTCACTGAATCCAAGGCGTACCGCGCCCTGGGAGTGCCTGCCAAGGGCGCTGGTGACCCCGTTGCGGCTCTCCAACTGGCTGAGCGCCAACAGGGGGCTGTCGTTGACGTGCTGAGATCCCTGCTTGGCACAACCACGGCAAACGCCAAAGAGATGACGGATCTCTTGAACAAGGCCCTCGTCTCCGCTGGCATGACCAACGATGCCAAGGTGGACAAGGCCATCCGGGACGCCATCGCCCTCCCCGACCCCGAGGGCCAGTTGCAGACCGACCGCAAGGGCGAGCCGCTCCCCGACCCCGACCTGCGCGACAACGAGAACGTCCCCCTGGGCGACGACATCACCGACTACATCAAGCGCGAGGTCTTGCCGCACGTCCCCGAAGCATGGGTGGACGAGGACAAGACCAAGATCGGCTACGAGATCCCCTTCACGAGGCACTTCTACGTGTACCGCGCACCCAGGCCGCTGGCCGACATCGAGGCCGACATCAGGGCCATCGAGGACGAGATCCAACGGTTGCTGAGCGAGAGTATGAAGTGAGCCTGCGGCAGATCCCCCTCAAGCGCGTCGCCCACCTCACGGTCAGCAACGTGGACAAGAAGTCCGCCGAGGGAGAGCGTCACGTCCGGTTGTGCAACTACGTGGACGTATACAAGAACAACTCCATCGACCTGTCATTCGACCTCATGTCTGCCACCGCAACCGACGCGCAAGTACGGCAGTTCCGGCTACTGCCGGGCGACACGGTGATCACTAAGGACTCTGAAACGGCTGAAGACATCGCCGTCCCGGCATACGTCGCGGAGTCTGCGCCGGACCTCGTGTGTGGCTACCATCTCGCCATCGTCAGGCCTGGCGCTGACATGCACCCCCGCTTCCTCTACTGGGCGATGTCGTCAAACTTCCTGCGAGCCCAGATGACGGCTGCGGCGACCGGCGTCACGAGGTATGGCCTACGCCAGGATGCTATGGGCTCGGCGCTCATCACGGTGCCCGACCTGGACGAGCAGCGACGGATCGCGGACTTCCTCGACGCACAGGCGGCGCGCATCCACAGCCTGATCGCATTGCGCCGCCAGCAGGCACAACTCGCCTCGGAACAGACGCAAGCCGTGCTTGATCAGCAAGTAGACTCGCTAATGCGTCGGGGCTGCCTTCCGCTCAAGCGACTCGCCCGTGGCATTGAGCAGGGTGCGAGTCCTGAGTGTGACAACCGTCCAGCGGAACCCGGTGAATGGGGCGTGCTCAAGTTGAGCGCCATCAAGTCCGGTGTGTTCGACGGCGGCGAGAACAAGGCTCTCCCAGCAGAAGTTTCCGGCGCCTCCAGACACGAGATCAAGCCGGGCGATCTGCTGATCACGCGAGCCAACACTCCAGAACTGGTGGGCGATGTTGCTGTTGCTCACGAGGTAAGAAGCCGACTACAACTGTGCGACCTGATCTACCGCGTCCGCCTGCCCGCGGACACTTCCCCGGACTTCATCGCTGCGGTGTTGTTGTCGTCACGGCTGCGGCTTCTGATCTCGTCGGTTGCGCGAGGCTCATCGGCCTCAATGATCAAACTTCGCGGTCAGGACGTACTCAACTTGCCAATCCCATGCGCGGACTCTCACGAGCAGACACAACTGGCAGCCCAGCGGCTAAGAGCCCAGGAGCGCCGCACGGCAGTGCTCGGCGCGTTGTCTACGTCTGAGGCGCTGCTACACGAGCGACGGCAAGCCTTGATCACGGCAGCCGTCACAGGCCAACTCGACGTCACGACGGCTCGGGGCGCGGCATGACGGCGGGACACACGGAGGTTCGCTTCGAGGAGGCCATCGAGGCACACCTCATCGCTCACGGTTGGATCGCGGGGACGGCCAGCAACTTTCGGCCCGCACTCGGCCTCGACACGGCGGAGTTGTACACCTTCATCGGGGCCACCCAGCCAAAGGAGTGGGAGCGCCTCCTCGGGCTGCACGGCGGGGCTGATGTGGCTCAACGGAAGTTCGCTGAGCGACTGGCTGCCGAGATCAACCAACGCGGCACCGTCGATGTGCTCCGTCAAGGCGTGGTTGACCTTGGCGTGCGGATCAACCTTTCCTACTTCCGGCCTGCCCACGAGATCACGCTCGATCTGCTGAACTTGTACGACGCGAACCGCTGCACGGTCACGCGCCAGGTCCACTTCTCCGCCGAGGACACCGACAAGAGCATGGACCTGGTGCTGTCGGTAAATGGTCTGCCGGTGGCGACAGCGGAGTTGAAGAACCCGCTCACTGGCCAGGGCGTCCACCACGCGATCAAGCAGTACCGCGAGGACCGCAAGCCCACCGAGATGCTGTTCGCCAAGAGGGCCGTCGTCCACTTCGCCGTGGACCCCGACGAGGTGTACCTGACGACCCGTCTGGAAGGCCGTGGCACCCGCTTCCTGCCCTTCAACCAGGGCTCCGGTGGTCCAGGCCAGTCTGGCGGTGCTGGCAACCCCTCACACCCCTCTGGCTACGCCAGCGCCTACCTGTGGGAGCAGGTCTGGCAGCGCGATGCCTGGCTCGATCTGTTGGCCCGCTACGTCCACATCGAGGTACAGAGCAAGGGCAAGAAGACCGCCAACAAGCCCACCGTCTTCCCCCGCTTCCACCAGTGGCACGCCGTCCGCACCCTCACCGCCCACGCGGCAGTCAACGGAGCGGGCAGCAACTACCTCGTCCAGCACTCAGCGGGCTCGGGGAAGTCAAACACCATCGCGTGGCTGGCCCATCGGTTGTCCAGCCTGCACACGCCCGCCGACACCACCTTGTTGAAGGAGGGGTTGGACCCAAACTCGAAGGTGTTCGACAAGATCATCGTCATCACCGATCGCGTGGTGCTCGACCGGCAACTCCAGGACACGATCTTCCAGTTCGACCACACGGTGGGGGTGGTGAAGAAGATTGATGAGTCCTCCGCCCAGTTGGCAGAGGCCCTGTCCGGGGAGACGGCGAAGGTCATCATCACGACCTTGCAGAAGTTCCCCTTCATCCTCGACCAAGCAGCCGAGGCTGTGGCCGGGCGGACCTTCGCCGTGATCGTGGACGAGGCTCATTCCTCTCAGTCCGGCGAGTCGGCCAAGGCCCTCAAGTCGGTCTTGGGACAGGCAGCTCGTGAAGTCTTTGCGGTCGGTCATGGCGAGAGTGGGATCGACGCGACCTTCGATGCCGCCGAACGGCTTGAAGCCAAGATCGAGGCTGGGGACGACCCACAAGACGTACTGGCAGCTTCTGTCGCCGCACGCGGACGCCAGCCGAACCTGTCGTACTTCGCCTTCACAGCCACACCGAAGGCCAAAACCCTGGAGCTGTTCGGCACCGAGAGCTCACTCGACGGCCTGCACCGGCCCTTCCATCTGTACTCGATGCGTCAGGCCATCGAAGAGGGCTTCATCATCGACGTCCTCGCGAACTACATGACCTACTCGACGTATTTCAAGCTGGCGAACGCCTCCAGCGAGGACCCCGAAGTCGATCAGCGCAAGACCACCGCCGCGCTCGCACGGTTCGTGTCACTGCATCCGACGAACTTGGCTCAGAAGGCTGAGGTGATCGTGGAGCACTTTCGCCGCGTGACGGCGAAGAAGATCGGTGGGCAAGGCAAGGCGATGGTCGTGACCCGCTCCCGCCTGCATGCGGTGAAGTACTACGACGCCATCAAGGGCTACATCCTCGACAAGGGCTATACCGACTGTCGTGCGCTTGTGGCGTTCTCCGGCACGGTCATTGACCCCGAGCTCGGAGAAGACGTGACCTACACCGAGGCGTTCCTGAACGGCTTCCCCGAGTCGGAGACTGCGAAGCGGTTCGCGACGCCGGACTATCAGGTGCTGATCGTCGCGGAGAAGTTCCAGACTGGCTTCGACCAGCCGTTGTTGCACACGATGTACGTCGACAAGAAGCTCGAGGGCGTCAAGGCGGTCCAGACCCTGTCGCGGCTCAACCGCACCCACGCGGGGAAGACCGACACCTTCGTGCTCGACTTCGCCAACAAGGCCGACGACATCCAACTCGCGTTCAAGGCGTTCTACGACGTCACCGTCACCGAGCCCACCGACCCGAACCTGCTCTACAACGCCTCTGCGCGCATCGACGGCTACCAGGTCATCGACAGCGCTGACGTTGCGGCGCTCGTCAGCGCCTACCTGGGCCTGAGCGCCGACGCCAAAGACTCGGCACACGCGGCGCTGTACAAGTTCACCGAGCCCGCCCGCGACCGTTACCAGCAGCTTGAGCCAGCCGACCGTGAGGAGTTCCGCTCGGCACTGCGCGACTACGTGCGCATGTACGCCTTCCTTGCTCAGGTACTGCCGTTCACAGACACGCAGTTGGAGGCGCTCTACCTGTACGGGCGCTTCCTGCTCCCACGCCTGCCTCGCGAACACGATGGCGCCGTCGACCTTGGTGACGACGTCGTCCTCGCCGCCCTGCGCACCGAGACCACCGGCACCTTTGACGTCAGCCTCGGTGCTGGCGAGGGTGAGCAGGTGCTTCCGATGGCCTTCAGCGGCGACGGTGCCGGCCCAATGAACGCCGCCAAGCAGGCTGCTCTATCTACGATCATCGAGACCCTCAACGAAAAGTTCGGGACGAACCTCACCCAGGCCGACCAGCTCTGGGTCGAACAGCAGGTCACCGCCGCCGTTGACGATCCCCACATCCGAGCCAGCGCCCTCGCCAACACCGAGCATAACTTCGGGTTCACCTTCGACCGCCGGTTCGAGGGGCTGGTCATCGACCGCCACGATGCGAACGGGGAGATGCTGCGCCGCTTCCTCGACCAGCCTGACTTCGCCAATCTCTTCACGGCTTGGGCTCGGGGCGAGACCTTCCGCCAAGTGCGTGAGGATGCAGAGGGGCATGACCTTCGACGCTGAGTTCTGGCTAGTCGATCGGCTCCCACGACTGTGCCGCAGAATGGCAGACTCCCTATATGGCGATCTTCGAGATGACGCAGAAGAGGCTTGAGCCGGTCGCGCGCACGACCTTTGCTGGTGTCCAGGTTCGTGAGCGCGACGACCTGCAGCGGCTTCTTCGTGACCAGATTGAGGTCGTTGCTGGCGACGTCCTGCTCATCGCGGAGGAGTTCGGCAACTTCGACCGCGCCAACAGACGCATCGACCTGCTCGGCGTCGACCGGCAGGGCCGGCTCGTAGTCATCGAGCTCAAGCGCACCGAGGACGCAGGGCACAGTGAACTCCAAGCCCTCCGCTACGCCGCCATGGTCAGCGCTATGACCTTCGACCAGGTTGTTGAGCAGCGGGAGCTGTTCGCCCTCGAGCGGGGCATCGAGGAAGGTGACTCGCGTTCGGTCGTGCGTACCTGGGTCGGCGGCGAAGAAGCCCTCGGTGATGATGTCAGGATCGTCCTCGTTTCTTCCGACTTCGGGGTCGAGCTCACCACGTCCGTGCTGTGGTTGTCCGAGCGCCATGACCTCGACATCACCTGCGTCCGGGTCGTTCCCTACTTGCTGGAGGAACGTCTACTGCTGGATGTCCAGCAGCTCATCCCGCTGCCGGAAGCGGCTGACTACCAAGTCGGCGTGCGCCGCAAGGAGGCTGAAGCCAGGCATGTCACCGGCACAACTGGACGCGACTTCACCCGCTACCAACTGCTCGTTGATGGCACTCCGTCCGAGTCACTCTCAAAGCAGCAGGCCGTCAAGCGCGCTGTCGCGCTGCTGGTCGACCGGGGAGTGGCATTCCCGCTCGTCCGCGAGGCAGTGGGCAACCGCTGGCGAGCGGTCTCCGCGACTAACGCAGAGGCCGTCGCAGCGCCCGGCTTCGCGACCGAAAACGGCCTCAGCCGCCACTTCTGGCTCGACGCGCCCTACCCGGATGAGCTTGAGCCGGGAAAGTGGTGGGTCATGATCCGCGTGGGCGGCACCGAGACTGAAGCCGTGCTCGAACGTCTGCGTAGCCTGCTGCCCGACGTGCTTGGGTGGCAACGCGCGGAGGCAGGCTGACACGCCGCCCCTCGTCTGAAGGCCAGGCTTCGCCAACGTGCCCTCGCCCAGCCGCATCGCAACATCTGGTCGCGGATCTAGGGCACATCGTGGCACCATGGATCGGACCACGGTTGCGGCAACCGCTGCGGAGACGGGTCGACATCCGTCGACCAAGGAGCAGCCGTGACGTCCAGCCTGACCCCAGCCCAGCGCGCGAATCGCGCACGAAACGCCGCCCGCCGACTCGGCCTGTCCGTGTCCAAGATTCCGGCCAACGGCACCTACGCCATAGTCGATCCGTCCGCGCCACCGCATGCGGTGGTCATCACCGGCGCGACCTACGGGCTCACCTTGGACGACCTCGAGCATGAACTCCGCGAGCGAGGCGCCTTCAACGCCATCGTCCGTGAAGCGCGCAAGTAGGCGTCAGCGGCCTCGGGGTCGAGGTGGCCCGCTGCGCCGCCGACGGTCCACTCCCTCGAGGAGTTCGGAGATCGTGATGCCCAAGCCATCCGCGATCCGCCAGCAGTTCGTCAGGCCAGGCTCGCGCTCGGCCCGCTCGATGAACCCGATCACGGCGCGGTGGAGACCGGAGTCCTCGGCGAGCTGCTCCTGCGACAGGCCGCGTTGCTCACGCAGCTCACGCACGCGTCGCCCGAATGCCTCGATGCGGCGGTTGTCCACCGTCTCGGAGTCGCTCTCAGGCACGCGCACGAGCGTCCGGTCCCGCTACGGATACGTCGACTACGGTTCCGTAGCAGAAATGCCGATGAGGTGGTTGAGCGCGCGAGCGTTGCCGCGACCAATACAGCCCATCTCGAGGACGTCATGACCACCGCATGCCCCGTCGGCCACCCCACTGGTCCTGGCCAGACCGTCTGTCCGCTGTGTGGCCGAACCATCGTCATGATGGCGCCCCCCGCGACTTTGGTCGGTGAGCAGTCGGTCGCCGCGTCGGCCCCGACGGCGCCCGAGGCGCGACCTGCCACGGTTGCGGCGAGCCCCTGTCCCTTCTGCGGCGTTCCTCAGGCGTTTGACGCCCAGTTCTGCGCGAACTGTGGCGTGCCGACGGCCTCGCCGCCGTCGATGCCGCAGGTTGGGTTCGCGCCCGCGTCGGGCAAGAGCGAGAGTTCTCGTTCGTCTCCGTGGCTTCCCCTGGCTGTTGTCGGCGCCATCGCGGTCTTGATCGGCGCTGCTGTCGTCGGCTTGCACCAGTTCAGTGGCGCAAAGCCAGCCTCGGCAGGTATTCAGCACGCGAACCAGACATCCAGCTTGGCTGGCAGCAAGAGCACCGCCCCCGCCTCCCAGCCAGCCAACCGGACTTCAACCCCCCAGCAGGCAGCGTCCTCGGGCGTCACCTACAAGAACGGCAGTGGCCTCAGCTTCTCCATCGAGCCCGAGAACGCCATCAAGAACACGGAGTCGCTCGACGGGTCTCGTGTCGCGCCCGTTGGTTCGCACTACGTCCTGTTCAACCTCAGCGTGACCAACACCAGTGACCGCCGTGGCTCGTTCGACATGAACGCCGAGCAGTTCCTGTTCCTGCAGGATCCGACAGCCGAGGACGTCAAGGGCTGCCAGCAGTACCAGAAGGAAATCAGCCAAGGGAACACCATCACGGTCGGACAGGACTGCAACGCCGTCAAGGTCACGCGACCCAGCGCCCTTTACACCAACGATGGCGTCGCCAATGGCCAGGTCACGCTCGGCGCCGGCGAGCAGGCAGACCTCTCCCTCGAGTACCTACTGGCGGATGACGTCATCAACGCCGGTGATCTTTCAGTCGGGACGAGCAACACCGATGTCCTGACCATCCCGCCGCCGATGGCCCCTTCTTCGTGAACGTCCCCGCCCGAGGAGCAAGGCCGCGGCTGGCCAGCAGCGCCCATGTGAACGGGACGACAGCATCCGACCTGCAAGGCGCGACGATCACCCTCGACGCCTGCCAGACACAGGTCTTCAACTGCCAAGACGCGAACGTCGAGCAGGAGAGCAGCCAAGGAGCGCAATCCTCAACGTCGGGCTCGTTGTCCTTCGCCAGACCGTCGTGGTGATGGTAACGCCCGCCGCGTCGTCGTGAGACGACTCGTTGGCGGCGACGTGCTCACGGTGGAGCCAGTCGAAGCGGCTCCGATGACAGGCTGACCTGCCACCCTGTGCGTATGGCTGAGACAGTGGCGTGGACGGTGGACGACCTCCAGCGTGAGCTGGAGCGGTTCGAGGCGGACGCCCGGCGTGCGGGGCTGAAGGAGACCACGGTGCGGACCTACGTCGACCGCAGCCAGATCTTCGTCCGCTGGCTGGCAGGTGACTACCCGTTCCACGGACCTCACACGTGACCGAGGAACCGGCACTGCACGCCGGCGACAGCAGTGCGCAACGCCGTGCCGAGGGGCTGATGCTCGACTTGTACCAGCTACAGATTGAAATGCCACTCCAACGCCCATTCGTCGTGCGCACTCCCTCGGGAGCGCGGATGGAGTTCGACGCGGGCATCGCACCCGAAGATGGCCGACCTGGACTTCTGGTCGAGGCGTGGGCGCATCAGGGTCCGCCCAAGGCGGCGCAGAAGAAGAAGATCGTTGGCGACGCACTGAAGCTGGCCTACGGCGCCACCCTGTTGTCAGGACTGGCGAGGCTCGTGCTGCTATTCAGCGACGACTTCGCTGCTGCGCCCTTCGTCTCAACTCGGGCCTGGTCGGCGAGCGCCTTCAGCCACTTCGGGATCGAGACGGTCGTCGTGCCTCTACCCGATCATGAACGCGAGCAGATCCGTGCCGCCCAGTTACGGCAGTACCGCTGAACACCTCGACGGCGCGGTGATTGAACACAATCAGCATGCGCGCCTTCTTGAAGACCAGACCACCCATGCACCCAGGCGGATCAGAGTTCGAGGCTGGCCCCGCCGCACATGAAGTTCAATGCAGTGGCGAGACCGCCGACGGGCATCCGTCGATGACCCGGCTGCAACGAGCGGCCCGACATGCCCAGGACCGCGAGCGGAACGCCCTCGCGGATCGGCACCTGCAGGCGCATGGTGACTGGCGTGACCCACGGCCAGCGTTCTGCGCTCTCGTCGGAGATGCCTCGGGCCTTTAGCCATGGCACGTCCAGACGGCTCGGCTCGGTCGCCTCCACGACGACGTTGCACCTGCCGGTCGACTTGGCGTACAGCAGGATGAGATCGCCCAGATTGAAGCCGGGACGACCTGACCGGGGACTGGCGATCCAAGGCCGGCTCTCTTCGCGTGGCTGGTCGGCCTGATGCTCATCGAGGTACTCGGCCTTCACCCAGACATGGTGATGCAGGGCGTGCTCAAGCAACGCATCCGCGTCCCCGGTCCTGCTCGACGGTGCGTCCGTGATCTCATCCTTGAGCACGACCTTGATGCGAGCGGCGTCCTTCGCGCATGCCGACAGCGATGTCGTCGTGACCGGCTTCGCCATCGACCACCACGACTCGAACGTCATCGACGCGGCAGCGCGCTGCGCTTCGGCCAACACCACGGAGAGTTCATGGTTGGGATGCTGGATGCCGCCAAGTCCTGACAGCGTGAGGTTCGCAGAGCCGGCGAACCCCACGGCCCCGTCGAACAGGAAGAGCTTGGCGTGCAGGCGTGGCAGGTCCGCCATGTCGACGCCGGCCTTCAGCAGCTTGCCTAGTCCTTCGAGGCTCAGCGACCCATGAGCGGCGGCGGCGGGTCTGAGCCAGGTAAGCAACCGCCACGACGAGCCCCCCGAGTTCTCGGCGATGGCAGCCAGGTCGGCAGCCGTTCGATGACCGATGAACGGGCTGCAGATCTGGACCGACGTCGCGTTCGCTGCGGCGATCATCAGGGGCTGCTGCAAGCTCGTTAGCAAGGCCCCCGCGTCGACACCCATGGTGGGAGTATGCCCGGCTGGTAACGCCTCGCCGAGACGCTGCGGCCAGCGTAGAATTCTGGTAGCTCAAGAGCACACCGCGTAGCCCTGCGGCTTGGTGTGCAGCAACCCCGGCCCGTCTGGGGTGCTTTCCGCAGGAGGAGCTGGCCGACGCCACCTGGTGCCGGCAAGACGGGATCACCAGCGCCAGCACATCGGGGTCCATGACTCTGGAGCATCGATGCCCTCACGCGAAAGCGTGGCTGCCAACCGCGCCAAGTACCGACAGTCGCAGGCCGAGGGACGACTTGTTGTGACCGACGTCGACCTCGACGGCGAGACCCTCCTCGCCATCCCGCAGCCGGTCGCGCTGGAGAGCCTTCAGACCTACTCCACCCTCGCCTGCGCGATGACCCTCGGGCACGCCCGAGCCGACGAGAGTGCCCGCCAACTCGTGGAGGAGCGGCTGCCGATGTACCTCGAACGGCAGGACGGAAAGGCTGGCTTCACCGGGTCGGACGGGGACATCTTCGATGCCGAGGACTTCTTCGGTGCCGATGACTGGCGGCTCTGGAAACCCAACCCCCGCGAACTCACAGCCGACTTCCTCACCCAAGACCTGCCAGACCTTGCTCGGCGCTTCCTGCTCCCCGACAATGCCTCCGGCATCGACTACCAGCCGACCCCATGGCTGCCCGCGTCACGCAGGGCAGCGGTTCACGCCGCTCTGGAACAACGCGGGTACGCCGTCAAGGCAGTGGCGGGATTGGCGTTGATGTTTCTCGAACCCCCGCTCGACCTGGAGAGCAACCTCGGCTGACGTCTAGGGTCGAGGTCGAAGCGCAGCCCGGCTCCCACGTCGGCCCCTTCCATTGGGAGAACCGCCGACCTGCGGCTCCCAGAGCTCAAGTGGCTGCTCACCTTCCCCGACAGCTTCGAGTTCGTCGGCGCACGCGACAGCGCCCAATACCTCGCGGGCAACTCTCATCCGCCGCTGCTCGCACAGCGAGTCGCCGAAGCAGTGCGGGACGCCTGATCGGCGTGGTGCGGACGGCGTGTCGTAGCGGGTTGGCTAGTGCGCTCGTGGTGTAGTGAGGAGTGGTCTCCGCTTTGGAGCCACATTAGAAGTCCCGGCGCTCCTTCCCCTCGCCGGGCGAGGGGAGTTCAGCATGTCCGGCGCCGCCGAACCTCGGGGTCCGCCTCAACTGTCAAGTAACAGTAGACAGTTCGCAGGCCGCGATGCGGTAGCGACACGCGGAGGCCCTCGTCTCTGACAACGAGGGCCTCCTACGGGAACCAGAACCGCCCCTTGAGAGCAAGCACTACTTCCGCAAGGAGAACGTACAACTCATGAGTATCAAGATCACCAAAAAGCGCCTATCCGCGGGTGGCTCCCACCACCAGCACATCACGGATCTGAAGTGGGTCAGTGACAGCAACGGAGAGACGAACCAGATTACGCGGGCCGAGCTCGTTGACTGGATCGACAACAAGGGCGGTGTTGCCCACACAGGAAGCGGCACGACCTACGCCAAGGTCCACACGGTGCATCCGGCGAACGGCGTGGCGTACGTCCAGACCTACGCCGACGGCCAGTGGGGCAACAACCTGCTCAGCCTGCCGTCTTTCTGACCCGTGTTGGAGGCCCTGTGGATGCGCACGGGGCCTCCAATATCGGAAGTAGTGCCTAGGTGCCCGTCGCACACCAGCAAAATCGACGGAACCCGTCCCACTTGGGCTCGTACAGGAAGTCGCCTTCTGGCACGTCCGGCACCGACTTCGCGAGCATCGGGGAGACGGGCGGCATGACAGGGAGCTGCATCAGGCCATTCTGCCTGGCTGTGCCTGGCTGTGCCCGGCTCAGTGGGCTCAGCCGGCGAGCGCGGCGACGGGGGCCGGTTCGAGCGCGAGGCGTGGGTGGGAGCGCGCGAGCCGCGAGGACATGCCGGTGAGCAGGCTGCTGCTGGCGCTGCCGGCCTCGACCGCCGCGAGGAAGTCCTCACCGGGGATGCGCCACAGCAGGCACGGCTCCAGAGTGCTGACCGTGGCGGTGCGTGGCAGGTTGCGGATCAGGCCGATCTCGCCCAGGTAGCTGCGCGGTCCCAGGGTGCGCAGGCGATGCGACCGCCGGCCCTCGCCGACGGCCGAGACCCCCACCTCACCGGTGACCAGCACCCAGAGCGCGTCGGCTGCATCCCCTTCGCGCATGACGACGGAATCGGCTGGCAGCTCGACGATCTCGACGCTCGCGGCGAGCCGCTCGAGTGCCGGTCGGCTGGCGGCGGCAAACAGGTCGAGCACCTCGAGCAGGGCCACCCGCGGCCGCAGGGCGGCCGCCACGAGCGCGGAGCTGCGGTCGGCCCGCAGCACCGGCGGGAGGGCCAGCAGGGAGATGGCGGAGATGCCGAAGCCGATGATGAGCAAGGTCGTGGTCAACCCGTAGGTGTTCAGCAAGGGGGCCGTGATGAGGCTGCCGACGATGACCGATCCGGGGATGAGCGACTCGAAGACCCCGAACACCCGGCCGAGCGCCGCCTTGGGCACGTCGCGCTGCAGTGCCGTGATGGCCAGGACGTCGACCATGACCATGCCTGCACCGGCGACGACCTGCAACAGGAAGCCGACGTAGCGGTCATGGGTCAGCACCGTCGCGGCATAGGGCAGCGCGAGCAGCAGCATGCCGCCCAAGATGATGGGCGCGAGCCGTCCCGTA
Source organism: Frankiales bacterium (assembly GCA_025465465.1). Taxonomy (GTDB): domain Bacteria; phylum Actinomycetota; class Actinomycetes; order Mycobacteriales; family SCTD01; genus RYN-111. Next base: position 23,248 of record JAODND010000007.1, on the reverse strand, counting down.
CCGGAGAGGCGGTTGACCAGCCCGCCGACGAGCACCCCTCCCAGAGCGGCGGCGATCAGCAGATAGCTGTAGCCCTCCGAGCCGGTGCCGAACCGCTCGCTCATCGGGATGTACAGCACGGTGCTGACACCGAACACCACGGTGTCCAGGCAGCAGAAGAGCACCAGCGTCAGCGCCACCGGTTGGGCGATCAGCGCCCGAGCCCCGCTCGTCAGGACCTGGATCGGCGAGTCGGTTGCTTCCTCGATGGCCCCGTGGCTCCTCGTCCGGATGCGGCTGATGGCGAGCCCGGCGACGAGAAAGCTCAGAGCATTGGCCTCGAAGCCGACTGCCGTCGAGCCGGCCAGCAGGAACAACCCGCCCAGCGCCGGACCGAGCACGACCATGAGGTTCTCGAGGACGGCCATCAGCGAGTTCGCCGCGGCCAGGTCCTTCTCCCCGATGAGGTCGGGGGTGAGCGCCGACGCCGCCGGCCGGTTGACGGTGGACGCACAGGCGGTCAGGCAGGAGAACGCGAGGAGCAGCGGGATGGGTCCGTCGTTGACGACCACGAGGGTGAGGCCGGTCATGGTCACGAACGCGACGAGGACCCCGGCGAGCATCACGTTGGTCCGCTCGTAGCGGTCGGCGAGGACCCCGGCGTACGGCGAGAGCACCAGGCCAGGGGTGAAGCGGACGAATCCCGCGACGGTCAGGTAGGTCACCGAGTGGGTGCGCTCGAAGAGGTACGCGATCAGGACGACGTTGTAGGCCCAGCTGCCGAGCTGGTCGGCGACGAAGGAGGTCACGAGGAGCCGGTAGTCCCGGACTGCCAGTGCATCCCGGTATCGCGCGCGGCCGCCCTCCACCTAGACCTCCATCTAGACGGTCACCGGGGCCCGCTCCATCGCCGCGACATAGGCCGTGGCGCCGAGCTCCTCAAAGGCCGCGCGTGCCTGCGCGAGGAGGGGCGCTGCCTCGGGCTCGCGCCCTCGCGCCCGGAGCCACGTCCCGAGCTCGGACCTCGTGCATGCCAGGTAGAAGGGCGCGCCGTAGGCCGCGAACTCGTGCTCGGCGGTCCGCAGGTGGACCTCTGGGTCCTCGCCTCGAGCAAGGGCGACCAAACCGGTCAACCTGGCGCGCTGGGCTCGGGTGAGCGTGCGAGCCCGAAACCCGGAAAGCGGGTCGGCGAGCGACAGCAGCGACGACGCCTCGTCGAGGGCTCCAGCCCGCAGCTGGAGCTCGACGACGGGGGCCCAGAACACCTCGAGGTCGTCGAACTGGTCACCGTTGTAGGCGCGACGCATGGCCGCGGCCGCGGCCTCGGCCGCCTCCCGCGGGCCGTGCAGCGCCTCCGACAGCATGCAGCCGTGCAGGGTGACCGCCATCATCAGGTAGGCGTCGTCGTCCGGTGACGGGAACTCGTCGGCGGTGACGGCTCGACCACGGGCCTGCTGCACCAGACCGGTGAGGAAGCCGAAGCAGCCGTTGGTGGCCGACTCGGGGTTGTTGGCGATCCACTCCGCGGCTTCGTCGAGCATCAACGACCAGTCACCGACGAGCCAGCGGGTGAAGCTGGCGTTGAGCAGGGAGGTCTCGGTGAGCGCGTTGTCGCCGGCCCGGCGGGACACGTCCAGCGCCTCGTGGGCCATGCCCGCGGCGGCGCCGAGGTCGTTGAGGTAGATCTCGGACAACAGGTTGCTCAGGGACCTGCCCAGCTCGGTGAGCAGGTGGTTCTGGCGGGCGATCTCCGCGCCGCGCTCGAGCAGGGCCCGGGAGGCTGTGGCACACCCGGCGTCGAGCAGCATGATCCCGACACCGCCGAGCGCCTTCACCAGCTCCGCGGGGTCGCCGATGCGCTCCGCCAGCCGGATCCCCTCCAGCACCGACCGCTGGTGCTGCTCGGACTGCCCCGTGATCCGATAACAGCTCGACAGCCCACCGACGACCTTGAGCATCGCGAGCTCTGCCTCCTTGCGACCGCGCAGCCGTTCGACCTCTGGCAGCAGCAGCTCGAGCGCCTCCAGCGGCCGGCCCATGGCCACGAGCGCGCGTCCCTGCAGGGCCAGCGTCACGGCCGCCTCGACATCCCTGCCGAGCTGCCGAAGGCCGACGATCCCCTTTGCGGCGAGCTGCTCACCGAGCACCAGCTCGCCCGACTTGACCGCGGCTTCGGCGGCCGCGGCCTGCACCTCCGCGAGTTCCTCCGACGTGGGGTCCAGGTCCAGGACAGCGACGTAGCAGCGCAGTGCCTCCGCCGGGGATCCCAGCCCGTCCGCCCGGGCAGCCGCAGACCGCAGCAGCGCTCGGGCCCGTCCGGACAGTGCCGCGCGCTCAGGGTCGTCGTCAGCGCTCACGTCCAGCGCGTCCAGCAGGTGCTGGGCGATGATGCCGGCCCAGCCCTCGGCGAGCTCCTGGCCCAGGCCCTCCAGGTGGGCCGCAGCCGCGAGGTGACGGCTCCTGCGGTCCTTGCGCGACAGGGTGCTGTAGGCGACCTCCCGCACCAGGGCCTGCAGGAAGCGATAGCTGCCGAGCTCAGGTGAGCGGGGGTCGACCTGGGTCTCGACCACGCCCTTGCGGACCAGCCCGTCGAGGGCGTTGTCGAGGTCGTGCCTGCTGAGGTCGCACAGGGCTGTCAGGCCTTCCTCCCGGAAGGACAGGCCGAGCACGCTCGCGTCCTGCACCGCACGGCGCTCCAGGGGTGACAGCGCGTCGAGCCGAGCGGCGATGAGCGTCTGCAGGCTCGTCGGGGCGGCCAGCTGGTCGAGGTCGACCTTGCTGCCGTCCGCGTCGACGTAGACGTAGCGTCCCTCCCGCGCCTGGACGGCATCCCTGTCGATGAGGGAGCGCACCGTCTCGACGGCGTACAACGGGACGCCCTCGGCGCGGGCGACCAGGGCGCTGCGTGCCCTGACCGGCAGGTCATCGACCAGCCCGCCGACGAGGGCGGTCATGGCCACATCGTCGAGGGGCTCGAGCTCGATCACCGCCGCGCGACGGCTGACGACGAGCGACGGGCGGCCGTCGAGCAGCTCGGGCCGGGTGAGCAGCAGGACGAACAACCGCGCGCGGCTCGCCTCGAGCAGGTGCTCGATCAGGTCCAGCAGGGCCGCGTCGGCGTGCTGGGTGTCCTCGAACAGCAGCACCACCGGCTGGTCTTCGCCGACGCGTTCCAGAAAGGTCGTCCAGGCCGCGAACAGGTCGGTGCGCTCGAAGGCCACGACCCGGTCGCCTCCGGTCAGCAGGGCGCTCACGCGAGGCGTCAGCCAGGCGGCTTCCTCGGCGGTCGCGGCCGCCCGCATGACGCCCTCCCGGACCTTCGCCTCGACCTCGTCCCGGTCGTCGCTCTCCAGGAGGCCCAGCCGGGACCGCACCATCTCCGCAAAGCCCCAGAACCCGACGCCGTCGCCATAGGACAGGCTGCGTCCGCGGTGCCACATGACATCGGTGGTCAGCCCGTCGACGTACTTCTCGAACTCCCAGCCCAGCCGGCTCTTGCCGATGCCCGCCACGCCCTTGACGACCACGAGACGGGCACGCCCGTCCTGCTCCGTGGTGTGGAACAGCTCCTTGACCTGCCGCATCGCCGCGTCGCGGCCGGTCATCGGCGCCTCGAGGCCGTCGACGCGCTGGGCGCCGCCCCGGGCCGCGACGACCGCATCGGCTCGGAAGAGGCGGACCGGCTCGGCCTTTCCCTTCAGGACGTGGTCGCCCATGTCGCTGAACGCGACGGCGGCGGCCGTCAGCCCCCGGGTCTCCCCGTCGACCCAGACGCTGCCGGGCTCGGCGGCCGACTGCACCCGTGCCGCGGTGTTGACCGCGTCACCGGCGACCATGCCCTCGTTGATGGCGCCCAGGGTCACGGCCACCGAGCCGGTGACCACGCCGACGCGCATCGCGAGCCCAGGCGCGCCGACGGAGACCCCGAGGGCGGCGACCTCGGCGGCGAGGTCCATCCCGGCTCGCACGGCGCGCTCGGCGTCGTCCTCGTGCGCGACGGGCACACCCCACACGGCCATGACGGCGTCGCCGATGAACTTCTCGAGCGTCCCGCCGTACCGTCCGACCACCGTCCTGGCGACCGCGAAGTAGGAGCTGAGCAGCTCCCTGACCTGCTCAGGGTCGCGCTGCTCGGACAGCGTCGTGAACGACACGAGGTCGCCGAACAGCACCGAGGTCGTACGCCGCTCCGAGACGGGATCGGGCCTCGCCACAGGTGCCGCGACCGACACGGCGGCCGCCGCCAGCGGGGCACCGCACTCGCCGCAGAACTTGCCGCCGGAGGCCGGATGGCCGCAGGCTGGGCAGGCCCGGGCCAGGGCAGCCCCGCACTCCTGGCAGAACTTGGCCGTCGTCGGGTTCGCCGCGTGACATGCGGCGCAGGCCTGCGGCACGCCCACCTCGATTCACCCGGGCCTCACGTGAGGCGCCCCTGCCCGACAACACCGAACGTACGCGGCTGGCCGCCGGGCCGGGCAGGGATCGGCGATTTCGATGGCGCCATGATGTGCCCATGCCGTTCCCCCTGTCGCACGACGCGCTCCGGACATGAAGGGCACCGACCGCGTCCTGGCGGCCCTGCAGGCGAAAGGCGTCCATCCCGACGTGCGACGGCTCGAGGACAGCACCCGGACGGCCAAGGCCGCGGCCGCGGCGCTCGGCTGTGAGGTGGGCGCGATCGCGAGCAGCCTGTTCTTCCTCGCCGGCGACGAGCCGTTGCTCGTCATGACCAGTGGCGCACACCGGGTCGACGAGCGGCGGGTCGGGGAGCTGGTCGGGGCGCCGCTGCGGCGCGCGACACCCGATGAGGTGCGCGTCCACACCGGCTTCGCGATCGGGGGAGTCGCCCCCGTCGGACACCCGGCTCCGCTCCGGACCCTGGTGGATGTGGCCCTCAGGGACCACCCGGTGGTGTGGGCGGCGGCCGGCCACCCGCACGCGGTCTTCCCGACGACGTACGAGGAGATTCTGACCCTCACCAACGGCACCGCAGCCGTGGTCGGAGACTGAGCGGCGTGCTCCCGCCCTTCGTCGACGCGTCCTGGATCGCCGACCACCCCGAGGCCGTGCTGGCCGACGTCCGTTCCTACCTCGACGAGCGCGACGAGCGCGAGGCCTATCTCGCCGCGCACCTGCCGGGTGCCGTCTTCGTCGACCTCAACCGCTTTCTCGCCGGACCGCCGACCCTCGCCGACGGCCGGCACCCGATGCCGGACCCCGAGGTGTTCGCCGAGGGCATGCGGCAGGCCGGCATCGGCGACGGCGACACGGTGGTCGCCTACGACGACGACAGCGGCGTCATGGCCGCCCGCCTCGTCTGGATGCTGCGCATCACCGGGCACCGGGCCGCCGTGCTCGACGGTGGCATCACGAGCTGGCGGGGTCTTCGCGAGACAGTCGAGGTACGCCGCCCGCGGGCCGCCTTCACCGCCGTGCCCTGGCCGGCCGAGCTGCTCCTCGACCTCGGCGACCTCGAGGGTCTGCAGCTGGTCGACGCACGGCCGGCCGAGCGCTACCGCGGAGAGGTGGAGCCTGTCGACGCCCGGCCAGGCCACATCCCGGGGGCGCTGAACGTGCCGGTGCGGGAGAGCTCGGATGACCGGGGTGTGCTGCTGCCGGTCGCCAGGCTCAGGGAGCGATACGCCCCGCTCGAGCAGGGCTGGGTGTCCTACTGCGGGTCAGGCGTGACTGCGTGCCACGCCCTGCTGGTCGCCGAGCACCTGCGCCTGCCGCAAGGCCGGCTCTATGCCGGGTCGTGGTCGCAGTGGGCCGGGACGGACCGCCCGGCAGAGACCGGCTAGCGCTAGCCGACCCAGTCGTCGAGGCCGAAGACCCGCCGGCCGGCGGACCACATCTCGCAGGTCACGATGCCGAGCTCGGCTTCGTACTCGAGGATGATCTCGCCGTCGGCGACGGGCCGGAACGACGCGGCTGCGGAGTCGATCCAGAGGCGCGCCATGTGCGTCGGCAGGCCCCATTCGGCGAGGCGGGCCACGGCCCAGCGCTCTGCGGTGTCAGCCTGCAAGGGGGAGAGCACGGTCGTGACCCGCATGCTTGGTCCCCCCTTCTGCTTCTCACTCGCCACGCGACACCGGCGCCGCTTGCCGGCGCTCCTTCCCCAGCCCGGAGTCGATCAACCGGAACCGTGGCACCCCCTGTCCTTTGGGCAGTGTCCCACCTGTGGCCGGGTCTTCCCAAGCAGCGACGTCCACGGCCCGTCCGGCTCAGTAGAGCTTCTGGTCGGCGAGGGTCGCGCGCCCCAGCTCGATGAGCGGCGGGATGCGGGTCTCGAACCCGTCGAAGCCCTCACCGACCATCGCGCCGAGCTTGGCGCGCATCACGATCCCGGCACACACGACGGCCAGCTTGAAGAAGCCGAACGCGAGGTACCAGGGCAGCTCGTCGATGCCGAGTCCGGTCTTGGCGGCGTACGCGTCGGCGACCTGCTGGCGGGTGAGGAACCCTGGCTGGGCGGTGACGGCGGACACGACGCTGCCGCCGGTGCGGACGCCGCTGTCGTCGGTCTGCAGCCAGTAGACGAGCAGGATCCCGAGGTCGGCGAGCGGGTCGCCCAGGGTCGACATCTCCCAGTCCAGGACGGCGTTGATCCGGCCAACCTCGGTGGGGTGCAGCATCGTGTTGTCGAGGCGGTAGTCGCCGTGCACGACGGTGTTGCGCTGGGTCGCAGGGAGCTGGTCGCTGAGGTCCTTCGCGAGGACGTCGACGAAGTCCATGTCCTCGATGCGGGTGGCGTCCCACTGCTTGCTCCAGCGGCTGACCTGGCGCGCCATGTAGCCGTCCGGCCGGCCGAACTCGCCGAGCCCCACGGCCCCGTAGTCCACCGCGTGCAACCGGGCCAGCACGTCCACGAGGCCGTGGCTGATGGTGGCCTTGTCCTCGGTGCTTTCGGCATACCCAGCAGGGAAGGCCGTCGTGACGATGTGCCCCTCGACCCGCTCCATCACATAGAACGGCTGGCCGAGGACCTGCGTGTCCTCGCAGAAGTGCCGCGTCACCGGGACCGGGACATCGGTGTCCCTGAGGCCCGTCATGACGCGATACTCGCGGCCCATGTCGTGGGCCGTCGGAAGGATCTGGCCGAGTGGTGGCCGGCGCAGCACCAGCGAGCCGGCGGGGGAGTCGAGCCGGTAGGTCAGGTTGCTCTTGCCGCCCGCGATCAGCGTGACGGTGACGTCCTTCCAGGCGGGCTCGCCGAGGGCGTCCGCGAGGTAGGGCCCGACGACGGCCGGGTCAGCTCCTTCAGTCATGGGGGCGGTCATGGAGGCAACGTATCCAGGCCGGCGCGATGTCCGTACGCCTGGTCGACCGCGAGCCGGCGCTGCCCCGTCAGGCGGTCTGCGGGACTCGCAGGGAGATGTTGTTGCAGGCCTCGCAGGTCTCCTCGGGGATGAGGCCCCGACGCATCAGGCCGGCGAAGATCCGGCAGCCGACGCACAGCGCGAACACCGACTCCAGCGTCGCGAAGACGACCATCAGGCCAAGGAGCAGCTGCGGTCCCAGGACGAAGCCGGTGGCGACGAGCACGACCGTCAGCACCGTGACGAACGCGCCGATGGCCTGGGCAAAGCGCTTCGGGGGCCCGGCGACGAGCTTCTCGTGGCCGATCCTCGGTGCGATGACCCGGGTGGCGAGCAGCCCGAGGGGGCTGAAGCGCGGGCCGGACGCGACCCGAGCCACGAAGCCGTAGGCGATCGGGACCGTCAGCCAGAGGAAGCGGCTGTCGACAAGGCTCAGGAGCAGCGTCGCGAGGCTCATGACGATGACGCCGGCCGCGACCGTCCGCGCGGCGACCTCGTTGACGGGGTTGGGAAAGCTGAACACGTGCACTCCTGGCAGATCGGGTCAATCCCTAGTCAGCCTAAGGGTAATGACGGCGGATCTGTTCCCGGGGCGGTCAGGTCAGCTGGCTGCGGGGGATCGGCAGGCTCGACGGCATCCGGAGGGCGATCCCTCGGCGCCGGCGCACGGCGCGGGCCTGCTCCCTGTCGGCGATGAGCCGCTCACGCGCGAGTCGCCGCTCCCGGTCAGCCGAAGAGGTCATATCAAAAGGTTGCCCTCCGTGAATCTCCTGACACGTGGCGTCAAGGTGACGCGAGCACCTCTTCGGGGATGAACAGTTGAGCCCTGTGCAGCACCGCCCCGGGGTCGACCGAGAAGTCGCGCGGCGAGTAGGGAGCGCCCGCGCGCACGAGCAGGTCCCCGATGGCCGCGATCATCGCGCCGTTGTCGGTGCACAGCCGCATCGGCGGCACCCGCAACGCGAGTCCGGCCGCGGCGCAGCGCTCCTCGGCGGATGCCCGCAGCCGACCGTTGGCTGCCACGCCGCCGACGATGACGAGCGTCGACACGTCGTGCATCCGGCAGGCCAGGATCGCCTTGCTCACGAGGACGTCGACGACCGCCTCCTGGAAGCTCGCGGCCACGTCGGCGGTCGTCAGCCCGGGGTCGACACCCTTCTCGACATATCGCGCGACCGCGGTCTTGAGGCCGGAGAAGGAGAACTCGAGCTCCTGCCCCCGGGCCTGCGGGCCGGTCAGCGGCCGCGGGAACGCGATCGCCTTCGGGTCGCCGTCGCGCGCCGCCCGGTCCAGAGCCGGTCCGCCCGGATAACCGAGCCCGAGCAGCCGTGCGACCTTGTCGAAGGCCTCTCCGGCCGCGTCGTCCCAGGTGTCGGACAGGTGCACGATCCGGTGCTCGACCAGGTCGCGCACCAGCAGCAGGCTGGTGTGCCCGCCACTCACGATCAGCACCACACACGGCGAGGGCAGCGGCCCGTGCTCGAGGGTGTCCGCGGCAGCATGGCCCGCCAGGTGGTGCACGGCATACATCGGTACGTCGAGCGCCAGCGCATAGGACTTCGCCGCCGCGATCCCGACCTGGAGCGCCGAGGTCAGACCGGGGCCGGCGGTCACGGCGACCGCGCCGACGTCACGCAGCTCGATGCCGGCGTCGTCGAGGGCTGCGTTGACCATCGGAACCATCGCGTTGACATGTGCGCGGGCAGCGACCTCCGGCACGACACCACCGAAGCGGGCGTGCTCGTCCATGCTCGAGGCCAGTGCATCGCCGAGCAGCACACCGTCGCGCACGAACCCGACGCCGGTCTCGTCGCACGACGTCTCGATGCCCATCACGATCGTCACCGGACCAGGCTAGGTGAGACCACGCTTCCCCTGCGCCGCACCGGCGGCATACGTTGCTGAAACACGTTCTAGGGGAGGGCAGTGTTGGCAGACGCTCCGAAGACGCTCGAGGGCTGGTCGCTGGTGCGCACGATGCTCGACGACCTGGCTGGGCAGGTGCAGGCGGATGCCGAGACCGGGCTGGAGCTCGTCGAGGGCATGCGCGTCCTCGCGCGCACCACCGCGCTGTGCTCGGAGCTGTCGCTCGACGTCGACCCCGACAAGCCGTGGTTCTTCCCGATGAACACCGAGGTGAGATACCTCGGTGGCCCCAACCCGGACGGCGAGTACCACCTCGCGATGATCGACGGCCGCCGTGGCTACCGGGTCCGTGGCAAGCGCGGCACGGTGGCCTACCTCGGCTTCCAGGTGCTCGCGGGCACCGGGCTGACGCCGCGCCGACAGGCCGTCTACGTGTCCGACACCGAGCTCGACCTCGACGCCGACGGCGGCTTCGACCTCGTGCTGAGCACGACGCGGCCGGACAGCGGGCAGTGGGTCGCGATCCCGGAGGACGCGAGCGCCATCATCGTCCGGCAGTACGTCGGAGACCGTGGCGTGGAGATCCCGGCCGAGCTGCAGATCGACCCGCTCGAGGCTCCTGGTCCGGTGACGCTTCCGACGGACGAGCAGGTCGGTGAGCAGCTGACGTCGATGGCCTGGACCATCATGAAGCTCGCGACGCTGCACAAGACCATCAGGCCCGAGCTGCTGACGATGCCGAACGAGCTCGTCACCGCTGAGGCCGCGGCGCTCGGGAGCGCCGACACCACGCCGGACAACCTCTACCTCATCGGGACCTTCCGGCTGGAGCCGTCGCAGGCGCTGGTCGTCGACTTCGTGCCGCCGCAGTCGAGGTACTGGAGCTGCACGCTGGAGAACATCTGGCACGAGTGCCTCGAGCCTCGTCGCCGACGGAGCTCGATCACCAACGTGCACGCAGCCGAGAAGGACGGTCGCGTGCGGCTCGTCGTCAGCGGCAGCGATCCCGGCGTACCGAACTGGCTGGACACCGGCGGGAGGCATCGGGGCTTCGTGATCCTGCGATGGCTGGACGGGGCGGCGGCGCCGGAGCTGACCACCGAGGTCGTGGACGTGTGAACGAGCGGCTGGACCTGGAGCGCAACGTCGAGGCTGCCGTCGCCGCGACCGGATTGAGCGACTTCGGTGCGGACAGCTGGCAGGAGGGCGCGGAGCGCGTCATCGACGACCTGCAGGGTCCGGCGGAGCTGCACGACATCGGCGTGGAGGTCGCGATCGGTGACCTGCAGGGCTACCTGCAGAACCGGCTGCGGATCGTCGAGCACCGCACGCGGCACCCCGAGGTCGACCAGCCGATCGTGCGGCCGCTCGTCGTCGTCGGCCAGCCGCGCACCGGCACCTCCATCCTGTTCGACCTGCTGGCGCAGGACCCGGGATTCCGGGTGCCGCGCAGCTGGGAGGTCGACAAGCCGGTCCCACCACCCGAGCCCGCGACGTACACCACTGATCCCCGGATCGCTGAGGTGCAGGCGCAGTTCGACACGGTCGACGCCCTCATCCCAGGCTTCAGCGCCTTCCACGAGGTCGGCGCGGAGCTGGCGCAGGAGTGCGTGCGGATCACCGGCGGCGACTTCCGCTCGATGATCTTCCCGATCCAGTACGTCCTGCCCGAGTACAACCACTGGCTGCTGCACGAGGCCGACCTGGCACCGGCCTACGACTGGCACAAGGTGTTCCTGCAGCACCTGGCGAGCCGCATGCCCGCCGAGCAGTGGCTGCTGAAGTCACCGGCGCACCTGTGGCACCTCTCGGCGCTGCACGACGCCTATCCCGATGCCGTGGTGATCCACACCCACCGCGACCCGCTCAAGGTCATCAGCTCCATCAGCGCGCTCACCCACAGCCTCCGGCAGCTCACCACCGCGCAGAGCACGGTCCAGCTCGCGGCAGAGCAGTACGCCGACGACATCGCGGTCGGGCTGGATCGCGCTGTGGAGGCGCACCGCCTCGGGGTCTTCCCGAAGGAGCAGGTCGTCGACCTGCACTTCACGCGGTTCGTCGCCGACCCGATCGGCCAGCTCCGCCGGCTCTACTCCGAGATCGGCCGGGACTTCACGCCCGAGATCGAGCTGCGGATGCGCGACTTCCTCAGGGCCCATCCCGGCGACGGTGGGGGTGGCGGCACGCGCTACTCGTTCGCCGACACCGGGCTGACGGAGGGCAAGGTCCGGGAGCGCACGAAGGGGTACGTCGAGGAGTTCGGGATCGAGCTCGAACCGGTGCGGTGAGGCGGGTGGACGGGGCCCGCGCACGGTGCTCTACTCTCGGCACGCGAGGTTGCGAGGAAGCCGGTGGGACTCCGGCACGGTCGCGCCACTGTGAGCCCTCCTCCGGGTGGGTGAGTCAGACACTCCGGCCCGCGCCATGCTCACCACGAGTGGGGACGCTGGATTCCCCGAGGAGGCACCACATGACCACCCCGAACCTCACCGCCAACCCGCCGGTCGAGACCGACCTGACCGAGGTCGTCGCCGGCGTCGCAGGCGCTCTCTGGCTGCTCGGCGCGGCGCTCTTCGGCCTGCTGGCGGTCTACTTCATCGGCATCGACCAGGGCATGACGTCGGTCTTCGGCCACACCCTCGGCATCCACGAGTTCGTGCACGACGGCCGGCACTTCCTCGGCTTCCCCTGCCACTAGCCACTCGTGGAGCGGAAGTTCGTCCTCCGCGGTCTCGCCTCCGGTGCACTCGCCGGACTGCTCGCCTTCGTCTTCGCGCGGATCTTCGCCGAACCCGTCATCGGCCGGGCGATCGACTACGAGACCGCACGTGACACCGCGCAGACCGCCCTCGCCCGGGCCGCAGGTCAGCTGGCCCCGCCGACTGCTCCTGCGCTGTTCAGCCGGACGGTCCAGGAGGACATCGGCATCGCCGTCGCCCTCGTCGTCTTCGGCGCCGCCCTCGGGGCGCTGCTCGCCGTCGTGTTCACCCTCGTGCAGCGCGGCTCGGGACGCCACCTCCGGCCGCGTGCCCTCGCCGTGCTGCTCGCCGCCGCTGCGTTCGTCAGCGTCTACCTGGTGCCGTTCCTGAAGTACCCGGCCAACCCACCCGCGATCGGGCACGAGGACACCATCGAGACGCGCGGCTCGCTCTACCTCGTGATGCAGGTCGTCTCCATCGTCGCGATGGTCCTGGCGATCCAGCTCGGGAGGGTGCTGGCGCGCACCCGCGGCTCGTGGCAGGCGTCGCTGCTCGCCGCGCTCGCGTACCTGCTGGTCGTCGGCACCACGATGGCCGTCCTCGACCCGGTGCACGAGACACCCGGGCCGCTTCGGGACGCCCACGGCGCGATCGTGCTGGGCGGCTTCCCGGCCGACGACCTCTACCTGTTCCGGCTCTACGCGCTGGGGGGACAGCTGATCCTCTGGAGCGTCCTCGGGCTCGCCCTGGGTCCCTGGGCCGAGCGTGCCCTGCGGCAGTCGGGACGACCCGTCCTCACGCGCGCGTCGGCACCCGGGTGAGCACGCAGTCGCTGCACAGCCCACCGCCCGGCACCTCGTAGAACAGGCAGCAGGTCGCCCTGCGGCCGTGCACCATCTCACCCCGCAGGGGCGGCAGGGCCAGCATCGTGTCGGCCCACGAACGCGCCGCCGGCAGCTCCAGGACCCGCGGTGCCGCGTGCAGGGCCGAGGCGACGTTGCCCCACAGCAGCCGCGGCGAGAGCTGGATCTGGTCGATGACCGGCGTGAGCACGCCGACCACTCGGGTCAGCAGGTCGGCCGGCGTGACCTCGAGCCAGCCGTCGTACCGGCTGATGCCGAGCTGCAGGGCACCGTCCTCGTCGCGCACGACGAGGGCAGCCGGGTCGGGCAGCACGCCGTCACGGACGACGCAGCCGAGGGTCGCGCCCCAGAGCCGGGCCGCCAGGCCGAGGACGTAGGTCGACTCGCCCACCCGTGCCGGGGCGCCCCCGAGCCGGGCACAGATCCGCTCCGCGATGCCGTCCAGCTCGTGCAGCGGGACGTAGCGCTCGTCGACGGTCAGCGCGACGGGCCAGGTGCTCGCGGCGGCGACAGCCAGCCACACCTCGTCGTCGGTCGCTGCGCGCATCGCAGGGAATCCTAGAGTGGTCGGGTGCGAGAGATCCGGGTCATCGGCATCGGGGCAGGCGACCCGGAGCACCTGACGCTGCAGGCGATCCGGGCCATGAACGACTGCGACGTCTTTCTGCACATGGCCAAGGGCACCGAGAAGGACTCCCTCGCGGCGCTGCGCAGGCAGCTGCTCGCCGACCACATGACACACCCGTTCACGTGGATGGAGGTCGAGGACCCGTCCCGCGACCGGAGCGGGCCGGCGTATGTCGAGGCGGTCGCCGACTGGCACACCGCACGAGCTGCCCTGTACGACGAGGCGCTGGCGCAGCACGAGGGGGTGCTGGGCATCCTGGTCTGGGGCGACCCGGCCCTCTACGACAGCACCTTGCGGGTGATCGCGCTGATGTCCACGCCGGTCGACGTCACCGTCATCCCCGGCATCACCGCGCCGCAGACGCTCGCGGCGCAGCACGCCGTGACCTGGAACCGCATCGCCGGGTCGGTGCACGTCACCACCGGGCGGCGGCTCCGGGACGAGGGCATGACGGCGGATGACGTGATCGTCATGCTGGACAGCCAGAACAGCTTCCTGGGTCTCGACCCGTCGGTCGAGATCTACTGGGGTGCCTATCTCGGCACCCCCTCGGAGATCCTGCTGTCCGGGTCCATCGGCACCGTGGGCTCGCAGATCGAGAAGGTCCGCGCCGAGGCCCGCACCGAGCACGGCTGGATCATGGACACCTACCTGCTCAGGCGACCGTGATCACCGTCGTCGGCGTCGGTGCCGACGGCTGGGAGGGCCTCACTCCCGTTGCGCAGCAGGCGATCGCCTCGGCCGCGGTCGTGATCGGCGCGCCGCGTCAGCTCGCGCTGGTGCCGGTCGAGGGCCTTCCCTGGCAGACCCTGGCCGACCTGAACGCGCTGCTCGACGAGCACCCCTCGTGCGTCGTACTGGCCTCGGGCGACCCGATGCACTTCGGCATCGGCGCGACCCTGGCCGGCCGCCGCGAGCTCACCGTCATCCCCGCGGTCTCGAGCATTGCGCTGGCCTGCGCCCGGCTCGGCTGGGCGCAACAGGACGTGCGGGTGATCTCGCTCGTCGGCCGGTCCCTGGTGCTCGGGCCCTTGCAGCACGGCGAGCGTCTGCTCGTGCTGAGCGCCGACGCGACCACCCCGTCGAAGATCACTGATCTCCTTGCGCAGCAGGGCTTCTCGGCCTCGACGGTCACGGTCCTGTCGGAGCTCGGAGGACCAGGCGAGCACGTCGGTGAGCCCTACTCCGATCTCAACATGGTCGCGGTCGAGTGCCGAGGGGTGGGTCTCGCCCGGGTCCCGGGGCTCCCCGACGACGCCTTCGAGCACGACGGTCAGATCACCAAGCGCGAGGTCCGTGCCGCGGTCCTGGCGCTGCTCGCCCCGCAACCCGGCCAGCTGCTGTGGGACGTCGGCAGCGGCACCGGGTCGGTCGCGATCGAGTGGTCCCGGGCCGGTGGAGCGGCAGTCGCTGTCGAACGCGACACCGACAAGGTGCTCCGGATCATGCGCAACGCTGCCCGCCTGGGTGTCCTGCTCGACACCCGTGCCGGTGCGGCCCCGGACGCCCTGTCGACGCTGCTCGAGCCGGATGCGGTGTTCATCGGCGGGGGCGCCACGACGCCGGGACTTCTCGACGCGTGCTGGGATGCCCTCGCTCCTGGCGGCCGGCTCGTCGTCAACGCGGTGACGGTCGAGTCCGAGACGGTCGTGCTGGCGTGGCAGGCGAAGCACGGGGGCGACCTGACCCGGCTGTCGGTGCAACGGACCGCGGCGGTCGGGTCCTTCACGGGCTGGAAGCCGATGACCACCGTGACGATCTGGGCGGTGACGAAGTGACGGTGTTCTTCGTGGGCGCCGGCCCCGGGGCTGCCGACCTGGTGACCGTGCGGGCGCTCCGGCTCCTCGAGAAGGCCGCCGTCGTCGTCTACGCCGGCGCACTCGTACCCACCGAGCTGCTCGCGTCTTGCCCACCTGACACCCGGCTCGTCGACAGCGCCCGGATGGACCTCGACGAGATCCTGGAGGTCCTGGTCGAGTCGCAGTCGGCCGGTCTCGACGTGGTGCGGCTGCACTCGGGGGACCCTTCGCTGTTCAGCGCCGTGGCCGAGCAGGCTCGACGGCTCGACGCTCTCGGCATCCCGTGGGAGATCGTGCCGGGTGTGCCCGCCTTCGCCGCGGCCGCGGCCGCCCTGCGTCGAGAGCTGACGGTGCCCGGCATCGGCCAGACGGTGATCCTCAGCCGGATCGCCGTCGACGCGACCCCGATGCCGTCAGGCGAGGACCTCGCCGCGCTGTCGCGGTCCCGCTCGACGCTCGTGCTCCACCTCGCCGTGCAGCACATCGAGCGCGTCGTCGACGAGCTGGTCCCTGCCTATGGCGCCGACTGCCCGGTCGCGGTCGTGGCCCGGGCCTCCCGCCCCGACGAGCTCGTCGTGCGGGGGACCCTCGGCGACATTGCCGCGCAGGTCCGCGCCGCCGGCGTGCTCCGGACGGCGGTCATCGTCGTCGGTCGGGTGCTCGGTGCCGAGGGGTTCCCGGACAGCCACCTCTACTCGACCGAGCGGTGCCGTTGATCCTCGTCCTCGGGGGTACCGCCGAGGCCCGCGAGCTCGCCGCCCAGGTGCCGGTCCTCAGCTCGCTCGCGGGGCGGGTCAGCGCCCTGGAGCTCCCGCCGGGTGAGGTCCGCATCGGCGGGTTCGGCGGGGTCGACGGCCTGGTTGCCTGGCTGCTGGAGCACCGGCCCGTCGCGGTGGTCGACGCCACGCACCCGTTCGCTGCCCAGATGTCACGGCACGCCGTGGCCGCCTGCCGAGCTGCCGACGTACCGCTCCTGAGACTGCAGCGACCGGGCTGGACCGAGCAGCCGGGCGACCGCTGGACCCGGGTGCCGTCGCTGGCGGCGGCCGCTGCCGCAGTGGGGGACCGTCGCGTCCTGCTGACCACCGGTCGACAGGCCGTCGAGCCGTTCCTCGCCCTGACCCGCGTGGTGCTGCGGGCCATCGAGCCGCCCGAGGGCATCCCCGCGTCCTGGACCGTCGTGCTCGGCCGGCCGCCCTGGTCGCTGGAGGCCGAGCGCAGTCAGCTCGTGGAGCACCGCATCGAGGTCGTGGTCACGAAGGACTCCGGCGGCCCGGCTGCTCCCAAGCTGCAGGCCGCCCGCGAGGCCGGCCTCGACGTGATCGTCATCGACCGCCCCCCCGTCCTCGCCACGAACGTCGTCCCGACCGTCCCCGCCGCCCTCGCCTGGCTCCGCCCGTGGATGTGGACATAGGGGGTCTCAGGAGCCACCCGGAGGACCCCATGTGCTCACCTTCACGCCGGGTAGCGGCGGGGGGTGAAGACGCGCTTCGTGCCGTCGGGGCGCTCGAGGACGCGGGTCGTCGAGGAGCCGATGATGACCAGGGTCCTCATGTCGACGTCGGAGGGGTCCAGGTCGCCGAGGGTCGTGACGATCACCCGCTCGGTCGGGCCGCCGACGTCGCGGCCGAGGACGACCACCGTGTCGGGGGAGCGCTGCTCGAGGATGAGGTCGCGCATCGCGCCGACCTGCCAGGGCCGGGCCTTCGACCTCGGGTTGTAGATCGCGAGGACCAGGTCGGCCTTGGCTGCCAGCGACAACCGCTCGCTGACCGTCTCCCACGACTTCAGCCGGTCCGACAGCGACAGGACGCAGAAGTCGTGCCCGAGCGGGGCGCCGACGCGGGCGGCAACCGCCTGGGCGGCGGTGAGCCCAGGGACGGTGCGCACGTCGACGTCGGGGTAGTCGGCGGCGGCCTCCCACACGGCCGTCGCCATGGCGAAGACACCCGGGTCACCACTCGACACCACGGCCACCCGGCGCCCGGCGCGGGCCAGGTCGAGGGCGTGCCGGGCGCGCCCGTCCTCCTCGGTGTTGTCCGATGGGATCCGCTCCTGCCGCGGGTTGGGCGGCACCCGGTCGAGGTACGGCCCGTAGCCGAGCAGCACCTCCGCCTGGGCCAGCGCGGCCACCGACTCGGGCGTCTGCCAGTCGCGGCCGGCCGGCCCGAGGCCCACGACCACCACCGACCCACGACCGCCCGCCGCGGACGCGACGGGCAGCGGTCCGTGCTGCGACGAGGGCAGCACAGCCATCGAGAAGTACGGCACCGACGACGGGTCGACGTCGGCGAGCCGGGCCAGCCGCTGCGCGGACGTGGACGCCCGCTCGACGTAGAAGGCCTCGCCCAGCCGACCGCTGGCCTCGAGCGCGGCGCGCACGTTGTCGAAGGTCCTGCCCAGCTTCATCACCGCGGCCGGGCCACCGAGTGACAGCCGGGCCGTGAGCTCGTCCAGCGGCAGCGTGCCGGGCAGCACCTGCAGGATCTCCTCGGCCTCGGCCAGCGGGGCCCCGAGGGCCGCGGCGGACGCCGACACCGAGGTCACGCCCGGCACCACGACCGTCTCGTAGCGATGAGCCAGGCGCTTGTGCAGGTGCATGTAGGAGCCGTAGAACATCGGGTCGCCCTCGGCCAGCACGACCACATCGCGCCCTGCGTCGAGGTGCACGGCGAGACGGGCCGCGGCCTGCTCGTAGAACTCCTCGAGCGCCCCGCGGTAGCCACCCGGGTGATCCGTCGTCTCCACCGTCAGCGGATAGACGAGGTGCTCCTCGACCACGTCGTCGCGCAGGTAGGTGCGGGCGATGCCCAGCGCGATCGACCTGCCGTGCCGCGCCGAGTGGAACGCGACGACATCCGCGGCGCCGAGGATCCGGGCGGCCTTCACGGTCACCAGCTCTGGATCGCCCGGGCCGAGCCCCACGCCGAAGAGCGTCACTCGACGACCGTCGCGAGTGCGTTCACGGCCGCTGCGACGATCGCGCTCCCGCCCCGGCGTCCCCGCACGACGAGGTGCTCCAGCCCGGAGGCCATCAGCGACTCCTTGGACTCGGCAGCGCCGATGAACCCGACGGGGATGCCCAGCACAGCCGCCGGTCGCGGCCCGCCGGCCGCCACCAGGTCGAGCAGGTGGAACAGCGCGGTGGGTGCGTTGCCGATGGCGACGACGGCGCCGTCCAGCCGGTCGCGCCACAGCTCGACCGCCGCGGCGGACCGGGTGGTGCCCAGGTGGACTGCCAGCTCGGCCACCCGCGGGTCCCGCAGGGTGCACAGCACGTCGTTGTCCTTGGGCAGCCGCGCCCGGGTGATGCCGGACGCGACCATCTGCGCGTCGCACAGGATCGGAGCGCCGGACTGCAGGGCGTCGAAGGCAGCGTCGTAGACACCGGGGGAGAACGCCACGTCCTTCACGAGGTCGGTCATGCCGCAGGCGTGGATCATCCGTACGACGACCCGGTCGAGCCCCACGGGGAAGCGCTTCAGGTTGCTCTCGGCGCGGATCGTGGCGAACGACTGCCGATAGATCTCGGCACCGTCCTTCTGGTAGCTCATGCGTATCCGTCCGCCGTCGCGACCCGCGACTCGGCGCCGGCAGGCAGTCCGCACTGCCGGTCGCAGCCGGACCAGTGCAGCGGGCGGACGCCCGGCGCGAGGGCCGCCACCGCGTCGGACCGCACGTCCCGCAGTGCCTTGGCGCACGCCACCCCCGCGCAGGCGCTGACGCCGACCCACGGGGACGCCGGATCGGTCACCAGCCCGGTCAGCTCGGTCGAGTCGGGTACGACGACGGTGCGCCACGGCGTCAGCTGCACCGGTCCCACGGCCAGCTGCCGGAGCATCGCGGAAGTGAGCCGTCCGAGCGGCGGCAGCGCGACAACCCGGGTGTCGTGCCGGCCGAGGGCAGGGGGGACACCGACGGGCACGGCCTCGCCGAGCGGACGGTCCCAGGTCAGCTCGCGGACCCGCCACTCCGATCGACGCAGGTCCAGGAAGTGCTGGGCCGCCTCGAGCAGCTCGGGCACCGCCCCGGGGCCCCCGTCTCGGCCGTCCACGACGAGCCGGCCGTCGACCACCGCCAGGTCGGGACGGACGGTCAGCACGTCTGGCCCCCCGACGCCGATCAGGAAGCGCCCGGGCAGCGGGTCCATCGACTGGATCCCCGCGTCGATCTCGGCCACCTCCGCGTGCAGGTCGCGCAGCGGCGACGCCACCACGTTGCGGGACGTGTCATGGGTGACCGACGGCAGCAGGCCGGCGTCCACCAGCGCCACCGCGAGCTGGTCCGTCGTACCCGGTCGCAGGCCGCGGAGCTGGACGTTGCCGCGGGAGGTGAGATCGAGGTTGCCGTCGCCCCACGAGGCAGAGGCGTCGGCGAGCGCGGCCAGCTGCGCGCCCGTCAGATAACCACCGGGCACCCGGACCCGGACCAGGCCGCCGTCCACCGCGTCGTGCACGCGCAGGACCCCGGGGCAGCGGTCGACAGCGGTACGCACCGGGTCAGCCTATGGGCCCTCACTAGAGTGCTGTGGTGCCCCGCGTCCTGCTGCTCTCCACGTCCGACACCGACCTGCTGAGCGCACGTGCCTCCGGCGCTGACTACCGGCTCGCCAACCCCTCACGGATCGCCCTCGACGACCTCCCGGCACTGTGTGACGGGACCGACCTGGTCGTGCTCCGGCTGCTCGGGACCCGACGGTCCTGGGAGGAGGGCATCGACGCCCTGCTGGCGCTGCCGACGCCGCTCGTGGTGCTCAGCGGCGAGCAGCTGCCCAACCCGGAGCTGATGGAGGTCTCGACCGTCCCGCTGGGGGTCGCCCACGAGGCGCACGGCTATCTCGCGCAGGGCGGCCGCGACAACCTCGCCCAGCTGCACGCCTTCCTGTGCGACACCGTGCTGCTCACCGGAGAGGGCTTCGACCCGCCGCAGGAGCTGCCGGCGTGGGGGATCCACGAGCGCGACAGCAGGGGCACGGGACCGAGGGTCAGCGTGCTGTTCTACCGGGCCCACGAGGTCTCGGGGAACACCGCCTTCATCGACGCGCTCTGCGACGCGATCGAGGCCAAGGGCGGTACGGCGCAGGCGTTCTTCTGCGCGTCCCTGCGTACGCCGGACTCCGGACTGCTGACCGCACTGGAGGGCTCGGACGCGATCATCACGACCGTCCTCGCAGCCGGTGGGACCCGGCCCGCGACCGCGAGCGCGGGGGAGGACGACGAGGCCTGGGACGTCGGCGCCCTGGCGACCTTCGACGTGCCGATCCTGCAGGCGCTCTGCCTCACCAGCAGCCGTGCCACGTGGGAGGCCAACGACGACGGCCTGTCCCCGCTGGACACCGCGACGCAGGTGGCCATCCCGGAGTTCGACGGCCGCATCATCACCGTCCCGTTCTCGTTCATGGAGGTCGACGAGGACGGGCTCACCGTCTACGTCGCCGACGAGGAGCGGTGCCTGCGGGTCGCCGGGCTCGCCGTCCGGCACGCCCGGCTGCGGCACCTCGACAACGCCGACAAGAAGGTCGGGCTGATCCTGTCGGCGTACCCCACCAAGCACGCCCGGATCGGCAACGCCGTCGGCCTCGACACACCGGCGTCGGTGATCAAGCTGCTCGACGCGATGCGCGCGAGCGGCTATCGGATCGGGGAGCTCCCCGCAACCGGGGACGAGCTCTTCCACGCCCTGATCGCGGCCGGCGGGCAGGACCCCGACTGGCTCACCGAGGAGAAGCTGCAGGGCAACCCGGTCCGGATCGCCGCGGCCGCCTACCGGAGCTGGTTCACGACCCTGCCGGTGGACTTCCAGGAGCGCGTCGAGAAGGCCTGGGGCCCCGCCCCCGGTGACCTCTACGTCGACCGCTCGGCCGACCCGGACGGTGAGATCGTGGTGGCCGCGCTGCACGCCGACAACGTGGTGCTGGTCGTGCAGCCGCCGCGCGGGTTCGGCGACAACCCGGTCGCGATCTACCACGACCCCGACCTGCCGCCGTCGCACCACTACCTCGCGGCCTACCAGTGGCTGGCCGGCTCGTTCCGCGCCGATGCGCTGGTCCATGTCGGCAAGCACGGCAACCTCGAGTGGCTGCCCGGCAAGACCCTCGGGATGTCGGCCAGCTGCGGCACCGATGCCGCGCTGGGCGACCTGCCGCTCGTCTACCCGTTCCTCGTCAACGACCCCGGCGAGGGCACCCAGGCCAAGCGCCGGGCGCACGCCACCCTCGTCGACCACCTGGTCCCGCCGATGGCGCGCGCCGAGTCCTACGGCGACATGGCGCGGCTGGAGCAGCTCCTCGACGAGCACTCCAACATCGCCGCGATGGACCCGGCCAAGCTGCCCGCGATCCGGGCGCAGATCTGGACGCTCATCCAGGCCGCGAAGCTCGACCACGACCTGGGCCTCGACGACCGGCCGCACGACACCGAGTTCGACGACTTCCTGCTGCACGTCGACGGCTGGCTGTGCGAGGTCAAGGACGTCCAGATCCGCGACGGCCTGCACGTCCTCGGCGAGGCGCCGGTGGGGCAGGCCCGGGCGCTGATGGTGCTGGCGATCCTGCGCTCCCGGCAGCTCTGGTCCGGCAAGCAGTCGCTGCCGGGTCTGCGCACGGCCCTCGGCCTCGACTCCGACGACCGCGAGAGCACCGACCGGTTCGAGGCCGAGGCGCAGCGGCTCGTCGAGGACCTCGAGGCGCACGAGTGGGACCCGGCCCGGGTCGCGCAACTGCACGACGACCCCACGGTCCAGGGCATCCTCACGTTCGCGTGCACCGAGGTCGTACCCCGCCTGGCCCAGACCGCCGGCGAGATCGATGCCGTCCTGCACGCCCTCGACGGCGGCTACGTCCCGGCCGGCCCCTCGGGCTCGCCGCTGCGTGGCCTCGTCAACGTCCTGCCTACCGGGCGCAACTTCTACTCCGTCGACCCGCAGGCCGTCCCGAGCAAGCTCGCGTGGGAGACCGGGCAGGCGATGGCCGACTCCCTCGTCGAGCGCTACCTCAAGGACCACGGCGAGCACCCGAGATCGGTCGGCCTCAGCGCCTGGGGCACGAGCGCCATGCGCACCAGCGGCGACGACATCGCTGAGATCCTCGCCCTGCTGGGGATCCGCCCGGTGTGGGACGACGCCTCGCGCCGGGTCACCTCGCTCGAGCCGATTCGCCGGGAGGAGCTCGGTCGCCCGCGCATCGACGTCACGGTCCGCATCTCCGGGTTCTTCCGCGACGCCTTCCCGCACGTCGTGAACATGCTCGACGACGCCGTGAAGCTGGCCGCCCGGCAGGAGGAGCCGGACAACAACGTGCGCCTGCACGCCGAGGCGGACGGGCACAGCACCCGGGTCTTCGGCAGCAAGCCGGGGGCGTACGGCGCAGGTGTGCTGCAGCTCATCGACGGCGGCAACTGGCGCGACGACGCCGACCTCGCCGAGGTCTACGCGGTCTGGGGCGGGTACGCCTACGGCCGCGGCGTCGACGGCGTGCCGGCCCGCGATCAGATGGAGTCGACGTACCGGCGGATGGATCTCGCGGCGAAGAACGTCGACACCGTCGAGCACGACGTTCTCGACTCCTCGGACTACTTCGAGTACCACGGCGGCATGATCGCCATGGCCCGGTCACTGACCGGGAAGGCGCCGGCGGCCTACATCGGTGACAGCACCACGCCGGACCGGGTCCGCACGCGCACCCTGACGGAGGAGACGTCCCGCATCTTCCGGGCGCGCGTCGTCAACCCGCGCTGGGTCGAGGCGATGCGGCGGCACGGCTACAAGGGGGCCTTCGAGCTGGCGGCGACGGTCGACTACCTCTTCGGGTTCGACGCGACGGCCGGGGTGGTGCCGGACTGGATGTACGCGACGCTGGCCGAGACCTACGTGCTCGACAAGGAGAACCAGGACTTCCTGCGCCACGCCAACCCCTGGGCGCTGCACGCGATGGTGGAGAAGCTGAGCGAGGCCGCCGACCGCGGCCTGTGGTCCGAGCCCGACGCCGAGCTCATGGACCAGCTGCAGTCGGTGTACCTCGACGTGGAGGGCGACCTCGAGGACCGCGTCTCGTGACCGTGCTGACGGTATTCCGACACTCGATCACGGCCGACGCTCG
>JAODND010000097.1 GCA_025465465.1 Frankiales bacterium | reverse complement strand
AGCGGCCGCACGGGCAGAGGCGCGCGCCAGGCTCGCTGCGGAGCGCGCTGCGGCCGCCAGGGCAGCGGCGACGCAAGCGGCGGCGCGGAAGGCAGCCGCGGCGAGGGCCTCGCAGAGCACCGCACCTTCGCCGAAGCCCTCACCGAGCCCCGTCGCGACCTCTGGCAGCAGCTGACTCAGCGGTTCTTGCCGCGCGGCATCCGCGTGGGCATCGGGCCCTTGGGGATGGGCAGCGGCGCGTTGGTGCGCAGCGCCTTCAGACGGGTGTCCAGGATGTTGACCTGCGCCGGCTTGACGTTGCGGGGGAGTCGCAGGAAGTGCTTCTCCAGGTCCTTCAGGGCGATCTGCCCCTCGCCGTCGCCGACCGTCACGTCATAGACAGGCGTGTCGCCCACCACCCGCGCCAGGTTGCGCTTCTCCGCGCCGATCAGCGAGCGCACCCGCGAGGGGTTGCCCTCCGCGACGAGCACGATGCCGGGGCGGCCGATGACGCGGTGCAGGAGGTCCTGCTCCTTCGTGAAGCCGACCGCCGGGGTCACGCGCCAGTTGCCCCGCATGTTCTGCAGGATCGCCGCCGCAGCGCCGAGCTGCCCTTCGACCTGGCCGTACGCCGCCTTCTGCACCCGACGTCCGAAGACCGCGGCGGTCACGAGGACGGCGAAGAGCACGCCGATGATCGGCAGGAACACGACCTGGCCGGTTGCGACGCCGATGAGCACGAAGACGGCCATCGTCAGGACGAAGGCCGCGATGACGAACGGCAGCATCTTCGGGTCGTTCTTGCGGGTCATCGAGAACGCGACGCCGATCTGCCGCATCCGCTCGCGGCGCGACGGCCCCGCGGGCTTCTTCGGGGCCTTCTGCTTCTTGTCGGCCGTGTTGCCGCGACGTCCCAGTGCCATGGGACGAAAGGCTATCTGGCGCGCCGCGCGGCCCGCGCCGCGCGCTCCTCAGCGTCGGCCGCCTCGGCGTCCTCGAGGGTGGGCGCGGTGCCGCCGAGGGCAGCGGGCATCCACCAGGCGCCGTCCTCCGGGCGGTCGCGGTAGGTGCTGCGGGCCTCGTCGAGCAGGGCCTGCATCCGGGCCTTGAGGTCCTTGGTGGCGAGGATGGCATCGGTGTCGGTCGGGGTGAAGGGCTCCCCGACGATGATCCGGATCGGGACGCGGTGCCGCTTGAGCGACTTCGGGCGGCCCTTGGTCCAGACCCGCTGCGAGCCCCACAGCACGACCGGGATGATCGGCGTGCCGGACTCGAGGGCCATCCGTACAGCGCCGTTCTTGAACTCCTTCAGCTCGAAGCTCTGGCTGATCGTCGCCTCCGGGAACACCCCCACCAGCTCACCAGCGCGCAGCGCCTCGACGGCGGCACCAAAGGCGCCGGCGCCGGCTTCGCGGTCGACCGGGATGTGCTTCATGCCGCGCATCAGCGGGCCGGAGACCTTGTGGTCGAAGACCTCCTGCTTCGCCATGAAGCGCACCATCCGGTTGTGCGGGCGGAAGGCGAAGCCGGCGAGGGCGAAGTCGAGGTAGCCGACGTGGTTCATCGCCACGACGCCACCGCCGGTGAGCGGCACGTGCTCCGCACCGGTGATGTCGAAGCTCAGTCCGAGGTAGGCGAAGACGCTGCGGGCGAACCCGATGACGGAGCGGTAGACGGGTTCAGCCATGCGGCAAATCTATGCGCACGTCTCTGCCCACGCACCTCAGCGTGCGGCAAGCTCCCGGGCCCGTGCCCGCAGCTGCGCGCGCTCCATGGCGGCGTCGGCCTCACGCCGACCGCGGGCCTGCGCCGCATCGGAGGACATCGAGGCCCAGGCGTTGCGACGCGCTGATCGCTGACCACCATGCGGCATGACAGTGAGGAACAGCGACTCGAGGTTTGTCAGGTTGCGCTTGAGCGACAGTGAGGGAATCACGTCTGCCTCCGAGGGGGTCGCTTTTAGCCTGGACCCCGGATGTAACGGACATGTGACCCAAGCGTGAATGCTCCGTGTGAATCAGCGCACGTCCTGGTTGGCCGGGAGGCCGGCTTCGTCGCGTCGGAGGCGGGCCAGGTCGAACAGCCGGCCGGCCCGGTAGGACGAACGGACCAGCGGGCCGCTCATCACTCCGGCGAAGCCGATCTCCTCGGCCTCCTCGCGCAGCTCGACGAACTCCTCCGGCTTGACCCACCGCTCGACCGGGTGGTGCCGCTTCGACGGCCGGAGGTACTGCGTGATGGTGAGCAGCTCGCAGCCGGCCTGGTGCAGGTCCGCCATGGCCTCGCTGATCTCCTCGCGGGTCTCGCCCATGCCGAGGATCAGGTTGGACTTCGTGACGAGCCCGGCCGTCCGGGCCTGCGTGAGGACGTCGAGGGACCGCTCGTAGCGGAAGCCAGGGCGGATCCGCCGAAAGATGCGGGGGACCGTCTCGATGTTGTGCGCGAGCACCTCGGGCGCGCTGTCGAAGACCTCGCGGAGCAGGTGCGGCTCGGCGTTGAAGTCGGGGATGAGCAGCTCCACGCGGATCCCGTCGACCGCCGCGTGGACCAGCCGCACCGTCTCGGCATAGAGCCACGCGCCGCCGTCGGGCAGGTCGTCGCGGGCGACGCCGGTGATGGTGGCGTACTTCAGACCCATCAGGCCGACCGACTCCGCGACGCGGCGCGGCTCGTCGGTGTCGTAGGCAGCCGGCTTGCCGGTGTCGATGTTGCAGAAGTCACAGCGCCGCGTGCACTGGTCGCCGCCGATGAGGAAGGTCGCCTCGCGGTCCTCCCAGCACTCGTAGATGTTGGGACAGGCCGCCTCTTCGCAGACGGTGTGGAGGCCCTCGCGCCGCACCAGCCCCTTGAGGTCGGTGTACTCCGGCCCCATGACGGCCTTCGTCTTGATCCACGAGGGCTTGCGCTCGATCGGCGTCTCCGCGTTGCGCACCTCGAGGCGCAACATCTTCCGACCTTCTGGTGCAACCGTCACAGTGCTTAGGCTAACCCCGTGAGGATGCTCTACCTTCCCGTCACTGACCTCGACGCCCTCGAGCGCGACCCGGACGTCGCGGCCCTGTGGTTCGCCGACGGCGAGCCGCTCGACCTCGGCACCGCCTGGCACGGGATCCATGTGCTGCTCAACGGCTCTGCCTGGGGCGGGTCACCTCCCTTGTACGACGCGGTCCTCGGCGGTACGCCGGTGGGCGACCCCACCTCCTACGAGCCGATCCGCTTCGTGGCACCCGCCGACGTGAAGGCCGTGGCCGCGATGCTCCCGACGCCCGCCGAGCTCACGCCGCGGTTCACCCACCAGGCCATGAAGCAGGCGGAGGCCTACCCGGAGAGCGCGTGGGAGCAGCCGGACGTGCTGACCGCGCTGCTGCTCCCGGCGTACGAGCGGTTGGTGGGCCTGTTCACGGACGCGGCCGCTGCCGGACAGGCTGTTCTCATCACACTCGACAGGGGCTGACCAGTGGACGTGCGCATCTTCACCGAGCCGCAGCAGGGCGCGACCTACGACGACCTGCTGCGCGTCGCCCGCACGACCGAGGAGTGCGGGTTCGACGCGTTCTTCCGCAGCGACCACTACCTGACCATGGGTGGCGACGGGCGGCCGGGGCCGACCGACGCGTGGACGACCCTCGCGGGGCTGGCTCGGGAGACCACCCGGATCCGGCTCGGGACGCTCGTCACCGCAGGGACGTTCCGGCTGCCGGGGCCGCTCGCGGTCGCGGTCGCACAGGTCGACCAGATGTCAGGCGGACGGGTTGAGCTCGGGCTCGGCACCGGCTGGTACGACGCGGAGCACACCGCCTTCGGCATCGCCTTCCCGCCGCTCGGAGAGCGCTTCGAGCGGCTCGAGGAGCAGCTGCAGATCCTGAGGGGGCTGTGGGAGTCGGACGGACCGTTCTCGTTTGCCGGCAAGCACTACCAGCTGACCGACAACCCGGGGCTGGTCACCCCGGCCCAGCAGCGGCTGCCGGTCATCATCGGCGGCTTCGGGGCCAAGCGGACGCCGCGGCTGGCGGCGACGTATGCCGATGAGTTCAACGTGCCGTTCCACGACCTGCCCGAGACGGCCGCGGCCTTCGACCGGGTGCGCGCGGTGTCGAGCCGGGCGCTGGTCTACTCCGCGGCACAGGTCGTCTGCGTGGGGGCGGACGACGGCGAGGTGGCGCGGCGGGCGAAGGCGATCGGGCGTGACCCCGACAAGATCCGCGGCGAGGGCCTCGCCGGCACGCCCGCCGAGGTCGTCGAGAAGATCGCGGGCTTTGCGGAAGCGGGCGCCACGCGGATCTACCTGCAGGTGCTCGACCTGTCCGACCTCGGCCACCTCGAGCTCATCGCCAGCGACGTCCTGCCGCATCTCTGACGCAGCTGTTCGCTAAGGCGCGGCAGCAGCGCCAGATCAGCGAGGCGCGGGTGCGGCGAGGCGGTCCTGGAAGAAGGCGAGCACCTTGGCCACCGACTCGTCGTGCCGGTGTTCGGTCACGACCGAGTGTCCCTTGCCCTCGAGCTCGACGGCGAGGAAGCCGTCGCCGAGCTCGCGCCTGAGGGTCTCGAAGCGGGTGCCGACGGCCTTGTCGCTCGTGTAGCGGAGGCCCAGGACGGGGCATCCCGCCTCCACCCGCTCCTTCACGGCCGCGAGGTCGGCGGGGGAGAGGTTGAGGTCGGCCGCGAGCTTCTTGGTCACCGCGAACGGCACCGACGGCTGGCTGAGCACCGGCGCGGCCACGTGCCCGTCCACCATCATGGCTAAGGCAAACCCTCCGGTGAAGCACATGCCGAGGGCGCCCACGCCGGGACCCCCCAGCTCCTCGTGCAGCGACTTCGCGAGGGCGCGGGTCCAGGTTGCGATCGGCGATGTCTGACCGGTCGCCATCGTCACGAACTCCTTGGAGATGCAGACCTTCACCAAGGACGACACGATGGCCCCGACCGACATCGCGCTGCCCGGTGTCCCGAACAGCGACGGCATCACGACGGTGAAGCCGGCGTCGACGACCTCCTCCGCGAAGCCCTGCACCTTGGGGGTGATGCCAGGGATCTCGTGGATGACGATGACCCCGGGCCCGGCCCCCCTGCGGAAGATCGGGTAGCCCCGGCCGTCGGCCTCGAAGACGCTCTCGTCCCACCCCGCGAGTCTGCTCATGACGGCGGACTCTAGAGCGCGCCGACCCCGACCAGGTGCGGCAGGTGCCGCTCGAGCAGTGGAAGGACCTCGTCGACGGTGACGTCGCGCCCGAGCTCCTGGCTCAGCGTCGAGACCCCGGCGTCCCTGATGCCGCACGCGACGACGGCGTCGTAGGGCGTGAGGCTGTTGTCGCAGTTGAGGGCGAAGCCGTGCATCGTCACGCCGCGGGCGACCCGGATGCCGATCGCGCCGAGCTTGCGCGCCCCGTCCGTCGTCCAGACACCGGACCGCCCATCGACGCGGGTCGTCGCGAGTCCCAGGTCGGTGCAGACGTCGATGAGGACCTGCTCGAGGCGGCGGACGTAGGCGACGACGTCGACGGGGTCGGGGAGTCGCACGATCGGATAGCCCGTGACCTGACCTGGGCCGTGCCAGGTGATCTTGCCGCCCCGGTCCACGTCGACGACCCGCGAGCCGTCGGTGGGGCGCTCCCAGGCCTCGGTGCGCTTGCCCGCGGTATAGACGGCCTCGTGCTCGAGCAGCAGGACGAGGTCTCCGAGCGTGCCGTCAGCGACCTGCTCGTGCAGCCGTTGCTGCAGCGCCCAGCCGTCGTCGTACGACACCTGCCCGAGCCGCCTGATCTCCACGGTCCCAGCCTACGTCGCACTGGATAGGTTGGCCCGCATGACGGTTCCCCCTGGCGAGGTCGAGAAGTCCAGCGTCTGGCCGCGTGCTCTCGTGTTCGTGCTGATGTTCGTCTTCGTGGCGGGAGGTGTCTTCGGCCCGCTGTCCGGCAAGCTGACCGATCAGGAGAAGAACACCAACGCGTCGTTCCTGTCGAAGACGGCGGAGTCCACTCGGGCGCTGACGGCGTCGCAGGCCTTCGTGCCCGAGAACAACGTCCCGACCGTGATCCTCTACGAACGGGACTCCGGGACGACCAAGGAGGACTTCGCCCGGGCTGTCGACGACCTGACGCAGATCCGGCAGCACCCGGGCTGGGTCGACGGCGACCCGACCCCGCCGATCCCCGCCAAGGACGGCAAGGCCATCCAGGTCGTCGTGCCGTTCGACGGCAGCGACTCCAAGGCGTTCGTGAACAACATCAAGGCCCTGCGGAAGGAGCTGAAGCGGCCAGGACGTCCGGACGGGCTCAGTGTCTATGTCACAGGACTCGGTGGCTCGCAGGCCGATCTCGTCGCGGTGTTCCAGTCCATCAACGGCACGCTGCTGCTGGTGACCCTCGGCATCATCATCGTGATCCTGCTGGTGGTCTATCGCAGCCCGGTGCTGTGGCTGCTGCCCGTCATCGGCTCGGCAATCGCCTACACCATGGCGACCGGGATCCTCTACCTGCTCGCCAAGAACGGCACTCTCACCGTCAACGGGCAGAGCACCGGCATCCTGCCTGTCCTGACGTTCGGCGCGGCAACCGACTATGCCCTGCTGCTCATCGCGCGCTATCGCGAGGAGCTGCACCGGCACGGCGCGACGTGGGACGCGATGAAGGTCGCCTGGCGCGCGGCCGCGCCCGCCATCTTCGCCTCCGGTGCCACCGTCATCCTGTCGCTGCTGTGCCTGCTGTTCAGCGAGCTCGAGGGCAACAAGGGCCTGGGTCCCGTCGCAGCCATCGGCATCGCGTGCGCCGTCGTCACGCAGCTGGTGCTGCTGCCCGCGATGCTGCTGCTCGGCCGCTGGCTGTTCTGGCCCCGCATCCCGCACCTCGACGGCGAGGACCCGGTCCATGACGGCCTCTGGTCAAGGCTCGCCGACCGGGTCGGCCGGCACACCACCGCCTTCGGCGCCGGCACGCTGGCCGTGCTGCTGCTGCTCGCCCTGGGTGTCTTCGAGCTCAAGAGCGGCGGGATCCCGCAGAACAAGGCCCTCACCACCCGTCCTGAGTCCGTGATCGGCCAGGACCAGCTGGCGAAGCACTTCCCCGCCGGTGCCGGCACCCCGATCGACATCGTGGCGCCGCTGGCGGTCGCCGACCAGGTTCGTGCCGTCGCCGCGGGCGAGCAGGACATCGCCAGCGTCATCGCCTACACCGGCCCGGGCGGGGCGCCGCTCGTCCGCAACGGCAAGGTCCTCATCGAGGCCACGCTGTCGATCGAGAGCACCTCGCCGCACGCCCGCGACGTCGTGCAGGCCCTGCGCAAGGACCTGGACAAGGTGAGCAAGCAGGCGATCGTCGGCGGCTTCTCGGCCATCGAGCTCGACATCCACGAGGCGTCCAAGCGGGACAACCGGGTCATCATCCCGATCGTCCTGGTCCTCATCGCGTTGGTGCTCGGGGCACTGCTCCGCTCGGTCGTCGCACCGCTGGTCCTCATCGGGACCGTCGTGCTCAGCTATGCCGCGACGCTGGGCACCTGTGCCCTCGTGTTCAACCACATCTTCGGCTACCCCGGCGCCGATGCGTCGTTCCCGCTGTTCGCGTTTGTCTTCCTCGTCGCCCTCGGCGTCGACTACAACATCTTCCTGATGAGCCGGGTCAGGGAGGAGGTGCCGCAGCAGGGTACGAGGAAAGCCATGCTGCGCGGCCTCACCGTGACCGGTGGCGTCATCACGAGTGCCGGCGTCGTCCTGGCAGCGACCTTCGCCGCCCTGGGCTCGCTGCCGCTGGTGTTCCTGTCGGAGATCGGCTTCGCCGTCGCCTTCGGCGTCCTGCTCGACACCCTGGTCGTACGGTCGCTGCTCGTCCCCGCCCTGGTCCTCAAGCTCGGGGACAAGGTCTGGTGGCCATCGGCCCTCAGCCGGCCGCGGGAGTCTGGACCTGTGGACAACGTGTGATGCGAGGGCGCGAAAGTCCGTACGGTGCAGGGCATGCGGGACTTCGAGGTGCCGGGGCACGAGGTGCTCGAGCTGCTCGGCTATGGCGCGACCGGTGAGGTCTGGCGTGCGCGCCGAGGGGTCGAGCTCGTCGTGCTGCGGCGGCTGGCGGCGGCCGATCGGGAGGCGCTCGCGGAGGTGCGGCGGCAGGCGACGGTCGTCCGCTCGCTGAGCACCCGGCACCTCATCAGGCTCAAGACGATCACGCGGGCGCAGGGCGACGAGGTGCTGGTGCTCGACCACGCGCCCTGCGGCTCGATGGAGGCGCTGCTCGCGGCTCGCGGCACGTTGACCCCAGGCGAGGTCGTGACGGTGCTCGCACCGCTGGCCGAGGCGTTGGGGCTGGCGCACGCGCACGACTTGCGGCACCGCCGACTGCGGGCCAGCCGGGTGCTGCTGAGCGCCGACGGCATGCCGCTGCTCGACGGCCTCGGCCTCGATCCGCTCCATGACCCGGAGGACAGCCTCGACCCCACAGGTGTGCTGGGTCCGACCGCTGACGTCTGGGCTCTCGGCGCGCTCGGGCACCGGATGCTGACCGGCGCCGACCCGGGGCATGACCCGGACCTGCCGGCGACCACCCCACGCCCGCTCGCAGACGCGCTGCGCAGGGCTCTCGACCCCGACCCGGTGGCGCGCCCGTCCGCCACCGACCTGGCCGCGCTGCTGCTCAGCAGCTGCCCGGCCACGGCTCTGACCGGGCTGCCTGAGCCGGCCAGGCTTCCCGCGCCCGCCCCCCGGCAGCTGCCGCGCACGATCCCGAAGCCCCTGATCGTCACGGCGGCCGCGGTGACGGCGCTGCTCGCCGTCATCGGCGTCGGCTGGACGTGGGGGGCCCGCTCCGCCCCGGCTACGGCGAGCGTGGGCCAGGTCCGCACCGACTGGGTCCAGGTGGTCACCGACCTCGACCGGACCCGCGCGGCGGCGTTCCGGGCCGCCGATCCGGCGACTCTCGCGCAGGTCTACCGCCAGGGCAGCGAGCTCCTGCACCTCGACGTCGCCGCGATCGCGGACCTGCGGGCCCGGCACGCGACGGCCCGCGGACTCGGCCACAAGGTCCTCGCTGCCGCACCCACCACGACGACGCGTGACCGGGTCGAGCTCGCGGTGCGTGAAGCGCTCTCGGCCTACGCGCTGGTCGACGCGCGCGGCCGGGTGCTCGAGCGGCACACCGCGAGCCCGGTGCAGCAGGTCGTCATGGTGCTGCTCCACACACCGTCTGGGTGGCGGGTCGACGACATACGTCCTTCAGTGCTCGAGGGCACTGGTCAGCGCTGAGCCGAGTTCGGCGTCGGCGAAGGAGAAGTGGCTCTTCTCCAGCACCGCGGGCAGCACCCGCTGACCGCTCACGACCTCGCCTGCAAACCCGCCGAGCCCGAGTCGCAGGACCGCGGCGGGCACGGGAATCGGCAACGTGGGCCGGTGCACGGCGCTGCCCAAGGCCCTTGTGTACTCACGGTTGGTCACGGGGTGCGGCGACACCAGGTTGACCGGGCCGGCCACGTCGGCGGTGAGCAGGTGCACGATCGCGGCGACCTCGTCGCGCAGGCTGATCCACGACACCCACTGCCTGCCGGTGCCCAGCGGCGCACCGAGCCCTGCCCTGAAGATGGGCAGTTGCTGCTTGAGCGCCCCACCGGTCCGCGACTGCACGATGCCGGTGCGCAGGTGCACGACGCGCGCCCCCGACTCAGCGGCCGCAGTGGCCCGCTCCCACTGCAGGCAGACGTCGGCGAGATAGGAGCTGCCCGGCGGCGCGGTCTCGTCGAGCACCTCGTCGCCATGCGGTCCGTAGTAGCCGATGCCGCTGGCGCTGAGCAGCACGGGCACCCCCGCCCGGGCGACCGCGGCGGCGACGGCGCGGGTGCTGTCCACCCGGCTGTCGATGATCTGCTTCTTGTACGACGACGACCACCGCTTGTCACCGACGCCCGCGCCGCTCAGGTGGAGCACCGCGTGCAGGTCGCCGACGGCGTCGGGCGCCAGGGTCCGGGCGTCCCAGACGCGATCGGTCCCCGTCGGGGTGGTCCGCACGAAGCGCACGACCTCGTGCCCGGCCGCCCGCAGCGTCGGCTGGACCGCCGTACCGAGGAAGCCTGATGCGCCTGTGATTCCGACCTTCATTGTCTCCTCCTCGGCAGCAGGTCAGGGCGTGAGCTTGGCCTGGCCCCACGCGCCGAGGTCGAGGTCGACCCGGCCCCACAGGCCGAGGATGAGGTCGCTCGCGGTGCCCTGTGTCGTGTGCAGCGGACGGCCGTCACCGAACGCCCAGGCTCGCTCGGGGCTGATCAGTCGCAGCGTTCCTTCGGGCACCTCGGTGCGGCCCATGCCGATCTGGCGCGGCAGGAAGAAGTCGAGGACCTCATCGATGCCGTCCGACGCGATCGCCGGATCGAGGGGGTATGGCTGCACGTCCCAGCGGTGCACGGCCACCTCGTGCAGCTGCCGTCTGCGCCAGAACCCTGCGGTCTGGTTGTGCCGGTCGAACGTCCACGCCGGCGCGCCCGGGGCCAGCGCGCGCAGCTTCTCGACCATCGCTGTCGCGTGCCGCTCGTAGGCACCCACGGGGTCCGGCTGCGGCTCCTCGTCGTACGGCGGTGGGCCGGCGTTGTCGAGGGCACCGACCACCCATCGGTGGATGCCCGTCAGGTGCGCGACGAGGTCGGCCACGGTCCAGCCGGGGCAGCTCCGCACCGGGGCGGCCAGGTCGAGGTCGCGCAGGACGCCGACCAGGGCCGTGGTCTCGTCCTCGAGGAGGGCGAGGTGGTCCACGTCGCTAGCGCCCGAGCTCCGCCGCGAAGTCGCCGGTCTCCAGCCGCTCCTTCATGGTGGACAGGAAGCGGGCGGCGTCGGCGCCGTCGACGATGCGGTGGTCGTAGGTCAGGGCCAGGTAGACCATCGACCGCACGGCGACGACCTCGCCCAGGTCCTCGTCCTTGATGACGACAGGCCGCTTCACGACCGCGCCGGTGCCGAGGATGCCGACCTGCGGCTGGTTGATGATCGGGGTGTCGAACAAGGCGCCCCGGCTGCCGGTGTTGGTCACCGTGAAGGTGCCGCCGCCGAGCTCGTCGGGGGTCACGGCGTTGCCCCGGGTCCGCTCGGCCAGGTCGGCGATCTTGCGGGCCAGGCCCGAGAGGTTGAGGTCGCCGGCGCCCTGGATGACGGGCACCAGCAGCCCGCGGTCGGTGTCGACCGCGATGCCGAGGTTGACGTCCTCGTGGTAGGTCACGGTGCCGGCGTCCTGGTCGATCGAGGCGTTGACCATCGGGTGTGCCTTGAGCGCCTCGATCGCGGCCAGGCTGAAGAACGGCAGGAAGGTCAGCTTGGTGCCTTCGCGGGCCTCGAAGTCGGCCTTGCTGGCGTCGCGGAGCTTGGCGATCGCCGTGACGTCGGCCTCGAGCACCGTGGTCAGCTGCGCGCTGACCTGCAGTGACTCGACCATGCGGGTGGCGATGACCTTGCGCAGCCGCGACAGCGGCTCGGTGCGGCCACGCATTGCGGCGGCCGCGGAAGCGGCGACCGGAGCGGGCGCGCTGGCAGCGGGGGCGGGTGCCGGGGCTTGTACGGGCGCGGCTGGGGCGGGTGCGGCCGGGGCGGCTGCGGGTGTGGGTGCGGGCGTGGGAGTGCCCTGGCCCTGGCCGGCGGCGTCGAGGACGTCCTGCTTGCGGATCCGACCGCCGACGCCCGTGCCCTGCAGGGTCGACAGGTCGACGCCGTGCTCGGTCGCGAGCTTGCGGACGAGCGGTGTGACATAGGCGCCCTCGCCACCACCGGCGGGAGCCGCCGGCGCAGCAGGGGCGGGAGCGGGCGCAGGGGCCGGTGCAGCGGCGACGGGC
>JAODND010000018.1 GCA_025465465.1 Frankiales bacterium | reverse complement strand
CGCCGCCCTCTGGCACGGCCCGGCCGAGCTCCCGCAAGGCCGCCTCAGCCGACTCCCAGGTGCCGGTGAGCACGATGGCTTGCGGCCGCGCCGCGGACACCCCCAAGGCCTCCGCGGCGCGGCGACTCCGGGGGCTGGCGTCGGACTGGACCGACAGCCGGCGGAGGCCGCGCCTGCGCAGCCAGCTGCGCAGCGAGACCAGGGCCGTGGCGTCCTCAGGCGCGAGCTGGCTGTCAGGGCAGCTCCTGAGGGACGGCTTCACGAGCAGGGCCGTCGCGCACTCCGGACCGTCGGGCTGCAGGCCACGGGCGTGGCCGGTGTCGACGAGCATCGTGCCGGCCTGGATGCGCAGGGTGGAGCGGCCGGCGGGCAGCACGACGCGCCGCCACTCGCCGTCGTCGCCGTGCAGGTAGTTGATGCCGGGGCGCTGCGGCACGAGGGTCCCGTAGGGCGTGGCGAGCGGCACGCCGGCAGGTGGCGCGGACGGGAAGGCGACAAGCGCCGCTCCGACCGCCGCGGCGCTCAGCAGCGCCGTGAGCTCCAGCGCCCGCCGCGGGAAGGAGAGCGTGCGGGCGCCCAGGGCGGTGGCCAGGACGAGCAGGCCGCCCTTGACGAGGACGAGCCGGTCGAACGTGAGGCTGTCCCAGCGGACCCGGTCGGCGAGCGCCTGCGACAGGCCGGACAGGGCCACGGCGACGGCGCTCGTGACGGCCAGCGGCGCCACCCGCTGGGTGACGACCGGCCGCGCCGAGCGCCGCACCGACACCACGCGCAGCACGCAGCCGAGCCAGACCGAGGCCGCCACGACGTGGAGCGCGACGGAGACCCGGAACCAGCCGCTCGTGCCGCCCACCGCGAGCAGGACCGGTGCCGACAGGAGCGGCAGGGTCCACCAGCGACGCGAGCTGACTGCCGTACCGGCCAGCACGGCCGCGCCCACGAGCAGGAGTGCTCGGAGTGCGACCGTGCCGGCCGCCGCCGTGGCGACGACGTGCCCGGGATGGGCGAGGATCACCTACTTCAGGTCCGCGTCGGCGACGACGAACAGCTCGCTGTGCGGCTTGGCGTTGCCGTACTTGCCGTGCGGCCACGACGAGCGGTTGAAGTCGACGCAGGGCGTCCCCTCGTTCTCGTCGCGGAAGCTCGTGTCGAGGCTGAGCTTGCCCCCCGCGGTCACGTTGATCATGCAGACGCGGTGGTCACCGTCGACGCTGGTGCGCGCCACGAAGTAGTCGCTGATCGCGATGCGCCGGACGTCGGTCGTCTCGTGGAAGAACCCGTCGGACCCGAGCTTGAAGTTGTCCAGCGTGCCCCAGTGCGGGCCACCGGAGGTGAGGTCCT
The DNA here is from genome assembly GCA_025465465.1 of Frankiales bacterium. GTDB lineage: Bacteria > Actinomycetota > Actinomycetes > Mycobacteriales > SCTD01 > RYN-111. The sequence continues at coordinate 3,173 of JAODND010000018.1, read as the reverse complement.
TGATGGGGAGAGCGCTGACGAGCTTCGGGCAGTCCTTCTCGGCGCCGCCGTTCCAGACCTCGGCGATCCGGTTGACGGAGCACGTCGTGCCCGTGCCGGCAGCCAGCAGCTTCTGGATGTCGAGGGTGTAGACCATCTTGGCGCTGCCGGTGTCGTAGTCGTCGAGCGAGCCCGGACCGCGTCCGATGACCGCGTGGTAGAGGTACTTGTCGTCCAGCGACGTCTGCACCCATCCGCCACCGTCGCAGCCGCCGCCCTCGACGGTGTCGGGGTTGAGCTTCTTCGCCGCGGTCGTGTCGTCGAAGACCTCGCGCCAGACCGGCTGCTTCGCCGTGATGTCGGGCGTGTAGTAGATGACGCCACCGCACATGGAGCTGGCGAAGGCGCCCTTGTGACCCGGGAGGTTGGTCACCGTCGTCTCCATGATCCCGCGCGGCTCCTCGTGCCCGGGGTTGCGCTCGACGCGCGGCCCGTCCGGCATGTGGCTGACGCTGATCAGCTTCGGGTCGTTGCGGTCCTTGATGTCGAACGTGCGGACCGTGTCCCGGAAGATGTTCGCGTCCTGCGGCTTCACCGGGTCGAGCACGATGTTGCGCGGCTCGGCGTAGTCACTGGCGACCATCGTGTTGAGGTCCTCGCGCACCTGGATGCCGTGCGGGTTGGCGCAGCTGGCGATGACGAGCGTCGGGTAGTCGACGCAGTCGACCGAGTCCTCGCTCGTGGTCAGCGCCGCCGGCGACTCCGACAGCGTCTTGCCGTCCGGCCCGATGTGCGCGATCTCGCCGGGCGAGCCGCCGAAGCCGTTGCCGACACGCACCGAGCCGTCGGAGTAGACGCACGGGCCGGGGGCGTCCGGGCCGCCCATGTAGGTGCCGTAGGCGGTGTGGTCCTTGAGCACCCAGTAGGCGTCAGGGATGGACCCGCACAGGGTGTCCTGCGGCAGGTTCGTCCCGCTGATCGTCAGCTCGGGCAGCTTGTTCACGTCGAACACGTAGGTCGTGTCCGAGAACAGGCCACCGGCGTAGATCTTGTCGCCCTTGTTGTAGATGTACTGCATGTGGTGCGGCTCGTTCTCGACGATCGGGCCGACGGTCGCGGTGTTGACGACCTTGCCGTAGTCGGCGGTCCCCTTCGTCGCGTCGATGACCGCGAGGAAGTCGGGACCGGGCAGGTTGTCGGTGTCCTCGTTGAGGACGTGCACGGGGTTCACCGACAGCCGCGTCTCCTGGAGCGACTTGCCGGTGGTGTCGGCGACGTTGGTGTCACCGGCCCACACCAGCAGGTACTCGTGCCTGCCCCGGTGCACGGTGAGCTGCTGCTGCGCGGCCCTGGTGAGGTGGTTGGTGACCGTGATGCGCTCGCCGTTGCTGGCGAGGATCGAGCTCGTCGTCGTGACGACGCCGCCGGCGTCGGCCGACTGACTGGCTCCGACCGTGAGAGCGGTGGCGGTCAGGACCGCCGCCAGTCCCAGGGCACGGAGAGAGGGCCTGTTCATGGATCTCCTTGGTGGTAAGGGTTCTAGGGGTGCGCGAGGACGGTCGCGGTGATGTCACCGCTGTACGACGCACCGCTGCGGTGGCCGCTCTGCTTCTCGTGCCACTTGATGGGCATGGCCCAGGACGGCGCATACCACCAGGTCTGGTCGCGGGTGCCGCTCTCGCCACCGGTGAACGAGGTCGTCGTCTCGATGACGTAGGTCAGAACGCTGCGCCCCTGGAGGCGCAGCACCTCGGTGCGCAGCACCTTGGTCGTGGCGTCCTCGGTGCGGTCCGCGCCGCCACCGTGGTTGTGCCAGCTCGCACCGACGCGCAGCGGGATCTCGACCCGCTTCTGCTCCGGCGTGAAGCTCGTCTCGCTGCTCTGCCGCACGCCCTGGCAGGTGACGGTCGCGATCTCGTAGTCGAGAAGGACCGCCGTCGGCGTGTAGCGGTAGATGTGGCGTTCGTCGTGCTGGCCGCTCTGGTTCGGGAAGAACGGCACGTCGAAGTCGTAGGACGTCCCCGACTCCCCCGCCGCCTTCTTCACGACAAGGTGCGTGCTCGTCGGCAACGTCTGGTTGCAGAAGCTGACCGGACCGAACTGCACCTTCTCCTCTCCTTGCACAGCAAGGGGATAGGTCCCCACCGCGGGTACGGCGAGAGGGCTCTTCGGAGCCGTGAGGACCGCCTGGTTCGTGGCCTGGCCCGTCGGCGTCGTCGTCACCTCCACCCGCGGGAGGGACGTCGCGGTGGACGTCGTGAGCGGCACGGCGGTCGGGACGGGCGCTTGCGACGTACCCGGTGTTGGTGTTGGCGACGGAAGGGCCGCGAAGTCACTGCCGCCACGGGAGTAGTCGACAGGCTTGCTGCGGGTGTAGGCGCCGTAGCCCTGGAAGCCTGCGATGCCGACGGCGAGGACGACGACGGGCACCCAGACGCGCTTGCGCGTGAGGCGCGTGAGCAAAGACATCGAGCTGCTTTCGGGACGAGGGCGTGACGGGACGGGTCAGGCGTCCCGACACAGCTCGTCGAAGGACATGGCACGCCGACGCATCCAGAAGCGCTCGAGGTGGGTGCACATGATGTTGATCATTTTGGTAGGAAATGCCCCGGATGTTCAAGCAACTGCACGTTGCGAGTCCGTTCCGACATGATGGTGGGCATGACCCTCTACGACATCCCGCTGACGACGCTGTCCGGTGAGCCCGCCACCCTGCCCGAGGGCAAGGCGCTGCTGCTCGTCAACGTCGCCTCCAAGTGCGGACTCACTCCCCAGTACACCGGGCTCGAGCAGCTCCAGAAGACCTACGCCGACCGAGGGTTCTCCGTGCTCGGGTTCCCCTGCAACCAGTTCATGGGCCAGGAGCCGGGCAGCTCGGAGGAGATCGCCGAGTTCTGCTCCGCGACCTACGGCGTGACCTTCCCGCTGTTCGAGAAGCTCGAGGTCAACGGCGAGGGCCGCCATCCGCTGTTCGCGGAGCTCACGTCGCACGCCGACGCCTCGGGGCACACCGGCGACGTGCGCTGGAACTTCGAGAAGTGGCTGGTCTCGCCGTCGGGCGAGGTCGTCGCGCGCTACTCCCCGCAGCTGGAGCCCGATGACCCGTCGCTCGTCGCCGACATCGAGGCTCAGCTTCCCTGACCCATCCGGCGCATCGGCTCGGGGTTGCCGGCGAGCCCGCCCTCCGCGCGCTT
>JAODND010000011.1 GCA_025465465.1 Frankiales bacterium | reverse complement strand
CCATCGCGCCGGGTGAGGCCTTCGGGATCGTCGGCCCCAACGGCGCGGGCAAGTCGACCCTGCTCAACGTGGTCAACGGTGTGCTGATGCCCGACACCGGCCGGGTGCGGTTCGCCGACGCCGACGTCACCCGTACCTCCGCGGCAGCACGCTGCCGGGCAGGCATGGGCCGCAGCTACCAGGTCCCGCGGCCCTTCGGTGGGATGACCGTGTTCGAGAACGCGCTGGTGGCCGCCTCCTTCGGGGGCGGCCACTCCGGCCGTGCGGCGGCCGACTGCGCCCACCGGTCGCTGGTGACCGCCGGCCTGGCGGCACTGGCGGACACACCGGCCGGGTCGCTGCAGCTACTGGACCGCAAGCGCCTCGAGCTGGCCCGGGCGCTGGCGACCGAGCCCCGGCTGGTGCTGCTGGACGAGATCGCCGGCGGTCTGACCGAGGCGGAGGTCCCGGCCCTGGTCGACACCATCCGCGGACTCGGGGAGCAGGGTGTCGCCGTCGTCTGGATCGAGCACGTCGTGCACGCCCTGGTCGCGGTGGTGACCCGGCTGATGTGCCTGACCTACGGGCGGGTGCTGGCCATGGGGGATCCGCACGACGTGCTGAACGACCCACAGGTGATCGAGGTCTACCTGGGCTCCACGATCGGGGCGGACGACCCGACCGTCGAGGAGACCGCGTGAGCGATCCGCTGCTGGCCGTCGAGGAGGTGCACGTCGGGTACGGCGACGTGCCGGCGCTGCGGGGCCTGTCCGTGTCCGTCGCCGAAGGCGAGACGCTCGCCGTCATCGGTGCCAACGGCGCCGGCAAGTCCACGCTGCTCAAGGCGATCTCGGGTCTGCAGCCGCCGTCGGCCGGATCGATCGTGTTCGACGGCAACGACCTGACCTATGCCGACCCGAAGGTGCGCTTCGAAGCCGGCATCGTGCAGATGCCGGGTGGCCGAAGCGTCTTCCCGACCCTCACGGTGGCCGACTGCCTGCGGCTGGCCGAGTGGACCAACCGGCGCGATCGGGAGCACGTCGCCCAGGCGCTGGTCCAGGTGCACGAGCAGTTCCCGGTGCTGCGCGAGCGGGCCACCGCGCTGGCCGGCAACCTCTCCGGTGGCGAGCAGCAGATGCTCGGTCTCGCCATGGCCTTCATCGCCAAGCCGCGGCTGCTCATGATCGACGAGCTCTCGCTCGGCCTGGCTCCGACGATCGTCGGCCAGCTCGTCGACATCGTCCGCGACATCCACGCCCAAGGCACGACGGTGATCATCGTGGAGCAGTCGGTCAACGTCGCCCTCACGCTCGCGGACCGCGCAGTGTTCATGGAGAAGGGCGAGGTGCGGTTCAGCGGCCCGACCGCCGAGCTGCTCGAGCGCACCGACATCCTGCGCGCGGTCTTCCTCGAGGGCGCAGCCCAGGCGGACGGACCTCGCAAGCGGGTCAAGGCCTCCGACCGGATCGCGCGCCGCGACCTGCTCACCGAGGGCCCGGCGGTCCTGGAGCTCGCGGGGGTGAGCGTCCGTTACGGCGGGGTCCATGCCGTCAACGAGGTGTCCCTGACCGTCCACCAGGACGAGGTCGTCGGCCTGATCGGCCCCAACGGTGCCGGGAAGACCACGCTGCTCGACGCCATCTCCGGGTTCGCGCCGAGCACCAGCGGGTTCGTGGTGCTGCAAGGCGAGGACGTCACCAGCTGGTCGCCGGACCGGCGGGCCCGCGCCGGACTCGGCCGCTCCTTCCAGGACGCCCGGATCTTCCCCTCCCTCACCGTCACGGAGAACCTGGCACTGGCCCTGGAGCGGCACCTCGAGGTGCGCGACCCGCTGGCCTGCGCCCTCGGCCTGCCGTCGGTGCTGGACAGCGAGTCCGACGCCGCGTGGAAGGTGCACGAGCTCGTCGAGCTGCTCGGCCTGGGCGCCTTCCGCAACAAGTTCGTCGGTGAGCTGTCGACCGGCACCCGGCGGATGGTCGACCTCGGCATGTCCGTGGCACACCGTCCCAGCGTCCTGCTGCTCGACGAGCCCAGCTCCGGCATCGCGCAGCGCGAGACCGAGGCGCTCGGCCCGGTGCTCAAGCGCATCCAGGCCGAGGTCGGCTGCGCGCTGCTGGTCATCGAGCACGACATGCCGCTGATCACCGGGCTCGCCGACACGCTCATCGCCCTGGAGACCGGGCGCGTCATCGCCGAGGGGACCCCTGACCAGGTCATCAAGGACCACGCGGTCGTCGCGTCCTACCTCGGTGACAACGATGCCGCCATCTTCCGCTCGGGGAAGAAGCGATGAGGCTCGGTGTGGTCGTGCTCGCGGGCGCCCTGGTCGTCGCTCTGGCCGGCCCGGCGGCGGCGGCCGCACCGCAACGGACGGCGTATTGGTGGCAGGGACAGACCGGCCTGGGCACGGCACCCGCGCCGGCCAGCGTCCCGCCGGGAGGTCTCTACGTCGCCTCGACGGCAGTCGGCCCGACGGCAGAGTCGGCGCTGCACTTCACCCTCCCCGCCGGGACCCAGGCCCGCACCCTGTCGCTGAAGCTCCACCAGGTGCAGCAGGTCGACGCGCTGTCGATCACCGCCTACCCGACGAAGGCCGTCTGGAAGGCCGGCGACAACCAGCCCTGGTCCACGCACCCGGACCACCTGGCGACCCCGGCCTTCCCCGGGACCCTCGGCCTGGACGGCGTGACCCTGACGTTCGACCTGTCTGGCGCAGACCTGAGCGGCAACGTCGACCTCGTGCTGGCCTCGGCTCCTCCCGCGGGGGCCGCCGACAGCGGCGTCGTCACGAGCCCGACGTTCGATGCCACCTTCGACAAGCCGACGACCGGTGCCCTGACGCTGTCTGCGCCGACCGTCGTTGCGCCGGCCCCGTCACCGCAACCGTTGCCGCCGCCGCTCCAGGCGAGCGGGCCACTGGCCCCGCAGCACCTCGGTGCGCTGGCCCCGGCCGCCCCGCTCGGACCGGCGGTCGGCCCCGGACCTGTGGCAGCGAGTCCGAGCGTTGCGCCGCCACCCGTGGCCGCCCCGCAGCAGCTCACACCCAGCGCCCGGTCCACCGTCGTCGGCCGCAGCTCACACAGCACGCTGGCTCTCGCCCTGCTGCTCGCCCTCGTCATGTTCTACCTCGGCTGGCGGACGCGGGGCGCGCTGCTCACAGCCAGTCCCCGCACCACCATCTACGAGCTGCCGCCAGCCGTCGCACCGCAACCGCCGACCGCTGATGGATAACTGGCCTGCGGGATTCCTCTGGGGGGCCGCGACGTCGGCGCACCAGACGGAGGGCGACAACCGAAACAGCGACTGGTGGTCGTTCGAGCAGGCCGGCCTGCACTTCGTCCCTGAAGCCAGTGGCGCAGCTGTCGACAGCTACCGACGCTGGGAGCAGGACATGGACCTGCTCGCCGGGGCGGGCTTCAGCGACTACCGGTTCAGCATCGAGTGGGCCCGCATCGAGCCGAGCCGCGGCGAGCTGTCGTCCACCGCGCTGGAGCACTACGGCGCGATGGTGCGCGGTGCGCTGGCCCGCGGGCTCCGGCCGCTGGTGACCCTGCATCACTTCACGCACCCGCTGTGGTTCCACGAGGCCGGCGGCTGGCTCGCCCCTGACGCGGTTGCGGACTTCTGCCGATACGTCGAGGCGGTGCTCCCGCTGCTCGCGGGGGTGGAGCGGGTATGCACCATCAACGAGCCCAACATCCTCGCGATCCTGCCCGCGCTGCTCGCCGGCGACGACACCCACGGCCTGCCGGCACCCGACCTCGCCACGGGGACAGTGCTGATCGAGGCCCACCACGCCGTGCGGGAGCTGCTTCGCGAGCGGGCTCCGCACGTGCGGGTGGGATGGTCGGTCGCGTGCCAGTCCTTCGAGCCGGAGCTGGGCGCGGAGGACGTCTGCGCGCGACTGGCCCACGACCGCGAAGGCCGCTACCTGGAGGCGGCGCGGGGCGACGCCTGGATCGGGGTGCAGAGCTACACCCGCACCCGGGTCGGCATCGACGGACCACTGCCACCACCCGAGGGCGCGCGCCTCACCCTCACCGGCTGGGAGTACGCACCCCGGGCTCTCGGGGCGGCGGTCCGCACCGCGGCGCGCGTGACCGGCGTCCCCGTCGTCGTCACCGAGAACGGCCTTGCGACCGATGACGACGCGCTGCGCCGGGCCTACACGGCGGAGGCACTGGCCGCGCTGCGCGACGCGATGGCTCACGGAGTCGACGTCCAGGGCTACTTCCACTGGAGCCTGCTCGACAACTACGAGTGGGGCCGCTTCGGGCCGACGTTCGGCCTCGTCGCGGTCGACCGCACCACCTTCGAGCGGCACCCGAAGCCGTCGCTTTCCTGGCTGGGGGCACTCGGCCCCCGGCCCCCGCACTGAGGAGACCGCCTTGCCGCTCGACCCACGCCTCGTTCCCGTCATCGCGCTGCTGGCGGCTGAGGAGGTCAACATCACGGGCACAGCGGTCGAGCGCCGGGCCGACGCACTGGCCCGGCGGGAGGCCCGTGGCCTGCCGCTCGAGGCGGGCGGCCCCGACGGGCTGGCCACCGAGGACCTCGACGTGAGCGGGGTGCCGGTGCGCGTGTATCGCCCGGGTCCCGGACGGCTTCCCGGCCTGCTCTACATCCACGGCGGCGGCTGGTGGTCGGGCAGCGTCGACGAGTCCGACGCCACCTGTCGCCGGAAGGCCCGCGACCTCGGCGTCGTGGTGGTGTCGGTGGACTACCGGCTCGCGCCCGAGCACCCGTTCCCCGCGGGGCTCGACGACTGCTGTGCCGTCGCGCGGTGGATGTTCGACGCCGCGGACGAGCTGGCGATCGACCGCGAGCGCATCGCGGTCTGCGGGGCCAGCGCCGGTGGCAACCTTGCCGCCTCGGTGACCTTGCGGCTCCGCGACGAGGTCGGTCCGCGCTTCGTCGCCCAGGTGCTCGAGGTGCCCGGCATGGACCTGCGCATGGTGGGTGAGTCCATGGACCTCTACGCGGACGGCTATGGCTTCACCCGCGCCGGGCTCGAGGAATGCCGCGAGTTCTACGTCGCAGGAGGCGACCCGCGCGACCCGCTGGTCTCACCCGTCTTCGCCGACGTGCACGACCTGCCTCCTGCCCTCGTCATGACGTCCGAGTACGACCCGGTGCGCGACAGCGGCGAGGAGTACGCCGCGAAGCTGGCCGCTGCCGACGTCCCGACCGTGCTGCACCGCTGGGACGGGATCGCCCACGGCTGCGGCGAGCTCGACGTCATCCTGCCGGACATCGCGGCGGCCTATCGCGACGAGCTCAACGCCTTCCTGAAGGGCTATCTCTCCTAGCGGGCTGCGGCCCGACGCCACCCGAGCAGGCCGGCGAGGACGGCGACAGCGCCTGCCCAGGGAGTTCTTCCGCCCGTGGCGGCGAGAGCGCCGCCGGTGCCGTTGCTCAGCTCGCCGGCACGGTCGCCGGCACCGTCGCCGGCACCGTCGCCGAGGGAGATGCTCGTGGTGCCGGCCGACACCTCCACGACCTGGCCGCAGCCAGGGAAGGAGACCCGTGCCGGACCGTCGGTGTGCACGGAGATCGTGGCCTGGCAGTCGAGCCGGGCCCGCTCGAGGTCGACCTCGACAGCGCCGAGGTTGCGAAGCTGCAGGTCGAGGTGGTCGCTGCGGGCCACGGCGCGGCCCGGTGCCCAGTCCTGCTGGGTCTGCACATAGGGCATCGGCCCGTGGTAGCCGCCGTTCAACGTGCCGGCCGTCGAGCGGTTGACCACGGCGGGATCGGTCCGGCCGAAGCCGAGGGAGTGCGCCTCGACGGCACCTTCCGGGTCCTCCTTGCGGTCGCGAACGGTCAGGCCCGAGAGCCAGTAGGCATGGTCGGCGACGACGGTGGTCGCCGCGAAGTCGAGCCGGGTGTCGACGGCGAAGCTGATCCGCTGCGGGTCGGGGTCGATGCGGCGGTCGCCGAGCCAGGCCGCGCCCTCGGCGTAGTCGTCGTTGGTCGCGATCGTCAGGTGGTCTGAGGTGGGGAACTGCCGCAGGACGAACCGGTACCCGTACAGCTCCATGTCGTGGATCTGGATGAGCTGGACGTTGTTGCCCGAGCCCTCGTCCTCGTTGCCGATCCAGGTCAGCATCGGGACGTTGAGCATCCCCGGGAACCACTGCCCCTGCCAGCCGTCGTCGAAGGGGACGGCCGCTGCCCCGAACCCGGCGGCAAACAGGTCCGGCCAGCGCTGGACCAGCTTGTAGGTCCCGCCACCGCCCATCGAGTAGCCCACCACCGCGGTCCGGCTGAGATCGAGCGGGTAGTGCCGCGCGACGTCGGCCCAGGTGTCGAAGACCTCCGCCTCGCTGGCGTCGCTGTAGTCGCCGTTCGGGTCCCGCGCCAGTGCCGTGACGACGATCGACCCGAGCCCCCGGTTCGCGAGCTGCGGCTCCATCCGGCTGCCCATCCGCTCGTTCTGGTTGGCACCTGAGGCGTGCAGCATCACGGTGAGACCCCAGCCGTGCGCGGGCTGCTGCCGCTTCGGGACATAGACCTGGTAGGGCTGCAGGTTGCCGACGAACATGCCGTGGCAGCTGACCGGGAACCGGCCGCAGGCCTGCGCGGGGTCGATGCCCTGCCCGAAGCTGACGCTGGCCGGGTGGATGCGGTCCAGGTACCCGGTCGTCGGTACGTGGCTGTCGTCGGTGACCCGCTTCGCGAGCCGGCCGAAGTCGACGTCGGCGTGCAGGGCGCTCAGGTCACCGCCGCGCAGCGCGGTGGCTTGCTCGCAGTCGCGCCAGAAGCACTTCTGGTCGGCCTGCACGAGGACCGCTGAGTCGGCGATGGTGTAGGACAGCCCCATCCGGCTCCAGTCGGGCATCGGCTCGGCGAACCGGAAGCCGACGTCGAACAGCGCGGCCCTGGACGGTGCGGCGCCGCCCGGGGTCGTCGCGTTCGCCGACGCACCGGGCACCAGGTAGTGACCCGCCGCGACGTCCCAGAGCCCCGTCCCGACGGCGATCCGTTGCACCGTGGTGCCGGGGTCCCAGCCGGTGTGCGGGACGTGCACCTCGTACTGGTGCCGTCCGGCGTCGACGGTCACCGTGGCGCCGGATCGCACCGCCGTCCCCGTCGCCGCGTCCACGAGCTCGGCCGTGTCGCCGTGCACCGTGACGAACAGCTGCGCGGGTGAGCTCACCCCGGCCGACGCCGGCCAGGCATGCGCTGTCGGCGAGCTGCCGAGGGCGATCGTGAAGGCCGTCATGGACGGGTCCACCAGCGACGTGAACGTCGTCCTGAAGACTGTGTCGTGGGGCTCCGGCCGCACCCGGAACTCGAGCAGGTCCGCCGCGTTGTTCACGAAGGCCCGGTCGGTCGGGTAGGTGAGCGTCCCGGCCTTGCCGGCGAACAGGAAGTTCGTGGTGATCGGGTCGTTCGGGTCGACGGCGCCGGCGGCTCCGTGGTCGTCGTAGAGGAAGCCCTGGTACAGGTACTCGCCGCTGCGGTAGGCCTCCGTACCGGACACCAGCAGCGGCTCCGCGTGCCACGGTCCGCCGGGCCGGTTCTCCAGCTGGGGGGCCTGTGCCTCGGGTGCGTAGAGGATGTCGGGTCCCGGCCGCTGCGTGACGGAGTGCGCAGCGGCGCTGGTCACCACCGCGGCTGGTGCCGGGGCGGCGAGCACCAGCGAGTCGGCCGTGACCGGCTCGAAGGAGACGTCGAAGGTCTGCGACGGCGCGTCGGGAGAGAAGCCGGGCTGGGTCGAGTAGGCCCGGGTCGGCAGCAGCTCGACGTTGCGGGTCTCGCCCTGCGACATCGCGCCCAGGTCGAAGGTCACTGTGTGCTGGTCGGCAGACAGCACGCCGGTCGTGGGCGGGAGCTGCTGGTCGTACCCAGGCCGGCTGTCCCACGGCTGGTGGTCGCCCGGGACCCACGCGGTCGTGCTCGGCAACAGCACGAGGGTCATGGCGTCGCCGATGTGGAGCGAGTGCACCCGCAGCACCAGCCGCGCGTCGGATGTCGCCCGCCAGCTGCGCAGCCGCAGGCCCGAGACCGCGGTCGGGCCGGTCGGCTCGGAGGAGACGTACAAGCCGCCGTCGGGCACGCCCGGCGCGGGCGCGGCCGAGCCCTGCGACCAGTACGCGGTGTCGCCCGTCGGCGCCGCGGCGTCGCTGCTGGTCGTGATCGCGAGCAGGAGGCCGACCGCGAGCAGCAGCGAGCTGATGCGGGGGAACGATCGGCGGCGAGCTGCGCTGGGACCCATGGTGCCTCCGCGTCTGCGAGGGAGCGCTCGGGGGTTGCGCCTGGCTTTCACGGCAGCGTAGTGGGCTAACCTTCTGACCGCTAGGTAGGTCAGTGGGGATGCGGCCGCCCCGCGCCCGCGGAAAGGTGGCACCGTGAGCGTCCCCGTCGTGAGCCCGCCGCGGGTCGAGCACGTCCGGGAACCGCTCGGGATCGGGACCGGGCGGCCACGGTTGTCCTGGACGACCGCGACGTCCTCCCCCGGCTGGCTGCAGGCGGCCTACGAGATCGGCCTCGACGGCGACCTGCGGTGGACGAGCGGCCGGGTCGAGGGCTCCGAGCAGGTCCTCGTCCCGTGGCGTGCGGCCGACCTGGGACCCCGGACGAGGATCGAGGCCAGGGTCCGGGTCTGGGGTGCCGATGGCTCGGCGTCGGACTGGAGCCGGCCGACCGAGCTCGAGACCGGGCTGCTCTCGGCCGCCGACTGGACCGCGCGCTTCGTCACCGCCTCCTGGGAGGAGCCCGCAGGTCCGTCACGCCCGGCTGTGCGGTTCAGCAGCGCGCTGCAGCTGCCCAGCCCGGCCGTGCGCGCGAGGCTCTACTCCACCTCGCTCGGCGTCTACACCGCGACCGTCAACGGACAGGTGGTCGGAGACGACGCACTCGCACCGGGATGGACGAGCTATGCGCATCGGCTGACCTCTCAGACCTACGACGTCACGCGGCTGCTCCGGGCCGGCGACAACGAGCTCGCCCTGGTGGTCGCAGACGGCTGGTATCGCGGCCGCATCGGCGGCGAGGGCAACCTGGATGTCTACGGCGCGCGGACGGCCGCGCTGGCACAGCTCGAGGTGACCTGCGAGGACGGCAGCAGGCACGTGCTCTGCACCGACGAGACGTGGTCCGCCGGCACCGGTCCGGTGCGGGGTGCCGACCTCTACGACGGGGAGACCTACGACGCCCGGGTCGGCTGGACGGTTGCCGGCGCGGCGGCCCTGCTGCCGGATGCTCCCGCTCTGGACCTGCTCGCCGCGCCGTTGTCGCCCCCGGTCCGACGCACCGAGGAGCTTGCCGTGCAGGAGGTCATCAGGACCCCCGCCGGCAAGGCTGTCCTCGACTTCGGGCAGAACCTTGCGGGCCGGGTCCGTCTCACCGTCCAGGGATCGGCGGGCTGCGAGGTCGTCCTCCGGCACGGCGAGGTCCTCGAGCACGGTGAGCTGTGCACCCGGACCTTGCGCACCGCGAGGGCAACCGATCGCTACGTCCTGCGTGGCGGACCGCCCGAGACGTGGGAGCCGTCCTTCACCGTGCACGGCTTCCGGTACGTCGAGGTGTCCGGCTGGCCGGGAGAGCTCGACCCGGCCGCGTTCACGGCCGTCGTCGTGCACTCCGACCTGCGGCGCACCGGCGAGTTCTCCTGCTCCGACCCGCTGGTGGACCGGCTGCACCAGAACATCGTGTGGTCCATGCGTGGCAACGTCGTGTCGATCCCGACCGACTGCCCGCAACGAGACGAGCGGCTCGGTTGGACAGGTGACATCCAGGTCTTCGCTCCGACGGCGGCCTTCCTCTTCGACAGCGTCGGCTTCCTGTCCTCCTGGCTCACCGACCTGGCCCACGACCAGCGCACCGACGGCGGGGTGCCCTTCATCGTTCCCGACCCGCCGGTGGAGCGGGTCCGACCTCCGTTGGCCGCGGCAGCCTGGGGAGACGCGTCGGTGCTCGTGCCGTGGGACGTGTTCCAGGCAAGCGGTGACATCGAGCTGCTGGCGCGCCAGTACGACAGCATGCAGGCGTGGGTCCGCAAGGTCGCCGCCCTCATGGGATCCACCCACCTCTGGGACACCGGCTTCCAGTTCGGCGACTGGCTCGATCCCACGGCACCGCCGGAAAGACCGGCCGAGGCCAGGTGCGATCCGCACCTCGCCGCCACGGCGTACGCCCACCACTCGGCGCGGGTGCTCGCACGCGTCGCCGGCCTTCTCGGCAGGGAGGACGACGCCCGGCGCTGGGTCGAGCACGCCGATGCGGTGCGGGTCGCGTTCCAGCGGGCGTACCTGAGGCCCGACGGCCACGCGTCCTCCGACGCGCAGACCGCCTATGCACTGGCCCTCACGATGGACCTGGTGCCCGAGCCCCTGCGCGACGCGTCAGCCGCTCGCCTGGCCGCGCTGGTCGGCGAAGCACGCCACACGATCGCGACCGGCTTCATGGGCACGCCGCGGATCGCGCAAGCGCTGTCCTCGACCGGCCACGAGGACACCGCGTTCCGGCTGCTCGTCCAGACCGAGAGCCCGTCCTGGCTGCACCCCGTCACACTGGACGCCACCACGATCTGGGAGCGGTGGGACGCGCTGCTGCCCGACGGCACGGTCAACGGCGAGCAGATGACGTCGTTCAACCACTACGCCCTGGGGGCGGTCGGAGAATGGCTGCACACCTATGTCGGGGGGCTGTCGGCACTGGAGCCCGGCTACCAGCGAGCACGCATCGCCCCGCATCCCGGCGGCGGCCTGACGTGGGCGACCACCCGGCTCGAGACCCCTTACGGCTTGCTCGCCTGCTCGTGGTCGGTCGAGGGCACCCGCGTCGAGCTGGCCGTGGACGTGCCGGCGGGCACGACGGCCGAGCTGGTGCTGCCCGGTGCTGACGAGACCCGCCAGCTCGGCTCGGGACACGTGAAGCTCAGCTACGACGTTGCCGCCGCCATCGCCCAGCGCTGGAGCCGAGCCTGACCGATGCCCGGCTCATCGCAGGCCGGTCGTCGTCGGGTCAGCAGTGACGGGGAAGGCGTGCGGGGGCAGCACCGGGACCGTCAACCACGACTGGCCGGCGACGAACGAATACGTCCCTCCCGCCAGCGCGCGCAGCTGCGGCAAGGTCGGGACGAGCCGGTTGCTCTGGGAGCTGAGCACCAGCTGCAGCCGGTGGCCCGGTGCGAGGCTCCAGACCCGCGGGTGCAGCTCGAGGTCGTAGCGCTGGGGTGTGCCGATCGGCACGGTGCGCTCACTCGCCCGCGAGTACGGGTGGTGCGGGGAGATCAGGGTGCCGGCGGCGCCGTACCAGCTCTTCCCCGGGTCGACCGCGCGCAGGGTGCCGGCCAGGTCACCGTCGACCTCGAACCCCGGGACGGCCGTCGTGACGGTCCCGTCGGGTGCGACGTCGTTGAGCTGCGCGATCAGCTCGACCTGCGGAGTCGTCGAGCGCATGGACAGGCTGACCGTCACCGGCCCGTCGACCGTCGCACCCTGCGCGTACGGGGGCCCGGTGAAGGTGAGGCTGGTCGTCTCCGGCTGCCAGGGCAGCTCCGGCAACCTCGTCGCCGAGGTGGGCCGCGACGCAGACAGCCGGGAGCCGTCGTCGAGGTAGAGCCGGGCGTCCTGCTGGGTCATCGGATAGGTGCCGCGCGGCGGGGCCGACCACCGACCGAGCTGGTCCTGCAGGTGCAGGGTGCGGTCGGAGCTGGCGACGCCGTTGGCCTTGCCCTTGAGCCAGTGGTCGTACCACTGCAGCTCATAGGACAGCCAGAACGAGAAGTCCCCGTCGGTGTAGTCCTTGCCGTAGACCAGCTGGAACCGCCGGTCCGGTTTCCAGCCGGGGTTCATCGCGTCGTACGGCGAGCCGCCGTGGGCCACGCTCTGCAAGGCGGTGTACATCCGAAAGGCGCCGCGCGGGAAGAAGTCGGTCGTGCCGGTCGTGAGCAGCACCGGGATGCCGGCGTCGACGATGGCTTGCGTCGCGTGGATCGGCTCGCGCTGCTGCCACCAGCCGTCGCGGTAGGCGATCGGACCGCCGCTCAGCGTCTGGGTGACCATGTCGCTGAGGTTGTGGGCCGACCGGGCGCGGTCGGCCGCGACGGTCGCGAGCCGCGGATCAGCGCCGCCGGGGGCGGCGTCCTGGTCGGCCGGTGGCGCCGCGCTGACGCCAAGGATGCCGGGGTAGGCGTACCAGAACTGCGACGCGATCCCGCCCTGCACGAACGGGTCGTCGAAGACAGAAGCCCCGGCGCTTGCGGGGGCCATCGCCTTGACGGGGGTCCCCGGCCGCAGCAGGCCGCCCACCAGGAGCTGGTTGAGCCCGCGGTAGGACATACCCGTCAACCCGACCACGCCGTTGGACCCGCTGAGGTGGTGGGCGGCGATGTCGATGACCTGCACGTAGTCGACGCTCTGCTGCGGGTCGAGGACGGTGAACAGCCCCTCGGAACGACCCGAGCCCCTGCTGTCGACCTCGAGGCCGATGTATCCGTGCTGGGCGAAGAAGCGCAGGATGGAGTCGTCCGAGCCGCCGTTCGGGAGATGCGGCGACACGTGGCTGTTGCCGTCCCAGCTGCCGTAGGGCGTCATCGTCACCAGGACGGGGAAGCGGCCGGCCGCCCGCTCGCCGGTGGCGGGGTCGGCCGGGTAGTAGACGCTGCCCACCAGCGTCGTCCCGTCGGCCATGGTGAACGGTGCGTTGACCTGCTCCTGGACGCCGTAGCTGCTCGCGGGACCTGCGTGGGCGGGAACCGCCATCAAAGCCGCCAGCGCCAGGGCCGGGAGGGCCACGCGCAGCGCGTTGCGTTGCATCCGGGAATCCCAACACACTTCCCTGCTGACCGCTAGGTAGGTGGGACCGGACCCGTCGTGGACCCGGTGCGAGTCAGGGTCGGTGCAGGTCTGCGACGAACCGCCCGTCGCCGATCGCCGGCGTGACGCCCGAGCTCGTGGCCGTCGCGGTCGAGGTGTCGAGGCCCGAGCCCTGCAGCCAGTTGCGCTCCCACCAGCGTGCCCAACGGGCCCGATCGATGCTGGGTCGCGCCATCAGGAAGCCCTGGGCATGGTCGGCTCCCATCGTCGCCAGCATCTCCAGCTCGCTGGGCGTCTCGACGCCCTCCGCGGTGACCGAGGCACCGAGATCGAGGGCGAGCAGCACGAGGGACGTGATCACGGAGCGCCGGGCCGGGTCGCTCGCCACCTGGTGGACGAGGGAGCGGTCGACCTTGATGATGTCCGGCCGGAGCTGCAGCACGTGGGTGAGCGAGGCAAACCCGGCGCCGGTGTCATCGACGGCGAGCTTGACACCGCGCTCCCGCAAGGGAGCGAGGGCCGCGGCCACGTCGTCGTAGGACCCGATGCGGACGTGCTCCGTCACCTCGACGATGATCCGCTCGCAGGCCAGGCCCGACGTCATCATGCGCTGCTGGAACGCGTGGTCACTGAGCAACTCAGGAGTCGCGTTGATCGACAGCTGACACGTCTCCGGGAGGGCAGGGAGGAGGTCCAGGGCGGCCATGAACGTGAGCCGGTCCAGGTCGAGGCCCATGCCCGCCTCGATCGCCTCCCGGAACCACACGTCGGGTGGGCGACCGTCCCGAAACCGGGCCAGCGCCTCGACGCCAGCGAGCCGGCCGGTCGTCAGGTCGATGATGGGCTGCAACGCGATGTCGACCGCTTCGTCGTCCAGCAGCCGACGCACCCTGCCGGCGCCCGCAGCCACGATCCGCTCAGCCATCATCGCGTCGGTGAGCATGCGTCGGGTCCCGCGGTAGCCCACGACGGCCCCCTGCTCGTCGTGAATGGCAGAGGTCGTGCCCTGCAGCACGACCGTGTGCCCGTCCGCGTGGATCCATGGCACCTCGATGGGGCCGTCCAGCACCGGCGTGCCGCGCTCCTGCAGGTTCTGGTCGACGAGGGACTCCATGGTCGGCAGCGCATCGGGCGCGACGATGTGCGACAGGGTGTCGCCGAGCAGGGAACTCGGCTCGTAGCCCAGGAAGTCGCGCACCGCATCGTTGGTGTGGGTGAGCCGGTAGTCCAGGTCGGCCTCCCAGATCCAGTCCCGGGAGAGCGCCTCCGTCGTGGCGATCACCTCGGCCTTGACGTGCAGGGCGCGGCGCGCCGCGACCATGGAGGCCGTCACACCGGCGGTGGTGACCGTTGCCAGCACCAACCACGCAAAGCCCCCCGCCGCGAACGCCAGGCGTGCACCGCCTCGGCCCGGCGCGAACTGCAGCACGTCATGACCGAGGGCCAGCAGCATCACCACCGTCTGCACGACCATGACGCACACGAACCGGTGCATCGAGCGCTTGGACATGACTGCCCTCCTCCGCCCCACCAAGATCGTCGGCACACCGTACAAAGATCTTTAACGGTGCGATAGCGGGGCGATGCGGTCAGCCGAGGTAGCCCTCCACGGTGTCGGCGGACCGCTCGCGCGCGGTCTGCGGATCAGCACCCGTGTCACGCAACGCCTGTCGCTGCCGGAGCAGATCCCAGGCCCGATCGAGCGAGACTTCAAGCTGGCGCAGCCGGGCCCTGTCCGCGTCGGTGACCTCGTGGCCACTCCCGCGCAGGGTGTGCTCCTCGGTGACCATGTCGTCGATGCGCCGGTGCAGGTCGTCGTCCATGCGCCGATCCTTCCCCCGACGGCGCCACTGGGCAACCTTCGCGTCGTCCTACTCAGGGAGTCGGAAGCCGCCGCCGGACAGGTCGATCCACGTACGGTGACCCTCCCCGTGGATCTCGAAGAACGCCGCGATGGCTGCAGCGGTCGGAAGCGCTTCCGACACCTCGCAGGTGTCACAGCCCAGCAGGAAGCGCGGCTTGGACGGCGATTCGGAGCGTCGCCGAAACCGCCCCTTGCCAGTGCCACGAGAACTCGCCATGTGACCTGCGTTCTGGGTTCAGGCCTGCGTGTCTCGCGAAGTATGCCCGTTATGTGCCAGCGTGCACACATCACAACGCAGATGAAACAGGGTAGTCACCCTGCCGCCCGACGACGTCAGCCAAGGGCCTCGATCGCCCTTGCGCGATAGTGAACTCCGTGGCCAACCTGCACGCTGCCGCCGGGGTCCTGCGAGCCAAGGACCTCGCCGATGCCCGCTACTTCGAGCGGCTCACCGTCGCCGAGCTGGCGCGCGCGTCGCATCTCTCGCCGGGGCACTTCAGCCGGGCATTTCGCGATGCCTTCGGGGAGACCCCCCACCAGTACCTGCTGACCCGCCGCCTGGAGCGCGCAGCCGCCTTGCTGCGCACCACCGACCGCAGCATCAGCGAGATCTGCTTTGCCGTGGGGCTGTCCAGCGTCGGTTCGTTCACGACCTCGTTCAGGCGCATCTACGGCATGCCGCCGATGGTGTACCGCCAGTCGCTGCCCTCCGCCGCGGGCTACGTCCGGATTCCGGTATGCGTCGCCCGGGCCTACGGCCGCCGTCGCAATCGCAGCTTTCGAGAAGACGACGCACCGACGGCTCCCTAAGGTCGGCTGGACCCCGACCTCAGGAGAACTCGTGATCAAGATTGCCAACGCTCAGTTCTGGGTGCACGACCAGGACGAGGCCCTCGCCTTCTACACCCGCACGCTGGGCTGGGAGGTGCGCTCCGACGTGACCATGGAGGACTGGAACTTCCGGTGGCTCGTGGTGGGTCCCGTCGGACAGGACGACGTGGGACTCGTCCTGATGCCCGTCCCCACGCAGCCACTGCTCGATGCGCCGAGCAGCGAACAGCTGGCGCAGCTGGTGGCCAAGGGCGCCGGCGGCACGCTGTTCCTCGAGACCGCCGACTGCCAGGCGTCCTTCGACGACCTGTCGGCCCGCGGGGTGGTCTTCAACGACCCGCCGACTGCGCAGCCGTACGGCATCGACACCTCCTTCCGGGACCCGTCCGGCAACAACATCCGGCTCACCCAGGTCCTCGAGTTCAGCTTGGACCGTCACTAGGCCCGATCTCAGCTCTCGTGGTGCTGCAACACCCGGTCGAGCAGAACGACGAGCTGTTGACGCTCGGCCGCTGACAGCGGGGCGAGCAAGCGGTCCTGGATGCCGTCGAGCACGTCGTCCAGCGCGGTCAGGCGGCGCCGGCCGGCGGCCGTGATCGAGATCGTGTTGCGGCGCCGGTCTGCGGCGTCTGGAGCCCGCTTCACCAGTCGCTGCTCTGCCAGCTCGTTCAGGGCCGCCACGACGTCGCTCCCGTCGACGCCCGTGCTGCGCGCGAGATCCGCCTGACTGCAGGGCCCGAACTCGGCCAACGCCGCGAGCAACCGGTAGTGGTAGCCGTGCGTACCCACCGCCCCGAAGCCCTCACTGAGGAGCTTGTAGGACACGCCGTGCGCGCGATTGATCAGCCAGGTGGGTCGCTTCCTGAGCCTGGCCGGTGTCGCGCCCTCCCCGCCTGCTGCCGGATTCATGTCCACAGCGTAACGAACTTGTTGGTCGGGCCAACGATCCGTTACTGTTGGCGCAGCCAATGTTGGTTGTGCCAATGATTTCGGAGCGCTCTCATGACCTCACTCTCCACCCGACGCGGACGGCTGGTGCTCCTGCTGCTCTGCGCCGTCGCCTTCCTCGACTTCGTCGACGCCTCCATCGTCAACGTGGCCCTGCCCGACATGCGTCAAGACCTGCACTTCTCCGTCCAGCAGCTGCAGTGGGTGCCCAGCGGCTACCTCCTGACCTACGGCGGGTTCATGCTGCTGGGGGGTCGCGTGGCCGACCTCCTCGGACGACGCCGGGTGCTCGTGACAGGCACCGTCGTCATCGCGATCTCGTCGCTGCTGGGGGGACTCGTCCAGGACGCCGGCCTGCTCGTCGCCGCCCGACTCGCACAGGGCATGGGCGCTGCGCTGATGCTGCCCGCGGCGTTGTCGATCCTCACCACCACGTTCCGGAACGCATCCGATCGGCACGCTGCACTCGGTGTCTGGGGTGCTGTCGGAGGCCTGGCCTCCGCGGTGGGGGTGCTGCTCGGCGGGCTGCTCACCGAGGGCCCCGGCTGGCGGTGGGTGCTGTTCGTGAACCCGATCGCTGCCGCTCTGGTGATCCCCGCGGCCTATGCGCTGTTGCCGGATGACCGGCGGCGGGCCCGGATGTCCGAGGTCGACGTACCCGGCAGTCTGCTCGTGACGGCCGGCATGCTGGTGCTGGTCTTCAGCCTGGTCAGGGCGCCAGATCATGGGTGGACATCCGCAGTGACGGTCATCGGCCTGGCCGCGTCGGCTGTCCTGCTGATCGGCTTCTGGACCAACGAGCGAGTTGCGCACCATCCCCTGATCCCCCGGGGGTTCCTGCGCACTCCGGGGGTAGCCGCTGCCAGCATCACCGGGCTCACCGCGTTCGCCGGCCTGCTCGCGATGTTCTTCTTCCTCACGCTCTACATGCAGAACGTCCTGCACTACTCGCCGCTCAAGACCGGCCTCGCCTACCTGCCCCTCACCTTCGGGGTCGGTGTCGCGGCCGGGGTCGCCTCAAAGCTGATGGCCAGGGTGGGCACCCGCCCTCTCGTGGTGGCCGGCGCCGTGGTCGGTGCAGCCGGCCTGTTCACGCTGTCACGCATCCCGGTGCACGGCTCCTATGCCGCTGACCTGCTGCCAGGGCTGCTGATCGTCTCCCTCGGACTGGGCGCCGTCTTCGTCGCGGTCACGACCGCAGCCAACGCTGGAGTTGCGGCAGCTGACGCGGGGTTGGCTGCCGCACTGCTCAACGCCGCGCAGCAGGTGGGGAGCGCCCTCGGCCTGGCGATCTTCTCGGCAGTCGCGACGGCGCGCACCACACAGCTCCTCCAGAGCCACGAGTCGCTGCCCTCGGCGGCAACGGCCGGGTTTCAGCGGGCGCTGCTGCTTGGCGGGGCGTTCCTGCTCGCGGCCGCGGTCGTCGGGTTGCGCGTCAGCCAGGCTCACGGCGAGGAGCATCTCGACGATCAGCACGACGGTGAGCACGACGATCAGCAGGACGACGAGCTGGCGGTGACCGCATGACCACCACCGCGTTCAGCGCGGGCGCAGCCGCTGCTCGCCGCTCGCCCGGCACGGAAGCTGGGTGATCGGACCCGAGGGCGGCTCCGCCCGCGGGCCGAGGACCACGGTCGCGTCCTCGACAGCAGCGAGTGCGCCTTGACCGCACACGTCCAGTTCCGAGGGTGCTGAGCACGAGAATCCAGGTGGGGCAGCACATCTGCGGTCACGATTGCCGCTGACTCCGACGCGAGGGCGGTGCCGAGATCGGCTCGACGCAGGCGTCGGCCCGTCGGGGGTGCCTCGCCCGCGACCTTCGCCAGGCAGCCGCGGAAGCGATTGAATGACGAACACCTGACCCGGCGGAGGCGAGATGGCCACCACGACGCGATGCGACCGGCCCGCCCCGACGGTGCGTCCTCAGAGCCGGGTCCGATGGTGACGGTCCGGCGTGCGGCGCTGGTGGTCAGCGCCCTGTCGGTGGCTGCCGGCAGCGTTGTCGGGTGCAGCGCCCCCGCCCACCAACCGGGGAGCTCCCACACCGGCGTCGCGGGAAGTGCCTCGACCACCCCGCCGCCGCTACCCGGCCTGATCGCCTTCACCAAGGCAGGCGGCGGTTATGGCGACGACGCCGTGTTCGTCAGCCGCCTCGATGGGTCGCAAGCGCGACAGCTGACCAAGGCCGGCCAGACCTGTTGCATCAGGGTGTCGCCGGACGGTCGGGCCATACTCGGCGCGGCCGTCACGTCAGACGGTCGGGTCACGACACAGATCCTGCCGCTCGACGGCTCCCCCGGACACGCTCTGCCGCTCCCGGCGGGCACGCTGAACCTCGGACCGGGGGCGTGGACGCCGGACGGCCGGCGCATCGTCGTTCAGGGCTGGGACGACGCCCACGAGGCCGCATCAGGGATGTACGTCGTCGACGCCGCGGACGGGCGGCACCGCGTTCGGTTGACGCACGAACCGCTGAACACCAACGACAATCCGGGCGATGTCTCCCCGGATGGCACGACCCTGGTGTTCCTTCGCGAGCAGGCGCAGGGCGGCGAGGCCACCAACGTCGGAACACTGATGAGCATGCGGCTCCAGCCAGGTGCCCGCGTCCGGCAGCTGGGCACCTCCTCGGAGGTCGGGTACGGATCGATCCGCTTCTCACCCGCTGGCTCGAAGATCCTCTTCCAGGACGGCCGCACCTCCCCGCGTGGGGCACTGTGGACGATTCGCCCGGACGGCAGTGGTCTGACCAAGGTGTACGACGACCCACAGCTGTTCGCCTCCCACCCGACCTGGTCCCCCGACGGTTCGCAGATCCTGTTCGCCCTCAACCCGGTCGCCGACTACTTCACGCATCCCACGAACGCGTTCTACGTCGCCAACGCCGATGGCTCAGAGCCTCGCAAGACCCTCGAAGACGCCGACTTCAAGCGCGAGGCGGAGTGGTTCCTGCCGGGCCAGCCGTAACGCCCCACTTCCCTGATCTGGTGCCAGTTTCTGGCGGTGTTGCCGCGCTGCGGCGGGACGCGGACCCTCGTCAGCGTTCGATCGGCTCGCTGCTGCGGGCGACGTATTTCAGCGGGTCCTTGTCGAACTTGTTCTTGCACCCGTCGGAGCAGAAGTAGGTCGTCTGCCCCTCATGCTGCGAGATGGCGCCGGGGTTGCTTCGCTCGACCTGCATGCCACAGACAGGGTCCTTGCCGTACGCGCCCCCACCGCCGAGCCGCTCTCGATGGCGGTAGGTCCAGTAGACGGCCGCGGCGACCACGAGGAACGCGATGTTGAGCAACGTCGTGTAGTTCCACTCGAGGTGCGTCATCGCGATCTCCGCCTTCCGCTGGGGGAACGGGACGTTGATCGTCCGGAACAGCAGGTCGGTCAGGAGTCCGGCGACGCTCATGACGGCCCACAGGGAGAAGAAGAGCCGCAGCGCGAGCCGGCGGCCGTAGAACTTGCCGTAGATCACGACCAGCGGAAGCGCGATGAGGTCGGCGAAGATGAAGGCAATCGTGCCACCGAAGCTGATGCCGCCCTCGTAGAGCGCCGCGGCGAGAGGGACGTTGCCGATGCTGCACACGAAGCTGATGAACGCGATGAACGGTGCCACCACCACGTTCGCGAGGTCGCTCAACAGGCCATGACCGGGCACGAAGATCGTGTTGAACACGCTCGCCGGGACGGCGACGGCGATGAACCCGGCGACCACATAGCCGATGACGAGCTCGCGGCGCAGCATCGTCAGGTCGCTGATGGTGTAGCTCGCAGCGTCCGCCCACCCTGCCTTCTTGCGGAGGCGCTGCCGCAACGGCACGCTGTCCTGGCTCACCTGGCCGTGGCCGTGGGCAGGCACCCCACGGGAGTTGAGGCGTTCGCGGGCAGCCTCGAGCTCGATGGCGGGGAAGATCCGAGGTGCCAGCACGACGAACAGCACGATCATGATGGTTCCGCCGACGAACTCGGCGACGGCGAACTGCCACCCCATCAGCAGCCACAAGACGATGCCCAGCTCGAGAACGAGGTTGGTGCTGGCAAACATGAACACCATCGAGGTGGTGAAGTCGGCACCTCGCTGAAACAGCGACTTGGCCAGGGCGCTCGCGGCATACGAGCAGCTGCTGCTCGCCGCACCGAGCAGGCTGGTCTTCACGACTGTCCGCGGGCCATGGTCGCCCATCGCCTCTTGCATCTCTGCGCGGGACACGAATGACTGCACCGCCCCGGACAACGTGAACCCGAGCACCAGGGCCCAGAGCGTCTCCCAGAACATGAAGAAGCCCTCTTGCAGGCTGTCGAGCACCGTGGTGAGCGCGTCGCTCACGACTTCACGAGCCGCGCGATCGCCGCGGACGCCTCCGCCAGCTTCGCCTCGCGCTCAGCACCCCCCGCCTTGACTGCCTTGACGAGGCAGTGGCTCAGGTGCTCCTCGAGCAGCCCGAGGGCCACCGCCTGCAACGCGCTGGTGGCGGCCGACACCTGCGTGAGGATGTCGATGCAGTACTTGTCGTCCTCGACCATGCGGGACAGGCCCCGCACCTGACCCTCGATGCGCGCCAACCTCTTCAGATGGGCCTGCTTCGTCGCGCTGTATCCACGCTCGTTGTCCGTGACCACTCGGCACCTCCAGGACGGAGGATACCCGTAGGGGGTACCAGTAGCAAAGGAAGCGTGACCGTCCGCGAGCGCCGCTTGTGCTCGATCCTTCGCGGCCGAGAGTGAGCTAGAGCCCGGCGCTCACCTCCTCAAGTCCGAGTTCGGCCAGCAGCTCGGCGTGCTGGGCGTCGCGGCCTCGGGCCTTGCCGGCGACGACCTTGTCGCGGACCGTCGCGGCGATGATGCACAGCTCGTAGAGCACGACCAGTGGCAGCGCGACTGCGAGGAAGGTGAAGGGATCCGTGGTCGGTACCAGGACGGCGCACACGAGCATGAGCGCAAAGATCACTCCCCGCCGGGAGCTGCGCATCCGCTGGGAGCTCAGAGTGCCAGTCAGGTTGAGGAACATCACGACGAGCGGAAACTGGAACGCGAGCCCAAAGGCGAGCAGCAGCAGTGACATGAAGGACAGGTAGCTCTGGACCGTGATGAGCGGCACGACGTGGCCACCCCCCGCGTCGAGGAAGATCTCCAGACCGCGAGCCATCGTCAGGTATGCGCTGACGACCCCGGCACCGAACAACACGACTCCACCGGCAAGGAACCCGAGGGCGTACCTGCGTTCGTGCCGGTGCAGGGCGGGCGTGATGTAGCGGCCGATGTGGAACAGCCAGACAGGTGCGGACACGACGATGCCGGCAACGACGGCGACGCGCATCCTGACCTGGAACTGCTCGAGGACCCCGAGCGCGTAGAGGTCACAGTTGTGCCGCCCGAGGGTGGTGTCGCAGTAGGGCGCCCGCATCAGGTCGTACAAGGGTTGCCAGAAGTAGTAACAGGCGCCCACCGCGACGAGGCCGACGACCAGGCAGATCAGCGTCCGATTGCGCAGCTCACGCAGATGGTCCGCCAGTGACATCCGGCCCGCAGGTCCGACCCGCGGCGCCTGCGTCTGTTGCCGAGCGGTTGAGGCGGAAGTGGGGATCGCTCGGCGCATGACAGTGCCTACTCCGCGCGCGGCAGCGCGGCGGCCTCATTTCGGGCGGCAGCTCCGTCGTCGTGCAGGCCCTTGGTCTCGGCCTTGAGGATCCGCATCGAGCGGCCCAAGGCCCGGGCCGAGTCCGGGAGCCGCTTCGCACCGAAGATGAGGATGCCCGCGAGTGCGACGATCAGGAAGCCGGGCTTGTCGAGGAACTCGAGCATGAGGTTGTCCTTCGTATCGGAGACGACGGCTCGGCCGAGACCGAGCTGCGAGGGTGCAAACGACGTACGCGCCCCGTGCCCGCACGGTTCATCGGCGCTCATTGACGACCGGACGTAGCGGCCGCCGTCACCTGATCGTGACCGATTCGCTCGGAAGCTGGCCGAACCGCCGGGGTGCGTCCCGCGAAGGAGTGCTGACGTCTGCTTGAGGCACACCGTGCGGCAGCCGTCCTCATGGCCAGTCGGCCGGACCAGTACCCGATGAGGAGAGTTCATGCGCGACTTGGACATCGGTCAGTTCAACGAGCTGATCGAAGAATCACAGGATCTGCAGGTGGACGCGATGCGGGCGGCGCAGCAACCGCTGGACGACATCGTGGAAGCCGGTCTCGAACGGCGGGCAGGCAAGGACTACCAGGAGCAGACCCGCGAGCAGCAGCATCGGAGCCGCAGCCTCCCGCTGGCTGGAGCAGGTGTGGCGCTCGGAGCGGCCGGGCTGCTCGCCGCCTCCGCATCGCCTGCGTTCGCTGACGCCAACGCAGACATCATGGCGTTGCAGACAGCTGCATCGCTGGAGAACCTCGCCGTCCTGACCTACAAGACTGCGTTGACCCTGCCCTACCTGCAGGCGAAGAGCACCCCGATCAAGACGGTGGCTGCTTTCGCGACCATCACGATGGGGCAGCACGCCGAGCACGCCAAGGCGTTCAACGCCCGGACGAAGGCGCTGGGCGGCAAGCAGCAGACCGGGACCAATCCGAAGTACACGCCCGTCGTGACCGGAATGATCCCGGCACTGAAGAAGGGGGGGCCACTGGATGTCGTCGCGCTGGCCATCACGCTGGAGGACGTCGCAACGTCGACCTACGTGAAGAACATCCAGGACGTGACCGACGCGCAGGTGCGGGTGCTGTTCGGCACGATCGCCGGTGTCGAGTCCCAGCACCTTGCGACCCTCTATGCGGTGCAGGCTCTGCTCAAGGGTGGCGGTGCCTCCCTGATCACGGTCAAGGCGACCGGTGGCCCGACCAATGCCGCGAAGCTGCCGGCAGCCGCCGGTGGAGTCGGGTTCCCCGAGGCGTTCAAGAAGACCGATCTGGCCAGCCCGGCCAGCGAAGGGGCAGTGGCATGAGCAACGACGACATGCAGATCAGCGAGGTCGAGCTGCAAGCCATGACCGCGCACATGGTCGAGATGCACGAAGAGACCTATCCGATCATGCGCGCCTCGATGGCCGACCTCGGCTCGGACCTGCGAGCGACCGGGGCCCGGGTCGGCGGCTCGATCGCGTCGCGCCGTGGATTCCTCACCGGCGGCACCGCCGTCGTCGGCGGCCTGCTGCTGGCCGCGTGCAGCTCCACGAGTGGCAAGGCTGGCGCTGCCAGCCCTCAGCCGTCCTCCGGGTCGTCCGGTTCCTCCGGAGGTGACCAGGCTGCGCTCGCCACCAACGCAAGCCTGGAGAACCTGGCCGTCTTCGCCTACGGCGCTGCGCTGAAGGCCGCCCCCACGGGGAAGTTCGGCAAGACCGTGCCCGCCGCGGTCGCCCAGTTCGCCGCGGTAGCGATGAAGCAGCACCAGGACCACGCGGACGCCTTCAACGCCGCGCTGCGCGGCGCGGGCGGCACCCCGTACACGAAGCCGGACCCGGCGCTGACGCCGGCAGTGCTCAAGATGTTCGGTGCGGTCAAGAGCGTGCCCGGTCTCGCAATGCTCGCCATCACGCTGGAGAACACCGCCGCGGCGACCTACATCCAGCAGATGGGGACGCTCACCTCCGCCTCGGCGATCGCCGCAGTGGCGACGATCGCTCCGGTAGAACGCCAGCACGCGGCGATCCTGAGCTTCGTGCTCGGCGACTACCCCGTCCCGGACACGTTCGTGAAGCTCATCGCGACGCCCACGTCACTGGGTGCCAGGCCGAACACCGATGCTGCCTGACGGTCCGCTGCGGACCGTCCTGACGTGCAGCGTCGCCGTTGCTGCCGCCGCAGCCCTCACGGGTTGCGGCGGCAGCAGCAAGGCGACCGGCCCCTCAGCAGGCTCCGGCGCAGCGAACACCATCACCATCGCCGACTTCACGTACCGGCCCAACCCACTGCGGGCGGTCCGCGGTCAGGCAATCACGGTCGTCAACAACGACTCCGCGACCCACACCCTCACTGCTCTGGACGGCTCGTTCGACAGCAAGGACCTGCACAAGGGCCAGCGGTACACCTTCACACCAGGTAAGGCCGGCAGCTATCGGTACCTGTGCTCGATCCACAACTACATGACGGGGACGCTCACTGTCTCCTGACCCCGATCAGGCGCCGAAGGAAAGGAAACGACATGGTCGACCACCTCGGGCTGGGCCGCATGGCGGTCCTGCTCGTGATGGCACTCGTGGTCTTCGGCCCTGACCGGCTGCCTCAGATCGCCGGGCAGCTCGGTCGTGGCCTGCGCCAGGTCCGGGGGCTGCTCGACCGGATGACCGTCGAGGTCAAGGAGAGCATCGGACCGGACCTCGCCGGGTTCGACCTGACGGGACTGCGCCCGGCGACGCTGCTCACCACACTCCTCAAGGACGAGACGGCCACACTCGGCGAGGTCCACCAGCCGTCAGCGGCGGCGGTCGCGTTGGCTCTGCCGGTCGGCACCGACGCGCTTTCCCTCCTGCGGGATCCGGTGGACGTGGCCGGTCTGGTCGCGCCCTGGGAGAGCACCGTCGCTCAACCCTGAGCGGATTCTGATCACGACGACGACTCCGGAAGCCATCCGATCCGGGGCCAAGCGCGAACGCATGGTGTGAAGACAGCGGTGATACCGTCGATCGTGCGCACAGCCCGTCGTCGCCCTGCCCTCGGCGATGACCCCAACGCATATCCGGGCCTGGACGATCGTGCCCTGATCGGGCGGGTCAGCGAACGTGACCCGGCGGCGCTGGAAGCCCTCTACGGCCGCTACGGCAGGCCCTGCTTCAGCCTCGCCCGCCGGGTCGTGCGCGACGAGCAGCATGCGCAGGATGTCGTGCAGGAGGTCTTCCTCACCGTCTGGCGCGACGCCGGGCGGTTCGATCCCGCACGCGGGTCTTTCGCGTCCTGGCTGCTGACCATGACCCATCACAAGAGCGTCGACCGGGTCCGCCGGGAAGAGACCCACCGCAAGCGGGCAACCACCTCCGACCTGCTCGACGACAGGCCGGACCCAGGCCCCGCGGTCCAGGACGAGGCATGGTCGACGCTGCGCCGGGAACGGGTCAGGCAGGCGCTCAGCACGTTGCCGGCACCGCAACGCGAAGCGCTCGCCCTCGCCTACTTCGGCGGATACACCCAGCGTGAGATCGCCGGGCTGACCGACACTCCACTGGGAACGGTCAAGACGCGGATGCTGGCCGGGATGAAGCGGCTCCGAACCAGCCTGACGGGGCTCAACGACGGCGCGGTAGACCTGGAGGGGACGCCATGAGTGTCCACGAGCGGTTCGAGGAACTCGCCGTCGGGCATGCGTTGAACGCGTTGGAGCCGGAGGACGAGGTCACGTTCCTGACGCACCTGCGTGGCTGCGCGGCGTGCGAACGCGCAGTCGCGGATCATCGGGAGTCACTCGCGCACCTGGCGTATGCGACCGACAGCGTTGAGCCGCCGGCCGCGCTCCTCACCCGCATCCGCGCCGCAGTGCAGGAGTCCGGGACAGCGGGACCGTTCCCGGCTCCCGTCCGGCTTGAGCCGCGACGGCAGCGCCGCACCATCCGGATGACGACTGCAGTCGTCGGTGTCGCCGCCTCAGCCGTTCTCGTGATGGCGCTGCTCATCAGCGACGTCGGACTGCACTTCCGCAACCGCGACCTTCAGGCCCGCGGCCAGGCCATCCAGTCGGCCGTCACGAGCCTGCTCTCCCCGGGAGCCCGCAGGGTTGAGCTCTCCGGTACCGGCCAAGCGGTCGCGATCGTGCACGGCCACCAGGTCGACCTCGTCCTGGCCGGCCTGCCCGTCAACGACCGAAACAGCGTGTACGTCCTGTGGCAGCAGACCGCGAGCGGACGGGTCACCGCTGCCGGGACCTTTGACATGCACGGCGGCCAAGTCACCGTCATCCACCAGGGCCTCAACATCGGGACGGACACGCAACGGCTGCTCGTGACCAGGGAGGCCGGTCGGACCGCGCCCGTCAGCGCAGCGGGGCCACTGCTGCTCTCCGGCACCATCTGAGACCGCCGTTCAACGGGGCCCTTGGTCGCGTGGGCCTCGCAGCGCCGGCCGCGTCGCGCTCGGCGACCCTTTTCCGCATCGGGCAATCGCAGCGAGGAGCGTCTTGACGAGCCAGATCTGGACCCTGCTGGGCATCAACCTGGCCGCGATGGTCGGCGCGATGACTCTCATCTCGATCCCGTCGCTGCGCACGAGGGACCCGGGCTACGTAGACGCCTTCTGGGGCGTCGGCTTCGTCCTCATCGCCGTGTCCACCGCCCTTCAGGCCGCGGCGGGCGGCTTCGGGGAGGCGACCCGCAAGGGACTGCTCGTCGGGTTGACCAGCGTGTGGGGCCTGCGGCTCGGCGGCTACCTGCTGTGGCGCTGGCGCCGCAACGGCCCGGACCCGCGCTACCAGGAGATCCTCGCCAGCCGGAAGCGGGGCAGCGAGCGACTGTTCATCTGGCGGCGGGTGTTCCTGGTGCAGGCTGTGGTCCTGACCGTCGTCGCACTGCCCGTGCAGCTGGGTCAGGTTTACGCCGACAGGCTCACGTGGTGGAGCTGGCTCGGCGCCGGGCTCGCACTGTTCGGGATCGTCTTCGAGAGCACCGCCGACTTCCAGCTCGCCGCCTTCAAGGGAGACGCCGCCAACGCCGGGCAGGTGATGGACAAGGGCCTGTGGCGGCACAGCCGACACCCCAACTACTTCGGTGAGACCTGCACCTGGTGGGGCCTCGGGCTGCTCGCCTGGAGCAACGGAGCGACGGCCGTCGCCCTCCTCGGTCCGCTCGTCATCACGTTCTTTCTGCTCAAGGTCAGCGGTGTCGGCCTGCTCGAGAAGTCCCTCACGAAGAGCAAGCCGAGCTACGTCGACTACATCGCCTCGACCAGCGCCTTCGTCCCCCTGCCCAGAAGACGCCGCGACCTACGGGCCGCGCGGCGCCCAGACCGACCTCACCCGCAATGACCAAGGCGCCCGTGGTGGGTCGCCAGCTCCAGAGTCAGGAAGCCTTCCGCTGGTCCAGTGCTTCCGGGTCGAGGTCCGCCGCGGGGGCACCGCCGCCCCGGTGGGCCGGCACCCACCAACCACCCGGCGTCAGCTCGTCGGCGTCCATTGCTTGTTCGAGCATCCCGGTCATCACCCGGTGCAGCGTCTCGGTGACGACCGAGGGGTCGTCGTCAGGCCGGACGTGGATCGGCTCGCCGAACACGATCTGCACCGGTATGTGACGGGCCTGCCGGAGCGCTGTCTTGTGGGTGCGGGTCTTGATGCGGTGGCTGCCCCAGATCACGCAGGGCACGATCGGGCAGCCGGACTGCGCTGCCATCCGCGCGGCTCCATTCTTGAACGGCAGCAAGGTGAACGAGCCGGAGACCCGGGTTTCCGGGAAGACACCGACGATCTCGCCGCACCGCAGCGCACGGACCGCGATCCGGTAGGCAGACGCACCGGCTGCCTGGTCGACAGGGATGTGGCCCATCGCAGACATCAGTGGCCCCGAGAAGCGGTTGTCGAACGCCGCCCTGGTCGCGAGAAACCGGGTGTGGCGGCGGGTGGTGCGCCAGATCGCCCACTCCGACAGCACGAAGTCGACATAGCTGAAGTGGCTGACGGCGAGCACGACACCGCCCTCGGCGGGCAGGTGCTCAGCGCCCCAGACGGTGCGGCGGACGTCCATCAGCCGCAGGGCGAAGGTCCCGAGGGCGACGACCCAACCGTAGACGCGGTCCTTCATGTCGCGCGCACCCACGGCATGCCGGCGCGCCCGTCGCTGGCCTTCTTGACCGCGAGGATCTGGTCGACGCCCATCCGTCCCTGTTCGAAGACGAGCCCGCCGCCGACGAGGTAGAGCCGCCAGACCCGTGCGACCTCTTCGCCGACGAGCGCGACAGCGGTCTCCCAATTGGCCTCGAAGGTGTCGTACCAGGCCTGGATCGTCCGGACGTAGTGCTCACGCAAGGCGTGCACGTCGCGGACCTCCAGACCACCGTCCTCGATGAGCGCGACAGTCTCCCCGACCGGCCGCATGTGCATGTCCGGGGCGATGTAGGCCTCGATGAAGTCACCGCCCCCCGGGCGGTCGCGACGAGACATCTGCTGGATGAGCGCCCGCCCACCCGGACGCAGCCGCGACTCGATCAGCCTGATGAACGCGGGGTAGTTCTCGGCGCCGACGTGCTCGCCCATCTCGATCGAGGAGACCGTGTCAAAACCGGTCTCGGGCACCTCGCGGTAGTCCTGCAGTCGGATCTCGACGAGGTCCTGAAGACCGCGTTCGGCGATGCGGACGTCGATGAACGCCTTCTGCTCTCGTGAGATCGTGACGCCGAGCACCTGCACGCCGTGCTGCTCGGCGAGGTGCAGCGACAGTGATCCCCAGCCGCATCCGATGTCGAGGTGCCGGCTGCCCGCGACAACGCCGAGCTTGCCCGCGATGAGCTCGAGCTTGTTGGTCTGCGCCTGCTCAAGGGTGTCGTCCGGACTGCGGTAGTAGCCACAGGAGTAGGCCATGTGCGGGTCGAGGATCAGCGCATAGAAGTCGTTGCTGAGGTCGTAGTGGTGGCTGATCGCGGCCCGGTCGCGCCGCAGCGAGTGCAGGCCACCCTCGAGCTTCGCCTGCGAGGCCGGCGTCTTGGGCGGCAGCCCGACGATGCCGTAGCGCACCGCGATCTTCAGCGCTGCCAACAGATCGGGCTTGCTGAGGCGGGACGCGCGGCGGCCGTGTTCGTCCGCGAGGACATCGTTGTCGCGGACGACCTGCCAGACACGTCTGAACCCCTCCGCAAGGTCCCCCTCGACGTCGATGTCGCCGGTGACGTAGGCCTGGGCCAGGCCGAGCTCGCCCGGCGACCACAGCATCCGGCGCAGCGCCCGCCGGGAGCGCAGCACGACCACCGGCGCGTCCGTCGGGCCGGCCTCGCTCCCGTCCCAAGCCCGCAGCCGGACCGGCAGGCTGCCGCCGAACCGGGGCTCGACCAGCCGAGCCAGAGCTGGGGCGAGCCCCTGCATCAGCGGACCTTCTCGAAGACGAACTGGTGGACGTCGAGATAGCCGCACGCAAACCCTGCCTCGGAGTAGGCCAGGTAGAGCGACCACATCTTGCGGAACACGCCGTCGAAGCCCAACGCGGTGACGCGGTCCGCGTCGGCCTCGAAGCGCTCACGCCACAGCCGTAACGTCTCTGCGTAGTGCTGGCCGAAGGCGAACCGGTCGGTGATTTGCAGCGATGTGTGCGCAAAGACCGACTGCTCGATCGCCGTCACAGACGGAATCAGTCCGCCGGGGAAGATGTACTTGTGGATCCACGTGAACGTGTCCCGTGAGGCCAGCATCCGGTCGTGCGGCATCGTGATCGCCTGCAGCCCGATCTTGCCGCCCGACCTGAGA
Source organism: Frankiales bacterium (assembly GCA_025465465.1). Taxonomy (GTDB): domain Bacteria; phylum Actinomycetota; class Actinomycetes; order Mycobacteriales; family SCTD01; genus RYN-111. Next base: position 9,139 of record JAODND010000011.1, on the reverse strand, counting down.
CGCCGGTCGAGGACGGTGAAGTACTCCGCCCAGTACGGGTATCCGACCGCTTCGAGCATCTCCACCGACACCACAGCGTCATAGACGCCGGTGACGTCGCGGTAGTCGCACAGCTCGACGGTCACCAGGTCGCTGAGTCCGGCTTCGGCGATCCTGGCGATGGCGAGCTCACACTGCTCGACCGACAGCGTGATCGAGTGCACCCTGGCGCCACGCAGCGCCGCCCGGATCGCCAACTCGCCCCAGCCGGTCCCGATCTCGAGCACGGAGGAGCCCGCGGTGACACCGGCCCCGTCGAGCAGTCGGTCGATCTTGCGGTGCTGCGCCTCAGCCAGGTCGCTGAACGCCGCGGTCGGCCTGGCGGCGCCAGGACCGTCGAACAACGCGCTGGAGTAGGTCAGCGTCTGGTCGAGGAACAGGCTGAACAGCTCGTTCGACAAGTCGTAGTGCCGTTCGATGTTGCGCTTCTGGTTCTTCTTGTCCTGGCGGTCGCTCGACGGGTGCCGGAGCACGGCCAGGTCCCGCAGCCTCTGCAGGGACGGCGGGATCAGCTCGCCCACCCGGGCGGCGAAGACCTCCAGGACGCCGGCAAGGTCATCGGTCTCCCAGTCGCCAGCCATGAAGGCCTCACCGAACCCGACCAGGCCGCCATGCCCGATGCGGGCGTAGAAGCTCTCAGGCCGCCGCAGCCGCATCACCGGTCCAGTCAGGCCGCCGGCACCAAGGACCCGGCCGTCGGGAAGCAGCACATGGAGCTTCAGTCTGCCCACGACCCGCTCGAACAGGCCCTTGGCGATCCGGCCGCGGTATCCGCCGGCGGGCACCCGGACGATGTCGGGCCAGGCCGCATCGTCGAGGCAGCTGACGGCGGCGTGGTCCAGGACGGTCATGCGTGCGTCTCCTTGACAGGTCGGGGCTGGACGGGCAGTCGGCGAAGCCAGAGCCTGATGCCCTGCAGCCGGATGCGAACGGTGACTGCGCGCGTCACCAACGGGTGTCTGAGAGCAGCCCGCAGCACGTTGCCGCGGGTGGCCGGCAGGCGCCTGCCGCGGACCGTCGCCACGAACGGCCTGGCACCCGGCCGGTGGTAGGTGAGGTCGACGTGCAACTCAGCGGACGGAAGCGGCAGCCGCAGGTTGTAGGTCCCGTCGACCGCATGGAACGGTGACACGTAGAACTGCTTGTCGGTCGTGGCGCGACCGCCTGAATCGGTCTTCAGGACGTAGGCGTGTCGACCGTGGTAGGTGTTGTGAACCTCCGCGACGACGGCAACGACGGTGCCGTCCGCGGTGAGGCAGTAGTGCAGGGACAGCGGGTTGAACACGTGGCCGAACACTCGCGCGTTGGTCAGCATGAGCACCTTGTCGCAGGCCAGGCTGTCCTCGCTGAGCAGCGCGTCGATGTTTGCCCTGATCGAATCCGAATCCCCGACGTGATCGGCTGCGCGGAACCGGGCCAGCGGCCCGTAGGACGGCAGCTCGTCGAGGTCGACACACCACCAGTAGCTCTTGTAGCTGAAGGCATGCTTGAGCGGGGACTGCCGCAGATGACGGATCCTGGTCTCGTAGAGGACCGTCACCAGGACGCCCCGAGAGCCTGGGCGGCCTCGACACCGGAGCGGGCGCCGTCCTCGTGGAAGCCCCATCCGTGGTAGGCGCCGGCAAACGCGACCCGATCGTCGCTGAGCTCCGGCAGTCGTCGCTGCGCGGCGACCGAGGCCGGCGTGTAGGCGGGGTGCTCGTAGTCCATCGTGGCGACCACCGTCGCCGGGTCGACCCGATCGATGCCGTTGAGCGTGACGACGAACGTCTCGTCGGCGTCGAGGCGCTGCAACCGGTTCATGTCGTAGGAGACCAGCACCGTCGACGCGTCACTCGCGCACCTGTCCATCACGTAGTTCCACGACGCCTGCGCCCGCGTGCTGCGCGGCAGCAGTGACCGGTCGGTGTGCAGCACCGTCGGGTTCACCGTGTAGCTGATCGCGCTGAGCACGTCCCGCTGCGCCGCGGTCGGATCCTCGAGCAGCGCCAGTGCCTGATGTGGGTGGGTCGCTACCACCGCAGCGTCGTAGCTGAGTGTCTCGCCATCGACGAGGACCTCGACACGGTCCGCGGTGCGGCGCAACCTGCTGACCGGAGAGGACGTGCAGGCCGCGGTGATCTCCTTGGCAAGCAGGTCGACGTAGGACTGGGAACCGCCCACGACGGTGCGCCATTGCGGTGACCCGGTGACAGCCAGCATGCCGTGGTGGGCAAGAAACGCGAACAGGTAGCGGGCCGGATATCGCCCCGCGGTCTCAGGCGGGCACGACCACACGCACGACACCACGGGGGTCATGAAATGGCTGCGGAAGTACCTCGAGAACCGGTGCTCGTCGAGGAAGGCATCCAGCGTCTGGTCGCTCGCTGCGCCGGCAAGCAGACCGCGGGCCCGACGGTGGAAGCGCCCGATCTCGGCCAGCATCCGCAGGTAGCGGGGGCTCGTCGACTGCCTGACTGCGAACAGCCCCGTGAGGCCCTTGGCGCCCGCGTACTCCAGACCGCACCCGTCGCAGCGGACGGACATGCTCATGTCGGATTCCTGCGTTTCGACGCCCAACTCGGCGAACAGGCGCAACAGGACCGGATAGGTCCGTTCGTTGTGCACGATGAAGCCGGTGTCGACCCGCTGCGTACGGCCCGGCCCGTCCAGCACTTCGTGCGTGTCTGCGTGCCCGCCCAGCCGGTCATCCTTCTCGAACAAGGTGACCTGCGTCCCGGCGCGCTCGAGCACGTATGCGGCGGTCAGACCAGACACACCCGCGCCGATGACCGCGACGCGCCGCGGGGGTGTGAGCACTCAGGCCTCTCAGACGGTCAGGTTGGGCGCGCCGGCGGCCGCCTCTGCCAGGACCTTCGTCGCAGTGCGCCCGACGGATGGGTTTGCGCCCAGCCAGCTCAGCGCCGGACCCACAGCAAGGTCCGTCCACAGCCCGGCGCGTCGGAGCATGAAGTGACCCGTTCGACGAACCCCGACATAGGTCACCCGGCTTGCGAGCGGACGTGCGGCGTCAGCCCACGCTCGCGTCTCTCGCGGGCTTGTCCAGCGGTCGACGACGCCGTGAGCGACCAAGATCTTCTTGCCGAGGGCACCGTCGACCGGCTCGTGCGGCAGCCACGGACACAGCAGCACAGCGCCCACCACGGTCGGATCGCCGAGCACATGGACGGCGGCGCGGCCGCCCATCGAGTGAGCGACGATGACGACAGGGGCCCCCGGGTGACGCCGGCCGATCTCATCCAGCGCCCACTGAGCATCCTGGGTCGGCGAGCGCTCGCGGCCATTCCAGCCACGGACCCGATATCGAACCTTCCAGACAGCGATGCCCTTTCCCGACCCTTGGCGGTGCAGGACCCGGACGAACGGGTTGAGACGACGGCTGGACAGGTGGCTGGGCTCCGAGCGCTCGTAGCTGTCGGCCTTGCCTCCGTGCAGCACGAGGATGACGGCGCGGGTTGTCCCTCGGGCCTCAAAGACGTCAGCGCCGAAACCTGCGGCAGCCGTGGCGGTGCCCGTCACGAGGACGTGTGCGCCGCGGCCGAGCACTCTTCGATCCTGTGACATGCGCTCTGACCGGACCTTCCGACAGCGGGTTGGGTCCACACGCCCGTCGAGGAGCCCTTTGACGGGCGTTCGCGCGTGCCCGCCTCCTGGATGTCGTCGACTGAGCCTTGCCCGCCCGAAAGGCCAGGTTCAGTCACCCTCAGGACAACCGTTCCTGGCTACGGTGCGTCGATGACAAGACTCATCAACGACTTCCTGACGTTCCTCGGCGTCACGAACGGCGCCGGCCGCTGGTACCTGTGGTGGTCCGGGATGTTCGGGAACATCACCATCTTCGCTGCCGTCGCGGTCTTCTACCGCAAGCACAACTGTCACGTGCACCGATGCCTGCGCATCGGCACCCACACCGCCGTCGACCGGGACGGGGTCCAGCACACCGTCTGCCGCACGCACCACCCCGACCTCGGTGCCGCGCACAAGCTGCGTCCTCACCACCTGGTCGGTCGCGTGACGCCGCCCGCGAACAACTAGCCCGTCAGGTCCACCTTCAAGGTGCCGGGTGACCTGCGGAGACACCGCTGCCCGAGCGTGAGCCCGGGCAGCGGGTGGAACGAGTCGGCCTGTAAGCCGGGTTCTGTAGGTGGCGAACCACCTGACGGTCATCCATCTGGGACCGCTGTTGCCAACGGCCTCGTGCGGTCTACCCGAAAGCTCGGGCGGGCCGCCCTCAAACGCTTCCGCCGGTCCCCCGGAGGGGACCTTCTTGACCTTGCTCCAGGTGGGGTTTGCCGAGCCGCCCGGGTCACCCCGGGCGCTGGTGCGCTCTTGCCGCACCGTTTCACCCTTACCGCTCCCGAAGGAGTGGCGGTCTGTTTTCTGTGGCACTTTCCCGCGGGTCACCCCGGGTCGCTGTTAGCGACCACCTCGCCCTGTGGAGCCCGGACTTTCCTCGACAGCTGGAGGCTGCCGCGACCGTCCGGCCGACTCGTGCCACTCAGCGTAGGCCCACGACCGTGCGAACGGCGACGACGAGCAGCCCGAGGCCGAGAAGTCCCAGCCAGGGGTCGAGTCCGGTGCTGGCCAGCCCACGACCGGTCGAGCGCACCTGACCCACAGGCCTGACCACCTTCGCCGGGGCGGCTGCCGCGGCGCACACGCGCGGACCGCCGGTCTGCGTCGCCACCCAGGTCGCGTCGCTGCTCGCGCCGAGCACCGGGCTGGAGGCGGGTGACAGCGTCGGCCAGCTCACGACCATCCGACAGCTCTTGTCGACAGCGATGCCGATGACGTCCGCCGCGCGCACGCAGGTGACGGGATTGTTGGAGATGACACCGACGGGCGAGGTCGAGGGATCGCAGCCGCTTCCCTCGAGAGCCGTCGCAGTCCCCTGGTACGACGGCAGGCTCGACAGGTCGATGGTGCTCACCGAGGTGTTCGTCACGACGGCTGCCCTCGGATACCAGCGGGTCGTGGCGCCGCCGGTCCTGCCCGTCAGATACAGCAGCCCGACGCGACCCGGGTCGCCCGCGACCAGCTGGGCGAGCAGCACACCGGGCTGGTGAGGCGTGACGACGGCGCGGGGCGTCGACCAGTGCTGGAGCATCGGGTCGGCGTGCGACAGCGAGATCCCGGCGCCGGAGTCGTCGGGGAAGCCGTGAGGCGGGGTCGTCCATGCGAGCCAGACGTTGCCCGCCGAGTCGAGTGCGGCGGGCGACAGCTGCATGCCGACGACGTTGCCGTGGGCGGAGTCATCGACGGCGAGAGACGTCGTCCAGGTGCCGAGTGCCCCGGTCGCCGACGTCGCGACCCACACCCGGGTCGCGGGCACGAGGGTGAAGGGCGTCGGAGGGTTGACGCCACACCCGCCGGCCGGCCCGTGGCGTGAGCCCCACACGGCATACAGCCGTCCGGTGCGACGGTTCTGCAGCAGGGCTGAGGCACCTCCTGAGTCGGCGCACTGCAGATCGGCCCAGGCCGCGCTGCCCGGCAGCGTGATCGGCACCGGCGCACCGAAGGAGGCACCCCGGTCCCGCGACGTCTCGACGTACATGTTGTGCGTCGCGTTGGAGGAGAAGCCGTTGTGGAACAGCAGCGTGACCACGCTGCCCGGCCCGACGGCGAGCCAGGGCCGGTCCTGGTCGGCGAGCTGCTGCAGGCCGGTCGAAGCCGTCCAGTGACGGCCCCCGTCATCGGACCAGTTCACGACCAGGCTGAGAGCGGCGCTGTCCTCCTCGAGCGCGATGAGGCGGTTGCCGGAGGCAACGACGGCCACGTCGGGACCGGCGACCCGCACTCCGGCCAGGGTGCCACCGGTGGGGGTCCACCTGCCGCCGGAAGCACTGCTCCGGAACACGTTGATCGCGCTTGGGGAGCTGCTCGAGGTCGTGTTGGCGCCGCTGATCGCATAGCGGGTGCCGTCGGAGGCGACAGCGAGCTGCGGCTCGGTGCCGCCTGCTGCCCCGGCCAGCCGCTGCGGCGCGCTGAAGGCCAGCCGCGCGGGCGCTGCCCCCGCGAGGGGACCCAAGGCCACAGCCAGCAGCGCGACGACCACCACCCGACGTCCGTCCATGGCGAGACGCTAGGGCACAGAGGGTTGATCGCCACAGGGGTGGGACAAGATCACCGTCGTGTGGCTCGCAGCCGCCGTGCTCGGCGCCCTGACGGTCGCGACCGGCCTCCTCTCTCCCAGCGGCGCTGGCGACGTCCTCGACCGGACCGGGCCGGTGCTGCTGTTCCTCGTCGCCATCACGGTCCTCGCCGAGCTGGCCGACGAGGCGGGCGTGTTCGACGTGGCAGCTGCCGGAGCGGCGCGGCTGGCCCGAGGTCGCACCCTCGCGCTGTTCGGCTTGGTCGTGCTGCTCGCCAGCGCGACGACGATCCTGCTGAGCCTCGACACCACAGCAGTCCTCGTCACGCCGGTCGTGCTCGCCCTCGCCCGGCAGCTCGACCTCGAGCCGATGCCGTTCGCGCTCGCGACGGTCTGGCTCGCCAACACGGCCAGTCTGCTGCTGCCGGTCAGCAACCTGACGAACCTGCTCGCGCTCAGCCGACTCGGTCTGAGCAGCACCGACTACGTCAGCCGGCTCGCCGTACCCGCTGTCGTCGCGATCGCCGTGACAGTCGGGCTGCTCCTGCTGTGGCAGCGACGGGCCCTCAGCGGGCGGTACGACGGAGCACCCGCCGCACCTGTCGAGGACCGCGTGCTCTTCGCCGGCACCGCTGGCGCCTGCGTGTTGCTCGCACCGGCCCTGACGGTGACGACCCCGGCCGTCGCGGCGGGCATCGCCGCAGCCGTCGCCGCCGCGTTCTTCCTGTGGCGCAAGCGGTCTGCGCTCCGGCCCGGTCTCGTCCCGTGGCGGCTGGTGCTGCTCGTGACAGGGCTGTTCCTGGTCGTCGGCGCGGCTGGACCGCTGGGTGTCGATGACCTCCTGCGACAGGGAGTCGGCGGACCGCTGCGGACGGCCTTCGTCTCCGCGGCCGGTGCGAACGTGGTCAACAACCTGCCTGCATACCTCGCCGTCGAGCGCGTCGTACCGCACGACCAGCTGCTCCCGGTCCTGCTCGGTGTGAACCTCGGCCCGCTCGTCACTCCGTGGGCGTCACTGGCCACGTTGCTGTGGGCCGAGCGGTGCCGTGCCCGAGGGGTGCGGATCAGCTGGATTCGTTATGCCGCAGGCGGTTTCGTGCTGGTGCCGCTGCTCCTGCTGGCAACTACTCCCCTGGCGTGATCGCCGCGAGGTAGTGGGTCTCGTTCATCGACCGGACCACTGCGGGCCCATCGGCGAACCACTGGATGTTGGACAGGCACGCGAGGTCGAGGTGCATCCGGTAGAGCGAGGTCGCGGGCGCCTCGAGCGCCATGCGGAGCAGCGTCTTGATCGGCGTGACATGGCTGACGATCACGACCGTCTTGCCACCGTGGGCTGCCAGCAGCTTGTCCCGGGCCTTGCGCACGCGGACGGCAGTCGCGTCGAAGCTCTCTCCGTTCGGCGGCGCGACGGCGGTGGAGGACAGCCAGGCGTCCATCTCCACCGGCCACTTCTCGCGGACCTCGCCGAACGTGTAGCCGTCCCAGTCACCGAAGTCGGTCTCCTGGAACCCCGGTTCGGTGACGACATCGACCCCGAGCACCGATGCCACCGCGGCGGCCGTCTGCTGGGCCCTCCGCAGGGGTGAGGTGATGATCACGGACGCCGTGCTGTCACGCAGTCGCTCGGCCGCAGCAGCGGCCTGGGCGAGGCCCACCTCGGTCAGCGAGGGGTCGCCGACGCCGGAGAACCGCTTCTCGATCGACAGCGGGGTCTGGCCGTGCCGCAGCAGCAGCGTCGTGGTGGGCTTGGAGCCCATGTCCTGCCAGCCGACGAGCTTGGCCTTCGGCGCGTTCTTCTCGAGCCACCGGTCGGCCGCGTCTGCAGGTCCCGTGTCGCCGCCGGGCTTCCAGATGTGGCCTTGGGCAGCCGCATCCATCGCTTCGTTGGCCAGCCGGTCGGCGTACTTGTTCCGCTCCCGCGGGATCCAGGTGGCCGTGAAGGAGTCGAAGCGGCCGAGCAGCTGGGTCGCCTCGCGCGCCAGCGGTCGCAGTCCCTCGTTCTTCACCTGCCAGCGACCGGACACCTGCTCGACGACGAGCTTGGAGTCCATCCGCACGTCGACGTGTGTCGCCCCGACTTCGAGAGCGGCTTGCAGACCGGCGATGAGGCCGGAGTACTCGGCGACGTTGTTGGTCGCGGAGCCGATCCCGGCGGCCCGCTCGACGAGCACCTCGCCGTCTTCGGAGATCACCACCGCGCCATAGCCGGCGGGGCCCGGGTTTCCCCGCGACCCTCCGTCCGCCTCGATGGCGACCCGCACTACAGCCCTGACTCGAGGGTGCGGACCAGGATGCGGCGGCACTCCTCGTGCCGCAGCACCTCGTCGGTCGGGGCATCGCGAAACGCGGCCTTCTCGTTGTTCATGAGGTCGAGGTGGCAACCGCCGCAGCGCCCGCGCTCGATGGCGGCGGCGCCGATACCGCCCTCGGCAGCGCGGATCTTGTCGTACAGCGCCAGCAGCTCGGCCGGGATCTCGGGCGCCACCTTGGCGCGATCGTCGGAGATGGCGGCGAGCTCGGCGTCGATCGCGGCCCACTCCCGGTCGCGCTCCTCGACAGCCGCGGCCCGGGCGTCGTCATTGCCCGACCGCTCGGCGAGCAGCACGTCGAGGGCCCGCTGGGCCTCCTCCATCCGCTCCATCACCTCGAGCTCGGCATCCTCGAGGTCGGACTGGCGACGGGTCAGCGTCTGGACCTCGTGCTGCATCTCCTCGAGCTGCTTGGGCTGCGTGATCGCGCCGGAAGCAAGCCGCTCCTCGTCGCGCCTCTTGCGGGTGCGCACCTGCTCGATGTCGGCTTCGGCCTTGTCAAGCTCGCGCTGCAGGTCGCTGACCGTGGTCTGGGCGAGCACGACGTCGCCCTGGCGCGCCGCCACCTGATCGTCCCGCTTCTGGATCTCGGCGATCGCCGGCAACGTCTTCCGCTTGTGCGCCAAGCGGTCCAAGGTGCTGTCGAGCACCTGGAGCTCGAGCAGCCGCAGCTGGACGAAGGGGTCGGCCTTCACGC
>JAODND010000001.1 GCA_025465465.1 Frankiales bacterium | reverse complement strand
ATCATGCCCGTGACGGGGCTGCCGCTGCCCTTCCTCAGCTATGGCGGTTCGTCGATGTTCGCCAACCTGATGGCCATCGGCCTGCTCCAGAACGTGCACATGCGCTCCCACGAGAGCGGCCCCCGCTTCTGACGCCCCGTACCCTGGGTCCATGCCTGGTGAGTCGCTCTTCTCCCGACTGGAGCAGCTGCTGCCTCAGGTCAGCAAGCCGATCCAGTACGTCGGTGGCGAGCTCAACTCCACGGTGAAGCCCTGGGAGGACGCTGCGGTCCGGTGGTGCCTGATGTACCCGGACGCCTACGAGGTCGGGCTGCCCAACCAGGGCGTCATGATCCTCTACGAGGTGCTCAACGAGGTCCCCGACGTCCTCTGCGAGCGCACCTACTCCGTCTGGCCCGACCTCGCGAAGCTGATGCGCGAGAACGGCGTCCCGCAGGTCACCGTCGACGCCCACCGTGCTGTGCGCGACTTCGACGTGCTGGGCGTGAGCTTCTCCACCGAGCTGGGCTACACAAACATGCTCGAGGCGCTCGACCTCGCCGGCATCCCGCTGCACGCCGCCGACCGCGACGAGAGCCACCCGATCGTGCTGGCCGGTGGCCACGCGGCGTTCAACCCGGAGCCGATCGCCCGCTTCATCGACGCTGCCGTCCTCGGCGACGGTGAGCAGGCGGTCCTCGAGATGACCGAGATCCTCCGTCGTACCAAGGCCGAGGGGCTCAACCGGCACGACACGCTGCTGGAGCTGGCCAAGACCGGCGGCGTCTACGTGCCGCGGTTCTACGACGTCGACTACCTCGAGGACGGCCGCATCCGCCGGGTCGCGCCCAACCATCCCGACGTCCCGTGGCGCGTCGCCAAGCGCACCGTGATGGACCTCGACGAGTGGCCCTACCCGAAGCAGCCGCTGGTGCCGCTCGCCGAGACCGTGCACGAGCGGATGTCGGTCGAGATCTTCCGCGGGTGCACCCGCGGCTGCCGCTTCTGCCAGGCCGGGATGATCACGCGTCCGGTGCGGGAGCGCTCCATCACCGGCATCGGCGACATGGTCAAGGCCGGCCTCGAGGCGACCGGGTACGAAGAGGTCGGGTTGCTCTCCCTGAGCAGTGCCGACCACTCCGAGATCGGCGACATCGCGAAAGGCCTCGCCGACCGCTACGAGGGCACCCAGACCTCGCTCTCCCTGCCCTCCACCCGGGTCGACGCGTTCAACATCGACCTCGCCCAGGAGCTCACCCGGGGCGGCCGCCGCTCCGGTCTCACGTTCGCCCCGGAGGGCGGGTCCGAGCGGCTGCGCAAGGTCATCAACAAGATGGTCACCAAGCAGGACCTCATCGACACCGTCACGGCTGCCTACAGCCAGGGCTGGCGACAGGTGAAGCTCTACTTCATGTGCGGTCTGCCGACGGAGACAGATGAGGACGTGCTCGAGATCGCCGAGATGGCAAGGGAAGTCATCCGCGCCGGCCGTCAGGCGACCGGCACCCGCGACGTGAAGTGCACCGTCTCGATCGGTGGCTTCGTGCCCAAGCCGCACACCCCCTTCCAGTGGGCTGCCCAGGCCGACCCCTCAGTGATCGATGCTCGACTGAAGCTGCTGCGCGACGCCATCCGTGAGGACAAGAGCACTGCCAAGGCGATCGGCTACCGCTACCACGACGGCAAGCCCGGCCAGGTCGAGGGGCTCCTCAGCCGGGGCGACCGGCGCATCGGTGCGGTCATCGAGGAGGTCTGGCGGCAGGGCGGCATCATGGACGGCTGGAGCGAGCACTTCTCCTACGACCGCTGGATGCAGGCCTGTACGACGACAGGGGTCGACGTCGACTGGTACACCACCCGCGAGCGCGACGAGCTCGAGGTCCTTCCCTGGGACCACCTCGACAGCGGGCTCGACAAGGAGTGGCTCTGGTCGGACTGGCAGGACGCGCTGGCCGAGACCGACCTCGACGACTGCCGCTGGATCCCGTGCTTCGACTGCGGCGTCTGCCCGCAGCTGGGCACCGAGATCCAGGTCGGACCGACCGGCAAGAAGCTGCTCCCGCTCAGCGTGGTCTGATCGCGCAGGCGAGGTCAGGCTCCCTCGCCGCCACGCAGGTGCCAGCGGCCTCTCGCCGACACCTCACCTGCCACGTGGTGCCCGTGTGGCCGCTGGACGCTGACCCGGCCCCGCGGGTCCCGCCTGCCCCACTTGGCAGGTGGCGTGTCGGCGGCATCCCGACCGGGCCGGCCGTGGGCGCCTACGCTGCCACTGATGTCCCGACAGCCTCCTGGCGCACCGCCGCCGCCTCCGGTCCAGCGGATCCGGATGCGATACACGAAGCGCGGCCGGCTGCGGTTCACCAGCCATCGCGACATCGCCCGGGTGTTCGAGCGCGCGCTGCGCCGCGCCGAGGTGCCGATGGCCTACAGCGCCGGCTTCAGTCCGCACCCCAAGGTCAGCTGGGTCGGTGCAGCGGCGACCGGCGTGGCCAGCGAGGCGGAGTACGTCGAGATCGCGCTCGCCGAGGTCCGGGTGGTCGAAGACGTCCGGGCCGCCCTGGACGCGTCGTTGCCGGACGGGATCGACCTGGTGGAGGCCGTCGAGGCCGCCCCGGGCACCTCCTTCGCGGACCTCGTGCAGGCCAGCCGGTGGGAGATCGCCCTGGCCGCCGTACCTCTTGAATCCCTGCAAGCTGCCGTCGAGATCTTCCTCGAGAAGGACGCGATCGAGGTGGAGCGCATGACCAAGAACGGGCGCCGCGCGTTCGACACCCGCGGGCCTGTGGTGTCGATGCGCGCCACGAAACGTGACGACTGTGCGATACTTCACCTGGTTGTGCAGCACGTGACGCCTGCCGTACGACCCGACGACGTTCTCTCCGGACTCCGTTCGGTGAGCGACCTCGCGACACCGGTGCCGCCCGCGGCCACCCGCCTGTCGCAGGGACCGCTCACGGCGGACGGGGAGGTCGGCGACCCGCTCGCACCCGGCAACCCCGGGGCAACGCGACAGGTCGACGAAGCCGCCGGCTCCCTCTAGGGGGAGCGCCTACAGACTTTGCACTCCCGCGTCCATCTGGAAGCGGGAGCGACCCACGAGGGTCGGAGCGGCAGCGTCACGCACCGACCGGACCGGAGCTCCGTGCTCGACGACGAGTCGACTGACACCCCCACCATCGCTTCTGAGGACGTCACGTCCGTGGAAGCCCCGAAGAAGGCCCCGCGCCGCCGCGCCACCAAGGCCGCAGCTGCGCCTGAGGCCGCGACCGAGCCTGTGGACAAGCCCAAGAAGGCTGCCGCCAAGAAGGCGCCTGCCAAGAAGGCCGCCCCTCGGAAGGCAGCGCCCAAGAAGGCCACCGCCGCTCCCGAGGAGGAGCTCGCCGACGAGACCCTCGCCGCGGCGGACGACGCGCCCGCGCGCGCCGCGCGCGCGCCGATGGTCGTGACGTTCCAGGCCCCCGAGCCGGTCGTCGTTGCGCCGCGCACCCGTCGCCGCGCCGGCACCGACGGAGCCGTCAAGCCCGAGGAGCTGCTCGCCGAGACCGAGGCCGAGGAGGAGACCGACGACGGCTCCGACGACGCCGAGGAGGGCACCGGCGCCCCCCGTCGGCGCCGCCGTGGCCGCCGCGGACGTGGCGGTGCCGCCCGCGCGACCGACGGCTCCGAGGACTCGGAGGAGACCGAGGAGCCTGAGGAGTCCGACGAAGAGGAGTCCGACAGCGAGGACAGCGCCGCGAGCACCCGCCGTCGCCGTCGCCGTCGCCGGTCGGGCACCGGTGCAGCTGGTGAGGACTCCGAGGACAGCGGAGTCGACGGAGTGCCCACCGTCGTCCACGTCCGCGAGACCCGCCAGCGCCAGCCCCGCAGCCGCGACGGCGGCAACGCCGCCGACGAGGACGGCGTGCGCGGGATCAGCGGCTCGACCCGGATGGCCGCCAAGCGGGTACGCCGCCAGGAGGGCCGTGACTCCGGTCGCAAGCGCGCCCCGATCCTCACCGAGTCGGAGTTCCTCGCCCGCCGCGAGGCGGTGGACCGCCAGATGGTCGTGCGCCAGAAGGGCGACCGCACCCAGATCGCCGTGCTCGAGGACGGCATCCTCGTCGAGCACTACGTCACGAAGCAGTCCGCCACGTCCTACGCCGGCAACGTCTATCTCGGCCGCGTGCAGAACGTGCTGCCCTCCATGGAGGCGGCGTTCGTCGACATCGGCAAGGGCCGCAACGCCGTGCTCTACGCCGGCGAGGTCAACTGGGAGGGCGTCTCCGGCGGCTCCCGCAAGATCGAGCAGGTCCTGAAGTCCGGCCAGGAGGTCCTGGTCCAGGTCAGCAAGGACCCGATCGGCCACAAGGGCGCCCGCCTGACCTCGCAGATCAGCCTGCCGGGCCGCTACCTCGTCTATGTGCCCGAGAGCTCGATGACGGGCATCTCGCGCAAGCTGCCCGAAAACGAGCGCACCCGCCTGAAGAACATCCTCAAGAACGTCGTGCCCGAGGGCGCCGGCGTCATCATCCGCACCGCCGCGGAAGGCGTCGCGGAGGAGGAGATCGCCAAGGACGTCCGGCGGCTGCAGGCGCAGTGGGAGGTCATCCAGACCAAGGCCCAGCAGGGCGGCGCCCCGAAGGCGCTGCACACCGAGCCCGACCTCGTGATCAAGGTCGTCCGCGACATCTTCAACGAGGACTTCAACAGCCTGCTCGTCCAGGGCGAGTCCGAGTGGGAGACCATCCGCGACTACGTCGAGTTCGTCGCCCCTGACCTCGCGCCGCGCATCAAGAAGTACGCCGGCAACGGCGACGTCTTCGCCGAGCACCGCATCGACGAGCAGCTGCTCAAGGCCCTCGACCGCAAGGTCTACCTGCCGTCCGGAGGGTCGCTGGTGATCGACCGGACCGAGGCGATGGTCGTCATCGACGTCAACACCGGCAAGTACGTCGGCAAGGGCGGCAACCTCGAGGAGACCGTCACCCGCAACAACCTCGAGGCCGCGGAGGAGATCGCCCGCCAGCTCCGGCTGCGCGACCTCGGCGGCATCATCGTCGTCGACTTCATCGACATGGTGCTCGAGAGCAACCGCGACCTGGTCGTACGCCGCCTCGTCGAGTGCCTCGGCCGCGACCGCACCAAGCACCAGGTCGCCGAGGTCACCTCGCTGGGGCTGGTGCAGATGACCCGCAAGCGAGTCGGCCAGGGGCTGCTGGAGTCCTTCAGCGAGACCTGCGAGCACTGCAACGGCCGCGGTGTGAAGATCTTCACCGAGCCGATCGACGCCAAGCCGCACCGCGAGGAGCGCGACCGGGCCCCCAAGGTCGGCGCCAAGGCCCCGCTTCCGCCCGGGGCACCCTCCGACGAGACTCCGCCCGCGGCGACGGCCGGGGGTGGCCGCAAGCGCCGCCGCGGCGGCCGGGGCGGCGGGCAGGACCCGACCGTGGACCTCACGGAGGCTACTGAGGCCTCTGACGCTGATGTGGCAGAGCAGGTCGCCGAGGTCATCGAGATCCCCGCCACCGACCTGCCCGTCGAAATCCCGGACGAGGCTCCCGTCGAGGACGTCCTCGAGCAGGCAGAGCCAGTCGTGCTCGAGCCCGACGCGGTCCCCGTCGTCGACGACGAGCCCGTCGAGGAGCCCGAGCTCACCGCCGTACCCGCTGCTGAGCCGGCTGCCGAACCGGTCAAGAAGCGCCGCCGCGCCGCCGTCCGCCCCGCAGGCAGCCCCACCACCTGACCGTGCCGGGGAGGGTTTGAGTGCCGGGCGCAGTGTCCGGTAGTCTGTGCAGGTTCCGCGCGCGCCAGGGTGCGCGCCCGAACCCCCATCTAGCGAGGAGCAGGTCCGTGTACGCCATCGTCAAGACCGGCGGCAAGCAGTACAAGGTCGCCGTCGGTGACACCGTCGAGATCGAGAAGCTCGACGGTGCCGCTGGCTCGACGGTGACGCTGCCGGCCCTGCTCGTCGTCGACGGCGAGACCGTCACCAGCGACGCCAAGGCGCTCGCGGGCGTCACGGTCTCGGCCGAGATCGTCGCGGCCACCAAGGGCCCGAAGATCAGCATCATGAAGTACAAGAACAAGACCGGGTACAAGAAGCGCATGGGTCACCGCCAGCGGCTCACGCAGGTCAAGGTGACCGAGATCGTGAAGGGCTGACGGCATGGCACACAAGAAGGGCGCAAGCTCCTCCCGCAACGGTCGTGACTCGAACGCCCAGCGCCTCGGCGTGAAGCGCTTCGGTGGCCAGGTCGTCAAGGCCGGCGAGATCATCGTCCGCCAGCGCGGCACCCACTTCCACCCCGGTGACCTGGTCGGACGCGGTGGCGACGACACGCTGTTCGCGCTCGCCCCGGGCGCCGTGACCTTCGGCTTGAAGCGCGGTCGCAAGACCGTGAGCATCACGCCGGTCGCTTAAGACCACACGACAAGGGGCGGGCCTTCGGGTCCGCCCTTTGCCTTTGAGAGGCAGTAGTGACCACCTTCGTCGACCGCGTTGTCCTGCACGTCAGTGCTGGGGACGGCGGGCACGGTTGCGCCTCCGTACGGCGGGAGAAGTTCAAGCCTCTCGGGGGTCCCGATGGGGCAGACGGTGGCCACGGCGGCGACGTGGTGCTGGTCGTCGACCACAACGTGACGACGCTGCTCGACTACCACTACCACCCGCACCAGAAGGCCACGAGCGGCAAGCCCGGCGCCGGTGACATGCGCCAAGGCGCCAACGGCCAGACCGTCGAGTTGCCCGTGCCCAACGGCACCGTGGTCGTCGGACCCGACGGCGAGGTCCTCGCCGACCTCATGGGTGAGGGCACGCGCTACGTCGTCGCCAAGGGCGGGCAGGGCGGCCTCGGCAACGCCTCGCTCGCGTCGACCAAGCGCAAGGCCCCCGGCTTCGCGCTGCTCGGCACGCTCGGCGAGACGGCCGAGATCACCCTCGAGCTCAAGTCGGTCGCCGACGCGGCCCTCGTCGGGTTCCCCTCGGCCGGCAAGAGCTCGCTGATCGCCGCGATGTCGGCTGCCCGACCGAAGATCGCCGACTACCCGTTCACGACCCTGATCCCGAACCTCGGCGTCGTGCAGGCAGCCGGCACCACGTTCACGGTTGCCGACGTCCCCGGCCTCATCCCGGGCGCCGCGCAGGGCAAGGGCCTCGGCCTGGAGTTCCTCCGCCACGTCGAGCGATGCGCCGTCCTCGTCCACGTGCTCGACTGCGGCACCCTCGACAACTCCCGCGACCCTGTCGGCGATCTCGAGGCCATCGAGTCGGAGCTGGCGCAGTACAAGACGTCGCTGATGGACCGGCCGCGGCTCGTCGTCCTCAACAAGGCCGACCTGCCAGAGGGCCATGACCTCGCCGACATCGTGACCCCCGAGCTGGAGGCCCGCGGCTATCGCGTCCTCACGGTCAGCGCCGTCTCCCGACTGGGTCTGAAGGAGCTGTCCTTCGCCCTCGCCGAGGAGATCGAGGCCTGGCGCAAGGCGCAGCCGATCGAGCAGGCCACCCGGATCGTGCTGCGGCCGACGGCGGTCGACGACCTCGGCTTCGACGTGCACCTCGACGGCGAGATCTATGTCGTCACCGGCGCGAAGCCGCAGCGCTGGGTGCAGCAGACCGACTTCAACAACGACGAGGCGGTCGGCTATCTCGCCGACCGGCTGGCGCGGCTCGGGGTCGAGAAGAAGCTGGCCGACATGGGGGCCACACCGGGCGTCGAGGTGGCGATCGGCGAGGTCGTCTTCGACTGGCAGCCGACCCTGCTCGAGGAGTTTGCCAGCGGGATGCGCGGTCAGGACGTGCGCTTCGAGAACCGCGACCGCACGAACGCCGAGCAAAGGCGGTACGAGAAGGACCTGCGCCGTGCCGAGCGACTGGGTCTCGAGCTCGACGAATAGGGTTCGACGGTGACCAGAGCCGCGATCGCCGACGCGCAGCGGCTCGTCGTCAAGGTCGGGTCGTCGTCGCTCACCACCGCCCAGGGCGGTCTCGACGTCGCGCGCCTCGACGCCCTCGTCTCATCGCTCGCGACCCGCAACGGTCTGGTGCTCGTGTCCTCCGGCGCCATCGCCGCCGGCCTCGCGCCGCTCGGTCTCGCCAAGCGACCCCGCGACCTCGCCACCCAGCAGGCAGCGGCCTCGGTCGGCCAGGCCGAGCTCGTCCACTCGTACTCGCTGGCGTTCGCCCGGCACGGCCGCACGGTCGGCCAGGTGCTGCTCACGGCCGACGACGTCGTACGCAGGGCGCACTACCGCAACGCCCAGACCACCCTCGACCGACTGCTGGCGCTCGGCGTCGTCCCTGTGGTCAACGAGAACGACGCCGTGGCCACCGACGAGATCCGGTTCGGGGACAACGACCGCCTCGCCGCCCTCGTGGCGCACCTCGTGCGAGCCGACGCACTCGTCCTGCTGTCCGACGTGGACGGCCTGCACGACGGAGACCCCCGCAAGAGCGGCACCTCGCTGATCCCGACCGTGGAGAGCCCGGCCGACCTCGAGGGTGTCCGCGTCGGCGGCAGCGGCACGGGCGTCGGCACCGGTGGCATGGCCTCCAAGGTGGACGCGGCACGCGTCGCCACCGCCGCCGGCATCCCCGTCCTGCTCGGGTCCGCCGCCTCCGTCCTCGACCTGCTGGCCGGCGAGGGAGGCACCTACTTCGCCCCCACGGGGGGCCGGACCTCAGCCCGGCTGCTCTGGCTGGCGCACGCCTCGACGCCACGGGGCAGGCTGGTCCTGGACGACGGTGCGGTGCGAGCGGTCTGCGAGCGCCGACTGTCGCTCCTTCCTGCCGGCATCACCGCCGTCGACGGCGACTTCGTCGCGGGCGACCCGGTCGAGCTGGTGTCGACCGCCGGGGTGGCCGTCGCCCGCGGACTGGTCGCCTACGACGCGGGGGAGCTGCCGGCGCTGCTCGGCCAGTCCACCCGCGGGTCAGGCCTGAAGGAGGTCGTCCACCGCGACGACCTGGTGGTCCTCTAGGAGTCGACGGCCGGGTTGACGTCCTCGGCGCTGCCGTCGACCAGGCCGGTGCGGGTCTTGGCGACGAGCCGCTGCACGTGCTCCTCGACCTCGTGTGGATCGAGTCCGAGCTTGCGGCCGATGTGCACCGACCACACCTCTGAGCGGAGGTTGGTCTCGAAGTCGAGCTCGGAGCGGACGTCGGCCCGGGCGGCCTGCCGGTTCTGGCTGATCATGACGAACGTCGAGAGGAAGATCGCCTCGAGGCTGACGATCAGCGTCAGCAGCCCGAAGGGGAACGTGTCGAAGGCGCTCAGGCCGAAGGCGCCGACGTTGGCCAGCACCCAGACCGCGAACCAGCCGACGTGGATGTAGACGAACGACAGCGACCCGGCAAAGGCTGTGATCGCGTCGGTGACGTCGTCCTGCACCTTCCGGACCCC
Source organism: Frankiales bacterium (assembly GCA_025465465.1). GTDB lineage: Bacteria > Actinomycetota > Actinomycetes > Mycobacteriales > SCTD01 > RYN-111. Next base: position 48,840 of record JAODND010000001.1, on the reverse strand, counting down.
TGCCCAGGCGTCCTTCTCGTGTCGGGTGTAGGGCTCCAGCGCGTCGCTGAGATCGCTCATGGAGGGAAGCGTCGCAGGTGGACCCGAACGCGTGCGGTGCCGCCGCGCCGTGGTACAGGTAGCTGACCGCGGTTACGCTCGAGGCATGAGCGAGGTCCTCGACGCTGCCCGCCGTGCCAAGTCTGCTGCCGCCGCGCTGGCGCCGCTGCCGCGCAAGACCAAGGACGCGGCGCTGCTGTCGATGGCCGACGCACTCGTCGCGGAGTCGGCCCGCATCCTCGAGGCCAACAAGCGCGACGTGGACGCGGGCCGGGCACACGGCACCAGCGAGGCCTTGCTCGACCGCCTCACGCTGACGGAGAGCCGCATCGCGGCGATGGCCGACGGGCTGCGGCACGTGGCGACCCTGCCCGACCCGGTGGGGGAGGTCATCCGCGGCTCGTCGCTGCCGAACGGCCTGGAGCTGCGTCAGGTCCGGGTCCCGCTCGGGGTCGTCGGCATCGTCTACGAGGCCCGCCCCAACGTCACGGCCGATGCGGCCGGCCTCTGCGTCAAGAGCGGGAATGCCGTACTGCTCAGGGGTTCTGCCTCGGCCTACCACTCCAACGAGGTCATCGTCGACGTGCTGAGCACAGCCGCCACCGGACTGCCGGAGCACAGCATCCAGCTCGTACCCGGCACCGACCGCTCCTCGGTCGAGGAGCTGATGCGGGCCCGCGGTCTGGTCGACGTCCTGATCCCGCGCGGCGGGGCTTCGCTGATCTCGTCGGTCGTCGAGAACAGCATCGTGCCCGTCATCGAGACCGGCGTCGGCAACTGCACGGTGTACGTCGACGAGGCGGCCGACCTCGAGAAGGCCGTCGCGATCATCGTGGACGCGAAGGTCTCACGGCCCTCCGTCTGCAATGCCGCGGAGACGCTGCTCGTGCACTCCGCCGTCGCTGACGCGTTCCTGCCGCTCGCGGTGAAGGCCCTGAAGGACAAGGGCGTGACGCTGCACACGGATGCGCGCGCCGGATCGTTCGACGAGAGCGCCGTAACGGCCACTGATGAGGACTGGGCCGCGGAGTACCTCTCCCTCGACCTCGCCGTGGGCGTGGTCGACTCCCTCGACGAGGCGGTCGCGCACATCCGCCGGTGGGGGAGTGGGCACACCGAGGCCATCGTCACCCGCGACATCGACGAGGCGCGCCGCTTCGTGAAGGGCCTCGACTCCGCTGCCGTGATGATCAACGCGTCGACGCGGTTCACCGACGGTGGGGAGTTCGGCTTCGGGGCCGAGATCGGCATCTCGACGCAGAAGCTGCACGCCCGCGGCCCGATGGGCCTCCCGGAGCTGACCTCGACCACCTACGTCGTCACGGGCGACGGCCACGTGCGCGGCTGAGCCCGTCCGGGGGGTGATCCACGGAGCGTTCTGAGCCTTTCGACGCGACGAATCCGCCCGCAACTCTCCGTGGATCAGCGGGGATCAGTACCCGTTGGCCTCGCCCTCGCCCGCCAGGTGCCCGGTGATCGCTGCGTAGTCCTCGCCGGCGTGGCCGGCGGCGAGCGTGCGCTTGGCCTGGTCGAGGCAGGCGCGCGTGACCTCGAGATCGCTGTCGGCGGACGTGACGGCCAGGTCGAGGTCCTTGGCCATCAGGTCGACGGAGAACGTGGTGTCGGAGTAGTCGTCGGCCTGGATCATCGGGAGCTTCTGGCCGACGTACCAGCCGTAGGCGGTCTGACCCAGCACCCCGAGGAGCAGGTCCCGGTCGAGGCCGAGGTCGTGCCCGAGGCGAAGCGCCTCCCCGACTCCCGCGGCCATCACGCCCAGGCTCTGGTTGACGCAGAGCTTCAGCGCCGATGCGCTGCCGACGCCGCCGACGTGCCGCACCCGGGCGGGATCGCCCCAGAGCTCGGCGAGCTCCTGAGCGACGGCGACGTCCTCGGGCGCGCCGCCGAGGAAGACACCGAGGGTGCCGTCCGTGGCTGGCTTGACGGTGCCGGCCACGGGGGCGTCGACATACCTGAGCCCGCGGGCGTGACAGGCCTTGGCGAACTCGTGGGCGGCATCCGGTCCGACCGTCGAGGCGTCGAGGACCAGTGCACCGGGGGCGTGGTCGAGCACGTCGGAGAGCACGGCTCGGACCGCGTCCGGCCCGAAGAGCATGAGGACGACGACCTCCGCACCCGCGACCGCGGAGGCCACCGTGCGGGCCTCGGTGGCGCCGAGCTCCACGAGGTTGCCGGCCTTGCCCGAGGTGCGGTTCCAGACGGTCACGTCGTGACCCGCGCGCACCACGTGGGCGGCCATCGGCGCACCCATCCGACCCAGACCCAGGAAGGCGACCTTCATGACCCCAACCTAGCGGGCCGTGGATGTGGACAGATGGGCTGCTGTCACCCCTCCGGGCCAGCCCATCTGTCCACATCCATCGGTCAGGGTTTGAGGTTGAGGAGGCCGAAGGTGGAGCCGTGGGGGTCTTGGACGACGGAGAAGGCGAGCTGGTCCATCTCGACCAGGGGCACCAGGACGGTGCCGCCGAGCGAGGCCACCTCCTGCGCCTTGGCGGCCGGGTCGGCCGCGCCGAAGTAGGGCATCCAGTACGACGGGACCTCGGCCGGCACCATCGGGTTCATGTCCATGCAGCCGGCCACCGACGTGCCACCCCGCTGGAACTCGGTGTAGCCCTCCTGGCGGTTGGCGGTCCAGCCGAACACCGCCTCGTAGAACGGGATCGCGGCCTCGAGGTCGCGGGTCGACAGCTCGACCCAGGACAGACAGCCCTCCTCCTGCACGCGCTCGGAGCCGAGGTGGGTGCCCGACTGCCAGGTGCCGAAGAAGGACCCGTCCGTCGCGGTGAACACGGCCATGGTCCCGAGCTCCATCACGGCCATCGGCGGCGCCACGACGGCACCGCCGGCCTCCGTGACCTTGGCGACGGTCTTGTCGGTGTCGTCGGTGCAGACGTAGGTCGACCACACCGGCGGCATGCCCTCCTGCATGAGTGGCATCACGCCCGCGACGAGCTTGCCGTCCTTCGAGAAGTTGGAGTATCCCCCGAACTCCGCCTCGCGGGTGCGGTCGCACGTCCAGCCGAACAGCGACCCGTAGAAGGCGATGGTCTTGTCGATGTCGGGGGTTGCGAGGTCGACCCAGATCGGCTCACCGGGCTCGTACGTGGTTTTGATGGTCATGCGGTCCTCCTGAGTGGTCGTGCACTGGAGACGTCTGCCGAGGCTATGGCTCATCGGTGACAAAACGAGGTCCGTGCGGCCAACTTCTGAGGCGTACGACAGAATGCCGTTCTAGAGACCGAAGGAGACCCTGTGCTGCAGCCCCAGTTCGCGTCCGTCGAGGACACCGCCGCGCGCCTCAGCGCGGCCGGCTACCTCACTGACCACGCGATCGCGACGACGGTCTTCCTCGCCGACCGGCTCGGCAAGCCACTCCTCATCGAGGGCCCGGCCGGCGTCGGCAAGACCGAGCTCGCGAAGTCCGTCGCGACCGCGACCGGCTCGGAGCTCATCCGCCTGCAGTGCTACGAGGGGCTCGACGAGGCCCGCGCACTGTATGAGTGGAACTACAAGAAGCAGCTGCTGCGGATCCAGGCTGCATCAGACGACACTGCGTGGGACGAGATCCACGATGACGTCTTCGCCGAGGAGTTCCTGCTCAGCCGGCCGCTGCTGACGGCGATCCGCAACCCCAACCCCACGGTCCTGCTCATCGACGAGACCGACAAGGCAGACGTCGAGGTCGAGGGGCTGCTGCTCGAGGTCCTGTCCGACTTCCAGGTCACGATCCCCGAGCTCGGCACCATCGTCGCCGCGCGCCGGCCGCTGGTGTTCCTCACGTCCAACGCGACCCGCGAGCTGTCGGAGGCGCTCAAGCGCCGCTGCCTCTACCTGCACCTCGACTACCCGGCCGCGGACCGTGAGAAGGCGATCGTCCTGTCCCGGGTGCCTGAGGTCGCCGAGCAGCTCGCCGATTCCCTGGTACGCACCGTCCGCGCCCTGCGAGCTCTCGAGCTCAAGAAGTCGCCCTCGATCGCTGAGACCATCGACTGGGCCAGGACGCTCGTCGCCCTCGGCCTCGACACCCTCGACGAGCAGGCCGTCCACGAGACCCTCGGTGTCGTCCTCAAGCACGCGAGCGACCACACCCGCGCCATCGAGCAGCTGAAGCTGAACTGATGGCGACAGGGCTGGTCGACCGCGAGATCGCGTTCCTGGACGCGCTGCGCAAGGCAGGCCTGACCGTGTCGCTCGCGGAGGTGCTCGACTGCACGCGCGCCCTCGGGGCGATCGAGCTGCTCGACCGCGAGGCGCTGCGACATGCGTACGCCGCCTGCGTCCTCAAGCGGCCGGCACACCGCACGACCTTCGACACCCTCTTCGACCTCTGGTACCCAGCTGTCACCGGCGACCAGACCCTCACCGAGGACGACCCGCTGGCCGACCTCCAGGACGGTTCCGCGGATCCCGAGGCCTACCGCGACATGCTTCGGCAGCTCCTGCTCGACGGCGACGAGGAGCTGATGAAGCGCTTCGCCCGCCAGGTCGTCCAGGGCCTCGGTCGTGCCGACACCGCCCCCGGACGGCAGTCGTGGTTCTCCTACCGCGTGCTGCGACAGCTCTCACCGGAGACGCTGATGGCGTCGCTGCTCGACGCGATGCTGCAAGGCCAGGAGCGCGGTGGCATGGCGGAGAAGGTGGCGCGCCAGACGATCCAGGAGCGGACCCGCAAGTTCCAGGAGCTCGTCGAGGCAGAGGTACGTCGGCGGCTGGCCGAGGACCGTGGCGCCGAGCAGATCTCCAAGACAGCCGTTCAGCCGCTCGCGGAGCAGGTCGACTTCCTGCGGGCCTCGCGCAACGACATGGCCGAGCTGCGGCGCCAGGTGTTCCCGTTGGCGCGCCGACTCGCGACCCGGCTCACCGCCCGCCGACGCCTCGGCAAGACGGGCAAGCTCGACTTCCGTCGTACCGTCCGTGCCTCGCTGGCCACCGGTGGCGTGCCGCTGGTGACGCACCACAAGCCGCACAAGCCGCACAAGCCCGAACTCGTCGTGCTCTGCGACGTGTCCGGCTCCGTCGCGGGGTTTGCGCACTTCACGCTGCTGCTCGCCTATGCGCTGCGCGAGCAGTTCACGAAGGTGCGGGCGTTTGCCTTCATCGACACCTGCGACGAGGTCACACGGTTCTTCACGCCGGGCGGTGACGTGGCGGATGCGCTGGCGCACATGAACGCCGAGGCCAACCTCATCTGGTTCGACGGGCACAGCGACTATGGGCACTCGATCGAGAAGTTCGCCGAGGACTACCCGGACGCGGTCGGGCCGAGGACCTCGCTGCTCATCCTCGGCGACGCCCGCAACAACTACCGCGCGACCGGCGCCCAAACGCTGAAGCGGCTCGTGCAGCGGGCCCGGCACGCCTACTGGCTGAACCCGGAGCCGTCGGCGTACTGGGGGAGCGGTGACTCCGCCACCCAGGCCTACAGCGAGCTGATCGAGATGGTCGAGGTGCGCAACGCCGTGCAGCTCGAGGAGTTCGTCCAGCGGCTCCTGCCTGCCTGAGCGAACCGATTCGCCCGTTGCCGCGTCCTATGCGCGAAGGGGGTGGCGCATTGGCTCCGCAGGACGAGCTTGAGGTGTGGCTCAGGCAGGACTACGGCATGGCCTATCGCACGGCCTGCCTGGTCTTGCGGGACCCGGTCGAGGCGCAGGACGCGGTGCAGGAGGCGTTCCTGCGGGTGTGGCGCTTCCGGGACGCCGTCCCGGTCGGCGCCGCCCGCAAGGCGTGGCTCTACCGGGTCGTCGTCAACGCCTGTGTCAGCAGGATCCGCAGCGAGAAGAGCCGCACCGGTAAGGACGGCGGCGACTTCGGTCTGGAGTCGCTGGCCGACCCGTCGGACAGTCCGCACGAGATGGCCGAGCGCTCGCAGCTCGCCGAGGATGTGCTGGCTGCCCTTGCCGAGCTGCCCGAGACGCTGCGGGTCCCGCTCGTCCTCCGCTTCTATGCCGGGCTGTCGGAGAAGGAGATCGCCGTCGCGATCGACCGCCGCCCCGGCACCGTCAAGAGCCGCCTGTACGACGCCCGGCAGCGGCTCGCCCTCGATCCCCGGCTGGCTGCCTGGGCCACATCTCAGGAGGCAGCGCAGTGAACCTCATGCTCAGCGACGACGACCTCGCCCGCCTGCTCGGCGAGACCGCCGAGTCCTTCCCGATCCCCGACGAGGGGCCGAGCTTCGTGCTCGACGAGCTCGCCGTCAGCACAGCGCGGCCCGATCGCACCCGGATGCTCCGCTGGACCGCCGTGGCCGCGGCTCTCGTGGTGGGTGTGCTCGTCGTGAAGTCGTTCGGCAGCACGACGGTCTCGACCAAGCAGGTGCCGGCAGCGCTGCCGAGCGCGGCGGCCGGCTCGACCGGCGGCACCAGCGGCACCACCGGCACAAGCCCCCTCAGCCGCAGCAAAGTGGTGGGCTCTCTTGCCCCAGCGGCCGGGGCACCGGCCGTACCGGGGACGACAACCTTCAGCTCCGACAGCGGCGCGCCGCCGTTCGGCCCGGTGCCGGCACCCGTCAGTGCTCCGCAGACGCCTGGCTTCGCGGACAGCGCGAAGATCGTGAAGACCGGGTCCATCGCGCTCATCGTCAACCAGGGCAAGGTCAGCGCCGTGATCGGCAGGGTGCAGACCCTCGCGCAGGCCGCGGGTGGCTACGTCTCCGGCTCCAAGAGCCAGGAGTTCGGTGACGACCCGACGTCGACCGTGAGCCTGCGGGTGCCGGTCGACAGGTTCGAGGGTGTCGTACAGGCGGTCCGCGACCAGGTGAACAACGGCGCTGGCAAGGTCGACAGCAGCAGCTCGAGCGGGCAGGACGTCACGGCGCAGTACGCCGATGTGAACGCCCAGATCCAGTCGCTCACGGCCGCCCGCGACCGCTTCCTGACGATCCTGTCGCGCGCCAACACGATCGGCGAGACGCTGAGCGTGCAGCAGCGCGTCGACTCGGTGCAGCTGCAGATCGACCAGCTCAAGGGCCGGATGCGGGTGCTCAAGGACCAGACGTCGATGGCCACGCTGTCGGTGACGGTGAGCGAGAAGCCCAAGGCCGTGAAGGCGGCGCACGTCACGAGCGGGCTGTCGAAGTCGTGGGACAACGCGAAGCACGGGTTTGCCAGCGGCGTGGAGTCACTCATCTCCCGCAGCGGCAAGGGGCTGCTGGCCCTGATCCTCGCGGCCGTCGGACTCGTGGTGCTGCGCCTCGGCTGGCGTCTCGCGCGCCGTCGCCTCGTCTGAGGCTCGCCGCACTAGCCTGACCCGCGTGGGCAGACGCATCGGAGTGATGGGCGGGACGTTCGACCCCGTCCACCATGGCCACCTGTCCGCTGCCAACGAGGTCGCGGCGCGCTACGAGCTCGACGAGGTCGTCTTCGTCCCGACGGGTGCGCCCTGGCAGAAGGTCGATCGCGAGGTCAGCCCCGCCGAAGACCGCTACCTCATGACTGTCGTGGCGACCGCCAGCAACCCGCGCTTCTCGGTCAGCCGCGTGGACATCGACCGTCCGGGTGACACCTACACGATCGACACCCTGCGCGAGCTCAAGGCCTTGTACGACGATGCGGAGCTGTTCTTCATCACGGGCTCTGACGCACTCCAGCAGATCCTCGGCTGGCGGTCGGCGGACGAGCTGTTCGCGTTGGCCCACTTCGTCGGTGTCAGTCGGCCCGGGTACGAACCCGTCGACCTCGCAGACTTCCCGGCCGGCGCGGTGACGCTGCTGGAGGTCCCTGCCCTCGCGATCTCCTCCAGCGACTGCCGCGCCCGCGTGGCCGCTGGCCAGCCGGTCTGGTACCTCCTGCCGGACGGGGTCGTGCAATACATCGAGAAGCGGCACCTCTACCGGAGCGCATCGTGACCGAACCGTCGACCGGCACCCGCGTCGGCCGGCGCACCGAACAGCGGGAGCGTCGCCGCAGGCAGCGCCGCCGCCTCGTGGTCGCCGGCGCGATGGCGTTCGTCCTGCTCGCTGCCGCCGCCACGTTCCTGCTGGTCAAGAACGGCGGGTCATCGAGTGTCGGCAACAAGGCGCCGGTGCGTACGCAGAAGACCCTGCTGTTCCAGGTGACGGGGTCTGATGGCTCAGCCGTGATGTCTGCGCTGCTGGCCGATGACCGGAAGAGCAAGACGGGCGCGGTCGTGCTCATCCAGCCGCAGGTCCTGGCCAACGTCCCAGGCGTCGGCAGCGGCCAGTTCGGCTCGGCCATCAAGATCGGCGGGGTCAGCGGGTCGCGCAACGCGCTGTCCGACCTGATGGGCGTCATCATCGACGGCAGCTGGGTTGTCGACGCGACCTCTTTCTCGCGGCTCATCGACACTCTCGGCGGCGTGACGGTCAACGTCGACGTCGTGGTGCAGCGCAACCGCACCGTCCTGCTCAACCCGGGACAGCAACGGCTGGGCGGGAGCCAGGCGCTCAGCTACGCCACCTATCTCGCAGCTGGGGAGCAGGAGCAGGTACGCCTGACTCGGCTGCAAGCGGTCTTCGACGCGATGCTCAACGTGCTCCCCAAGGACACGACGTCCCTGCTCGCCTCCCTGGGTTCGGGGTCCGCCACGACGCAGCCTGCCGCGACAGTGGCCGGGATCCTGCAGGGGCTCGAGGGCGACGACGCGAGCAACGACCTGCAGTACCAGTCGTTGCCGGTGACGAAGGTCGACGTCGACGACCAGCAGCGCTTCCGCATCGACGCCGCCGGGGACAAGGCGCTCGTCGACGACCTGCTCTCCCAGTCGATCCCGCCCGGCGCCCGCAAGAGCGGCAACAGGGTGCTGGTCCTGAACGGCGTGGGGACCCCTGGGCTCGGGGACAAGGTGCGCGCGAAGCTCGTACCCGCCGGCTTCGTGTTCATCGGCAGTCGCAATGCTCCGCACTTCGGGTTCGCGAACACGATCGTCCTCGTACCGACGGCGACGGAGCAGTCGCTCGCGGTCGGCAGGTCGGTGGCCAAGGCCCTCGGCGTACCCGGCGACTCGGTGCAGACCACGGACGAGATCGGCACCATCGCCGACGTCGTCGTGATCGTCGGCGCGGACTTCAAGGCCAAGTAACCTGGTCGTCATGTCCGCCTCCGACCGCGCCGTCGAACTTGCGCTGGCCGCCGCCCAGGCCGCCGCCGACAAGCTCGGACAGGACATCCTGCTCCTCGACGTCAGCGAGCAGCTCGTGATCACCGACGTCTTCGTCCTCGCCTCCGCACCCAACGACCGGCAGGTCATGGCGATCGTCGACGGCATCGAGGAAAAGCTGCGCGAGCTCGGCGCCAAGCCCGTCCGGCGCGAGGGTGAGAAGGAGGGGCGTTGGGTGCTCCTCGACTTCGCCGAGATCATCGTGCACGTCCAGCACCAGGAGGAGCGGATCTACTACGCGCTCGAGCGGCTCTGGAAGGACTGCCCGGTCATCCCGTTCGTGGACGCTGCTCTGCCGTCGTGAGAAGGATCGTTCTGCTCCGGCACGGCCGCACGGCGCACAACAGCGAGGGTCGGATCCAGGGCCAGCTCGACACCCCGCTCGATGAGCTGGGCCTCGCGCAGGCCGAGGCCCTCGGCACCGTCTTCGCCGCGGACCCGCCTGCCAAGGTGGTCAGCTCCGACCTGCTTCGCGCGCACGCGACAGCGCAGGCGATCTGCGCCCACGTGGGGCTCCCGCTGCTCCTCGACGCGCGCCTGCGGGAGACGTACTTCGGTGACTGGCAGGGTCTGACGGGCGACGAGGTCGGCGCGGGCTGGCCCGACGAGTTCGAGGCCTGGCGGCGCCACGAGGGCCACCCGGTCGGTGGCGAGACGCCAGCCGAGGTCGGGGAGCGTGCGAGGCAGGCTGCTCTCGACCACCTCGTCGACGAGGGGACCCTGCTGCTCGTCACCCACGGCGGCACCGCCCGCGCCCTCGTCGGCATGCTCACCGAGCTGCCGGTCGACCAGTGGCGTCGGTTGGCTCCCCTCGGCAACACCTGCTGGTCCTCGCTCGTCGAGTCCGCCTTCGGCTGGCGGCTCGAGCGCCACAACGCCGGCCTCGGCCCGCTGACCGGCCCGCCGACCGGTGCCACTGACGGCTCTCCGCAGCACCCGCGGGCTTTCTAGTAGAGTCCTCTGAGCACCACGGGGCTGTGGCGCAGCTGGTAGCGCACCACACTGGCAGTGTGGGGGTCAGGGGTTCGAGTCCCCTCAGCTCCACCCGAGGATCATGCGTCTGACTTGGGCCTCTGCTCGCTGAGCAGGGGCCCTCGTTCTTTCCCCTTCCGAACTCGTGTGGTAACACGATCGGCGCGACTCAACCGGTCCTGTTGGGGTTCTCGCCGTGGCCTGCGCTTGTGCCGGCCACATGTCACGCGAGATCAGGGGACGGGAGGTGCTCCTTGAGGATCTGCGCACCGGGACGAGTGGCCATGTCGGGTTCCGAGACCCGGGCCAGCGCCTGATCAACTGTGAACAGCCCACGGTTCAGGCAATCGCGGATGACGCGTTGGAGGTCGGTGTCGGACAGCTCTGGCGCCAGATCGATCACCGTGCGAAGAGGGGTAGTAACCGGCAACCCATCGACCTCCGTGACGTCGGACTCGGGGATGTCGTCATAGTGGACGACGACCTTGTGTCCCCCGACGGACATGGTCTCCGTGAGGCATCCGTTTGCATCGACGGAGAGGCGGCGGTGTGGCTTGCGACGTGTCATGTCGTGAAACCTAGGGTTTGCACTATCTGCGCGCGCTTCTTGTCCACAGGGTCGCCGTCGCGCTGAACCCGGTCCGTTCCGCATCGGATGCTCCGGGGAGGCCGCCCGTAATGAGCGAGCAAAGAGCTGCGCTGTTGTGTTCGGCGTACGGGGGCAAAAGGTTCGAGTCCCCTCAGGTTCACCCGATGGCAAAGGCTGCTGACCCGGGAATCCCGGTTCGGCGGCCATTGTCGTTGCCCTCGCCGTCACGGCTGTGGGACCCAGCGCGGTCAGGCCAGGTCCTGCGCGGAGGCTGCATCAGCAGAAGGCTTGCCGCCGCGGCCGAAACCTTGTCGATCTCGTCTTTGAGTGAGTTCCTCGCTCTGCACCGGTCGTCGCTGCGCGCTAGGAGCTGGTCGACCGACGGATGACCAGGTCAGGTCGGAACACCACCTCCTGGTGGGCGTGCTCGTCCCGGCGGGTGAGCTCGTCGAGGACGAGCGCGGCGGCGGTCTGGCCGATCTGCACGGCGGGTTGCTGGATCGACGTCAGCGGCACTGCAGCGGTGGCTGCGAACTCGATGTCGTCGTAGCCGATCAGAGCGAGATCCTGGGGTACGCGGACACCGGCCGAGAGCAGCCCGCCGAGTACCCCCAGGGCGACCACGTCGTTCGCGCAGAAGGCCGCGTCGGACCAGCCGTCGGCGAGGAGGCGCTCGACGGACTGCCTGCCCTCGATCCCCGTCAGCTCCGGCACCTCGAGGACGCGGATCGTGTCGTGCGCGTCCAGCCCGGCGGCAGTGACGGCCTCGACCAGCCCTCGGCCTCGGTCGGCGCACTGGCGGATGGAGTCCGGCCCTGTGACATAGGTGATCCGGCGACGGCCGGTTGCGAGCAGGTGCTCCCCGGCCAACTGGCCTCCCCGGACGTCGTCGACGGCGACGGAGCAACAGTCGCCGCGGCCTGCCTCGTCGACCAGAACCACGGCCGTAGCTCTGCTCCGGAGACGCTCGATCCGGTCGCTGTCCTCGGTGACGGGCGTGAGCAGCACTCCGTCGACCCGCTGCTCCTCGAGGAAGCGGAGATGGGCCTCCTGCCGGCTGGGGGTCCCCGCGGAGTTGCACAGCAGGACCGTGTACCCGCGCTCGCTCGCTGCCTGCTCGACCCCCCGCGCGACCTCGGTGAAGAACGGGTTGCCGATGTCGAGGACGACGAGGCCGAGCGTCATGCTGCGGCCGGCCTTGAGGGTGCTGGCTGAGGCGTTGCGCACGAACCCGAGCTCGCGGATCGCCTCCTCGACCTTGCGTCGCGTGCCCTTCGCGACCTGGTCGGGCCGGTTCAGCACGTTCGACACCGTGCCTACCGACACTCCTGCGCGTGCCGCGACGGCCTTGATTCCCGCAGGTCGCGGCGTCATCTGCCTCCAATCGCTTGAAACGCTTCAGGGAGAGCCCCAGCATGCCGTAGGCACGGGTGTTTCGGTACACAGGAGGCAAACTCACGCATCGCGTCTTGACGCACAGTGACGCCAATCCCTATCTTTGGGACCGATCCATTCTGAAACGTTTCAAAACGACGAGGCTTCTCCAGCACGACTGCGAAGGACATCATGACCACGAGCGACCTGGCCGACGTCAAGGCGGGCCTTCGGGCACTGCAGATCGAGGTCCCGTCGTGGGCCTTCGGCAACTCAGGCACCCGCTTCAAGGTGTTCGGCCAGCCGGGTGTCCCGCGCGACCCCTGGGAGAAGCTCGCCGACGCTGCGCAGGTCCACCGCTACACCGGGGCGGTCAGCAGCGTCTCCCTGCACATCCCCTGGGACGTCGTCGAGGACTACGGCAAGCTCGCCGCGCACGCGGAGGACCTCGGCGTCCGGATCGGGATGATCAACAGCAACGTCTTCCAGGACGACGACTACCGGCTCGGAAGCGTCTGCAACCCGGATCCGCGGATTCGGCGCAAGGCGACCGACCACCTCCTGCAGTGCGTCGACATCATGGACGCGACCGGCTCACGCGACCTCAAGCTGTGGTTTGCCGACGGGCTCAACTACCCCGGTCAGGACGACCTCCGCGCGCGCCAGGACCGACTGGGGGAAGCGCTGCGCGAGGTCTACGCGAGGCTGGGTGACGACCAGCGGATGGTGCTCGAGTACAAGTTCTTCGAGCCCGCCTTCTATGCCACCGACGTCCCGGACTGGGGCACCTCCTACGCCCACTGCCTCGAGCTTGGTGCGAAGGCGCAGGTCGTGGTCGACACCGGGCACCATGCTCCCGGCACCAACATCGAGTTCATCGTGGCCTTCCTGCTCCGGCAGGGGAAGCTCGGGGCCTTCGACTTCAACAGCCGCTTCTCTGCCGACGACGACCTGATCGTCGGCGCCGCAGATCCGTTCCAGCTCTTCCGGATCCTGCACGAGGTGCACCTCGGCGGAGGCTTCGACCCTGCCAGCGGCGTGACCTTCATGCTCGACCAGTGCCACAACATCGAGCCCAAGATCCCGGGCCAGATCCGGTCGATCATGAACGTGCAGGAGGCCGTGGCGAAGGTCCTGCTCGTCGACCGCGCGGCACTGGGAGTGGCGCAGCAGGCGGGCGATGTCCTCGGCGCCCACGGTGCGCTGATGGACGCCTACAACACTGACGTACGACCGCTGCTCGCCGACCTCCGGTCGGAGCAGGGTCTCGCGCCCGACCCGATGGCCGCCTACAAGACCAGCGGGTACGCAGAGCAGATCGCCGCCGACCGCGTCGGTGGCAACCAAGCCGGATGGGGAGCATGAGCGCGAAGCAGGACCTCATCGCACGGAGCAACCGCCTCGGTGCGGACCCGCGCAACACCAACTACGCCGGCGGCAACACCAGCGCCAAGGGGACCGAGACCGATCCGGTGACCGCTGAGCCGATCGACCTGATGTGGGTCAAGGGCTCCGGGGGAGACCTCGGCACCCTCACCGACGCCGGCCTCGCGGTCCTGCGGCTGGACCGGCTGCGCGCTCTCGTCGAGGTCTATCCCGGCGTGGAGCGCGAAGACGAGATGGTCGCCGCCTTCGACTACTGCCTGCACGGCCGGGGTGGCGCCGCGCCCAGCATCGACACCGCCATGCACGGGCTGGTCGACGTGGCTCACGTCGACCACCTGCACCCCGACAGCGGCATCGCACTCGCCTGCGCTGCCGATGGTGAGGCCCTGACGAAGGAGTGCTTCGGAGACCGCGTCGTCTGGGTCCCCTGGCGACGCCCCGGCTTCCAGCTGGGCCTGGACATCGCCGAGGTCCAGCGCGCACACCCGCAGGCGATCGGCTGCATCCTCGGCGGGCACGGGATCACTGCCTGGGCCTCGACCAGTGACGAGTGCGAAGCCCGGTCGCTGGAGATCATCCGTACTGCCGAGGAGTTCTTGGCGACACGTGGCAGCGCGGATCCCTTCGGCGCCGTCCGCCCGGGGTACGAGTCCCTGCCGGCCACGGACCGCAGAACTCGAGCCGCAGGGCTCGCGCCCGTGGTCCGGGGCATCGCGTCCCGTGACCTGCCGATGGTGGGGCACTTCAACGACAGCGACGTCGTCCTGGACTTCCTGTCACGGGAGAAGCTGCCGGCGCTCGCAGCGCTCGGGACCTCGTGCCCCGACCACTTCCTGCGCACCAAGGTCCGGCCGCTCGTGGTGGACCTGCCCTCCGCCTCCAGCCTCGAGGACGTCCTCCAGGCGCTGCCGACGCTGAGCGAGGCCTACCGGGCCGACTACGCCGCCTACTACCAGCGGCACGCGCTGCCGGACTCCCCGGCCATGCGCGGAGCCGATCCCCTCATCGTGCTGGTGCCCGGCGTCGGCATGTTCAGCTTCGGCAAGGACAAGCAGACTGCCCGGGTCGCAGGTGAGTTCTATGTCAACGCCATCAACGTGATGCGCGGCGCCGAGGCGGTCAGCAGCTACGCGCCCATCGAGGAGAGCGAGAAGTTCCGCATCGAGTACTGGGCACTCGAAGAGGCCAAGCTGCAGCGGATGCCGAAGCCGAAGCCGCTGGCCACCCGGGTCGCCCTCGTGACCGGCGCCGGCTCCGGCATCGGCCGGGCGATCGCCCTGCGCCTGGCAGCCGAGGGAGCGTGCGTCGTCGTCACCGACCGCGACGCAGCTGCTGCGGCCTCGGTCGCCACCGCGATCGGCGGAACCGGCCGCGCCATCGCCGTCGACCTCGACGTCACCTCCGAGGCTGCCGTGAGCGCGGCCTTCGCCGCGGCGGCGCTCGCGTTCGGGGGCGTCGACCTGGTCGTCAACAACGCAGGGCTGTCGCTGTCCCGCAGCCTGGTCGAGACGACCGTCGACGACTGGGACCTGCAGCACGACGTGATGGCCCGCGGCTCCTTCCTCGTCTCCCGAGAAGCCGCCAGGCTCATGATCGCGCAGGGCCTCGGCGGAGACATCGTCTACATCTCCAGCAAGAACTCGGTCTTCGCGGGGCCGAACAACGTCGCCTACGGCGCGACGAAGGCCGACCAGGCGCACCAGGTGCGACTGCTCGCCGCGGAGCTTGGCGAGCACGGGATCCGCGTCAACGGCGTCAACCCCGACGGCGTCGTGCGGGGGTCCGGGATCTTCGCCAGCGGCTGGGGTGCCAACCGGGCGGCCGTCTACGGCGTCCCGGAGGAGGAGCTCGGCGCCTTCTATGCACGGCGCACCATCCTGAAGAAGGAGGTGCTGCCCGAGCACATCGCGGCAGCCGTCTTCGCCCTTACCGGCGGGGACCTTTCCCTCACGACCGGCCTGCACATCCCCGTCGACGGCGGCGTGGCCACCGCTTTCCTGCGGTGAGCCGGCACGCGGCGATCGATCTGGGCGCCTCCAGCGGCCGCGTCGTCGTCGCGGACATCGGCCCCGACCACCTCGACCTCATGGAGGTGCGACGCTTCGACAACGGGCCGGTGACCCTGCCGGACGGGCTGCACTGGGACGTGGTGGGGCTGTACCGGGAAGCCCTCGCCGGGCTCACGGCTGCGGGCGAGGTCGACACGATCGGCATCGACTCGTGGGCGGTCGACTACGGCTTGCTCGATCAGGCTGGGCTGCTCGGCAACCCGTTCCACTACCGGGACGCCCGCACCGACGCCGTCATCGACAAGGTGCACGGGATCGTGCCGTTCCCTGAGCTGTACGCCCTGAACGGGCTGCAGTTCCTGCCCTTCAACACCGTGTACCAGCTCTGCGCCGACCAGCGGCTAGGTCTTGCGGAGACACTGCTGCTCATCCCAGACCTGATGGCCTACTGGCTGACGGGCGCCCGGGGGGCGGAGGTCACCAACGCCTCCACGACCGGGTTGCTGGACGTCACGACCCGGCAATGGGCGGCGCAGCTGCTCGACGCCCTGCAGCTGCCGACCCGACTGCTGCCGCGGCTGTGGCACCCCGGTGATGAGATCGGACCGCTGAGCCCGTCGACCGGCCTGCGCGGCACCGTCGTCGCCGTCGGCTCCCACGACACGGCCTCCGCGGTCGTCGCCGTTCCCATGGCGACCGAGCGGGCCGCCTACGTGAGCCTCGGGACCTGGGGACTGGTGGGCGTGGAGCTGCCAGCGCCGGTGCTGACCGACGCCTCGCGCGAGGCCAACTTCACCAACGAGCTCGGTGTCGACGGACGCGTGCGCTATCTCCGCAACGTGATGGGCCTGTGGTTGCTTCAGGAGTCGCTGCGGGAGTGGGGACTGGCTGGCAAGGACCTTCCTGCGCTGCTCTCGGCAGCGGCCGACGTCCCGACCCAACCCGTCTTCGACGTCGACGACCCGCGGCTGCTCCCGCCCGGCGACATGCCGCGGCGGATCGGCACACTGATCGAGGAGGGAGGGACCCGCGCGCCACGGCGGCGCGCCCACCTCGTGCGGTGCATCCTCGACAGCCTGGCGGTCGCCTTGGCCACCACCGTGCACGACGCCGCCAGGCTGTCGGGACATACGGTCGAGGTCGTGCACGTCGTCGGTGGTGGGGCTCAGAACGCGCTGTTGTGCCAGCTGCTCGCCGACGCCTGCGGCCTGCGGGTGGTCGCCGGGCCGGTGGAGGCGACCGCCATGGGCAACGTCCTCGTCCAGGCCCGGGCGCACGGGACCCTGTCCGGCACGCTGGAGGACCTCCGGTCACTGGTGCGCAAGACCCACTCGTTGAAGCGCTTCGAGCCACGCCCGTGAGAGTTGCCCTGTTCGTGACCTGTCTGGTCGACGGGATGTTCCCCGAAGTCGGACAGGCCACCGTCACCCTGCTCGAGAGGCTCGGCATCACCGTCGAGGTGCCGCTGTCACAGACCTGCTGCGGGCAGATGCACGTCAACACCGGCTACGCCGAGTTGGCGAAGCCTCTCGTCCGTTCCTATGCGAAGAGCTTCCAGGGATACGACTACGTCGTCACCCCGTCCGGTTCCTGCGCCGGAGCCGTCCGCCATCAGCACCCAGCACTCGTCCCTGGACAACAGGTGCCACCGACGTACGAGCTGTCGGAGTTCCTCATCGACGTTCTCGGCGTCGAGGACGTCGGAGCGAGCTACCCGCACCGCGTCACCTACCACCCGACCTGCCACTCGCTGCGGCTCCTGCGGGTCGGTGACCGGCCGCTCCGGCTCCTGCGCAACGTCCGGGGCATCGACCTCGTCGATCTGCCTGACGCCCACTCATGCTGCGGCTTCGGAGGCACCTTCGCCGTCAAGAACCCGGACGTCTCCGCAGCGATGCTTGCTGACAAGGTCCGACACGTGCGATCCACCGGCGCCGAGGTCTGCAGCGCAGGTGACGCGTCCTGCCTCATGCAGATCGGCGGCGGGCTCTCGCGGACGGGTACCGGCGTCCGTACCGTGCACCTCGCCGAGATCCTGGCCTCGACCGCATGACGTTCCTCGGGATGCCCACCGCGCCAGCCGGTGTCGGCCAGCTGCGGGGCGACCGTGACTTCCCGTCGGCCGCGAAGGACGCGGTGCAGGACGAGCAGCTCCGCCGGAACCTCGGCAACGCCACCGCCACCATCCGGGCCAAGCGGGCCCGCACGGTCCAGGAGGTCCCGGACTGGGAGGAGCTGCGCCAGGCCGGTGCCGCCATCAAGGACGAGGTCCTGGCGCACCTCGACACCTACCTGCAGCAGCTGGAGGCGCAGGTGGTCGCCGCCGGCGGGACGGTGCACTGGGCGCGGGACGCGAACGAGGCCAACGCCGTGGTGACCAGGCTCGTCCAGGCCACCGGCTCCACTGAGGTCGTCAAGGTGAAGTCCATGGCCACTCAGGAGATCGGCCTCAACGAAGCGCTCGCTGACGCCGGCATCGCGGCCTACGAAACCGACCTCGCAGAGCTGATCGTGCAACTCGACCACGACAAGCCCAGCCACATCCTGGTCCCGGCCATCCACAAGAACCGGACCGAGATCCGTGACGTCTTCCGGCGCGAGATGAAGGGGGTACCAGCAGATCTCACCGACGACCCCGCGGAGCTCGCCGAGGCTGCCCGCAACTTCCTGCGGCAGAAGTTCCTCACTGCCCGGGTGGCCGTCAGCGGCATCAACTTCGCCGTCGCAGAGACCGGCACCCTGTGCGTCGTGGAGTCTGAGGGCAACGGCCGCATGTGCCTGACCCTCCCCGAGACGCTGATCAGCGTCATGGGCATCGAGAAGGTCCTTCCCACGTGGCAGGACCTCGAGGTCTTCCTCCAGCTCCTTCCGCGGTCCAGCACAGGGGAGCGGATGAATCCCTACACCTCCTTCTGGACCGGGGTGACCCCGGGTGACGGACCACAGGACTTCCACCTCGTGCTGTTCGACAACGGTCGTACGGCGACGCTGGCCGACCCGCAGGGGCGGGCCGCCTTGCGTTGCATCCGCTGCTCCGCGTGCCTCAACGTCTGCCCGGTCTACGAGCGGACCGGCGGCCACGCCTACGGCTCGGTCTACCCCGGGCCCATCGGCGCGGTCCTCTCGCCGCAGCTCACCGGAGTGAAGGAGAACCCTTCCCTGCCCTTCGCGTCCACGCTGTGCGGCGCGTGCCTCGACGTCTGTCCGGTCGCCATCGACATTCCGAGCATGCTCGTGCACCTGCGCGAGCAGGTCGTCCAGCAGGACCCCCACCGCCTCGAGGCCGCGGCCATGACGGCCGTGGCCTACGCGATGTCCTCGCAGCGCCGCTGGACCTGGGCGCTCCGAGCGCTGAGGATCGGCCGGCCGTTCGCCCGCCTGAAGCGGCTGCCGGGCAAGGCCGGTGGCTGGACTGCCTCACGGGATCTCCCGACGCCTCCGCAGCAGTCCTTCCGGGACTGGTGGGCCGAGCGATGAGTGCCCGGGAGGACATCCTCGACCGCATCCGGCACGCGAAGGCCGATCGGTCTGTCGAGGTGCCGCGCGGCTACCGGCGGGCGGATGCGGCGACCGCGTCGCTCGGGCTGTTCGTCGACAGGGTCGAGGACTACTGCGCCGTCGTGCACCGAGCCTCGCTGGCGGAGGTCCCTGCCCTGCTAGGACGGCTCGCAGACGGCAGGCTCGTCGTCCCCGAGGGCGTGCCGGCCGAGTGGTTGGGTGGGCTGACCTTCGACAGCGACGCACCGTTGAGCACCGAGCAGCTCGACCGCGTTGACACCGTGCTGACCACCTGCGCCCTGGCCATCGCCGAGACCGGGACCATCGTGCTGGACGCCGGCCCGGGCCAGGGCCGGCGAGCTCTCACGCTGATCCCGGACCACCACGTCGTGGTCGTGCGCGCCTCGCAGGTCGTCGCGACCGTGCCCCAGGCAGTCGCGCGGCTGGACCCCCGGAGACCGCAGACGTGGATCAGCGGACCGAGCGCAACCAGCGACATCGAGCTGCAGCGCGTCGAGGGCGTCCACGGTCCGCGCCGGCTCGACGTCGTGCTCGTGACGGAGCCCAACCTCCCGTAGGCCTTGCTCCTATCGCGGCCTCCGCTCAACCAGGGGGAGCAGTCGCGAGTCCTCGACGGCGGCAGTGCGATGACAGACCCCTGCCAGGTACTCAGGGTTGCTGGCGAACGCGAAGAAGTCCTCGATGCTGGCCTGCCTGATGACCATGGCGACGTCCCAGCGCTCGTCACCGGGTCCGACGAAGTAGTGGCCACCGTCAGCGAGCAGGCTCACGGACCCGCCGGTCGCTGCCAGGAAGGGCATGGTGTGGTCGACATACAGGTCGTACGCGGCACTGCCGCTGATCGGCCCAGCCGGCGCTGACTGCGGAGATCCGGTGTAGTCCGCCCAGGTGCGGAACCGGAGCAGGTTCAGCATGAGGAGCGGTCCGGAGATCCCGCGGCCGAGCAGTGCACGTGCGCTGTCGTCGGTCGGGTCGAGGTGCATGTGGCTGCCAATCCTTGGTGGGCTTGGGAACTGTCGTGGTCCGCAGCATCACCCGGCGGCCAGGCTGAACGGCGGATACCTGTCGGTCGTCAGAACCAGCGCATACGCGATGACGCGCTGATCCCAACGCATCACTCCCTCGACGAAGTCGAACATCCGCCGCGGGTATCGGCCGGTGAACAGGATCGCGAACCAGGCCGCGACGACGACGAAGAAGGTTGCGACCCACAGGAAGAAGAGCACGAAGAAGTGTGGAAGGACGAGCAGCCACTTCACGAGTGGAGCCCACCGGTTCAGGTCTCGGGCAGCGTCTGGATAGACGTAGTCGAGGTGCACGGCCTGCTGCTCGTCGGTGGAGGGATACCGGTCGTCCATGAGCGCGAGGTAGACCACGACGCGGCTGGTGAAGCGTTGCAGCTCGAGGTTCCAGTCGAACCACCAACGTGGGTACTTGCGCCGAAAGACGATCATGAGCAGCGGGCCGAGGAACAGCAGACCACCAGCGCCCGCAGCGGCGTTCTGGCCCCCACGAGACCATCCAAGGCCATGACCGGAGACCACGACGAGCACCGCAAGAATGGGGACTGCCGCAAAGATGCGGAGCGCTGAGGTCAACCGGTTCAACGGGCGATCCGGGTAGTCCACCGTGAAGTGGACGGGATAGGCCACCGGTGCAGTCGTCGGTGTGGTCATCGCTGGGCTCCTGTAAGTAGTGGGGATGGCTGAGGCAGGTCGTCGATCGTTGAGGTTGCCGGCGGCGCGGGGAGTCGGAGGCCGATCCGTGCCCACTCCGGCAGATACCAGTTCGCCTGGCCGAACAGCTTCATCAGTGCCGGGACCAACAGCGCCCGGATGACGGTCGCGTCGAAGATGATGCCCGCAGCGATGCCCACCGCGAGCGACTTGATCTCGAAGCCAGGGCTCGAGGACAGGACCAGGAAGGCGAACATCAGGATGAGTGCGCCGCTGGTGACGAGCTTGCCGGTGCGGGCGAGGCCGAGCTCGATGGCGCGGTCGGTGGAGCCGGTCTCGTCGTAGGCCTCCCGCATGCGTGCGAGCATGAACACCTCGTAGTCCATGGACAGGCCGAAGAGGAACGCGAAGATCATCAGCGGGACGTAGGCGGTGATGGCGCCGGTCGCGCCGACGTCCCAGAGCCGCGAGCCGTGACCTTCCTGGAAGACGAACACCACGATGCCGAACGCCGCGGCGAGCGAGAACAGGTTGAGCACGACGGCCTTGACCGCGAGGACGATGGACCGGAAGGCCCGGGTGAGCAGCACGAGGGTCAGGAGCAGGACCAGTCCGATGATGTAGGGGAATGTGCCGAACAGGGCGTGCAGGAAGTCCCGACCCACGGCGGTGACCCCGGTCAGGGTGCCGTGCGTGCCCCGGAGGGCGGTGTTGGAGCGGTCGACGATGCCTTGGATGCCCGGTGCGGCGCCGTCGATGGCGGGGAAGGCCTCGACCAGGGAGTTCGGACCGCGCCTCCAGGACGCGGGCGCCTCCGCGCCGACGATGCCCTTGACGTCGCGCAGCTTTGCGGCGATCTGCTGGGCGTCACCGCCGCTCTCGACGAGGACGTTGAGCGGCTTCATGACGCCCGGCGTGATGTGCGCGTCACTGAGCATCTGCCGGCCGTCGACGGCCGTCCCGCTTCCGGGGAAGTACTTCAGCTGCGTCTCGCTGGCGTTGAGCTGCGTGCCGATGCCGGCGAGGGTGACGACGAGCAGGATGCCGACGGCGGCGATGGCGCGGGGCCGACGGAGCACGAACCGGGCCCAGCGGCCCCATGCGCCGTCCTCGCCGTGCCCGGAGTCGAGCAGGCGCTTGGGCATCACGCGGACCTTGTTGATGCGGTGTCCCAGGACCGCGAGCAGCGCCGGCAGCAGGGTGAGGCTTGCCAGCACGGAGACGGCGGGGATGAGCATGCCGCCGATCCCCATGGACCGGATGAGCGGAAGGGGCAGCGCGACCATCGCGAGCAGGCCGATGGCCACGGTCGAGCCGGAGACGATGACGGACCTGCCGGCAGAGTTCATCGTCTGGACGAGGGCGGTCTCGACGTCATTGCCCTCACGGAGCTCGTCCCGGAATCGGAAGATGACCACCAACGCATAGTCGATCGCCAGGCCCAGCCCCACGAGCCCGATGAGGAACTGGACGATGACCGACACATCTGTCGCGTAGGTCAGCGCCCAGACCAGGCTGAAGGTGTTGAGGATGGCGGCGATCGCGATGCCGATCGGGACGAGCACGGCCGGCAGCGTCCCGAAGACGAACAGCAGGATGAGCAGCGCACCGACCCCGCCGAGGACGGCTTCGAACAGCACACTGGAGCCTTGACCCTTGCCGTCCTTGGTCGCCTCGTCGAGGGCGTCGCGGCCGGTCACGTTGACGGTGATGCCGGCTGGCAGTCCCGTGGCCGCGGCGGAGCGGATCTCCTTCGCGCCGCTCAGCACGGTGACGGCTGCCCGACCGGGTTCGTACAGCATCTGGAAGGCCGTGTGCTTGTCAGCAGACACGTACAACAGGCTTCCGGTCGTGAAGTACGAGCTCGTGAGGGAACCGGGAACCGAGTCCGCGGCGCGCTGCATGGCGTGTTCGACCGGTGTGCTCTTGGTGATGTCACCGTCGGTGTGAAAGACGACGACCGCGGGCGTGCGGTCTCCGACGCCGAGGTCCTGCAGGCTCCGCTGGCTCGCCTCGTACGCCGGCTGGCCGGGGATCGCTGTCGCGGTGTACCAGCGCGAGGACAGCTGACCCGCCGAATACGCACCGAACAGCGTGAGGGCGAGCCACCCGCCGATCACGAGCCACCGGAAGCGGACGAGGACATGGGTGAGTTGGGTCAGCACGGGAGGCCTTCACTGTCGATGGGGTTCGGGGAGCGCTTCACGTGGTTGCTGTTGGCGCGGGACGGCCCGGGGACGGGATGGTGCGGACGACGGAGATGAGCTCGGCGTTCAGGTCGGTCAGGCGGGCGAGGACCCCATGGAGCTGTGCTGGGTCGACGATGTCTCCGACCAGGCGGGTGTCACCGTTGCCGTCGTGCTCGATCGTGAACTCGTCGAACAGGGGGCGAAGGAGCCGGCGGCTCGCTCGTCCGCGAATGCAGATCTCGTACGTGATGGGCACGCCTCGATCCTCCGCAGGCCTGCCTGCGACGGCCTCATCCGCGCTCTCATCTCACCCGGGTGAAACGACAGCGGCGTAGCGTCCGCGGCATGAGCGGGTGGGAGCAGGGGCTGGCGGCGACCAAGACGCGCCCGCCGCTGCCACCAGCGTCGCTCATCCGGCGTTCACGGCTGTACGACCAGTTGAGTCATGATGTCCGGTTCGCGCTGGTCTGCGCCCCCGCCGGCTCGGGAAAGTCAACCCTGCTCGCCTCGTGGCTCTCCGATCGCGGGCAGCCGGCGGCATGGCTTCAGGTCGAGCAGGCCGACAGCGACCCCACCCGATTCTGGTCGTTCCTGACGCAGGCCATCGGCCAGGCGGTGCCGCTCCCGCCCGACCTCGCTGCCATCGTCATCAGCTCGCACGGTGATGAGACGACGGTCGTTTCCGCGCTCGTGAACGCCCTGAGCGACCTCCCGGGTCGGCTCATCATCGTCATCGACGACTACCACCTCATCGCGAACGACACCGTGCACCGTGGCGTCGAGCGCCTCATCGAGCTGTGCCCAGCGAACGTGCAGATCGTGCTCGCCAGCCGCATCGATCCGCCGTTCCGCCTGGGCCGGCTGCGGGTCCGCGGCCAGCTGGTCGAGGTGCGAGGAGCCGACCTGCGCTTTGCCCGGCACGAGGCACCCGCGCTGCTCGGCGCTGCCGGCGGCGTCCTGGACGATGACCTCGTCGGCCTGCTCTGCGACAGGACCGAGGGGTGGGCGGCGGGCCTCGTCCTCGCCGGGCTGTCACTCAGGAGCAGCACCGACCCGGCAGGGTTCGTCGAGGCGTTCAGCGGTGACGACCACCTCGTCGTGGAGTACCTGCGTGATGAGCTGCTCGGAAGTCTGGATCCCGCGGACCGTCTGCGACTGCTGGAGACGTCCATCCTCGAACAGCTCAGCGGCCCCCTGGTCGACGCTGTCACCGACTCGACAGGCGGAGCGGCGTGGCTGCGCGAGACCGCAGCCGCGAACCAGCTGCTCATCGGGCTGGGCCCCAACTGGTTCCGCTACCACCACCTGCTGCGCGACCTGCTTCGGTTCGAGGTCGATGAGTCCTTGGCCGGGCGCCTCGTCGAGCTCCACGCCCGGGCAGCACAGTGGTTCGAGGCACAAGGCGACCTCGGGTCCGCCATCAGGCACCGGCTTGCCTCGGGCGACCGGGCCGCGGCGGCGACACTGCTCCTGGTGGAAGGGCAACGTCTGCTCCAGACCGGGCAGGTCGAGACGCTTCGTCGCACCCTCGATGAGCTCGGCGACCTGGTGCCGACCCTGAACTGGTGCGCGCTGCTCTACGGATGGTGCGAGTACCTCACCGGGCACTACACCGAGGCGGACGCGTGGATCGACACCATGGTGCGGGTCTCTGAGCCCGGCTTCGACACCGCAGTCGCCACCTCGCTGCGCATCAACGTGTCACTTGCCCGCGGCGACGTCGGACCCGCTCTCGCACTTGCCAGGCACGTCGACGGCACCGGACAGCTTCCGAAGCACAACTGCGATCTGGCAACCGCCACCGGAGCCGCCTACGCGTGGGCCGGCCAGGCCGACGACGCGCGGCGGGTGCTGCGCTATGCCTCCGACCGAGGCGCCACAGAGGGCTTTCACACCGCGCACGTGATGGCCTTGGTGTATCTCGCGGTGTTGGAGTTCACCGAGGCCTCGCCCACTGCGTGGCAGGCCGCCGACGCAGCCATCGCGGCTGCCGCAGCCTGCGGCCTGGCCGCCTACCACGGGGTCGGGTCCGCATACGCGGTACGCGCAAACACCGGCAAGGACTCTCAGCAAGCCGGGGCTGATGCTGAGCACGCCGTCGCGATGGCCCGACGCTGGTCCACAGACCTGGCCCGCGCCTTCGTGCTGACGGCCTTTGCAGACACGAGCCTCGCGACAGGACACGACGGGGGCACCCAGGCGCTGGCCGAGGCGCAAGCCCTGGTCGGGCGCTGCCCCGACCCCGGCGTCGTCGGCAGCTACCTGTCCCGGACTGCGGCCCGATACGGCGCGACGATCCCGGCACCCCGCAACCCGCACCTGGTCGAGCAGCTCACCGAACGCGAGCTCGCCGTCCTGCACTACCTGCCCACTGCCCTGTCCCAGCGTGACATCGCCAAGGAGCTCTTCGTGTCCCTCAACACCACCAAGACTCACTGCCGGGCGATCTACCGCAAGCTCGGGGCCGACAACCGCCAAGCCGCCGTGCAAAGCGCACGCAACCTGCGGCTGCTGTGACCCTCCCCGCAGACCCGGCCGGACGTCATCGCGCGGTCACGGCCGAGTTCACCGCGCGGGTACGGGGCGCGTCCGACTGGGATGCGCCGGCCCCGGTGTCCGGATGGCGAGCCCGGGACGTGGTCGGTCACCTGGTCGAGTGGTTTCCGGACTTCCTGAAGAGCGCGACCGGCCTGGTGCTCGACCAGGGCCCGTCGCCCCAGGAGGATCCCGTCGCGGCCTGGCAGGTGCACGCCGACGCGGTGCAGCAGCTGCTCGACGGGCCGGAGGCGGCAACGCCCTTCCGGCACCCGATGGTCGGCGAGATGCCGCTGCCCGCCGCGGTCGACCGGTTCTACACCACGGACGTGTTCATGCACACCTGGGACCTGGCCCGCGCCACCGGCCAGGACGAGCGGCTCGATCCGCAGACGTGCGCCGACCTGCTCGCCGAGATGGCGCCGATCGAGGAGCTGCTGCGGTCCTCAGGGCAGTACGGACCCCGGGTGCCTGTGCCGGACGACGCCGACGTGCAGACCCGCATGCTCGGCTTCATCGGTCGTGACCCGCTGCGAGGCAGGGACTGACGTTCACTGCCCGTGGCGGGTTGCTCCCCTCGACATGGCGTACGGTCTGCGCGTCCGTTTCCAGGCCATCCGGGAGGGCCTCAGTGTCCTACATCGTCGACTTCGAGAACGTGTCCACGACGGGTCTCGAGACGTCCCCTGTCGCCGCGGCGCTTGCCGGCCTCCGGGCCAACGAGGCCCGCTACTACAAGAACAAGTACGACCACGTGTTCACGGTCGAGCCGGCGCACAAGGCGAAGGCGACCGTCGACTTCGTGAGTCGGGTCCTCAAGGAGGAGCGCGACCTCGTGATCTCCTCCCCGCCGCTCGAGGCGACGTCGTTCGAAGTAGCCGGCATCCGGATGGCCTACGTCTTCTACGAGTCCGGGCTGTCGATCAACGTCATGTACACGGTCGCGGACAGCGGCAAGCGGGCCGTGGGCTTCAAGCTCTCCGACGGGATGGAGGTCCCCGAGGAGCTGGCGGAGCGCTTCAAGTTCGCAAGGCAGAAGTCGAAGCTCGCGGGGACCATCCGTGGCTCGTACTTCGTGATCAAGGGCGAGTACTGAGCCCGAGCTGGCGCCACGGTCGGCCGCGCGGCTCGGAACTTTCGATGACCGTTTCTCGGCAGCGCTTGACCTGACCGGTGAGTTCGGGCAAGGACCGCCACCTGCCACCGCAGGACTGACATTCGCTCGCGGAGCTGTCGGGACGCGCCGGTCTCAGCGGTCCAGCATGCGCATCTGCGCCTCGCTGTGATGGTCGCCCGCGGGCGGTGCGAGGTCCGTCAGCAGCTGAAGGTGCTCGGCGGTGAGCACGACGCTGTCGGCTGCCGCGTTCTCCTCCAGACGTGCCACCCGCTTGGTGCCCGGGATCGGAGCCAGGTCGTCGCCCTGTGCCAGCAGCCAGGCCAGCGCGACTTGAGCCGGCGTCGCCCCGATCTGTGTCGCCACGTCACGCACCTCGTCCGCGAGACGCAGGTTGTGCGCGAAGTTCTCGCCTTCGAATCGCGGGTTGCTCTTGCGGAAGTCGCCGTCGTGGAGGTCGTCGACCGAGCGGATCTGGCCGGTCAGGAACCCGCGGCCGAGCGGCGAGTACGGCACGAACCCGATGCCGAGTTCGCGCAGCACCGCAAGGACCCCTTCCTCAGGGTCACGTGTCCAGAGCGAGTACTCGGACTGCAGCGCAGTGATCGGGTGGACAGCATGGGCCCGCCGGATCGTGCCGGCGCCCGCCTCGGACAGCCCGACGTGCCGGATCTTGCCTGCGGTGACCAGGTCGGCCAGGGCGCCGATGGTGTCCTCGATCGGTGTCTTCGGGTCGACCCTGTGCTGGTAGTAGAGGTCGAGGTGATCGGTGCCGAGTCGCGTCAGCGATCCCTCGAGGGCGGTGCGGATGTTGGCCGGACTGCTGTCAAGGCGGCCGGGGCCGCCACCCGCGTGGCTGACGAGTCCGAACTTGGACGCGAGCACCACCTCGTCGCGACGGCCCTTGATGGCGCGGCCGATGAGCTCCTCGTTGTGGTACGGACCATAGATCTCGGCCGTGTCGAGAAACGTGATCCCGAGGTCGAGTGCCCGGTGGATCGTGCGGACGGACTCGGCTTCATCGGCAGCCCCGTAGACGCCGGACATGCCCATGGCGCCGAGGCCGAGACGGGAGACGGTCAGCGTGCCCAGGGTGGCGGTTCGCATGGAAGGTGCCTTCTCTCATGGACTCGGGGGGCAACGGGTGATCAGCGACACCGTCATCATCATGCTCCCGCCGGTCGGTGGGGCGAAGGTCGAGACCCACGCACTTTCATGGCCGAGGCCCACGCTCTGCGGCTCGACGGGGCAAGCGGGTGATGAGCTTCCACAGCTCAGCGGCGGCCGGGTTGCTCGGACTCGGAGCGACCGCGACGGCGCTGATGGTCCAGTCGATCCGGGGCCCGCGGAGCCGCACCGCGCGGAGGGTACGCCGCTGTGCCGTGAGTCCTTCGGCGAGGATCGCGACGCCGAGCCCTGCCTCGATCAGGTCGAGCAGCGTGGCGGTGTCATTGACCTCCAGGTTGACGTCGAGGTGCGTGCCGGACTGGTGCATCAGGCGGTCGGCGAGGCTGCGGATGACCCAGCCGGGTGGGAAGCCGATGAGGTTGCGCCCGACCAGGTCGTTGACCCCGACCGTCTTCCTCTTCGCGAACGCGTCGTCGGCACGGCACACCAGCACGAGCGGCGTCTGGAGGAGGTCCACGGCGACGAGGCGCTCATCGCGGGGTTCCGGCAGTGACGCGACGGCGAGATCGAGCTCCCCATCGACCAGCTGCCTGTGCAGGTCGGCGGCGGACGCCTGGCGCAGGCGCAGCTCGACGCCGGGGTGACGATGGTGAAACCGGGCGAGCATGCGCGGGAGCTCGACGAGCCCCATCTGCTGCATGACGCCCACCGAGACGCTTCCGCGCTGAAGACCCTGCACCTCGTGTACCGCTTCGACTCCCGCTCGCGCGGCGGCGAGAGCGCGGCGGGCCTCTGGCAGCAGCGCCGTGCCGGCGGCGGTCAGCTGAACTCGGCGGGTGGTCCTTTCGAACAACGGCGTGCGCAGCTCGGCCTCGAGCGACTTGATCGTCGCCGAGATGCCCGACTGGGAGACGTGCATCTGTGCGGCAGCGCGGGTGAAGTGTCGTTCGTCCGCGACGGCCACGAAGTACTCCAGAGCACGCAACTCCATTCAGCGAGTCTAGTGCTCACTGTGATCAGATTCTTCTGTTGGACGAGTGAGTCGTCGGAGGCGCAGGGTGGAGGCGTGACCACCACCGACAGCATGATCGGCGTCCGACCAGGCGTCGCGAGCCCCGCAGGCCGCACGATGTCTCACGGCGTGGGCTTCTGGTTCGTCGGCTACGCGTTCATGGTAGTGATGGCGTTCGCCGCGGTCCCGACCCCGCTGTATGTCCTCTACGCGCAGCGCGACCACTTCTCGTCGTTGGTCGTCACGTGCGTCTTCGCCGCGTACGCCGTCGGCGTCGTGGCGAGCCTGTTCCTGGTCGGGCACATCTCGGACTGGGTCGGTCGGCGGCGCATGCTGCTCAGCGCGACCGTGCTCTCCCTGCTCGCCGGCCTCGTGTTCGTCGGCTGGACCTCGCTGCCGGCGTTGCTGATCGCGCGGGTGTTGACCGGGCTGGCTGTCGGTGTCGTCACGACGACGGCGACGGCCCACCTCGGTGAGCTGCATGCCCAGCATCGTCCTGAGGCGTCGGTGCGTCGGGCACAGGTCGTCGCCGTGGCCGCCAATCTCGGCGGGATCGGGCTCGGCCCCCTGCTGTCCGGCCTGCTGGCTGAGTACGCGCCAGATCCGCTGCTCACGCCGTACCTCGTCAGTGAGGCGCTGCTCGTGCTTGCCGTGGTCGCGCTGGCGTTGACGCCGGAGACGGTGTGGCGCGAGGAGTCGGTCACCTATCGGATGCAGCGCATCGCGGTGCCCCAGGAGACGCGAGCGGTCTTCGCCGCGGCCGCGTTCGCCGCCGCTGCGTCGTTCACGATCCTCGGGATGTTCAGCGCGTTGGTCCCCGGCTTCCTCGCCGGCACGCTGCACCAGCCCTCACACGCCGTCGCCGGTGCCGTCGCCTCGGTCGTGTTCCTGGCGTCCGCGGCCGCACAGCTGTCGAGGATTCGGGCCGGGCGCGTGAGCCGACTGGCCGGGGCCACCGCCGCGGTCGTTGGGCTCGCGCTGCTGACGGTCGGGACGTGGACGGCCCAGCTGCCGCTGTTCGTCATCGGCGCCGTCACCACCGGTGCCGGTGCCGGACTGCTGTTCAAGACGCTGCTCGCCACCGTCGTGGACATCGCTCCGCCCGACAAGCGTGGCGAGGTCCTTGCGACGTTCTTCCTCGCGGCCTATGTCGGCCTCGCCGTTCCTGTCGTAGCGCTCGGGTTGCTCGACCAGCTGCTCAGCACGCAGGTGCTGATGACGGTGTTCGCGGTGCTCGCCAGTGCCGCTCTCGCCGTGCCGGTGAGGGCGCTGCACCACTCCGCGGGGCGACGCCAACCGGAGACGGTCGCATGACCACCGCGGTCCCACACCTCGCCGGCACCTACTGGGCACCCCCACCGGTGTGGCGGCGCCTGACGGCGGACCCCTCGCACGGGCCGCTGCCGGCCCTTCTCGTCGGCCTGACGCTGTTGACCGGCATCGTCGACGCGGTCAGCATCCTCTCGCTGGGCAGGGTGTTCGTCGCGAACATGACGGGCAACGTCGTCTTCGTCGGGTTTGCCGTCGCCGGCGCTCCCGGGTTCTCGCTCGCCGGCGCGCTCGCGGCGCTCGTCGGCTTCCTGGTCGGTGCCGGTGCCGGTGGTCAGCTGATCCAACGGTCTGCCCATGACCGGGCACGCCTGCTCGCCATCGGATCCGCGTTCGAGCTGCTCTTCGTGACCTCTGCGTTGGTGGTGGTCGCGGTGCCAGGTGCGTCGCTGTCGCCTGTCACCCGTGGCCTCGCCGCCGGCGTGCTTGCCGTCGGCACCGGCTTGCAGAACGCCGTCGTCCGGAAGCTGGCCGTCCCGGACCTCACGACCACGGTGCTGACCATGACCCTCACCGGGATCGCCGCGGACGTTCGCGCCCGCAGGCCGAGCCCGGCGCTTGCCCGACGACTCCTCTCCGTCACCACCATGCTCGTCGGCGCGATCGGTGGCGCAGAGCTCGTCCTGCACGCCGGCGCGACCTCGGCGATGGCGCTCGCCACCGCTGTGCTGGCCGTCGTCACCGTCGCGTCAGCTCTCACCACGCTCCATCCTGGTGACTGGCGGGTGATCGGTGCGCCGGCCGGGTCCATGAGCTCCCGACCAGAAGGAGGACGACGATGAAGGTGACGATGCTCGGGGCCGGGCGCATGGGTTCTGCGATGGCGTCACGGCTGGCCGACAGCGGTCACGTCGTGACGGTCTGGAACCGCGGGCCGGACCACCTGCAGGGCCTCGGCACCGACGTCAAGGTTGCCGTCGATCCGGCGTCCGCCGTTGCCGACGCGGCTGTTGTCATCACCATGGTCACGGACGGGGAGGCGGTCCACTCTGTCGCCGAGCGGATGCTGCCGGCGCTGTTGCCCGACGCTGTATGGGTGCAAGCGTCCACCGTCGGGGCTGAGTGGGCGGACCGGCTGCGGACGCTCGCGGAGACCCACAACCGCGTGATGCTGGACGCGCCGGTGTCGGGCAGCACCGGCCCGGCCCGGAACGGGAAGCTGAGCTGGCTCGTGGCAGGCCCGACCGCCGGGATCGAGAAGGCCCGACCGGTGCTCGACGCGCTCGGTGAGCGAGTCCTCGTGGTGGGTGCCCGTCAGGAGGCCAGCCGGCTCAAGCTGGTCGTCAACACGTGGATGACCGCGGCGACCGTCGCGATGGCCGACGCGCTCGCGGCCTGCGACCGGCTCGGCTTCCCGCGATCGGCGCTGATCGAGGTGCTCGGTGGCGGCCCGCTCGGCATGCCCTACGCGCTGCAGAAGGCGAAGCTGATGACGGACCACGACTTCACGGCCGGCTTCCCGGTCGAGCTGGCACTCAAGGACATCCGCCTGGTCGAGCAAGCCGACCGCTTCCAGCCGCCGCTCGTGCACGCGCTCGAGCAGCGGCTGCAGCGAGCCGTCGATGCGGGCCATGCCCGGGACGACCTCGCCGCCGTGGCTGCTGTCGACTAGGAAGACCAACCAGAAGGGCACGCTCATGGACACGACAAGTGCGTTCGTCGCGGACGCCGGCAGGTATGAGAAGATGGCCTATCGGCGCTCTGGGCGCAGCGGGATCGAGCTGCCGATGGTGTCGTTGGGGTTCTGGCAGAACTTCGGCGGTGACCGACCGCTGGAGGTCCAGCGGGCGATCGCCCGCCGGGCGTTCGACCTCGGCATCACGCACTTCGACCTGGCCAACAACTACGGGCCCCCGTACGGCTCCGCGGAGGAGAACCTGGGGCGGCTGCTGGCGCAGGACTTCTCGTCCTACCGCGACGAGCTCATCATCAGCACGAAGGCCGGCTGGGACATGTGGCCCGGCCCGTACGGCGACCACGGCTCGCGGAAGTACCTGCTGGCGAGCCTCGACCAGTCGCTGACACGCCTCGGTCTGGATTACGTCGACATCTTCTACTCACACCGGCCGGACCCGGACACGCCACTCGAGGAGACGATGGGCGCGCTGCACACCGCCGTGCAGCAGGGCAAGGCGCTCTACGTCGGGATCTCCTCCTACGGCCCCGAGCGCACCCGGCAGGCAGCTGCGATCCTGCGCGACCTCGGCACGCCACTGCTGATCCATCAACCGTCGTACTCGATGGTCAACCGATGGGTCGAGCACGGCCTGCTCGACGTGCTCTCCGAGATCGGCGCGGGCTGCATCGCCTTCACGGCCCTGGCCCAGGGGCTGCTCACGTCCAAGTACCTCGGTGGCGTTCCGGGGGAGTCGCGAGCGGCGCGCGACTCCACCCTGTCCCGGGGAATGCTGACCGAGCAGCGACTTGGCGCCCTGCGAGAGCTCGACCGGATGGCTTCCGACCGTGGGCAGTCGTTGGCTCAGCTGGCCCTGTCGTGGGTGCTGCGCGACCCGCGGGTGACATCGGTCGTCGTCGGAGCGAGCTCCGTGCAGCAGCTCGAGGACAACGTCTCCGCGATCGAGCACACCGACTTCAGCCCGGCCGAGCTGGCGGCCATCGATGGCATTGCCACCGACGACCCTGACGTGGACCTGTGGCGTGAGCAGTCACGGATCGGCGTCGACCCCGGCGCCTGAGCCGACCGCGCGGGCACCTACGACGTTGCGGCTGCGGCCTTCCCGCCCGTGCGACCAGCGGCCCTCTTCTGCGCCGTCGTGCCACCCGCCTCCGGGATGCCCGCAGCACCACGGATCACGCACCGGCTTTCGCGCGCCAGGCGCTCGGCAACGGGCGGGTGTCGACTGGGGGATGGCGGGCACATCAGGAGGCGTGCGCCGCGCGGAGTCCTCGACCTGGCTCGTCGCTTCGGGTGCCCGGCCTGGCCGGTCGCGGTGAAGAGACTCCTCGGTCTCACGCTGGGGATCCTGACGGCCATCGGCGGTTTCGTCGACGTTGGCGACCTCGTGGCCAGCGCCGTGGTGGGTGCCCGGTTCGGGATGGCGCTCGCGTGGGCGACCGTGCTGGGCGTGATCGGCATCATGCTCTATGCCGACATGGCCGGCCGGGTGGCCGCGGTGAGCGGTCTGGCGACGTTCGACGTCGTTCGCCAGGTACTCGGGCCGCGGGTCGCACTGCTCAACCTGCTGGCCTCGATGGCGGTGAACCTGCTGACGTTGACGGCCGAGATCGGTGGTGTGGCGCTGGCTCTCGAGCTGGCGAGCTCGGTGAGCTATCTGCTGTTCATCCCGGTGGTGGGCTTTCTCGTGTGGCTCGTCCTGTGGCGGCTGCCGTTCGAGCAGATGGAGCGGTTGTTCGGGCTGGCCGGTCTGGCCCTCGTCGTCTTCGTGGTCGCGGTGGTGCGGCTGCACCCGTCCTATGCGGCGCTGTGGCACGGCTCGGTCCATCCGAAGGTCCCGAACGGCGAGGGGCATCCGACGTACTTCTACTACGCGATCGCCATCCTCGGGTCGGCGATGACGCCGTACGAGGTGTTCTTCTTCTCCTCCGGCGGCCGCGAGGAGCGCTGGAGCGAGCGTGATCTGGCCGAGGAGCGCGCGAACGTGTTTGTGGGATTCCCGCTCGGGGCGATTCTGAGCCTGGCGATCACGGCAACTGCTGCGCTGGTCCTGTTGCCGCAGCAGATCCAGGTCGAGCACCTCGATCAGACGGCGCTGCCGGTCGTGGTCGCCCTCGGCAAGGTCGGCCTCGTGGTGGTGATCCTCGGGTTCGTGGCTGCTACCGGCGGTGCTGCGTTGGAGACGGCGCTGTCGTCGGGCTATGCCGTCGCGCAGTACTTCGGCTGGTCGTGGGGGAAGTTCCTGCCCCCGGCGCGGGCCGCCCGTTTCCATGCCGTGCTGCTGGTCTCGGTCGTCGCGGCGATGACGCTGGTCCTCACGACCCTCGACCCGGTGAAGATCACCGAGTACTCCTTGGTCTTCTCGGTCGTGGCCCTGCCGTTGACCTATGCGCCGATCCTCGTTGCCGCGAACGACCGCCGCAGCATGGGCGAGCACGCCAACGGGCCCTTCAGCAACCTGCTGGGCGCCGCCTTTCTCATCCTGATCACCGTGGCCGCGGTGGTGGCCATCCCGCTGATGGTCGCCACCAAGGCCGGACAGTGAGGGTCCGGCGCCACAGGACCCGGGTCACCGCAGCGCTCGTCACCCTCGCGTTCACGCACTGTCGTGGGTGACCGGCAGGATCCAGCCCAACACGGGAAGGAGATGCCGCATGAACCACCTGCAGGCCCGTAGCCTTGTTGCTGTGACGCTGCTGTGACGGACGAGGACGTGACTCCGTTCACCCTGCACAAGGGCGACGTCCTCAAGGCCTATGACCACTGGCCCGCACCGCACTCGATCATGAGCGATGGCGCCTACGGCGTCCGGGGGTTCCACGGCGACACGACCGGTCCCGGGGGCCTCGCCGAGTGGTATGCCCCGCACATCGCGAAGTGGACCGAGGCGGCCGCTCCCGGCACGACCCTGTGGTTCTGGAACACCGAGGTGGGCTGGGCGACGGTCCACCCGCTGCTGATCGCGGCCGGTTGGGAGTACAAGCAGCTCGTGACGTGGGACAAGGGGCTGTCCCACATCGCCGGCAACGTCAACGGCAAGACGATCCGGCACTTCCCGGTCGTCACCGAGGTCGTTGCCCTCTACTCCATGCCGCTGCGGGTGGGCGGGCTGTCCGCGCAGGAGTGGATGCGCCGCGAGTGGCTGCGGGCCGGCCTCAAGCTCAACGAGGCCAACGCCGCGTGTGGTGTCGCCAACGCCGCGACCCGCAAGTACCTCACGCAGGACTGGCTCTGGTACTGGCCGCCGGTGGAGGCGATGGAACAGCTCGTGGCCTATGCCAACGAGCGGGGCATCCCGGATGGCTGGCCCTACTACTCGCTGGATGGCGAGCGGCCCGTGACGGGCAAGGAGTGGGAGCGGCTGCGCTACCCGTGGCAGCACGTGCACGGTCTGACCAACGTCTGGTCGCGCCCACCGCTGCATGACGCCGAGCGGCTCAAGGGCAGCCTGCGGCGCAGCGCGCCCCGCGTCTACAAGCCCACCAAGGACAGCGCCGCCCACCTCAACCAGAAGCCGCTGGAGTTCATGGAGCGACTGATCGCCGCGGTGACCCGGCCGGGCGAGGTGGTCTGGGAACCGTTCGGCGGGCTCGCCTCCGGCAGCGTCGCCGCGGTGGCCCTGGGGAGGCGTGCGTTCGTCGCGGAGCTCGACAAGGACTTTCACAAGCTCGCCCTGCAGCGGCTGCGGCTCGCGGCCGACGCGGCGGAACCAGGTGCTGAAGAGGCATCGCTGGCGGTAGCGGATCCCGGACGGTGACCCAGCCGCTCG
The DNA here is from genome assembly GCA_025465465.1 of Frankiales bacterium. GTDB lineage: Bacteria > Actinomycetota > Actinomycetes > Mycobacteriales > SCTD01 > RYN-111. The sequence continues at coordinate 13,429 of JAODND010000001.1, read as the reverse complement.
ACTTCACGATCCCGGTGGACCCGCTGAACCCGCCGCCCTCGCGGGCCGCACTCCCGGACCCGCTCAAGGCCAAGCTCACCGACGACGTCGCCGATGCCGTGCGGGCGCTGCCGATCTACTACGCGAGCACCACCGCGATCGAAGGGCTCGAGAGCGGCGACCTGTTCTCCCTCAACAGCGTGCTCGGCGGTTCCATCGAGAACCAGGTGGTCGCGACGCTCAACCGCATCCGCAAGGTCTGGGACCCCGACGACCAGTGGACCGAGTACGGCTTCGAGCGTTCCTCCCAGACGTTCCCTGACGTGCGCCTCGTCTCGCGCAGCGGTGGCCGGCTTTCGGTCGCGATGGGGATCGAGCTGAAGGGGTGGTACCTGCTGAGCCGCGAGAAGGAGCCGTCCTTCCGTTACACGGTGACGCCCGACGCGTGCTCGCCGTACGACTTGCTCGTGGTCGTGCCGTGGCACCTCACCAACGTCCTGTCGGGTGTGCCACGGGTCTATGAGCCCTACATCGAGCAGGCGAGGTACGCCGCCGAGTTCCGCAACCACTACTGGCAGCACCAGCGCGGAGTGGCCGCGCCCGACAACGGGATCACGAGCCCCGGGGGAGCGCAGCCCTATCCGCCGGCGAAGGCAAAGGTCTCCGACAAGGCCGACAAGGACAGCGGCGGCAACTTCGGTCGGGTGGCCCGGGTGCACGGGCTCATGGAGGACTACAGCGAGCGGATGCTGCAGACAAAGGTGTCCGGCATCGAGGCCGGCCACTGGGTGTCGTTCTTCAGGGTCTACGCCGACAACCATGAGCGGGACACGATCGACGCGCGGATCGACCGGCTGGTCGGGCGGCAGGGCGCCGCCGCCACGCCCCGAGTGCGCGAGCTCGTCAAGGAGCTCGGTCGGCTGCTCGGCGACTGACGACGGCGGCCCGGTGCGCGAGACTGGGAGTTGACCCCCCCCGAGGAGGACGAAGCGATGTGCGTGGCCGTGCGCTGCCAGACCTGTGGCAAGACGACGTGGGCCGGGTGCGGCGACCACGCCGACCAGGTGATGGCATCGGTCCCAGTGGCCCAGCGATGCACCTGTCCTGTTGACAGGTGACCTAACGGTCACATAACCTCGTCGCGTGGACGAGGTGTTCCGGGCGCTGGCCGACCCGACCAGGCGGGCGCTGCTGGACGAGCTCTTCCGCGAGGACGGCCAGACCCTGAGCTCTCTCGAGGAGCGGTTCGCGATGACGCGCTTCGGCGTCATGAAGCACCTCAAGCTCCTCGAGGAGGCAGGCCTTGTCGTCCCCCGACGCCGGGGCCGCGAAAAGCTGCACTTCCTCAACCCCGTCCCGATCCGGCTGCTCCACGACAGGTGGGTCAGCAAGTACACCGAGCCCTGGGTCGCCGGGCTCGCGAGCCTCAGAGCTCATCTCGAGTCAGCAGACATGGAGAGCAGAACGATGGAGAAGGTCTACGAGATCTACATCAAGAGCACCCCCGAGCGACTGTGGCAGGCGATCACCAGCGCCGAGATCCGCAAGCACTTCCAGTTCGGCGTCATGGTCGTCTCGGATTGGCAGCCGGGCAGCACGATCCTGCTCGGAAACGAGGAGCGGCCGAGCTTCCTCGGCAACGGGGAGGTCCTGGAGAGCGACCCGCCGCACCGGCTGGTCCACACCATGAACGCGACCTGGGGCGAGGACGTCGTGGCGGAGGGAACGACGCGGGTGACCTGGGAAATCAGCCAGGTCGGCGAGGGCGGTGAGGACGGTGACGTCAGTTGCTGTCTGACGCTGACCCACGACCAGATGCGCGAGGGCTGCAACTCGCAGGTGTACGGCGGCTGGCCCATGATCCTGTCCGGCCTCAAGACCTGGCTGGAGACCGGCGACGACCTCGTCACGCCCGGATCGCTGATGTACCAGCGATAAATCCCTTCAGGGTCGTCACAGGGCGGCTTCGCCAGGGTTGTCACCATGACGACAACTGCTGCCGCCACGCGCACCCGGGTGATGCTCAACAAGGTCCCCGAGGTCACGATCTACTTCTGGGTCATCAAGATCCTCTGCACGACGGTCGGGGAGAGCTTCGCTGACTACATCAACTCGACGCTCGGCTTCGGCATCTGGAACACGACCGCCGTGTTCTCGGTCGCCCTCGTCGCCGTGCTGGTCGCGCAGTTCCAGGCGAACGAGTATGTCCCCGGCATCTACTGGACCGCCGTCGTGCTCATCAGTGTCGTCGGCACGCTCGTCACCGACATCCTGACCGACGAGCAGGGCGTGCAGCTCTGGATCAGCACCGTGGTGTTCTCGGTCCTGCTCGCAGCCGTCTTCGCCATCTGGTACGCCCGCGAGCACACGCTGTCGATCCACTCGATCGTCACGACGCCGCGTGAGGCGTTCTACTGGCTCACGGTGCTGGTGACCTTCGCGCTGGGTACTGCCGCCGGCGACTGGACCCTGGAGCTCACGGGCTGGGGCCCCGGCAAGTCGGTGCTCCTGCCCGCCGGTCTCATCGCCCTCGTCGCGTTGGCGTGGAAGCTCGGTGCCGGCCCGGTGCTCTCGTTCTGGCTCGCCTACATCCTCACGCGACCCCTCGGCGCCAACATCGGCGACTACCTGAGCTCGCCGTCAGGCGACGGTGGTCTCGGTCTCGGCACGCTCTGGACCAGTCTGCTGTTCCTCGGCGCGATCCTGCTGACCGTCTGCTACCTCACCGCGACCAAGAAGGACCGGACCGTCGAGATCCGAGACTGAGCCCTACCCTCGCCACGTGGAGGCGTGGCGGCGGTGGTCGGGCGTCCGGGTCCGGGCCGCCCTCGTGGCGGCAGGGTCCGTGGCGGTCGCCCTGGTGCTCGGGAGCTATGGCTTCGTGACCTTCCTGCAGCGGTCGCAGGTGCACGACATCGACGTGTCGCTGGCGCAGCAGGCGCAGACTCTCGCCTCGGTCATCGGCCAGTCAGGCGCGGAGCACATCGAGCTCCCGACGCGGCTCGGCCCGACGAGCACGGAGCAGGTGATCGATCCGACCGGTCACGTGCTCGCCGCGAGCGCGGACCTCACTGGACACGCCGCTCTGACCGCCGCCCGCCCAGCCGTGGGTCGGCAGTTCGTCGGTCGGACGAGGCTGCCTCCGGACGCGGACTACCGGCTGCTGGCGCTCGGTGCCCGCGATGCCCAGGGCGAGCGGGTCACCGTCGTCGTCGCCCAGTCCCTCGAGCCCGCTGAGGCGGCCCGCTACGAAGCGGCCGTGCTGCTCGCCATCGGTGGTCCTGTGCTCGTCCTGCTCGTCGCGTTGGTCACCTGGTGGGTGGCCGGGCGGGCACTGCGGCCCGTCGAGTCGATGCGGCAGCAGGTGGACGGCATCGACGCCGCGAGCCTGAACGCGCGGGTGCCCCTCCCGGATGCGCGCGACGAGGTGTGGCTGCTCGGTGGCACGCTGAACCGCATGCTCGACCGGCTCGAGAGCGCCGTCCGTGCGCAGCGCCAGTTCGTGTCGGACGCCAGCCACGAGCTGCGGAGTCCGCTGGCGGTGCTGCGGACCAGCGTCGAGGTCGCCGTCGCGCATCCGGAGACCGCTGACTGGCAGGGGACGGCCGACGTGCTGCTCGAGGAGACGCACCGGGTCGAGCGGCTCGTCGCGGACCTGCTGCTGCTGGCGAACGCCGACGAGCGCGGGATCCAGATGCGTCGCGAAGACGTCGACCTCGACGACCTGCTCGCCGCCGAGGCGCACCGGATCCGTGCCACCACCACACTGGACGTCGTGACCCGCATCCAGCCGACCCGGGTCCGCGGCGACCACGACCGGCTGGCGCGGGTGCTCCGCAACCTCGTCGACAACGCGGCGCGGCACGCAACCGGACGGGTCGAGCTGAGCCTGGCGAGCGGACCCGAGGGTGCCGTCGTCGAGATCGCCGACGACGGGCCCGGCGTACCCGCCGAGGACCGTGAGCGCGTGTTCGAGCGGTTCGTGCGGCTGGACGTCAGCCGCAGCCGGCAGCAGGGGGGCACCGGGCTCGGCCTGGCCATCGTCCGGCAGCTCGTCGAGGCGCATGGCGGGACCGTGGAGTTCGCCGAGGCCTCGGTCGTCCGGTTGGTGCTTCCTCAATGACACCTTCCTCGGTGACACCTTCCTCGGTGACACTTTCCTCAGTGACACCACAGTCCTTCGCGCGCAGTCTGTTGTCATGAGAGTTCTGCTCGTCGAGGACGAGGAGCACCTTGCCGGCGCCGTGCAGCGCGGCCTGGCGGCAGAGAGCTTCCGCGTCGAAGTCGCCCACGACGGCCGGGAGGGCCTGACGAAGGCCCTCTCCGGTGAGTTCGACGTCGTGGTGCTCGACATCATGCTGCCCGGCCTTTCCGGCTACCGGATCTGCCAGGAGATGCGGCGCAACAAGGTCTGGACGCCCGTGCTCATGCTCACGGCCAAGGATGGGGAGTACGACGAGGCGGACGCCCTGGACCTGGGAGCCGACGACTACCTCACCAAGCCCTTCTCGTTCGTCGTCCTGGTGGCCCGGCTGCGGTCGCTCGTCCGGCGCGGCGCCCCGGCCCGGCCCGTCGTGCTGGAGGTCGGTGACCTCGCCATCGACCCCGCTCGGCACCGGGTGACCGTCGCCGACCAGCAGGTGGCGCTGACCCCCCGCGAGTTCGCCCTGCTGCTGCACCTGATGCGGCACCCCGAGTCGGTGCAGAGCAAGCGCGAGATCCTCGACAGCGTCTGGGACGCGCACTATGACGGCGACCCCAACATCGTGGAGGTCTATGTCGGCTACCTCCGCAAGAAGCTCGCCGCGGCGAGCACCCGGATCGAGACGGTGCGTGGCGTCGGGTATGTCCTCACGACTCCTCAGGTGTGACCGCCCTCACGCTCTGAAGAACTTGTGCTTGTAACCAGCAAGTAGTTTCCTGAAGGCCATGGACAGCCACGCCCTGCTCTGGGGTGAGATCGCCGCGCTGGTGCGAGGGCTGAAAGGACTCAACGGCCACGCCATCGCGGCGTCGGGCCTGCGGCTCGAGCCCGCGGGCGTGCACGTGATCGGTCGACTCGCCGCACTGGGCCCCGTGCGGTTGACCGAGCTGGCCAGTGCCCTTGGGCTCGACCCGTCGTCGGTCAGCCGCCAGGTCACCGCCGTCGAGCGGGCCGGCTACGTCCGCCGCGAGGCGGATCCAGACGACGGCCGCGCCATCCGGCTCGTCCTCACTGACAAAGGTCAGCGGGCAGCCGCATCCGTCCAGCAGAAGCGGGCACAGGCACTCAAGGTGCTCACCCCCGGCTGGTCCGACCACGACCACGAGGAGCTGGCTGACCTGCTGGCTCGCCTCAACCACGACCTGACGGCGAACGGGCACCTGCTCGAGGCCATCTTGGAGAGCGCATGACCACCGAAAGCTCCGTCGGCGCAGCCCCCCAGACCTCGGGGCTGACCCATCGGCAGATCCTCACCATCATGTCCGGACTCCTGCTCGGCATGTTCCTGGCCTCGCTGGACCAGACGATCGTGTCGACCGCGATGCGCACCATCGCCGACAAGCTCAACGGCCAGACCGCGCAGGCGTGGGTGACGACGGCGTACCTCGTGACGTCGACCGTGAGCACCCCGCTCTACGGCAAGCTCTCCGACCTCTATGGCCGCAAGCCGTTCTACCTGTTCGCCATCGCTGTCTTCCTCCTCGGCTCGCTGCTCTGCGGACAGGCGCACTCGATCTACGAGCTCGCGGCCTACCGCGCCCTGCAGGGCCTCGGCGCCGGTGGCCTGCTGTCGCTCGCGTTCGCCATCATCGGCGACCTGGTGGCACCTCGCGAGAGGGCGAAGTACCAGGCGTACTTCACGTCTGTCTTCGCGACGTCGTCGGTGCTCGGACCGGTCCTCGGCGGCTTCTTCGCCGGCCAGGCCACCATCCTCGGCGTCACCGGCTGGCGGTGGATCTTCTACGTCAACGTGCCCATCGGTCTGGCCGCGTTCTACGTCGTCTTCCGCAACCTGACGCTGCCGCGCCGCCGCACCGACCACCGCATCGACTACGTCGGCGCCGCGTTGCTCAGCTCGACGGTCGTGCCGTTCCTGCTGCTCGCCGAGAAGGGTCGCGAGTGGGGGTGGAGCTCGCCCACGTCGCTGACGATGATCGCGATCGCACTGGTCTCGTTCGGGCTGTTCATCCCCCGTGAGAGCAGGCTCGGTGAGGACGCGATCCTGCCGCTGCGGATCTTCCGCGACAAGGTCTTCTCCGTCGTCAGCGTCGTCGCGACGCTGGTCGGCATGGTGATGTTCGGCGGCCTTGTGCTGATGCCGCTGTACCTGCAGATCGTCCGGGAGGAGAGCCCGACCCGGGCGGGCCTGATGATGACGCCGTTCATGGTCGGCCTGATGGGGTCCTCACTGGTCGTGGGCCGCCTGATGCAGCGCACCGGCCGCTACAAGATCTTCCCGATCTTCGGCACGGCGGTCCTGTTCGTCGGGATGCTGCTGTTGTCGACGCTGAAGGTCGACACCCCGATGCCCCAGGTCATGAGCTACATGGTCGTGGTCGGCGTCGGTCTCGGCCTCACGATGCAGATGCTCGTCATCTCGGTGCAGAACTCCCTGCCGCCCCAGGACATGGGCCTGTCGACCTCGTCGGTCACGTTCTTCCGTTCCATGGGCGGCACGCTCGGCGCGGCGGTCTCCCTCGCGGTGCTCTTCGGGACGGTCGTCGGCAACATCAAGGAGCGGCTGCTCGACTCGCCGTACAAGGATCTGGCAGGTCAGATCAATTCCGCCAAGCTCGACAACACCACGAGCTTGTTCGGCACGCTGCCCGGGCCGGTGAAGCGGCTGGTCCTCGAGGGCTTCGCCGACTCGATGCACACGGTCTTCCTCGTCGTGGCCGTGCTGGTGATCCCTGCCTTCGTGCTCACCTTCTTCGTCAAGGAGGTGCCGTTGCGCACGACAGGTGGCCTCGCCGCGCAGCGCGAACAGCTCGATGGCGAACGAGCGATGGCCGAGACCGCCATCGTCTAGCCCCTCTCGCGGTGATCAGCAGGGGATCAGCTGGCTGAACCGCCGGCGCGCCGACCACGCAACCCACTGTTGATCATCCAGAGGGGTGGTGGGCCGGGGTGGTGAGGGGGTTGTCTGCGGGCGCGTCGACCGGCTCCTTGCGGAAGGCCAGCTTGCGCAGCAGCACCGTGACCACGATCGCGTAGAGCCAGCCGGCCAGGACGTCGGCGACGTAGTGCTCCCCGCCATACACCAGGACCAGCGCCATCGTGCCGGCGTAGATCGACAGGCCGATCTTGCCGCGGGTGCGGACCTCGGGCCAGAAGAAGACGAGCAGCAGCATGGGGATGGCGGCGTGCAGCGACGGCATCGCGGCGACCGAGTTGGAGTAGGCGGCGCCCTTCTCCACGGCGCTGTCGACCGTGGAGCCGCCCAGGGTGTGCAGCGTCTCCTGCACCACCCGGTGCACCTCGACCCCCTTGCCGAACTTGTTGTTGAGGCCGGCCATCCACGGCGGGGCCGCGGGGAACAGGACGTAGGTCGCCAGCGTGACCAGCGTGAGTGAGACCAGCGCGGCGAGGTAGCGCCGGAACAGCGGGTAGTTCACGCACCACAGCACGATCGCGAGCACGAGGGAGACCAGGAAGTGCGACAGGTAGACGCAGATCGCGATCCGGTCATACCAGTGCGCCACCCCCGGGTCGAAGAAGTGCTGCTGCAGCCAGAGCGTCGGGACGTGCCCGCCGAACAGCGTGCGGTCGAAGTCGATCGGTGGCCAGAGATGGGCCCGCACCGCGCTGACCTGGTTGGTCGGGTTGGCCCGCAGCACCGGGAGGCCGAACAGGCGGCCACCGATCTCGTTGGCGACGCCTCGGAGCAGGTCGTAGGCGAACAGGACCGCGAGCAGCGGCAACCAGTCGCGGACGACCGCGCGACGCCACACGCCCCACTCGCCGCCGCACGCCGCGAACAGGGTCAGCAGCATCCAGAAGGTCAGCCACTCGCGACCGGTCGGGACACCGGCGAGGGCCACCGACAGCGTGAAGGCCACGACCACCAGCAGCAGCAGGCGGCGGCGGCGCTGCCGGGCCCGGAGCCCGGCGAGGCGCCAGGGGGAGACCTCGTGCGGGGTGACCGGCCTGGTCTCCTCGAGCTCCGTCGTCACGCGACCACCTTATTCGCTGCGGGTCAGGGCTCTGCGCGTAAGATGTGGCGCATGCACCCGCAGGAGCTGCTCCTTCCCGAGCCGCGCTGACTGCACACCAGTCTCAGCGCGGCGCCCTCGTGACCCACGGGGGCTTTTCTTTTGCCTGGAGCAGGAAGGGAACGACATGGCCACCGACGCCAACCTGGACGAGGGCTACGACCCGCACGCGGTGCAGGACCGGTGGCTGCCGGTCTGGGATCGCCTCGACCTCAACCGGGCCGGCCGGCGCGCCGGCGCCGAGAAGCGCTATGTGCTCGACATGTTCCCCTACCCCAGCGGCGACCTGCACATGGGCCACGCGGAGGCGTGGGGCATCGCCGACGTCGTCGCGCGGTACTGGATGCGACAGGGCTACGACGTGCTGCACCCCACCGGCTGGGACTCGTTCGGGCTGCCCGCGGAGAACGCCGCCATCAAGCGAGGTGAGCACCCGGCGCAGTACACCTACGCCAACATCGAGGTGCAAGCCGAGTCGTTCCGGCGGTACGGCATCAGCTTCGACTGGTCGACCCGGCTGCACACCAGCGACCCGGAGTACTACCGCTGGACGCAGTGGCTGTTCCTGCGCTTCATGGAGCGCGGCCTGGCCTACCGCAAGAACAGCGCGGTCAACTGGTGCCCCAACGACCAGACCGTGCTGGCCAACGAGCAGGTCGTCGCGGGCAAGTGCGAGCGCTGCGGGGCCGAGGTCACCAAGCGCGAGCTGACGCAGTGGTACTTCAAGATCACCGAGTACGCCGACCGGCTGCTGGACGACATGCAGCAGCTGGAGGGCAAGTGGCCGGACCGCGTCCTGCTGATGCAGAAGAACTGGATCGGGCGCAGCACCGGCGCGCACGTCGACTTCGCCGTCGGGGACCGCAAGGTCAGCGTCTTCACGACGCGGCCCGACACCCTGTACGGCGCGACCTTCTTCGTGGTCGCTGCGGACGCGGCACTGGCTGACGAGCTGGTGGCGCCCGAGCAGCGCGCGGCCTTCGAGACCTACCGAGCGGCGACCCGCAAGCTGTCAGACATCGACCGCCAGTCGACGGAGCGACCGAAGACCGGTGTGTCGCTGGGCGTCACTGCGACGAACCCGTTGAACGGCGAGGAGCTGCCGGTCTTCGCCGCCGACTACGTGCTGGCGGACTACGGCACCGGCGCCATCATGGCCGTGCCGGCCCATGACCAGCGCGACCTCGACTTCGCGAAGGCCTTCGACCTGCCGGTGCGGGTGGTCGTCGACACCGGCGAGGACGACCCTGCCGTCACGGGTGTCGCGACGGCCGGCGACGGCGCGCTGGTCAACAGCGGTCCGCTCGACGGCCTGCGCAAGGCCGAGGCGATCGAGCAGGCCATCGACATCCTGGCGGCACGGGGTACGGGCGAGAAGGCCGTCAACTACCGCCTGCGCGACTGGCTGCTCTCGCGGCAGCGCTTCTGGGGGACGCCCATCCCGGTCGTGCACTGCCCGGTGCATGGTGAGGTCGCGGTCCCGGACGACCAGCTGCCGGTGCGGTTGCCCGACGACATGAAGGGTGCCGACCTGCGCCCGCAGGGCCAGTCGCCATTGGCCTCGAACGAGGCATGGGTCAACACGACCTGCCCCACGTGCGGGGGTCCCGCGACCCGTGACACCGACACGATGGACACCTTCGTCGACTCGAGTTGGTACTACCTGCGCTATCCATCGCAGGGCTACGAGGACGGGCCGTTCGACGTCGACAAGGTCCGTGAGTGGCTGCCGGTCGACCAGTACGTCGGAGGGGTCGAGCACGCGATCCTGCACCTTCTCTACAGCCGCTTCTTCACCAAGGTGCTGCACGACATGGGGATGCTCGACTTCGTCGAACCGTTTGCCTCGCTCATGAACCAGGGCCAGGTCATCAACCAGGGCAAGGCGATGAGCAAGTCGCTGGGCAACGGCGTCGACCTGGGCAGCCAGCTGTCGCAGTACGGCGTCGACGCGGTCCGCCTGACCATCATCGGAGCGGGTCCCCCCGAGGACGACATCGACTGGGCGACGATGAGCCCGGGTGGCACGTTGAAGTGGCTGAACCGGGTGCTGCGCCTCACGGACGATGTCGTTGCGCTGGCTGGCGACGACCGCGACGTGGTCGTCGACAAGGTGGTCGCCAAGGCCGTCGACGAGGTGACGCGACTGATCGAGTCGCATCGTCTCAACGTGGCCATCGCGCGCTTCCACGAGCTGGTCAACGCCCTGCGCAGATCGGCGGACACCGCTCCCAAGCCGGCGGGCTCGTTGCGCGACGGTGTGACCGCGCTGGCCGTCATGCTGAGCACCTACGCGCCGTACACGGCGGAGGAGGTCTGGTCGCGGCTGGGACACGACGTGGAGGCGGGCGACTCGGTGCACGACAGCAGCTGGCCGACCGCCGACCCGGAGCTGCTCGTCGACGACGCCGTCACCTGTGTCGTGCAGGTCGCGGGCAAGGTGCGCGACAAGCTGGAGGTGTCGCCGGACATCGCCGAGGACGAGCTGAGGGCGCTGGCCCTGGCGTCGTCCAGGGTGCAGGAGTACCTCGGGGGCAAGGAACCGCGAGCGGTCATCGTCCGGCCGCCGAGGCTCGTCAACGTCGTACCTGGCTGAGCTCCGTCCTGCTCGTGATGCCGAGCTTGCGATAGGCCCGCTGCAGGTGGGTCTTCACCGTGTTCGTCGACAGGAACAGCTTCTGCGCGATCCGCGGATTGGTCAGCCCCTCGACGGCCAGCTCGACGACCTGGCGCTCACTCGGGGTCAGGCTGGTCCAGCCAGCGGTCGGGCGTCCCGTCGGCGTCCGGTTGACCGACAGCAGCACCAGCACCTCCTCGGGCCGCAGCTGCCGGCCCTCGTCCCAGCCGGGCGAGGCCTCGGCGAGCTCGGCGACGGCGCTGCGCCCGTGCCCCTGACCGGTGCGCTGACGGAGCCGGTCGCTGGCGCCGAGGACCATGGCGGCGTTGCGCAGCTCGCCCCGGGCCCACAACGCCGCACCGAGGGCGTCGAGGCTGAGCAACTCGAGCACGTCGTCGCCGCGCGACAGCACCAGCGCCTCGCGTGCCTCCTCGACCGCGCGCAGGGTGGCCCCACCGGAAAGTGACGTGCTGCTTCTCTGCAGCAGCGTCCGAACCGGCTCCATCATCACCCCCTGGGAAACAGGCTCATACTGCCCCAACCATTACCGTTCTGGACATGGCTCGGGTCGCGGTAGTCACGGACTCCACGGCATACCTCCCGGACGGCGTGGCCGAGCGCTATGGAATCACGACCGTCCCGCTGCACGTCGTCCTGGGCAGCTGGTCAGGCCAGGAGGCGATCGAGGTGTCGCCGGCGGACGTCGCCGCGGCCCTCAGTGAGCGCCGCGTCCAGGTCACCACGTCGCGACCCACGCCCGGCCAGCTGGCGGGCGCCTATCGCGGCACCGGCGCCTCGGAGATCGTGTCCGTCCACCTGTCCGCCCGCCTGTCGGGTACGGCCGACAGCGCCCGGCTCGCCGCCGAGCACGTCGCGCCTGACATCACCGTCCGGGTCGTCGACAGCGGGTCGGTCGCGATGGGACTCGGGTTCGACGTGATCGCTGCCTGCGAGACGGCCCGGGCCGGCGGCTCGCTGGAGGAGGTCGCGGGGGCTGCAGAGAAGGCGGACACGACGACGCTGTTCTATGTCGACAGCCTCGAGCGCCTGCGGCGTGGCGGTCGGATGACCGCCACGTCGGCGCTGGTCGGAGCGGCCCTCGCGGTGAAGCCGCTGCTCATCGTCAGGGACGGCGAGATCGCGTTGCTCGAGAAGGTGCGCACCTTCTCCAAGGCGCTGTCGCGGCTGGAGCAGCTCGTCGTGGAGGCGGCGGGCGACGGACCAGTCGACGTGGCGATCCATCACCTGGCCGCACCCGAACGGGCCGCCCAGCTCGAGGTCGAGCTGCGGGAGGCGCTTCCGCACCTCGTGCAGCTCTACGTCTCGGAGGTCGGCGCGGTCGTCGGCGCCCACGTCGGCCCCGGCCTGCTGGGAGTGGTCGTGTGGAGGCGCTGATCGGCTACACGGCGGCGGCCGTCGTGGGCTACTTCCTCGGCACGATCAACCCGGCAGTCCTCATCGCGCGGACACGCGGCATCGACCTGCGGGCGATCGGTTCCGGCAACCCCGGGGCGTCCAACGCGGGACGCGCGCTCGGTCGTCGTACGGGGGTGCTGGTCGCTCTGCTCGACGTGGCGAAGGGAGCTGTGCCGGCCGCACTGTTCGGGATCGGAGCCCACGGGTGGGGGCTGGTCGCGGGGTTGTTCGCCGTGGCGGGGCACATCACGTCGCCGTGGCTGAGGGGCAGGGGCGGCAAGGGAGTGGCGACAGCAGCCGGGGCGATCCTGGGTTCGCACCCGTTGTGGCTGGTCTTCGTGCTGGCGGCCTGGCTGCTCGTGCTCGCCGCTTCGAGGTGGATCGCGCTCGCGTCGATGTCGGCCGCGGCTGCGGTGCTCGTCACGGCGCTGGTGGTCGGGGAGGACCGGCTGTGGGCGGCCGCGATCGCGGCCGTCGTGCTCGCCCGGCACACCGGCAATGTGGCGCGCCGGTTGCGCGCTCCACAGGACTGACGGGGTTCCACAGCCGCTGCTGGTGTGGCCCTGGTCCGGGTGGCGGATCCCTAGCGTCGCCAGGTGCCTGTCCCTCCCGGTGCCGCCGACCGGCTGCGCCAGCTGCTCCCTCGGGTGCCCTCGGCCCCGGGCGGCTGGGTGCCGCGCCAGGCGACAGCCGAGGACGAGCCGACCACCGTCCGCGAGGTGCTCTCGGCAGCCCGCGTGGATCCCGGCCACCGCGGGGTCGTCGCTCTCGTCGTCGTGGGCCTCGTCGCCGCGGTGCTCGCCGGCTTCCTGCTGCTGCGCGGCAGGCCGTCGGAGCAGCCCGTCGCGCCACCACCCGTCGTCGGCGCATCGGCAACGGGTGGACCCGAGCTCGTGGTCGACGTCGCGGGCAGGGTTCGGCGTCCCGGACTGGTCAGGCTGCCGCCCGGCGCCCGGGTCGACGATGCCCTGCGGGCAGCCGGCGGTGTCCTACCGGGTACGTCGACCGGCACCCTCAACCTCGCCGCCAAGGTGCAGGACGGCGAGCAGGTGCTGGTGGCGGACGCCGCGGCGGCGTCGTCGTCCACGGGGGGTTCGGCGCAGCTCGATCTGAACACCGCGACGGCGCAGGAGCTCGATGCGCTGCCCGGCATCGGTCCGGTGCTCGCCGACCGCATCGTGTCCTGGCGCACCGACCACGGTCGCTTCGGCAGCGTCGATC
>JAODND010000030.1 GCA_025465465.1 Frankiales bacterium | reverse complement strand
GGATGGGTTTCACCGCGCTGCGCTCGATCGCGGACACGCTCGGTCTGCCGGTCGACTACGACCCCGACCCCGACGCCCCGATCCAGCTCACCTACGACGAGTACCTGGAAGGCATCGCGCGGATCTCCTCGACGACGTTCCGCATGACCCGCACTCCGGAGGAGGCGTGGCCCGACTTCCGGGGCTGGCGGGTCAACTACGAGTCGGTCGCCTACGCGCTGATGAACCGGCTCGACGCCGTGCCGGGCCCGTGGACAGGCCCGCGCTCCAACGGCGACACGACCGTGGAGCCGATCCGACCGCAGAACCGCACGCCGACCCCGTACCAGCCCCACCGCCGCTGATCCCCTCGCCCCCAGGCGGCGCGGCTGCCCGGTGATCAGGAGGACGACTCGCCGGCGTGGTGCCCCTCCGATGACCTGTTGATCACGGAGGGGGGCTGTGGGACGGCGGTCAGTAGGCGGGGCGGAGGGGGAAGCCGCTGGCACCGTCGACCGTCTTCACGGCAAGGACCTGGTGCAGCTGGATCTGGTTGATCTCGAACCCGATGCGCGACCCGGCAAGGTAGAGCGCCCAGACCCGCGCCGTCCCGATGCCGACCTCCTCGACCGCCTCCGCCCAGTGGGCGTCGAGGTTGTCGCACCAGGCCTGCAGCGTCAGCGCGTAGTGCTCGCGCAGGTTCTCCTCGTGCCGGATCTCGAGCCCCGCGCGCTGCAGCTCGCCGATGATCCGGCCGACACCGGGCAGCTCGCCGTCCGGGAAGACGTAGCGCGGGATGAAGCCGCGCTTCGCGATCGGCGCGGAGTGGTCGTCGTTGCGGGTGATGCAGTGGTTCAGCAGCCGGCCCTGCGGCACGAGCTTGGCCGCCAGGAACGACGAGTACGACGAGAGCTGGTGGATCCCGATGTGCTCCGTGAGACCGATGGAGCTGATCGCGTCGAACCCGGTGTCACGGACGTCGCGGTAGTCGCTGAACCGGATGTCGACGAGCTCGGTGAGGCCGCGCTCGGCCGCGGCCTTCCGGCCCCACTCGGCCTGCTGCCGGGAGAGGGTGGCCGCGACGACCGACACCCCGTAGTGCTCGGCGGCGTGCATCGCCATCCCGCCCCAGCCGCAGCCGACGTCGAGCAGCCGCATCCCGGGCTTCAGCGCGAGCTTCTGGCAGACCAGGTCGAACTTCGCGTGCTGCGCCTCCTCGAGGGTCGCCTGCTCGCTCGGGAAGACCGCGCAGGTGTAGGCCATCGACGGCCCGAGGACCCACTCGTAGAAGGTGTTGGAGACGTCGTAGTGGTGGGCGATCGCCGCGGCGTCGCGGCCCTTGCTGTGGGCGCGCAGCCCGGCGAGGTACCGCTTCGCCCCCACCTCCTGCGGTGGCGGCTCCACCCAGTGGACAGCCTCGCGGCCCAGCGATCTGAGCACCTGCAGCCGCTCGCTCCAGGAGAGGTCGCCCATCTTGGTGCGGGTCAGCGCGCGCAGCAGCGTGTAGTGGTCGGGAGCCTCGATGTCCATGTCGCCGCTGATGTAGGCACGAGCCATGCCGAGCTCACCGGGAGCACTCACCATGTGCGAGATCGCCTGCGGCGTCTGGACCTTGATGACGATGCTCGCGTCAGAGGGACCGGCGGCGGAGCCGTCGTAGGCCTCCACTCTGGTCTGCTCCGGCAGCACGGCGGACAGTGCTTCAGCGACCTTCATGTCATCTCCCCTTCACAGTCTTCTCGTACAGGTCCAGCAGCCTGCCGTCCGGGTCCCACTGCTTCTTCAGCAGGTCGTAGACGGGACCGTTGTACAGCTCCCAGAAGTGCTCGCGGTCATAGAAAGCCGTGCTGTACAGGGACTTCCTGCCGCCCAGGTCATCGACCACCTGCTCGATGCGGCGGTTGTGGCTGGTCGGATCCTCGCCCGGCTCCAGGTCGACCGTGGACCAGAAGCCGACGTTGACATACAGGACCGACGGGTCGAACCGGTAGAGCTCCCACACGTCGTCGGGCGACCGCTGCTGCAGCGGGCAGAACCAGACCGGCTCGATCGGGATCTCGCGCGCGAAGAAGTCCATGAACTCGACGAGCCGGTCGATCGGCACCTCGACGTCCTGCACGACGTCCTCGCGCTCGGGTCGTCCCTTGCGTCGGTCCCAGCGGGTCTTCCACTGGTGCTTGCGCTCGAACGCGACCAGCTTCCACCAGACGTCGGAGCGCAAGTACTTGCGCGGCACCCACCGCCGGACCGCGGGGTTCTGCACGCCGAAGGCGCGGCTGCACCAGAACCAGTCGGTGTCCCAGCGCCAGAGGTAGTCGCGGACGGTGAGCCAGTCCTCGGTGCGCTGCTGGATCGAGCGGTAGTAGATGCCCATGCCGGTGTAGTCGCTGAGGAGCGGGGCCCGATCGGACCACCGGCCGAGCGTCACGTAGACCTCGTCGGGCGAGAACCACGTGCCGTCGCAGAAGTCCGCGGTCCGTTGCCGGCAGTGCTCCGACATGACGGACACCGCCTCCGCCACGGACCCACAGCGGACGTGCGTCAGGTGCACGTAGGGGCGGGTCCTCTCCAGCTCGATCCGCAGCCGCAGCGCGTAGCCCAGGGTGCCGTAGGAGTTGGCGAACCCGTAGAAGAGGTCGGCGCTCTGCTCCCGCGAGCAGGTGACGACCTCACCGGAGCCGGTGAGCACGTCCATCTCGACGACGGACTCGTGCGGCACCCCGTTGCGGAAGCTCGAGCTCTCGATGCCGAGACCGGTCACCGCACCGCCGAGCGTGATCGTCTTCAGCTGCGGCACGACCAGCGGCATCTGGCCGCTCGGCAGGGTCGCGTCCACGAGGTCCTCGTAGGTCGTCATGCCGAGCACCTCGGCGAACCCGTCCTCGACGCTCAGCACGCCGCTGAAGGCCGACACGTCGAGCCGGTGCGTCGCGGCGGCCCGCGGCCGGAAGAGGTTGGACGTCTTCTTGCCCAGGCGGACGGGCGCGTCAGCGGGCAGTCCGGCGAGCTGCCGGCGCAGGTCTTCCACCGCCGCGGCGTACTCCATGCGCCTGTCCACGCACCGAACCCTATGTCTGGCAGGGTGCGGCGTCATGAACCCGGTGCGTGCCCGTGGGATGATGGGCGCGTGAGCGAGAAGGACCGGGGTGCCGACCTGTCGATCGAGCAGGCGGCTGTCGAGCTGGGCATGTCGCCGACCGCCGTCATCCACCTCCTCGAGTCGGGTCAGCTCGCCGCGCACCTCGGCCCGGACGGCCGCCGTCGCCGCATCCGCATCGCGGACGTGGAGAAGCACCGCACCGAACGCTTCGACCTGCGCCAGAAGCGCGTCCAGGAGCAACGGGCCAGGCGCTGGGCCGACCCCGACGTCGCGCAGGAGCAGCACGACCTGGACAACCTCCCTGCGTAAGCGCGCGCAGGAGGTCCTCGAGCAGCTCGCGGGCCCCCACGCCGTCCTCCGCGAGGACCAGTGGACGGCGATCAGCGCCTTGGTCGAGGAGCACCGGCGCGCACTCGTCGTGCAGCGCACCGGCTGGGGCAAGTCGGCCGTCTACTTCGTCGCCACCGCCCTGCTCCGCGAGCAGGGCGCCGGGCCGACCGTCATCGTCAGCCCGCTGCTCGCGCTCATGCGCAACCAGGTCGCCGCGGCCGAGCGCGCCGGCATCCGGGCGACCACGGTCAACTCCAGCAACGTCGACCAGTGGCACGAGGTCTACGCCGAGATCGCGGCCGGGCACGCCGACGTGCTGCTGGTGAGCCCCGAGCGCCTCAACAACCCTGGCTTCCGCGACGAGGTGCTCCCCCGCCTCGCGGGTACGGCGGGGCTGGTCGTCATCGACGAGGCGCACTGCATCAGCGACTGGGGCCACGACTTCCGTCCGGACTACCGGCGCATCAAGACGCTGCTCACCGAGCTCCCCGACGGGGTACCCGTCCTCGCGACCACCGCCACCGCCAACGCGCGGGTGGTCGCCGACGTCGCCATCCAGCTCGGCGACGACACCCTCGTCCTGCGCGGTCCCCTCGAACGCGAGTCGCTCCACCTCTCGGTGGCCGTGCTGTCCGACCCTGCGCACCGGCTGGCGTGGCTCGCCGAGTGGCTGCGCACCTCGACCGGCTCCGGCATCGTCTACACGCTGACCGTCGCCGCGACCGAAGACGTCGCGTCCTTCCTTGTCTCCCAGGGCATCTCGGCCGTCGCCTACTCCGGTAAGAGCGACGACGCAGAGCGCCGGCAGGCCGAGGAGGACCTCCTCGGCAACCGTCTCAAGGTGCTCGTCGCGACGAGTGCCCTGGGCATGGGGTTCGACAAACCCGACCTCGGGTTCGTGGTGCACCTCGGGGCGCCGGCCTCGCCGATCGCCTACTACCAGCAGGTCGGTCGTGCCGGCCGTGGGGTCGAGCGGGCCGAGGTCGTGCTGCTGCCGGGTCGGGAGGACGAGGCGATCTGGCAGTACTTCGCCTCGCTGGCGTTTCCGCCCGAGGAGCAGGTGCGGCAGGTCCTCACGGCGCTCGAGGGCGTGACGCTCTCGACCGCCGCGCTGGAGCCGCGGGTCGAGCTCGGCCGGACCCGGCTGGAGACGATGCTGAAGGTGCTGGACGTCGACGGCGCCGTGCGACGCGTGCAGGGCGGCTGGACCGCAACCGGTCAGCCGTGGTCCTACGACGCCGAGCGCTATGCCCAGGTCGACGCCGACCGGCGAGCCGAGCAGCAGGCGATGCGCGACTACGTGACGGCGAACGGCTGCCGGATGGAGTTTCTCCGCCGGCAACTCGACGACCCGGAGGCAGCGCCGTGCGGGCGGTGCGACAACTGCCTCGGACGGCCTCTCGACACCTCCGTCAGCCCCGTGATGCTGGAAGCGGCAGCGGCAGCCCTGGGGCGCCCCGGCGTGGTGCTGGAGCCGCGCAAGATGTGGCCCACCGGACTGGAGGAGCTCAAGGGCCGGATCCCGGCCGTCGACCAGGCCGCCCCCGGCCGGGCGCTGGGCCGGCTCTCGGACCTCGGCTGGGGCACCCGGCTGCGCGAGCTGCTGCGAGCGCCCGACCAGGACATCCCCGACGACCTGGTCGCGGCCGTCGTGAAGGTGCTCGCCGCCTGGGACTGGGACGAGCGGCCGACGGCCGTCGCCGCGGTCCCCTCGCGGACCCGGCCCCGGCTGGTCGGGACGCTGGCCGCTCGCCTCGGCGACCTCGGCCGGCTGACCCCGCTCGGGTCGTTGGAGCTGGTCGGCTCCCCGTCGCACCCGGGCAGCAACAGCGCCCAGCGCGCGCGTTCGGTCCACGGCGCGTTCGCCGTACCCGGATCCTGGGACCTGGAGGGGAAGCGGGTGCTGCTTGTCGACGACCGCACCGACAGCGGCTGGACGCTCACGGAGACCGCGCGGGTGCTGCGGCGCGCCGGGGCGGCCGCGGTGCTCCCCCTGGTCCTCGGTCTCGACGGCTGAGCGGTAGGTTCTTGCGCATGGCAAAGCTGTGGGTCACCGCCGTCCTCGGCGTGATCGTGTACTCCGTGGTGACCTGGGCGGTCGTGGAGCAGGCCGGCGGGACCAAGGTCGATCCCGCCTACTCCAACACCCCCAACGCCGTCACCTCCGCGCCGCCCGACTTCAAGTGACCCTGGCGGCCTGGAAGGGCCGCACGGTCGTGATCACGGGCGGCAACTCCGGCATCGGTCTCGAGGCCGCCAAGGCGCTCCGCGCGGCCGGCGCCCAGGTCGTGCTCGGCTGCCGCGACGTCGCAAGGTCCGAACGGCAGGCTCCCGGGTTCCCCGTGCGGGAGCTCGACCTCGCCGACCTCGACAGCGTCGCGCGCTTCGCCGGAGCCACCGAGCAGGTCGACGCCCTCGTCTGCAACGCCGGCGTCATGGGCGGGCCGATGCTCATGACCACGCAGGCGATCGAGCGGCAGATGGGCACCAACCACTTCGGCCACGCGGCCCTGGTCGCTCGGCTGCTCCCCAAGCTGTCGCGCGTGGTCATCATCAGCTCCATCGCCGCGCGCGGCGGCACGTTGGGGCCGACCCTGACCGTGGAGGAGCTCACCAGCCCACCGGCGTACGCGCCGCAGGCGGTCTATGCCAACACCAAGCAGGCCAACCTGCTGTTCGCGCAGGAGCTGCACCGCCGGGTCGGCGACCGGGTCCCCGTCGTCGCCGCTCACCCTGGCGTCAGCTGGACCAACCTGTTCGTGCGGCAGCTCAGGGACGAGGGACGGGGCTACCTCGTGCCGCCGATGCGGCTGCTCGGGCCGGTGTTCCTCCAGAGCGCGAAGGCGGGCGCTGCCCCCACCCTGGCGGCGATGAGCGCGCCGAGCGGGTCGTTCCTCGGTCCCAGGGCCTTCGGACAGGTCCGCGGCCGGCCGCACCTGCTCGAGGTCTACGGCACCGCCACCGACCCCGCCACGGCGGCCCGGCTGTGGGACGTGACCGAGCAGGTCATCGGCCTGGCACTGCCCTCAGCGTCCTGACCGGTGTCCACAGGCTGGGGATCGAACGGTGCACAACTGGTGGACAACCTCGCCGAACTGGGGACGACACGCGGTGGCCCTGGGGACATCCTGTGGGCAGCGAGAAAGTTCGAAAGTCCTTGGTTCCCAGGCCTTGTGCTCCCCGTCACAACCCACTAAACATCCATCAGCCAGAAGGAACGACGAACCGCCCGGGGAGCAATCCCCGGAGCCGCGGGGGACCGGGAGACCGGCCCACTGCAGGGGGTCCGACGGGAGCCGCTGGTCGTCGGAACGAAGGTCGGAGCCCGTTCGCAAGAGCTGGCACTGGACACGGAGCGGCGTCGCGCAGGACGGCGACGGCAGACAGCGTGAGCGACGAGGACGGGGCAACCCGACCGCGACGGTCGCGAAGGTCACCGGGACCGCACCACGCGGCATCGGATCACCGGACCGGGCACCCGCAAGGGCGGCCGGCACCGGAGTCCAACCGGGCCTGGAAGGCCAGGACCCGCCGAGCGCCCGCAAGGACGTCCGGCAGGTCTGGGGCACCGGGACCGTCACGAGGCCCCCTGCATCTCCAAGTTGCAGGGGGCCTCGTCCCATGTTGGGCCAGGTCCTTGCCCTTCGCCAGCTCCGACACGCGGGCGCTCGTCTCGGCCGGTGACGCAGCGTGACCGACCTCACCACGCCGGGTCGGCCGAGGTACAGGCAGCTCTCAGCCCCACCTGGCACACTGGTCCGCGAGTGCCGCCAGTGTGGACGGCACCAGTCTCTGGAGGTGCGCCGTGCCGCGTACGCGCGCACGGACGACCGCGCGTCCGACCACGGACGCCCCCGCGGTGCTGATCATCTCCGCGGCGATGGGCGCCGGGCACGACGGCGTCGCCTACGAGCTGCAACGCCGACTGCTCGCTCGCGGGGCGCACGCCAAGGTCTACGACTACCTCGAGATGCTCCCCGCCCGGATGGGGCCGTTCTACCGCGGCTTCTACCAGCAGCAGCTCAAGCACGCCCCGGCCTCCTACGAGTGGCTCTACGGGAAGATGGACCGCGGCGTCATCGCTCCCATCGCCGCCTACCTGGGCCAGATGGGCAAGCGCAAGGTCCGCAAGATCGCGCGCGACTACGACGTCGTGATCTCGACCTACCCGCTCGCCTGCCAGGCCACCGGTGCGCTGCGCCGGGCCGGCAAGCTGCCCATTCCCGCCGTCGGCTTCCTCACCGACGTCGACGTGCACGCGCTGTGGCTGCACAAGGGCCTCGACCGCAACTTCACCGTCTGGCACGGCAGTGCCGTCGAGGCCATCGACCGCGCGGGTGTCCCCTCGCACGCGGTGGGTCCGGTGCTTTCCGACGCCTTCCTCTCGCCGGCCACCGCGGCCGAGCGGGCCGAGGGTCGGGCACTTCTCGGGGTCGACACCGACGAGCACGTCGTGCTCCTCGTCGGCGGCTCCTGGGGCGTCGGCGGGATCGGCACGACCGCGCGGGCCATCCGCGACTCCGGTGTCGGCACGCCCGTCGTCCTCTGCGGTCGCAACGAGGATCTGCTCAAGGAGCTCGACGACGAGCCGGGCATCATCGCCCTCGGGTGGACCAAGGACGTACGCCGGCTGCTGGCCGCGTCCGACGTGCTGGTCCACAACGCGGGTGGCCTGTCGTGCCTCGAGGGCTTCGCCGTCGGCGTCCCCGTCATCGGCTATGCCTGCCTGCCCGGCCATGGCCACCGCAACTCACTCGCGATGAAGGCCGCCGGCGTCGCCGCGGACGCGACCAGCGAGGTCGAGCTGACCGACGAGATCCGCCGGCTGTCGCGCACCGAGGCCGGTGCCGCGATGATCGCCCGGGCCAGGGCGATGTTCCTCGCGGACCCCACCGACGAGCTGCTCGAGCTCGCCGAGTTCCCCGTGACCCTGAGCCAGCGCCTCGTCCGCCGCGCGGCCACCCGGCGCCTCGTCGTCCGGGCCGGAGCGGTCGCTGCCGGCGTACCCCTGTCCGTCACGGCGCTGTCCTTCGGCGTCGCGCAGGCCAGCGTCCACGGTGTCGGGGTGGCCAACAGCAGCCAGGCGGTCTATGTCGCGGCCCTGGTCGACCACGACCAGGTCGCCGACACCCGCGTCGTGCAGGCCCTGCGCAGCTATGCGGCGACCGTGGCGGTGCGGCACGCTGACAACGCGCCGACGCCCACCGACGTGCAGGCCCTCGTGGCCAGCGGCGTCACGGTCGTCGGCGCCGACACCGGGGTGAAGAGCCGCAACCCCCGCACCCTCAAGAACACGATGAGCAACGCCGCCCAGGCCGTGGCCTACACCCCCGGCGTGCGCCCCAAGGTCGTGTGCCTCAAGGCACCCGGGATCGTGGAGTGGACAGTCGCGCGCGACCACGGGGTCCAGCTGACCCTCACCAAGGTGATCGTGCGCAACGGACAGCTTCCGACGAGCTTGCACCTCGGTGACGTCGTGGTGCTCGATGAGCGCGGTCGCACCGCGACGCAGGTCGAGAACGACCTCGCGGCGCTCCAGGCGCTCTCGACGACCGAGCGGCTCCCCCAGCTCCCGCTCGTGGACGTCTTCGCCGCCGACAAGTCCTGATGCTCGGCAAGGCCCTGCTTGCGTGCGGGGCTGTCGCCGCGGCAGTCCAGGCCGCGCCACTGGCGACGTTCGTCCCCGTCGGCAAGCGGTTCGCGCCGGGGCTCAACGGCCGCGGTCGGGACGGTCATGTCGCGCTCACCTTCGACGACGGTCCGGATGCCCAGAGCACCCCGCGGTTCCTCGACGCGCTCGCGGCACTCGACGTCAGGGCCACCTTCTTCCTGCTCGGCGAGATGTGCCTGCGCTACCCCGACGTCGCGCGCCGGATCGTGGACGAGGGTCACGAGGTCGCCGTCCACTCGTGGGACCACCGCAACCACCTCAGGAACCTGCCCGGCAGGCGGACAGCCGACCAGCTCGCCCGGACAGCTGATCTGATCGAGGTGCAGACAGGCGTCCGGCCCGCGTACTTCCGGCCCCCGTACGGCGCCCTCACCACCGCCGACCTCGTCGTGGCCCGGCAGCTCGGCCTGCGGACCGTGCTCTGGACCGCCTGGGGCCAGGACTGGCAGCGCGGGCTGGCACCTTCCGACGTCGTCGACGAGGTGCTCCGCGGCGACCTCGACGGCGGCACCGTCCTGCTGCACGACAGCGACTGCACCAGCGAGCCGGGGTCATGGCGCGCCACCCTCGGCGCCCTGCCCACCCTCGTCGAGCGCTTGCACGGCCAGGGCCTCGAGGTCGGCACCGTGGGCGACCACGGACTGCGGTGATCGCCGCCGTCCTCGCGGCGTTCGTGGCAGCGTCGCTGTTTGCCGTCGGGGCCGCCGTCCAGCACCAGGAGGCGCAGGCTGTCACGCCTGGCCGGCCCGCCTCGCTGCTGCTTCGGCTCGCCCGCCGGCCCCTGTGGCTGCTCGGAATCGTGGCCGACGGCGGCGCCATCGCGATGCAGGCGGTGGCGTTCGGATACGGGTCCGTGCCCCTGGTGCAGTCGCTGCTCGTCGCCGGACTCCCGCTGGCCGCCCTGCTGTCGGCCCTGCTGCAGCACCGCCGGATGCTGCGTGCCGAGGTCGTCGGCACCCTGCTCTGCGCCCCCGGTATCGCGCTCCTCGCGCCCGCCCTGTCCTCGACGCCCTCAGGCCACGATCCGTCGCGCGCTGCGGCGATCGTCGCCGGCGTCGCCGTCGCGGCCGTCGCGCTCCCCCTGCTCGCGCTGCGGTCACACCGCCGGTTCGGGGGGCTGTACGCCGGGACAGCGGCCGGCTGCGTCACCGGCGCGGGCTCCGTGCTGCTCGCGGTGATCGCCGGCCGGTTCGGGCACTGGTCGGCGCTGTTCGGGTCCTGGGCGGTCTACACCGGCGTCGTCGTCGGGGTGCTCGGGCTGCTGCTGGCGCAGATCGCCTTCCAGACCGGGGACATCGGCGCCCCCCTGGCGGCGCTCACGATCACCGAGCCGCTGGTCGCGGTCGTCCTCGCCGTGACCGTGCTGCACGACGACCTGCCGAGCTCGGGCGGGGCAATGGCCGCCGCCATCGCGGGGGCCGTGCTGTCGGTCAGCGGGGTGCTCGTGCTGTGCCGCAAGGCCTCAGCGGAGCGGCTGCCCGTGGGCGTCCACGTCTGACAGCGCCCCGCGCAGCAGCTGCAGCCCGTTGCGGGTGAGGGCGTCGGCGTCGTCGACCTCGAGGCCGAGCTCCATCGCCGCGCCGACCGACCCGCCTGCATAGCCGATGGCGGCGATCACTGCCGTCCGCTCCGCGTCGGGCAGCGTCGCCAGCGCCTGCTCGAGGCGGGCGACCAGCTCGGCCTCGTGCGACAGCACCGACGGGACGTGGCTGTCGACCTCGTGCGGCGGCATGCAGCGCACGCGCGACGGTCGTTCGGTCACCAGCTGCTCCCTCCGAGAAGAACGGCCGTCCCAGGGTCTCCCCTGGGACGGCCGGTGCACCAGCCCTCAGGTCGCCTCACGGCGGTGTGTCGCTCGAAGCGACGAGTGTGGGACCGGGGGCCATGTATGAGCTGGTACAGCACCCACGCTAACAAGTCCCGGCCCGATCGTCTTCCCACGAATGGGCGCACTGTGGACGCGTCGGGACAGTCCGGACAGCCCCTCCAGGACAGCGGTGGACGTGCCGAGAGCACGAAGGAGAGATCAGGGGACCCCATGGCGATCGCACTGCTCGTGACCGGAGCTGTCAGCTTCCTGCTGCTGGGGGCCGGCGTGCTCCACTGGTACGCCGCCCGCAACGTCGACGGCGTGCTCGAGGAGCTCGACGATCTCGTGCAGGAGCTCCCCGAGGGGCACCGCCCGCCGCCCGGCCTCGGCCCGATCTCGCCGAGCGAGCGCACCCTGACGGCGGAAGCCGAGCGCGGCCTGCGCGACCTTCAGGCGTTCCTGCTCGACGCCGCCTAACCTGGGACCATGACGACGCCCCACCTCGGCACCAGCACCCTGATCGAGGAGCGGACCGAGGAGCGCGAGCTCCAGGACCCCGGCTCGGTCGCACACATCGTCAAGGATCCCGGCAAGGTCACCGAGGCCTACATCCTGGGGACGCCGGTCGAGGCGCTCTGCGGGCACGTCTTCACGCCCAGCAAGGACCCCAAGGCGCTGCCGATCTGCGACACCTGCAAGGACATCGCCGACATCCGCACCGACGGGCAGGGCGGCGACATCGGCTAGCGCCCACCGGCGCAACCTCGACAATGGTCCGATGCCGCATCCACCCGCCCCGACCGGGGGCAGCTGGCCGGTGCGGTTCGGCACGGCGGAGCTGGCCCGCGACCTGGACCGGCCGAGCGGCTGGCAGCTCATGGTGGACGGCACCCCGCAGTCCTACGTCGACCTCGACGACCCGTTGCACCTCGAGTTCGAGTACGTCCGGCTGCTCGCCGACCTCGCCGACGGCGTCCGCGCGCCCGGTGAGCCGGTCGCGGCCGTGCACCTTGGCGGAGGCGGCTGCACCCTCCCCCGCTATCTCGCCGCGACCCGGCCCGGCTCGACCCAGATCGTGGTGGAGGCTGACGACCTGCTCGTCGAGGTCGTGCGCCAGCAGCTCGGGACACCGGGGTTCCGGCTGCGCGTGGGCGACGGTCGCGAGGCGCTGCGGCACCTGACGCCCGGCACCAGCGACCTGGTCGTCACCGACGTCTTCGTGGGGGCCCGCGTGCCCGGCCGGTTCGCGACGGTCGAGCACGTCCGCGAGGTCCGACAGGTCCTCACGGACGACGGCGTGTACGCCGTCAACGTGGCCGACACCGGCATGCTGCCGTTCGCCCGCGCGCAGGCCGCGACCCTGCTCGAGGTGTTCGCGCACGTCGTGGTGCTCGCGGACCCAGGAGTGCTGCGCGGGCGCCGCTTCGGCAACGTCGTCCTCGCCGGTTCGGACCGTCCCTTCGACCTCGACGAGCTCAGGCACGTCACGGCCCGCACGGTGGGGCGCGCCCGGGTCGAGGAAGGGCAGGTCTTCCGCCGTACCGCGAAGCCGTGCGCCGACGCTGACCCGCCGACCGCCCCGTTGCCGCCGACCGGCACCTTCAGCCGCGGGCGGCCCTGAAGTCGGGCGGGCGCTTGTCGAGGAAGGCGGCGACGCCTTCGGCGTACTCCGGTCCGTGGAGCGACGCGTCGTAGTGGGCGCGCACCTCGGCGTCCTCCTCCCGCCGCCCCGAGCTGACCCGGCCGATCAGCGCCTTCGCACCGAGCTGGCTCACCCGGGCCCGGCTCGTCAGCGTGTGCAGCAGCTCCGTCGTGCGGTTGGCCAGGTCGTCCGAGACCTCGTGCACCAGGCCGATGCGCAGCGCCGTCTGGGCGTCCACGAGGTCGCCCGTCATGAGGATCCAGGACGCCCATGCCGGTCCGACGACATCGACGAGCCGGGCGGTCGACGGCAGCGCGTAGACGATGCCGAGCTTCGCCGGCGTGATGCCGAACCGGCTCTCGGGCGAGCAGAGTCGGAGGTCGCAGGCGAGCGCGACCTGCGACCCGCCGCCGATGGCGAAGCCCTCGATCATGGCGACGGTGGGCTTAGGGCACTCGAGAATGGCGCGCTCGCCGCCGGTGACGGCCTCGTTGTAGCGGGCGGCCAGGTCGGGGGTCCTGCGCAGCGTCTGGAACTCGCTGATGTCGGCACCCGCACTGAAGGGGCCACCGGCCGGTCCACGGAACAGGATCGCGTCGACGGCGTCGTCCGCCGCCAGCCCAGGCATGAGCCGGCCGAACTCCTCCCACATCGCGAGGTTGATCGCGTTGTGCTTCTCCGGGCGGTTGAAGGTGATCGCCGCGACCCGGTCCTGGCGGGTCACCAGCAGCTCGTCCACGCCGGCATCCTTTCAGGTGGCCTGCTGATCAGCCGAACCCCCTGAGGTGATCTCTGTCCTGTCGGTCGTCAGCACGGCCGCGGTCACCGGCGGCCTCGGGCTGACCGGCCGCTGGCTGCTGCGACAGCGCGACGAGCTGGGCCGGCCCCGGCCCTTCCCGACCATCTCGGTGTCGTTGCTCGCCGTGCTGGCCGTGGGGTTCGCCGTTCCGGTGCTACGACGGCACCAGGAGGAGTCGCGGCTGTCGCAGGTGGCCAGCGCCCTCGTCGGGCACCCGGTGCACGTGCACTGCCAGTCGATCGGGCAGGCCCTCGCTGACGTGGGCGCCGAGCTCGGCTTCGTGAGGTACGACGCCTCCGGACGTCCCGAGCCGCGCACGACCATCAAGCGCGACCCCTGCGGGCAGCTCCGGAAGTACTACAGCGGCCACCGGTCCAGGCCGTCGTTCGACATGGTCGTCGCCGTGCACGTGCTGACCCACGAGTCGATGCACATGCGCGGGCTCACCAACGAGGCCGCCGCGGAGTGCGCGGCGCTGCAGCGCGACGAGACCACCGCGCAGCTGCTGGGGGCGACCGCCGCCCAGGCCCGGGAGCTCGCGCGCGACTACTGGCTGACGGTCTACCCGGACATGCCCGACGACTACCGGGACGGCGGCTGCGTGCCCGGCGGCCAGGCAGACGAGCGGCTCGACACCGCCCCCTGGGCCACCGCCCCAGCCGCCTGAAACGCAGAGCCGTCAGCCGGCCCGGCGACGACGCTCCGACGGCGGCGGGCCGACCTCGCGCACCGGGTCGGCCGAGGCGTCGATGGCCCGCAGCGACGCGAGGACCCCTTCGAGCGTCCTGGCGGGGTAGAGACCCGGCAGGGTGCGCAGCAGCACCTCGCCGTAGCGCGCGGTGGCCAGCCGCGGGTCGAGGACGACGACCACTCCGCGGTCGGACGTCGACCGGATCAACCGGCCGGCGCCCTGGGCGAGCAGCACGGCTGCGGGCGGCAGTGTCACGTCCATGAAGCCGCGGTCACCGGCGTCGGCGAGGCGGGCCTTCATGAGCGGGTCGTCAACGTGCGGGAACGGGATGCGGTCGAGGATGACGAGCTGGCAGGCGGAGCCGGGGACATCGACGCCCTGCCAGAAGGACCGGGTGCCGAACAGGCAGGTCCGGGCATCTGCGGCGAACCGGTGGGTCAGGGCGCCGGGGGTGTCCTCGCCCTGCAGCAGCACCGGGAGGTCGGTCTTCTGCCGGACGGCTGCAGCGGCCCGGGCGGCCGCGGCGGTGCTGGAGAACAACGCGAGCGTCCGGCCCCCGGCGGCCTCGACGAGCTCGGCGCAGAGGTCGTCGACGGCGGTCTGCCAGGCCATCGGCTGCTTGCCGGGGTCGGGCAGGTCGCGGGCGATGTAGAGCTGCCCCTGCGCGCCGTAGTCGAAGGGGCTGCCGACATCGAGCCACCTCCACTCCGCGCTGGCTTCGGCTGCGTACTGCGCACCGTCGGACTGCTTCAGGCCGAGCTCCCTCGCCGTGTGGGCGAAGGACCCGCCGAGGGTCAGCGTCGCCGACGTCGCGATGACGACCGACTCCCCGAACAGCCGGTCGGCGACCGCCCCGCCGACCCACAGCGGCGAGACCCGCAGGACCTTGTCGGCCGTGGCATAGACCGCGGACCGGACCATCGGCTCGCGGATCTCGCCGGCGGCCTCGGCGATCTCGGTCAGTCCCGCCCGCACCTGGTCGCGGCGGGCCTGGGAGACCTCGTCGTCCTCCTTGGCCGACCCGACCTCGTTCGCGGCCTGGCCGAACACGGACTGGACGACCCCGAGGGCGTCGACAGCATGATCGGGAAGCTGCGGGATCCAGCCCGCAAGCGTGCCCTGCAGCACACCCTCGAGGACCTTGGCCGCCTCCTCGAGCCGCTCCTGCGTGCTCGCCTGCACATAGCTCTTTGCCTGCCCGGCCGCGCGCCGCGCTCCGGCACCGCTGACCTCGACGGTGAGGGCGTCGGTCGCGGAGCTGACGAACTCGTGCGCCTCGTCGAGGACCACCGCGTCGTGCTCGGGCAGCACCGGCACCCCGCCGAAGGTGGCCACCGCGAGCAGCGCGTGGTTGGCCACGACGACGTCGGCCGTCTTGGCCTGCTCGCGCGCCTTCTCGGCAAAGCAGTCGACCCGGTCCGGGCACTTGCTGCCGAGGCACTCGCGGGCGGTCACCGAGATCTGCCGCCAGGCCCGGTCGTTGACGGGGAACGGCACCTCGTCGCGGTCGCCCGTGACCGCCTCGGCCGCCCACTCGCGCAGCTGGACCACCTGCTGGCCCATCATCGACGTCGGCCCGTCCCACAAGGTGTCCTGCTCCTCGGGCTCGCGCGCGCCCGGCCCCTGGTGCACCTGCTGCAGGCAGGCGTAGTTGCTGCGGCCCTTCGCCAGGGCATAGGTCGGCCGCCGGCCGAGCACCTGCTCGAGCGCGTCCGCGAGCCGTGGCAGGTCCTTGTCGACGAGCTGCGCCTGCAGCGCCTTGGTCGCCGTGGCGACAACCACCCGCTTGCCGCTCGCGAGGGCCGGGACGAGATAGCCCAGTGACTTGCCGGTGCCGGTGCCGGCCTGCACCAGCAGGTGCTCCCCGCGCGCCAAGGACGCCTCGACGGCCTCCGCCATGAGGTGCTGGCCAGCGCGGGCCTGGGCCGCCGGGACGGCCTCCAGCGCGACGTCGAGGAGGTGGGTGGCGCGCACGGATGTCACCGTAGTCGTGGCCGGCAGCCGCTCCCGGCCATCAACAGGTCAGCTGGTGACGACGTGGATCCGGTTGGCGCCGGTGAAGGCCAGCGACAGCGTCTCCGCGATCGGTCCGTGCGGGTGGCAGTCGGCGTTGACCGAACGCACCGTCACGACGACCTTGTAGTCACCTGGGTTCGCGTAGGCGTGTGAGCGGGCGAAGGAACGGCTGTCCGGCTCCGGCTGGTAGGGACCGGGGTTCGCGCTCGGCGACGGATAGGCGGGACAGGAGGTCGGGCTCGGCTCGCCGCCGTCGACGGTGCCGTCACCCCAGTCGACGCTGGTGACGAAGATCGTGCCGTCGCCGTCGGTCGCGTGGCCCTGCAGCGTGAAGCTCTGCCCGACGGTCCCCCTCGGGGTGTTCATGCTGGCGGTCAGCGCCAGGCCTCGGTAGCCCTTCGTCGGTGAGGGGTACGGATAGCGGCGGGGGGTTGGACTCGTGCTGACGGTGGGGGTCGCGGTCGCCGTGGCGCTGACCGTGGAGGTCGGTGTGGAGGTCGGCGTGGCCGTCGTCGGCACGGGCGCCGGGGACTCCGACGGCGTCACGACAGGCTCCGCGGAAGGCGTCGTCTGGGCCGTCGGTGTGCTGTCGCCGGTGGCCTGGCTGAGCGCGTAGGCACCCCCTCCGGCCAGGCCGGCGGCGACCAGCACCGCCAGACCCGCGAGCAGGCGTGCTCGACCCGCCATGATGTGTCCTCCCCCTGAAGCGTGCGGGGGATTCTGCCTGATGTGAGGCCCTCGCGGGGGATCTCAGGCGAGCAACAGCCGCAGCGCGGGCCAGGTGCCCGCGAAGCCAGGGTGCAAGGGGAGCGCGTCGACGTCGGGGAGGGCGACCCACCGGACGTCGGTGCTCTCGTTGTCGAGGGAGTGCACGGGCAGCTCGCTGACCGCCCGCGCGAGCACCGTCGTGTAGGTCCAGCCCCCGTGGTCGTCGACGAGGTCGTCGACCACCTCGACGCCGTCGTTGCTGAGTCCGGTCTCCTCGAACGCCTCGCGCAGGGCCGTCTCGACCGCGGTCTCCTGCGACCCGCGGGCGCCGCCGGGCACGCCCCAGGTGTCCCCGTGGTGGCTCCAGAAGGCGCGGTGCTGCAACAGGACCGTGGGCCCGGGGGCGACGACGAGCAGCCCCGCGGCGCCGTAGACGCCCCAGTGCCTGTGACCCTGCGCGCACTGGGTCCAGCCGTCCCCGTCCCTCACGGGAGCCATGCTTTCAAAGGCTGTTCACGTATGCCTGCGGGCCCATGACCACCCACGAGCCCGCGGTCATCCAGCGCAGCGTCCAGAGCAGGTTCGCCTCGCTCATCGAGACGCAACCGGAGGTCGGCTGGTTGAGCGACTCGTGCAGGAAGATCCCGGAGCCGCGCCCCCACACCGCCGGGTTGTCGTTGAACCCGACCACCGCCGCATAGCGGTAGGCGACGGCCCGCGACGCCCACAGGTTCTCGTCGCGCGACGTGCAGCTCCTTCGTACGTATGTGTTGTAGTCCCTGCGCTCCCCCGACCAGCAGGAGTCGGAGTGCAGCTGCGTCCAGCCGAGGTGCACGCCTGGGTTGCTCCTGCTCCCGAACGCGAAGCGCATCGGGAACTTGCCGGCCGGCGTCGTGCCATCGCCTTCGTGCCGCTGGTTGGCGTACTGGAAGCCGCTCCGGCCGACCCAGACCGGGATGCCGGTGCGCACCGAGTGCCAGCTGCTGCCGGACTTCTGCCAGAGCGTCATCCCGCCCCGGGTGCTGCGCCAGCTGGGCGTCGTCACGATCGCGACGTGGGTGGCCGACCCCATCCGGTCGAGGACTCTCGGGTACGCCGCCTGGGCGGGCGTCGCGGTCAGCAGCAGCGGCACGAGGAGGGCCAGCACAGCTCCGAGGCGTCGCACCCCTCTCACGCTAGCTCCCGTGCCGGCCTTCGCCCGACACGAATCGCTGGGCGCCACCGACCCCGGCGGCCAGGCTGGCCATGCCGTGCTGCCACTCGTTGGCGATCGCCACGTCCTCGGCCATCCCCCACTGCTGCAGCAGGCTGAGCCGGTCGTGCTGAAGGCACAGCTGCGGCAGCGCGGCGATATCGGCGGCCCACTGCTGGGCGGTCTCGAGCGCCTTGCCCTGCTCGGTGACCCGGTTGGCCAGCCCGATCTGCAGGGCCTCCTGGGCAGCCACGCCGCGGCCGGTGATGACCAGCTCCATGGCGCGGCCCTGGCCGATGATGCGCGGGAGCCGGATGGTGCCGCCGTCGATGAGCGGCACCCCCCAGCGCCGGCAGTACACGCCGAAGACCGCCGTCTCGCTCGCGACCCGCAGGTCGCACCACAGCGCGAGTTCCAGCCCGCCCGCGACCGCGTGCCCCTCGACGGCTGCGATGACCGGCTTGGACAGCGTCAGCCTGGTCGGGCCCATCGGACCCGCCCCATCGCCCGGCTCGAAGACCGGCATCGCGCCGCTGCTGACCGCCTTGAGGTCGGCGCCGGCGCAGAAGTGACCCGAGCTGCCGGTGAGGATCCCCACGCTCAGGTCGTCGCGGGCCTCCAGCTCCTCGAAGGCGGTGCGCAGGGCAGTCGCGTGCTCACCGTCCACCGCCCCCCGCACCTCGGGCCGGTCGAGCACGACCGTGCGCACCGGACCGTCGTCTGTCACGTGGACCGCCATGACAGGCACCGTAGGCCGTACGGAAGGATGGTCGGCGATCACCACCTTTCGAAAGGGCAATACCTGTGACGGACATCAGCTTCGACGGCCGCGTCGCCATCGTGACCGGCGCCGGCGGCGGCATCGGCCGGACGTACGCGCTCGACCTCGCCCGGCGTGGCGCGCAGGTCGTCGTGAACGACCTCGGCGGCAGCGTCGACGGCACCGGCGGCGAGCACACGGCCGCGCAGAAGGTCGTCGACGAGATCACGGCGGCCGGCGGCGAGGCGGTGCCGAACTACGACAGCGTCTCCACCCCCGAGGGCGGCGAGAGCATCGTCAAGACGGCCGTCGACGCGTTCGGCAAGGTCGACATCGTCGTCAACAACGCCGGCATCCTGCGCGACAAGAGCTTCCTCAAGATGGAGTGGAGCGACCTGGACGCGGTGCTCGACGTGCACCTCAAGGGCGCGTTCTACGTCTCGCGGCCCGCCTTCGCGGTCATGAAGGAGCACAACTACGGCCGGTTCGTGTTCACGGCCTCCAACGCCACCTTCGGCAACTTCGGGCAGACCAACTACGGCGCCGCCAAGGCCGGCCTGATCGGCTTGTCGAACGTGCTCGCCGTCGAGGGCGCCCGCGCCGGGATCCTCTCCAACGTGATCATGCCGGTGGCGTTCACCAGGATGACCGAGGAGCTGCTCGGCGACTTCGGCAAGGTCCTCACTGCCGAGTCGATCACCCCGATGGTGACGTACCTGTGCAGCGAGGCGAACACCACGACGCACGGCGCCTTCTCGGCCGCCGGTGGCCGCTATGCCAAGGTCTTCACCGGCCTGGCCCCGGGCTGGTTCGCGGGCGCGGGCGCGGACGTGACCGCGGAGGACATCGCCGCCCACTACGACGAGATCACCGCCGAGGAGGGCTACATCGTGCCCCAGAGCACGCAGGACGAGATCATGGCGCTGGCCGGCCTCTTCAGCTGACCCCAACCACGGTCAGCGCGGACTGGCGGCGTAGACGACGAGATCGGACGGGATGCCCTTCACCGGCGCCCACCCGAAGCTCTTCTTGCGGCGGGTGCGCACGAGCTCGGGATCGAGCCCGGCGAGGGCGGTGTCGCTGACGAGCACCTCGTCGCCGGCGGCCTTCTCGCACAGCCGCGCCGCGATGTTGACGTCCACCCCGAGGTAGTCGCCCCCGAGCGCGCGTGGCCGGCCGGTGTGCAGGGCTGCCCTGCACACCGGCCGGTAGCCGTCGATGTGCACGTCCGCGAGGCGCGACCGGGCGACCTGGACCGCGTCGAACGCGAGCTGAGGCGCGGGGAACGTCGCCATCAGCCCGTCGCCGAGCCGCTTCACGACCTTGCCGCGGTGCTGCAGGACCGGCGGCTCGACGGCCCGCGCGACAGCCCGCAGCAGGGCCAGCGCGGCGTCGTCGCCCGCCTGCAGCGCCCAGCTCGAGAACCCCACCAGGTCGGTGAACAGGATGGTGACCTCGGCGTCGCCGGCGCCCCGCCCGGTGCGCTCCGCGAACGCCTGCCAGACCTGGAGCACTCCGAGTCCGACCTCACGCGACGCTCGCGGCTGGTCGTCGAAGAGCCGGTCCGCGATCCGCGCCACCGTCCCTGCCGAGTCCCGGCCGGCCGCCGACAGCGGGTCGCCGAAGCCGGGGTCACCCGGCAGCGCACGACGGAGCCGGCGGATCAGCTCGACCGCCCGGTGGCCCCGGTCCGCCTCGCCGAGCCGCTGAGCCGCGTTGCTCACGAGCCCGAGGGTCCCAGAAGGGAGTCGAGGAAGCGGGTCACGCCGGGGGACGGCTTGAGCAGCTCGGCCATGCTCGGCACCGGCGGCGCCTCGGGCTCCTCCTCCTCGAGCGGACCGTCGACCTGGGCGAGCCGGCCGGTGAGCGGCGGCAAGGGGGGCACGGCGACGAGCGCCTGCCGGACCTTCTCCTCGGCCTCCTCGATCAGCAGCGCCCTGCGGAGCCGCTCCTGCCGGACGGCGTGGTCGGCGCGGGCGTGCGCCTCCGCGACGGTGCGCGCGGCCTGGTGCTGTGCCCGAGCGACCTCGATCCGCGCCTGCTGGCGTGCCTCGTCGGCCTGCTCCGCCGCCCGGCGCGCGGCCAGCGCGGCCTGGGCCTCGGCCCGCGCGACGCCGTTGCGCGCACCCAGCAGCAAGTCGCTGAGGGTCTGCTCGAACAGCGGGCTGTCGGTCACGCCTCCATCCAACCGGGTCCGAGCGGGGCCAGCGCTGTGACCCTCACCACGGCCTCGCCCTGCTCGTCGCTCGCGGCCCGGTCGACGGTGCCGGACAGCGCCCAGTCGTGGTCGCCGTCCTCGTCCACCAGCACCTGCACCACCGTATCCGCAGTGAGCCGGAAGAACGCCGGCCCACGGGCCTCGGCGCCGGTCTCGACCCGCTCGTGGTCGCCGTAGTAGCCGTCCAGCGCCACCTCCCAGTCGACGTCGGGGTCCATCTCGCGCAGCAGGTCCGCCCGGTCGTATGCGACCGCGTGCACCCGGCGCCACATCGCGTTCCTGACCAGCACGCGGAAGGCGCGGTCGGAGCGGGTCACCGGGAGGGGCTCGGCGGGCACGGCAGTACCGCTGGTCAGTGCCGTCCACTCGTCGAGCAGCGAGGAGTCGACCTGACGCACGAGCTCGCCGAGCCACTCGACGAGCTCCTCGAGCTCCTCCGTCATGACGCCGGGCGGCACCGAGCGGCGCAGCGCCTTGTAGGCATCCGCGAGCGACCTGAGTACCAGGCCCTCGGAGCGCTGGAGGCCGTAGAAGGCGACGTACTCGTTGAAGGTCATTGCGCGCTCCCAGACGTCGCGCGCGACGGCCTTCGGCTTCAGCTCGTGGTCGAGCACCCACGGGTGCGACTGCCGGTAGATCTCGTACGCAGCGGTGAGGAGCTCGTCCAGCGGCCGCGGGTAGGTGACCTCCTCGAGCCGCTCCATCCGCTCGTCGTACTCGATCCCCTCGGCCTTCATCTCGCCGATCGCGTCGCCCCGCGCCTTCTTGCGCTGCGCCGACAGGACCTGCCGGGGGTCCTCGAGGGTGGCCTCGACGACCGACACCACGTCCAGCGGGTAGGTCGGGAGCTCGGGATCGAGCAGGTCCAGCGCCGCCAGGGCGAACAGCGCCAGCGGCTGGTCGAGGGCGAAGTTCTCCGGAAGGTCGACCGTCAGCCGCACGACGCCGTCCGCGCGCGTCAGCACTCCCCCCGACTCCAGCGAGCGGAACAGCCGGATGGCCTCGCGGATCAGCTGCAGCTGGCGCTTGCGGGGCTCGTGGTTGTCGTTGAGCAGCCGCCACATGTCGGCGAACAGCGCGCCGCGGGCGGCGACGTTGAGCAGCATCGCGGCGGACACCTTGAAGTGCGACGTCAGCGTCTCGGGCTGCGCGTGGACCAGCCGCTCGAACGTCTTCTCGTCCCAGCTGACGAACCCCTCAGGCGGCGACTTGCGCTTGTAGGACCGCTTCTTCCTCTCGTCGTCACCGAACTTCGCGAGCGCCCGGGTGTTCTCGATGACGTGGTCCGGGGCCTGTACGACGACGAGGCCGGCCGTGTCGAAGCCCGCGCGGCCCGCACGGCCGGCGATCTGGTGGAACTCGCGGGCGCGCAGGTGCCGGGTCCGGGTCCCGTCGTACTTGGCAAGGGTCGTGAACAGCACCGTCCGGATCGGCACGTTGATGCCGACGCCGAGGGTGTCGGTGCCGCACACGACCTTGAGCAGACCGGCCTGCGCCAGGGTCTCCACGAGGCGGCGGTACTTCGGGAGCATGCCGGCGTGATGCACCCCGATGCCGTGCCGGACGAGCCGGGAGAGGGTCTGACCGAAGCGGGTCGTGAACCGGAAACCGCCTATCAGCGAGGCGATCTGGTCCTTCTCCTCGCGGGTGCAGACGTTGACCGACATCAGGGCCTGGGCCCGCTCGACGGCGGACTCCTGGGTCGCATGCACGACATAGACCGGCGCTTGATGGGTCTGCAGGAGCTCGGTGAGCTTCTCGTGCAGGGGGTCGAGCGACCACTCGAAGCTGAGCGGGATGGGACGCTCCGCGTGCGCGACCTCGGACGTCTCACGACCGGTGCGCCGCGTCAGATCGTCACGGATCGCAGACGTGTCGCCGAGCGTGGCCGACATCAGCAGGAACTGGGTGCTGGTCATCTCGAGCAACGGCACCTGCCAGGCCCAGCCGCGCTCCGGGTCGCCGTAGTAGTGGAACTCGTCCATGACGACCAGTCCGACGCCCGTCTCGGTGCCGTGCCGCAGAGCCCGGTTGGCGAGCACCTCGGCGGTGCAGCAGACGATCGGGGCGTCGGTGTTGACGGCCGCGTCACCGGTGGCCATGCCGACGTGCTCGGCCCCGAACACCTCGCACATGGCGAAGAACTTCTCGCTCACGAGGGCCTTGATGGGCGCGGTGTAGACCGACTGCAGGCCCTCGCTCATCGCCGCCAGGTGCGCGCCGACGGCCACGAGGGACTTGCCGCTGCCGGTGGGGGTCGCGAGCACGACGTGGCTGCCCGCGAGGAGCTCGAGCAGCGCCTCCTCCTGCGCGGGGTACAGCGCGACCGGGCTCCACGCCGTGAAGGCGTCGAGGACCGCGTCCGGTCCCCCGGCGACCGGGTCGAGGGTCAGTGCGACCGTCCCCGGCGGGGGGCAGGGGGCTGGCCGGC
>JAODND010000078.1 GCA_025465465.1 Frankiales bacterium | reverse complement strand
GGCAAGAAGTGCTTCGCGCTCCGCATCGCCTCGGTCATGGCCCGCGACGAGGGCTGGATGGCCGAGCACATGCTCATCCTCAAGCTCACCTCGCCGCAGAACGACGTCCGCTACATCACCGCGGCCTTCCCGAGCGCCTGCGGCAAGACCAACCTCGCGATGCTGCAGCCGACCATCCCCGGCTGGACCGTCGAGACGGTCGGTGACGACATCTGCTGGATGCGCTTCGGCGAGGACGGGCGCCTCTACGCGATCAACCCCGAGGCCGGTTTCTTCGGCGTCGCCCCGGGCACCGGCGAGGACACCAACGCCAACGCCGTGAAGACGTTCTACGGCAACAGCATCTTCACCAACGTCGCGCTGACCGATGACGGCGACGTGTGGTGGGAGGGCCTCACCGAGGAGCCGCCGGCGCACCTGACCGACTGGAAGGGCAACGACTGGACCCCGTCCAGCGAGAACCCTGCCGCGCACCCCAACGCCCGCTTCACCACTCCCGCCGGTCAGTGCCCGACGATCGCGCCCGAGTGGGAGGACCCGAAGGGTGTCCCGATCAGCGCGATCCTTTTCGGTGGCCGGCGCGCCACCGCCGTTCCGCTGGTGACCGAGTCCTTCGACTGGGAGCACGGCGTCTTCATGGGCCTGACGGTGTCCTCGGAGACCACGGCCGCCGCGGCCGGCGCGATCGGCCAGCTGCGCCGCGACCCCTTTGCGATGCTGCCGTTCTGCGGCTACAACATGGCCGACTACGCCGGCCACTGGCTCGAGATCGGCCAGGCCACCTCCGCCGACAAGCTGCCGAAGATCTATGCCGTCAACTGGTTCCGCAAGGACGAGAACGGCAAGTGGCTCTGGCCGGGCTTCGGCGAGAACAGCCGCGTCCTCAAGTGGATCGTCGACCGCCTCGAGGGTCGCGCCGAGGGCGTCCACACCGCGATCGGCACCGTGCCTGCGAAGGCTGAGCTCGACCTCGACGGGCTCGAGATCTCCGAGCGCGACCTCGACATCCTGCTGTCGGTCGACACCGAGATCTGGAAGCAGGAGGCCGGCCTGCTGCCTGAGTACTTCGAGCAGTTCGGCGACCACATGCCGAAGGCCCTGGTCGAGCAGCACGCTGCGCTCGAGGATCGCCTCACCAGCTAGTTCAGTACGCCGCGAGCGCTGCCGATCATGGTCAGGTGAGCTGCTCCTCGTGCGGGGCCGTGCTGCGCGCCGACGCGGGCTGGTGCGGCCAGTGCTTCGCGCCCGTCGGGAGCGCGGCGGGCGCGACGGCCACGTTGGCCCGTGATCAGGTCGCGCTCCCGACGTACACCCGGTGGCGCAAGACCGCGACGAAGTTCGGTCCCTTCGGCCGGCTGGCCTGGACCGCGGTGCTGGTGCTGGGGCTCGCGCTGTGCCTGTTCAGCTGGGACCCGTTCGCGATCGTCGCCATGGTGGTCGTCGGCGGAGTCGTGCTGAAGAGCGTCTGGGCACGGTCGCGGCTGTCGTAGGCTCCGGCCGTGGGTGTCCGGGATCTCGTCTACAGCGCCTATGAGCGCCGGCTGACCCGACGGCTCCAGGGGGTCCCGGTCCCTCGGCACGTCGGCGTCATCCTCGACGGCAACCGGCGATGGGCCAAGTCGGTCGGCGCGTCGGCGAAGGACGGCCACCAGGCCGGTGCGGACAAGATCGTGGATCTGCTCGCCTGGTGCGACGAGGCCGGCGTCGAGGTCGTCACGCTGTGGCTGCTGAGCACCGACAACCTGGCGCGGACCGAGGGCGAGCTCAGCGCGCTGCTGCGCATCATCGAGGGCGTCGTGGTCGACCTGGCCGGTGCCGACAACCGCTGGACCCTCAACATCGTGGGTGCCCTCGATCTGCTCCCGGCGGAGACCGCACGCACGCTGAAGGAAGCGGCCGAGGGCACCGCGGGGCGCCCGGGCGTGCACGTCAACATCGCGGTCGGGTACGGCGGGCGGCGCGAGATCGCCGATGCGGTGCGGTCGCTGCTGCAGTCGCACGCCGCCGAGGGCCGCTCGATCGAGGAGGTCGCGGAGCTGCTCGACGTCGAGCACATCGCCCAGCACCTCTACACCCGCGGGCAGCCCGACCCGGACCTCATCATCAGGACCAGCGGCGAGCAGCGACTCGGCGGGTTCCTGCTCTGGCAGAGCGCGCGCTCGGAGTTCTACTTCTGCGAGGCCTACTGGCCGGACTTCCGCCATGTCGACTTCCTGCGCGCACTGCGCGACTTCGGTGCCCGGCAACGCCGCTTCGGCAGCTGACCGCGCCCCCGCCGCCATGATCCACGGAGACCTGGCAGCGCTTTTGGGGCCTTGAGCGTGCGGCAACTCTCCGTGGATCATGGGGTGTCCGGATCGGACACGCAGAGTTCACGGCGCGTCACCCGAGGCCGTGCGTGTCGCAACCACCATCTTTCCGACCGCCGCCGCACGATGGGCACAGCGGTGGGCAGCCGGCTCGCCGCACGGGAGGCCCCATTTGCGCGCACGTTGGCGTGAGGAGGGCCGAGACCGGCCCTCGGCGGCCAGGTCCCGGCCCTGGTAGCGAGAGGCCGCCCTACACATGAAGACCTTCGTGCTCGACACCTCCGTCCTGCTGTCCGACCCCGGAGCGATGGGTCGGTTCGCGGAGCACGAAGTGGTTCTCCCGCTCGTCGTCATCTCCGAGCTCGAGGGCAAGCGCGACCATCCCGAGCTCGGATGGTTTGCCCGGCAGGCGCTGCGCGTCCTCGACGACCTGCGGGTGAAGCACGGTCGCCTCGACGAGCCGGTGACCATTGCCGAGGGCACCCTGCGCGTCGAGCTCAACCACTCCTCGCTCGAGGGGCTGCCCGCCGGCTTCCGGGTCGCGGACAACGACAGCCGGATCCTGGCCATCGCGTTCAACCTGGCCGCCGAGGGCAGCGAGGTGACCCTTGTCAGCAAGGACCTGCCACTGCGCGTCAAGGCCGCCTCGATCGGCCTGCACGCCGAGGAGTACCGCGCCGAGCTCGCGCCAAGCACCGGCTTCACCGGCATGGACGAGATGACCGTGGAGGCCAAAGAGCTCGACACCTTGTACGACGAGGGGCGCATCGAGATCGAGGAGGCTCGCGAGCTCCCGACGCACACCGGCCTGGTGCTGCTCTCTGACAGGGGATCTGGCCTCGGGCGGGTCGCTCCTGACAAGTCCGTCAAGCTGGTCCGGGGTGACCGCGACGTCTTCGGCGTGCACGGCCGCAGCGCCGAGCAGCGCGTCGCGATCGAGCTGCTGCTCGACCCGGAGATCGGCATCATCTCCCT
The DNA here is from genome assembly GCA_025465465.1 of Frankiales bacterium. Classification (GTDB taxonomy): domain Bacteria; phylum Actinomycetota; class Actinomycetes; order Mycobacteriales; family SCTD01; genus RYN-111. Next base: position 17,884 of record JAODND010000078.1, on the reverse strand, counting down.
GGGTGGCCGGGCCGGCACCGGCAAGTCTGCGCTGGCGCTCTGCGCCGGTCTGGAGTCGGTGCTCGAGCGCCGGGCCCAGAAGAAGGTGGTCGTCTTCCGGCCCCTGTATGCCGTCGGAGGTCAGGAGCTCGGCTACCTGCCGGGCGACGCCTCGGAGAAGATGAGCCCCTGGGCCCAGGCCGTGTTCGACACCCTCGGCGCGCTGGTGCAGCCGGAGGTCATCGAGGAGGTCATGGTCCGCGGTCTGCTCGAGGTGCTGCCGCTGACCCACATCCGTGGCCGCTCGCTGCACGACGCCTTCGTCATCGTCGACGAGGCGCAGTCTCTCGAGCGCGGCGTGCTGCTCACCGTGCTGTCCCGGCTCGGCCAGGGATCGCGCGTCGTCCTGACCCACGACGTGGCCCAGCGCGACAACCTGCGGGTCGGTCGGCACGACGGTGTCGCCGCCGTGATCGAGGCGCTCAAGGGCCACCCGCTGTTCGCGCACGTCACCCTGACCCGCTCCGAGCGGTCACCCATTGCGGCGCTCGTCACCGAGATGCTCGAGGATCTGCCGCTGTAGCGAAAACTGGCCGTACCCGGACATCGCGGACCGGGCCTACGTGTCGTACTCTTGCTTGCAGGTCGCAAGACCTCCGCGAGCCCCGAGGCCCGCTCTTCCCTGCTGGGTGGGACGAGCGGGCCTCGGCCTTTCAGCTCGGTCGGGTCATGCGCAGGACGTCGAGGGCCTCGTCCAGCTGCTGCTGCGTGAGTCTTCCGGCGGCGACGTATCCGCGCTCCTCGACGACCTCGCGGATGGTCCTGCCCTCCTTGACGGCCTGCTTCGCGACGGTCGCCGCCTCGTCATAGCCGAGGTAGCGGTTGAGCGGCGTGACCACCGACGGCGACGACTCCGCGAAGCGGCGCATCCGGGCGACGTCGGCCGTCAGCCCGTCGACGCAGCGGTCGGCGAACAACCGGGACACGTTGCTCAACAGCCGGATCGACTCCAGCAGGTTGCGGCCGATGACGGGCAGCATCACGTTCAGCTCGAAGTTGCCGGCCGCCCCCGACCAGGCAACCGCCGCGTCGTTGCCGATGACCTGGGCGACGACCTGCATGACGGCCTCGGCAAGCACCGGGTTGACCTTGCCGGGCATGATGCTCGACCCGGGCTGGAGGTCGGGGAGGTGCACCTCCGCGAGCCCGGTGTTGGGGCCCGACGAGAGCCAGCGCAGGTCGTTCGCGACCTTGTTGAGCCCGACGGCGATCGTGCGGAGCACGCCGCTCAGCTCGACGAGCGAGTCGCGCGCGCCCTGCGCCTCGAAGTGGTTGCGGGCCTCCGTCAGCGGCAGCTGGGTACGGCGGGCCAGGTCGGCGATCACGGCCGCCGCGAACCCGGGCGGTGCGTTGATGCCGGTGCCGACTGCGGTGCCGCCGAGGGGCAGCTCGCAGACGCGCGGCAGGACGGACTGCAGCCGCTCTCCGCCGTAGCGCACCTGGGCCGCCCAGCCCGAGAGCTCCTGGCCGAAGGTGACGGGGGTGGCGTCCATCAGGTGCGTGCGGCCCGACTTCACGGTGTCGGTGTGCTCAGAAGCCTTGCGTTCCAGGGCATCCGCGAGCTGCACGAGTGCGGGCAGGAGGTCTCCGGTGACAGCCTGGGCAGCTGCCAGGTGGAGGGCCGACGGAAACGTGTCGTTGCTGCTCTGGCTGGCGTTGACGTCGTCGTTCGGGTGGGTGCCGGACAGCGAGGACAAGACCTCGTTGACGTTCATGTTGGTGCTGGTGCCTGAGCCGGTCTGGAAGACGTCGACCGGGAACTGGTCGGCGTGCTCGCCGGCCGCGACCGCGTCCGCGGCGGCCGCGATGCGTGCCGCCGCGTCCTCCGGCAGGATCCCGAGCTCGGCGTTGATGCGGGCGGCGGACCCCTTGATGAGAGCCAGGGCGCGGACGAGGGCGGGCTCGACGCGCAGCCCGCTGATGGGGAAGTTGTCGACGGCACGCTGGGTCTGCGCGCGCCAGAGTGCATCGTCCGGCACCTGCACCTCACCCATGGAGTCGTGCTCGGTACGGCTCATGTGCGGGCCTCCTCGTCCTCCCTCGGCTCGGCCGGAAGGCCAGGTGGCCCGGGGACGCCGCGGATGGTGGCGACGGCGGCGTTGACGGCCGCGACGAGGGGCACCGCGAAGATGGCGCCCGGCAGGCCGCCGAGGACCGCGCCGACCGCCAGGGTGATGGCGATGCCCATCGGGTGCAGGCTCACGTGCCGCCCGACCACGAAGGGCTGCAGGACGTGGCCCTCGATCTGGTTGCTGATGACGAGCACGATGAGGACCACGACAGCGGCAGTGGGGCTGTCGGCGACCAGGGTCACGAGCACGGCGACCGCGCCGAAGACGATCGCGCCGATGAGCGGGATGAAGGCGCCGATGAAGACGAGCACGGCCAGCGGTGCGACCAGCGGCGCCCCCACCACCGCCAGGGTGACACCGATGACGAGGCCGTGGAACGTGGCCACGAGGAACGTGCCCGTGACATAGCCGGAGACGGTGTGCCACATCCGGTCACCGACGTGGTCGACCAGGGCCCGTCGGTCGGTGGGGAACAGCGCGGTCAGCCAGCGCCAGACCTGCGGTCCGTCGTACAGCAGGAAGACCGTGAGGAAGATCGTGAGGACGATGGCGGTGAGGGTCTCGAAGGCCTTCTTGCCGGCGTCGACGACACCGCTCACGACCTGGCTCTGGTTGCCGCGCAACAGGTCCTGCAGCGAGCCGACGTTCACCCCGTCGACGGTGCTCTGCTGCAGGTGGAGCGGCCCGGTTACCAACCAGTGCTTGGTGTCCCGCACGATCTGGTCGACCGAGGTGACGAGCTGGTCGTACTCGGCGGAGGCCCGGTTGACGACGTAGGTGGCCACGCCGCCCAGGACGATGAGACCGATCAGGACGGTCACGACGGCCGCCGCCGAACGGGGCAGACCCAGCCGCTCCAGGCGTACCTGGATCGGGCGCAGCAGCGCGGTCAGCAGGATGGCGACGGACAGCGGGATCGTCGCCAGCTCGAGCCGCTGATAGAGCAGACCGAGCTGCATGAGGAAGAAGCCGACGGCGAGGAGCCGCCACGACCAGCCCGCAGCGTCCTTGAGGACCTGCGGCACCCGCTCCTCTGTCACGCCGTCGTGTCTACCCCATCCGGCGTCGTCGAAGTGCGGCGCCGAGCCCGAGCAGCAGCAGGCCGATGACGACGACCGCGGTGCTCGCACCGGTGGCCGCCAGGCCGTTGCCGCCGCCGCTGTGGTGGCCGGTCGACGGCACGACCTCCGGGGGCACGACGGTGGGCTGCGTCACCGCGGCTGGACACACGGTCGTGCGCAGGCGCGTCCCGAGCACCTGCATGCTCACGTAGGTGCCGTCGGTCTCCTTCAGACCGGCCTGGGCCGGCCAGGTCAGCAGCAGCCGCCCGCACCGGTCCATGGCGATCCCGTTGACGTCCGACGAGCGGCCGCACGCGAAGCCGTTGAGCGTCGCCGCCGTGCCCTGGATGCAGGCACCCATGAGGCTGCTCGCCGTGCCCTTCTCGACGACGACCGACGACAGCTTCGTGGTGACCACGTGCGGGTGGGCGGCCAGGGCATCGAGGACCTGGGCGGAGTACGAGCTCCACGTGAGGTCCTTGTTGCCGTGGTACCAGGCAAGCCCGATGCGACCCGCGGACCCGGCGACGATGTGGGGGAGGATGTTGCCGGTGCCGCCGGAGGGCGCGATCGTCAGCGGTGCGGACCAGGTCCTGAGGTCCTTCGAGTGCACGACCTTGATGGCCGCGCCGTCGTAGTTCGGGTAGTCGTGCAGCGACTCGGGATAGGCGACGTAGTAGGTGCCGTCGTCACCGACCGCTCCTGGGGCGAGCTGCATCCCGGTGATGCGGCCCTTGGCGGTGTCGTCGACGGCCAGCGAAGGCGACCACGCACCAGGCGTCTCGGTCTTGCTCGCGTCGGCGCTGACGACCCAGACCCGGTTGGCGGCAACGACGTTGATCTCGACCGGGCTGGCAGCGCAGCCGCCGACAGGCGAGGACCGGGTGCCGAAGACGACGGAGACCTTGCCGGTCCGCTGATCGACGAAGATGTTCGAGGGGCCGCCGGAGTCGGCGCACTGGAGATCGAGGTAGTCCTGCTGCGGCGGCGTCGCGACCGGGACCGGCACACCGAAGGACCGTCCGCCGTCGTGCGACGTGGCGACGAACATGTTGTGCTGCAGGGTGCCGCTCAGCAGGTTGTGGAACAGCAGGTAGACCCGTGCCTGCTCCTCACCCGGGAACCGCGGCCCGACGGCAAACCACTGCCGGTCGGTGTCGGCATACGTGGTGCCCTGCGACTGCACCCACGTCTTGCCCTGGTCGTCGCTGTAGTGGGTGATGAAGTTGATGCCCGCGAAGTCGAGCTCGCTGGTCAGGACGCGGCCGCTCGGCAGCACCACGACGTCGACGTCGGTGGTCGGGCTGGTCTGGTTGCCGGGCCGGCTGACGGGCGTCCAGGTGAGGCCGTTGGTGGAGCGGTAGACCTTCTCGTCACCGTTGGTGGCGTTGGTCGTGATCCAGTGGACGCCTTTGTCGCTGATGGCGGCGCGGGGTTCGGAGCTGCCCGTGCTGCCGGCGAGCAAGGTGGTCGTGAAGACCGGCGCTGTGCTCGCCGCTCGTGACGTGAAGGCAGGGACGAGCAGGGCCGTGGCGATCAGTGCTGCGGCTGGGAGGCGGCGCATGGGCCGCAGAGTACGCCTCAGGCGGGGGGAGCACTCCCGATGGTCACGGGGGTAGGGCCGGCGTCGGCTTCCGCGGGACTGGTGAAGAAGTCGTTGCCCTTGTCGTCGACGACGACGAACGCGGGGAAGTTCTCGACCTCGATGCGCCAGACGGCTTCCATGCCGAGCTCGGGGTATTCGAGCACCTCGACCTTCTTGATGCAGTCCTGGGCGAGGCGTGCCGCGGGTCCGCCGATCGAACCCAGGTAGAAGCCGCCGTGCTTGTGGCACGCCTCCGTCACCTGCTTGCTGCGGTTGCCTTTCGCCAGCATCACGAGGGAGCCGCCGGCGGCCTGGAACCGGTCGACGTAGGAGTCCATCCGGCCTGCCGTCGTGGGGCCGAAGGACCCGGATGCCATGCCGTCCGGGGTCTTGGCCGGTCCGGCGTAGTAGACGGCCATGTCCTTGAGGTAGTCAGGCATCGGCTTGCCCTCGTCGAGCAGCGACGCGATCTTGGCGTGCGCGATGTCGCGGGCCACGACCAGCGGGCCCGACAGCGAGAGCCGCGTCTTCACGGGCAGCGTGCTGAGCACGTTGCGGATGTCGCTCATCGGCTGGTTCAGGTCGAGGTGCACGACGTCGTCGTCGAGGTGCTCGTCCGTCACCTCGGGCAGGTAGTGGGCAGGGTCGGTCTCGAGCTGCTCGAGCCACACGCCCTGCGCGTTGATCTTCGCGCGGGCCTGCCGGTCGGCGGAGCAGCTGACCGCGATGGCGACGGGACACGACGCACCGTGCCGGGGGAGCCTGACGACGCGGACGTCGTGACAGAAGTACTTGCCGCCGAACTGGGCGCCGATGCCGAGCTTCGCGGTCAGCTCGTGCACCTGCAGCTCGAGGTCGAGGTCGCGGAACGCGTGGCCTGTCATCGAGCCCTCGGTCGGCAGGTTGTCGAGGTACTTGGCGCTGGCGTACTTGGCCGTCTTCAGTGCGAACTCCGCGCTGGTGCCGCCCACCACGATCGCCAAGTGGTACGGAGGGCAGGCGGCCGTCCCGAGCGCCCGGATCTTCTCCTCCAGGAACCGCATCATCGAGGTCGGGTTGAGGACCGCCTTGGTCTCCTGGAACAGATAGCTCTTGTTTGCCGAGCCGCCGCCCTTGGCCATGAACAGGAAGTCATAGGAGTCATAGGCGCTGGCATAGAGCTCGATCTGCGCCGGCAGGTTGTTACCGGTGTTCTTCTCCTCCCACATCGTCAGCGGCGCCAGCTGGGAGTACCGCAGGTTGAGCTGGGTGTAGGCGTCGTAGATGCCGTGGCTGAGGTGCTCCTCGTCGTGGCCGTCGGTGAGCACCGACATCCCGCGCTTGCCCATGACGATCGCGGTGCCGGTGTCCTGGCACATCGGCAGCACACCGCCCGCCGCGATGTTGGCGTTCTTGAGCAGGTCGAGCGCGACGAACCTGTCGTTAGGGGAGGCCTCGGGGTCGTCGAGGATGCGGCGCAGCTGTGCGAGGTGCGCCGGCCGGAGCAGGTGCGCGATGTCGCGCATGGCCGTTCTCGCGAGCAGTCGCAGCGCCTCGGGCTCGACGTGGAGGAACGTGCGTCCCGCGGCCTCGGTCGTGCGCACACCGTCGGCGGTCAGCAGTCGGTAGGGGGTGTCGTCCGCGCCGGTGGGCAGCAGATCGGTGTACGCGAACTCGGGCATGGCCACAAGTCTAGGTTTGGGTGCGTGCGACATCTTCGCGACGCCTGGGTCCGGGTGCTGGCTGGCGTCTGGGCGGCGGGACAGTGCGGGCTGGCGGCCGCGGCGGCCTGGTGGATCAGCACCACGGTGCTGGGGCACTCGCGGCCGTTCTTCGCGAGCGTCGCTGCCGTGGTCAGCCTCGGGCTGACAGCGGGCGGTCGCCTCCGTCGCACCGCGGAGCTGTCGGCCGGCGTCACGATGGGGGTGGCGGTCGGAGACCTCTGGGTGGGCCTGTTCGGGCAGGGGACCTGGCAGATCGGCGTGGTGGTCTTCCTCTCCCTCGTGGCCGCCGTCGCCGTCAACGGGGCCGGCCTCGCGGTCAGCCAGGCGGCGATCCAGGCGTGCTTCGTCGTGGCGCTGCCACGGACGCCCAACAGCGGTTTCCACCGCTGGCAGGACGCGCTGGTCGGCGGAGCCTGCGCGCTGCTGGTCGCGGCGCTGCTGCCGCCGGACCCGTGGAAGGACGCGCGCCGGCTGCGCACCGCCTACCTCTCCGACCTGGCCGGCGTGCTGCGCGACACGGCTGAGGCCGTGCGGATGCAGTCGAGCACCGCGGCGGCGGAGGCGCTCGGTCGCGGCCGCCTGCTCGACCCGGTGCTGAACCGGTGGAGTCACGCCCTGGAGACCGGCCGGGAGGCGGCTCGCATCAGCCCCATCAGGCGCGACAAGGGCGATCCACGTGACATGCGGCTGCTGCCGTCGCTCACCCGTGCCACGCGAAACCTGCGGGTTCTCGTCCGGCGGGTCACGGTGGCTCTCGAGACAGGGGACTCCCTCCCGGGCGAGCTTCCCGAGCTGCTCGACGAGCTGGCGAACCAGCTCGATCCGACGACCGCCGCCGACGACGCGGCCGGACCGATGATCGACCTCGCCGGCCGGCTCGATCCCGAGCGGCTGGGGGCGACCTCGCTGTCGGGTCAGGTGGTCGTCGCGCAGCTGCGGGTCTCTCTCGTCGACCTGCTCGAGGGCATCGGGCTGGATCACGACCGCGCGCGCGAGGCATTGCCGGTGCTGCGCTCATGAGGTGGGTCCTGCTCCTGCGCGCTGTGAACCTCGGCCCGACCAACAAGCTCGCCATGACCGATCTCAAGCGGGTGCTCGAGAGCCTCGGCCACACCGACGTGACCACCTTCCTCAACAGCGGCAACGCGACCTTCACGTCGCCGAAGCGCTCGGCGCAGAAGCTGGCCACCGAGGTCGAGGAGGCGCTGACCAAGGAGCTCGGGCTCCACGTGCGCGCCTGCGTCCGCACCCAAGCGGTTCTCCGCAAGGCGCTCGAAGACCTCCCCGACCTGCCCGGCTACGTCGCCATCTGCGTGCTCTTCGACCCGCCGAGCCCGACGGCACTGAAGGAGTTCCTCGGCACCAGCTGGGCGCCGGAGGCGGTCCGCGGCAACGACCAGGTGCTCTACCTCGGGTTCGAGAATGCCGCGAAGACCAAGCTGACCAACGCCAGGATCGAGAAGCTGCTCGGCGTCGGGGCCACGGCCCGCACCCCCGCGACCCTCGCCAAGCTCCTCTAGTGGCTAGAGCTCGAGGTCGACGACGACGGGGCAGTGGTCGGACGGCCCGGTGCCCTTGCGGGCGTCCCTGTCGATCCACGCGTCCTGCACGGTGATGCCCGTGCTGGCATAGACGAGGTCGATGCGCATCCCCATGTTCTTGTGGAACATGCCGGCGCGGTAGTCGTAGTAGGTGAAGGGCTTGTCGTACTTCATCGGCCGCGGCACGACATCGGTCAGGCCCAGCTCCAGCAGGGCGCTCAGCCGGGCCCGCTCGTCGGGTGTGACGTGCGTCGAGCCGCGGAACGCCTTGATGTCCCAGACGTCGTCGTCGGTCGGCGCGATGTTGAAGTCACCGGTCACGACGAGCGGCCGGGGCTCGCCGGCCACGACGTCCCGGAAGCGGTCGAGCCAGTCGAGCTTGTAGGGGAAGTGCGGGCTGTCGAGCGACCGGCCGTTGGGGACATACAGCGACCAGATCCGGAGACCGCCGCAGGTCGCACCGACCGCGCGCGCCTCGACCTTCGGCACCGCAAGCAGAGTCTCGTCGTCCTCCGGGGCATAGCCGGGCTGCTCGGCGAAGCCGAGGGACACGTCCTCGAGGCCGACGCGGGACAGGATGGCCACGCCGTTCCAGCGGCCGTCACCGTGGTGCGCGATCTCGTACCCGAGGGCCTCGGCGTGGTCCGAGGGGAACCGCGCCGTCTTGGTCTCCTGCAGGCACAGCACGTCTGGCTCGACGAGCTCGAGCCACTCGTTGAGCCGCGGCAGCCGGGCCGTGACGGAGTTGACGTTCCAGGTGGCGATCCTCAGTGCCTGCCCCGAGCGCTCGCCGCTCACCGGCCGGCGTGCTCGAAGTCGATTGAGGCATAGGCGGACAGCTTCGTGAGGCGGTGCTCGGAGATGATCCTGCGCACCGTGCCCGACTTCGATCGCATGACGAGCGACTCGGTGGACGCCCCGCCGCCCTTGTACCTGACCCCGCGGACCAGCTCGCCGTCGGTGATGCCGGTGGCGACGAAGAACACGTTGTCGCTGCTCACCAGGTCGTCGGTCGACAGGATCGCGTCGAGGTCCAGTCCGGCCGCCGCGGCGTTCTCGAACTCGCTGTCCTTCTGCGGCCAGAGCTTGCCCTGGATGGTGCCGCCGAGGCACTTCACGGCACAGGCCGTGATGATCCCCTCGGGGGTGCCGCCGATGCCCAGGAGCAGGTCGACACCGGTGCCGACCGTGCAGGCCATCACGGCTCCGGCGACGTCTCCGTCGGAGATGAACTTGATGCGCGCTCCGGCCGCCCGCACCTCGTGCACGAGCTCCTCATGACGGGGGCGGTCGAGGATGCAGACCGTGACGTCCTCGACGGCCGCACCCTTCGCCTTCGCGACGGCCTGGATGTTGTGCGCGACCGGTGCCGTGATGTCGACGACGTCGGCGGCTTCCGGGCCGGTGACGAGCTTTTCCATGTAGAAGACCGCCGACGGGTCATACATCGTGCCGCGCTCCGCGACCGCCATGACGGCGATGGCGTTGGGCATGCCCTTGGCCATCAGCGTCGTGCCGTCGATCGGGTCGACGGCGACGTCGCACTCGGGTCCCTCGCCGGAGCCGACGAGCTCGCCGTTGAACAGCATCGGGGCCTCGTCCTTCTCGCCTTCCCCGATGACGACGACACCCTTCATGCCGACCGTGGTGATCAGCTGGCGCATGGCATCGACCGCCGCACCGTCGCCGCCGATCTTGTCGCCGCGGCCGACCCAGCGGCCTGCGGCCATCGCGGCGGCTTCGGTGACCCGCACCAGCTCCAGGGAGATGTTGCGGTCGGGGGCCTCGCGGGCGACGGAGAGGAGCTCGGGCACGTCCGGCTGCGTCATGGCCCAAACCTAACGTGAGAGGCTCGTCGCGTGACACGCCAGGACCTCGACCCTGCTGAGCTCGGGGTCGCCCTCTACCCGTGGCTCAACTCGGTGGTCGTCCCCCGCCCCATCGCGTGGGTGTCCTCGCGCTCCGCGACCGGTGTCGACAACCTGGCTCCGCACTCCTTCTTCACCGTCGCCGGGATCGACCCGCCTGTCCTGTCCTTCACGTCCGTCGGCGAGAAGGACACGCTGCGCAACGTCCGCGCGACGCGGGAGTTCGTCGTCTGCATGAGCACCGAGCCGCTCATGGAGCAGGTCAACCTCAGCGGCACCGACTTCCCCGCCGACACCAGCGAGTTCGACGCCGTCGGGGTCACCCGCGAGCCCTCGCTGCGGATCGCTCCTCCTCGCGTCAGGGAGTCGCCGGTGGCGCTCGAGTGCAGGTATGTCGACGAGCGCACGTTCGGGTCGTGCACGGTCGTCTTCGGCGAGGTGGTGCACCTCGCCGTCGAGGAGTCGGTGCTCCGGGACGGTCGCCCTGAGATCACCTTGCTCCGACCGGTGGCGAGGCTGGGCGCCGACGAGTGGACGACGCTCGGTGTGGTCTCGTCCCGGCGGCGCGTCCCGTGGTCGGAGCTGTCGGCTTGACCGCGTCGACGCGGGCCGCCGGCACCCGCACGTCGTTGCTCGCCGCAGCCCGTGGCGTCTTCGCGGAGTCCGGCTTCGCGGAGGCTTCCATCGCCGACGTCGTGGCGCGCGCGGGCGCCTCCGTCGGCTCGCTCTACCACCACTTCGGCGGCAAGGCCGAGCTCTACCTCGCCCTGTTCGAGGACTACCAGTCGGGGCAGGAGGCGCGCGCCGCTGCCGCTGTGCGGGAGGCCAGGCTGTCGGGTGAGACCGACCCGCTCGCGCTGTTTCTCGTCGGCAGCCGCTCCTACCTCGACGGCTGCTGGGAGCAGCGAGACCTCGCCCGCACCTTTCTCGCCGGGGGAGGACCGCCCGGGTTCGAGCTGCTCGCCCGCAAGCGCTACCGCGACTGGACCCGCCGCAACGCGCTGCTCCTCGGCGCCGAGTCGGACTGGGGCGACGCGCTCGTTCTGGTGCTGACGACGGTCATCAGCGAGGCCGGTCACGAGATGGCCGTCTGTGACGACGAAGATGGGGCACAACGACTTGCACAGAACGTGCTAGCCCTGGTGGAGAAGATCGGTTCATGAGGCTGTTCGAGGACGAGCCCGCACGGGCACCGCGCTCCGGCGCCGACTGGGAGCACCACCGCGCGGCGCGCCAGCCGCACGGCGGGCCGGCCCAGGACGAGATCGGCCTGCTCGCCATGTCGGGCTTCGTCATCGCTCGCAGCAGCGACGTCGCGGTCGGCCTGAGGGGCATCACGGCGTTCAGCGACGGGCTCCTCCTCCACGTCGTCGTGCTGTTCGCCGACGAGCAGAAGCGCGAGCTGCTCGACTGGTCGCTGCAGGAGTACAGCCGCAGCCCCGGCCGCTTCCGGCTCGGGGTCCAGCTGCCGGACGGCACGCGGGCCACCACCGGGACGGGCGATGCCCCACCACTCGAGACGCCCGCCTCCCGCTCGGTGCTGACGATGATGTCCAACTCCGCGGGCCCGCTGCGGTGGCAGGGGGACTACTGGCTGTGGCCGCTGCCCGAGGAGGGCAACCTCGTCCTCGGCTGCCGGTGGCCGGACCGCGCCATCGACGAGACGCTGGTCTCCGTCGACGCCGGTCCGCTGCGCGCCGCTGCGGCGTTGTCGCGTCCGGTGTGGAAGTCATGACCCTGCACGACGAGCTGCTCTCCTACCGCGACGACTACCCGGTGCTCGCGCGCAGCACCTACCTCGCGTCGCACACCCTCGGTGCGATGCACCGTCGCACCCCAGAGCGGCACGCCGAGTTCACCCGGCTCTGGGCCGAGCAGGGCGTCGTCGCCTGGGAGGAGTGGGCCCCCGAGGTGCGTCGCGTCGCCGACGTCGTCGGCTCGCTCGTCGGAGCACCTCCGGGCACGACCGTGATGCGCCAGAACGTCGCCGACCTGCTCGGTGACCTGGTCAGCGCGCTCGACTGGCAGGGGGAGCGCAACCGCGTCGTCACGAGCGACCTCGAGTGGCCCGGATCGCTGCACACCTGGTCGCAGCTGCCGCGATGGGGCGGCGAGCCGGTCGTCGTACCCGCCCGGGGGATCGAGCTCGACCTGGACGCGATGGTCGAGGCGATCGACGAGCGCACCGTGGCGGTGGAGTGCTCGCACGTGCTCTTCCGCACGTCGACGCTCAACGACGTCCGGCCGCTCATCGAGCGGGCGCACGAGGTGGGGGCCCTCGCGATCGTCGACGGCTACCAGGCGGCCGGGACCGTGCCCGTCGACGTCGTCGACCTCGGCGTGGACGTCTACCTCGGCGGTTCGGTGAAGTACCTCTCCGGCGGCCCGGGAAACGGCTGGATGTACGTCCGGCCCGGTCTCGACCTGGAGCCCGTCACGACCGGCTGGTTCGGCCAGCGGTCACCGTTCGACTTCGACCCCGACAACCACTACGCCGACGGTGTGTCCCGCTTCACAGGAGGTACGCCGGGGGTGCCGGCCCACTACGGCGCGGGTCCCGCATACGAAACGCTCGCCGAGATCGGAGTGCAGCGGATCCGGGAGCGGTCGCTGTCCATGACGCAGCCGCTGCTCGAGGCCGCGGTCGAGCTGGGCTTCACCGTCCGCTCGCCGCACGACCCCGACAAGCGCGGCGGCCATGTCACGATCGACCCGGGCGACAGCCAGCGAGTGCACGACGCGCTGCACGCGCAAGGCTTCGTGGTGGACCACCGGCCGGGCGTCGGCATCCGCGTCTCGCCGCACTTCTACAACTCCCTCGACGAGGCGATGGCGTGCCTGGCCGCGATGCAGGCCGCGCGCTGATCGACGAGAATGGAGGGGTGACCATCACCGACACCGCCCCTGCGGCGGCGCCCGCGAGGAAGCGGCGTGGGCGGGAGACCGTGCTGGACATGATCCGCACGCTGGCGGTCGTCTTCGCGCTCGTCCTGCCCCTGTGGTTCTTCGGACAGGCGTCGCCCTCGGACTCCAAGGCGATCCGCCCCGTCGACCCGTCCGAGACCTACAAGGACTACCACGCCGCCACCGGTGGACCCGCGCCGTCGACGCCGGCCGGCTGGGTCGCCAACGTGCAGGCCTACGACGGCGAGGTCGCCCGGGTCGGCTATGTCCACCAGAAGCACTACATGGAGTGGCAGGGCTCGACCGGCACCGCCTGGGTCTCTGACGCGACGGGCAGAGGCTCCCGCACCGGCACCGTCACGGTCGCCGGTGCCGAGTGGCAGCGCTGGGAGGACGGCAGCGGCCACACCTCGCTGGTGCGGACCTTTGGCAAGGCCACCTCCCTCGTCGGCGGCATCCGCGAGCTGGCGACGCTCGCCGAGCTCGAGTCACTCGCCGCCACCCTCCCCGCTGCCTGAGCGTCGGGGTGCTGGGGGCGAGAGCTCAGGAAGGGTCGTCCTGGCGCTCGGCGAGGGCGGCGTCCATGCGGGCCTTCGCGCCGTCGAGCCAGTCCTGGCAGGCCTTCGCGAGCATCTCGCCCCGCTCCCAGAGGACCAGCGACTCCTCCAGCGTGGCACCACCCGCCTCGAGCTTGCGCACGACCTCGGCCAGCTCGTCGCGGGCGGACTCGTAGCTCGGGCTGGCAGGATCGGTCACGTGGGAACCCTACGTCGCGCGACCCCCGACGACGCCGTGGCGCTGACCCGGCTGCGCGGGTTCATGCACACCTCGATGGGCGACGAGCTCTCGGAGCAGTGGCGGGTCGAGTGCGAGTCCGCGTTCCGTCGCAGGCTCGCCACCGACGGGTTCCGCGCCTATGTCGTCGAGGAGGGAGATGTCGCCGTGGCGGGCGGCGCCGGCTGGCTCGATGAGCACCTGCCCTCGCCGTACCTGCTCTCCGGTGTCCGCGGGCACATCGCCTCCATCAGCACCGATCCGGCGCACCGCCGCAAGGGGTACGCCCGGATGGTGTTCGCCGCTCTGATGGAGTGGTTCCACGCCCTCGACGTGGCGCGGGTGGACCTGCGGGCCACCGACGACGGACGGGTGCTCTACGAGCAGTTCGGCTTCACGTTGCTCGGCGGCGCGACGATGGCGTGGTTCGCCCCGGGCGGTCGCGCCGGCCTGCGGTGATCAACAGGCGCTGCCGCTCGTGATCAAGAGGGGATCACGCGGCCGACGCGCTCGCGTGGCGCACCGCTGAAGCCCTGCTGATCACGGCGGCTCACGGAGCTCAGCCGTTGGTGACGTGCAGCTCGCCCTGGGCCAGCCGCACCCTGAGCGCCTCGCCGATCACGACATCGGCGGCATCGCGGACGACGCTCCCATCAGGTCGTTGCACCACCGCGTAGCCCCGGTCCAGGGTTGCTTGCGGGCTGAGCGCCACGATCCTGGCGAGGGTGTGGGTGAGGTCCTGCTGCGCCCGGTCGAGCAGGGCAGTGGTGCAACGGGAAGCCCTGTCCCGCAAGGCATCCACGTCGCGCCGACGCTCGGTCACGAGCACCTGGGGCTGGGCCAGGACGGGGCGCGAGGCGAGCTGCTGCACCCGCTGGCGCTCGCGGTCGACGGTGCCGGTGATGACCCGGCGGCAGCGGTCGCGGAGCATCGCGATCCGCTGGGCCTCCTCGCGCACGTCCGGGACGACGCGCTTGCCGGCGTCGGTCGGGGTCGAGCAGCGAACGTCGGCGACCAGGTCGAGCAGCGGGGTGTCCGGCTCATGGCCGATCGCGCTGACCACGGGGGTGCGGCACGCGCTGACCGCGCGCAGCAGCGCCTCGTCGCTGAACGGCAGCAGGTCCTCGACCGACCCGCCGCCGCGAGCGATGACGATCACGTCGACCTTGCCGTCGAGCCGCTGCACGGCACCGACGCACTGCTGTACGGCGAGGTGGCCCTGCACGGCGACGTTCTCGATCTCGAAGCGGACCGCCGGCCAGCGGCGGCGGGCGTTCTCGAGCACGTCCCGCTCCGCCGCGGAGGCGCGCCCGGTGACGAGGCCCACGACACCCGGCAGGAAGGGCAGCGGCCGCTTGCGCTCGGGGGCGAACAGTCCCTCCTGGCCGAGGAGCACCTTGAGCCGCTCGATGCGGGCCAGCAGCTCGCCGACACCGACCGCCCGGATCTCGGTGGCCGCCAGCGAGAGGGTGCCGCGCGTGACATAGAAGTCGGGCTTCGCGTGGACGACGACGCGCTCGCCCTCGCGCAATCCCTCGGTGAGGGTCCGGGAGCAGGTCACCGACAGCGACACGTCGGCGACGGGGTCCCGCAGGGTCAGGAAGACCGTGCCGCCGCGCCCGCTGATCTGGGTGACCTGTCCCTCGACCCAGATCCGGCCGAGCTTGTTGACCCACTCCTGGATCTTGAGCGCGACCACCCGCACCGGCATCGGCCGCTCGGGAGTGGTCGGCGCGGTCACGACCGAGAACCTATGTCGTGCGGACCTTCTTGGAGGCGCGCTTGGCAGGGGTCTTCTCCGGACCCCTGACCTTGCCCTCGCCGGCCGGCGCGGGTGTCACGGGCAGCGGTCCGCCGGGCGAGGGCTCGCCGCCGTCGAGAGCCAGCTTGGCGATCCGGTTGTCGACGAGCGTCACGACGGGCAGCCGGTCGGCATGGGCCTTCTCGTAGTCGCGGATCGCGACGAGCTCCTCGACCGTCAGCGACCGGAGCCGGCCCCGCAGCGAGCCCAGCGTCATGTGGTCGTAGTCGGGCAGCGGCAGCTCATCGCGCGACAGCGCCTCCCCGCCGACGGCCTCGGCCACCTGCTCGACGACCTCGACGACCTCGGCAGTGGCCGCGCTGTCGTGCCGCTCCGGCCGCGGCTTGTGCTGGCCGGCCTTGTCGAGCAGCTCGGTGACCCGCGCCACTGGATCCGGCAGGTCGTCAGCGGTCGGCACGTGCTCCCCGAGCCACTCCTGGAGATCCGTCTCGTCCGGGGTCCGGCCGCGGACGCTCGACACGAACCGCTCGCCTCGCTCGGCCAGCTCGTCGTACCGCTGCTGCGCCTCCGCCCACTTGGTGAGGGCGGTCGAGATGGCGAGGACCGGCAGCTGCACGACCTTGCCCGGCACGCGCCTGGCGCTGTCGATGGCCGTCGGGATGACGCCGAGGGCGGCGGCGACGGGGGTCGGGAGGGTGTTCGGCACGGATCGGGCTCCTCGCTGGCGGACGTACCCTAGAAGCATGGACCCCGCGGCTGCGACGCAAACCAAGCGGGTGCTGCTGGCCGCGCCGCGCGGCTACTGCGCCGGCGTGGATCGGGCCGTGATCACGGTCGAGAAGGCGCTGGAGCTGTATGGCGCCCCCGTCTATGTGCGCAAGCAGATCGTGCACAACAAGCACGTGGTGAAGGCGCTCGAGGACAAGGGGGCCATCTTCGTCGAGGAGACCGAGGAGGTGCCTGAGGGTGCCCTCGTCGTGTTCTCCGCCCACGGCGTCGCCCCGACTGTGCACACCGAGGCCGCCGGGCGGCAGCTCAAGACCATCGACGCGACCTGCCCGCTCGTCACCAAGGTCCACCTCGAGGCGCGCCGCTTCGCCAAGGACGACTACGACATCCTCCTCATCGGCCACGAGGGTCACGAAGAGGTCGTGGGTACGACGGGTCAGGCACCCGACAACATCCACCTCGTCGACGGCGTGGAAGAGGCCTCACAGGTCCAGGTGCGCGACCCCTCGAAGGTCGCCTACCTGTCACAGACGACGCTGTCGGTCGACGAGACCAACGTGACCGTCGACGCGCTGCGCGAGAGGTTCCCCTTGCTGGCCGGACCTCCGTCGGCGGACATCTGCTATGCCACCCAGAACCGCCAGGTCGCCATCAAGATGGTCGCCGTGGAGTCGGAGCTGGTGCTCGTCGTCGGCTCCGGCAACAGCTCCAACAGCGTCCGCCTCGTCGAGGTCGCGCTGGGTGCGGGGGCGGACGCCGCCTATCTCGTGGACGACGCCTCCGAGGTGCAGCCCGAGTGGCTCGCGGGTGTGACGACCGTCGGTGTCACGAGCGGTGCCTCGGTGCCTGAGGACCTCGTCGACGGCGTGCTGGAGCTGCTCGCGCGGCACGGGTTCGCGACAGTGCAGACCGTGTCGCCGGTCGAGGAGAACCTCGTCTTCGCACTGCCGCCAGAGCTTCGCCGCGACCTCAAGGCCGCCGGGAAGTCCTGAGCCTGACGAGCGCGATGACGAGCGCCAGGCCGGTTGCTGCGTAGAGGACCGGAGCGCCGTCGATGAGCGAGCTCACCAGCTCGAGCGCCTGCTGCTTGACGAACCCGCCGGAGCTGCTGCTGTGGCCGATCGCTGCGCCGACCAGGGCCAGCACGCAGTAGGTCAGTGGCGGCATGACGATCGTCGCCTTCAGGTCCTCGCGGTGCGCGAGCAACGCAGCGAGCGCGCTGCCGGTGATGAAGCAGACGGCGAAGCCGGTACGCAGGCCCGCGCCGGTCCGCACGTCGAACACCGCGCCGACGAGACCGATGGCGAGCCCGAGCGTCACGGCACCCATCGCGGTGAGCCCCCGCCGGTCGGCGACGTGCACGCCGGCTGGCAGGTGCACGTGGTGCTCGTGGTATTCCGGCTCGTCCGCTCCCTCCGCCGAGGGGCTGGTCCAGCTGGTCACGTTTCGGACGGTACCCCCGCATGTGGGGCTCACCCCGTCGCTAGGGTGCGAGTCATGGACGAAATCCCGACGAGCGTCCGCCGGCCGTAGGGATTGCTACCCCGTCTCGGGCAGGGCCACCAGGTGCGGGGCGGAGACGGTGCGGGTCACGTCCTCCACGGGCTTGGCCGCCGGCAGCGGCCCGTCGAGTCCGAGCTCGGTCATCCGGCGGGCGCTCGGCAGGACGGTGCGCTCGAGCGACCCGACGGTCTTGTTGAAGTCGTTGACCGCTGTGCTCAGTGAGCGGCCGAGCTTGTCGACGTGCTGGCCGAAGGTGGCCAGGCTCGCGAACAGGTCCTTGCCGGCGGCGAACACCTCCTGCGCGTTGTCGGCCAGCTGGTGCTGCTGCCAGGCGTAGGCCACC
>JAODND010000066.1 GCA_025465465.1 Frankiales bacterium | reverse complement strand
GACGCCCTTGCCGCGCAGGCCGTTGAGATAGGTGGCGGGGCTGCCCGGCGCGAAGGTGGTCGTCGCGCTCTCGTTCTCCTCGGTCAGGACGACCACGTGGTCGAAGTGCGCCACCCCCTCCAGACCGGCAGACGCGGCATGGGCGGTGCCCGGGCCCTGCAGGCTGGTGGCGACCAGGACAGCGATGGCGAGGCAGATCTTGCGCACGTGGGCTCCTTGAGGTGACAGTCGGCGTGACAGTCACTGTGACAACGGAGCAACAGTGCGTCCCTCGCGCGCAGGTTCAGCCGAGCAGCGCGGTGCCGATGATGTTTGCCATCCCCTGCAGGAACTGGGCGTCGCCATGGTCGAACTGGTGCGCCGCGCGGTGGGTGGCGGTCAGCACACCGACGACGCCGTCCGGCCCGAACACAGGGGCGCCGATCGCGGACCCGAGGGGTTCAGGCGCAGGCGAGGCGCGGATGTCGAACCTGCGCTCTCGTGAGCCGTCGGCCATGACGACGGCCTTGCGGGCAAGGGTGACGTAGCCGGCGAACGATCTGCTGCCGGCGGGCAGCGCGAGGCCCTGCTCGGTGAGGGGGGAGGAGGCCACCACGCCAAGCTCGCCGGCCCCGGCAACCACCTCGAGCAGGAGCACCTCGTCGGCGACAAGGACCCGCCGGGTGGCTTCGACCGCCTCGGTGAGCACGAGCGCCGGCCCGACCCGTGGCTGCCCGCGCTGGCGGAGGGCCTGGGTGCCGAGCAGCGCCAGTGTCTCCACCTGCAGCTCACGGGTCGCGAGGACGTGCTCCTGCCGGTTGCGCTCGGTGCGGTCGGTGATGACGCCGACCAGCGCGACCACCTCGCCGTCCTCGTCGAGCACCGGCGTCGACGTCGCGTGACCGACGAACCGGGTCCCGTCCGCCCTGACCATGTCGATCTGTCCTGCATAGCGAGTCCCGCCCACAAGCAGATCGTGGATGCGCTGCGACTCGTCGTGGGCGTCAGGGGCGGCGATCAGCTCGAGGCCGTTGCGTCCCATCACGTCGGCTGCTCGCCAGCCGAAGAGCTGCTCCGCCGCGGCGTTGACGTAAATGACCGTCCCATCAGGCGTCGAGGCGGTGACGGCCTCGCCGATGGCTTCGAGCACGGTGGCGCGAAGACGGGTCTGCGTCTCGGCCTCGTGGTGCACCGTGACGTCGCTGACCAGGGCGACCGAGGCTTCGTACCGCCCGGCCTGGTTGAACAGCGGCGTCGAGTGCACCTCCGCGAGAAACGTCGAACCGTCGGCCCGGCGCAGCTCGGTCCTGAAGCGGAGGCGTTTGCCGGCGCGCGCGTCCTCGTCGCGCTCCTTGACAGCCGGCAGCTGCTGCGGGTCGAAGATGCTCAGGACGGGCAGCGCCAGCAGGTCTTCGACGGAGTAGCCCATGATCTCCGCCATCCGCCGGTTGACGAACCTCGTCTGGGTGTGGCCGATGACCCAGACCCCCTGTCCGACGGCTTGCAGGATCTGGGCGTAGAGCAGCGCCTCGGCCTCACGCGGCGGTTGAGCACCGGCTCCCGTGCTGGCGACCCTGGTGATGGCGCCACCCAGGGTGAGGCCTTCGCCAACCAGCCGGAGGACCGCATGGACGCGCTCGACGTCGGCCTCGTCGTAGAGACGGTGTCCGGCGGGGGAGCGGACCGGCTTGAGGAAGCTGTAGCGATTCTCCCAGGCCCGGAGCGTGCTGACGCCCACTCCCGTCCGTCGGGCGAGGTCGCCGACCCGCATGGCCATGCTCCGAAGGTCGTGTACCTGCACACGAAGTACAAGCATTTCTCGACACCCTGTGTGGAAAGTCCTTGTTGCTGCTGCACAGGGCGCGGACAGTGGAGGGCATGCCCAGCTGTCGCACGGCGCGATCGGTCACGGCCGAACGTGCCTGGAGCCGGGACGGATGGCAGGCCTAGCCGGCCAGGCCCACCAGGTGAGCGCCGCATCGGCAGCACGCTCGCAATCGGGCCCTGTGGTCGCGCGGCCGATCTTCATCGTGGACGACGACGCCGACTCGCGATCCATGATCGGTGCCTGCCTGCTGGCCCTGGGCCTGACCAACCCGAGCGTTGGGCTGGCCTCCGGCAACGAGGCGAGGATGGCGCTGCGCCGGTGCGTCGACGTCGACGCGGCCACCCTTCCGGTGCTGGTCGTGCTGGACCGCCAGATGCCCGGCAGCTCAGGGATCGACCTGCTGCGTTGGATGCGCACGACCCCGGCCCTGCGCGACCTGCCCGTCGTGATGCTCTCCGGCGATGACGATGCTGCCGGCGTCACGCATGCCTACGAGCTCGGCGTGCGCAGCTACCTCGTCAAGCCCGTGGGTTTCGACGTGTTGGCCTCCGTCGTCAGGGATCTGGGCCTGCCATGGCAGCTGACCTGAGGACCCGCGGGGCAGGGATGCCCTCGGCCTGGATCTGGTACTTCGGGGTCGGTGCTGTCAGTGCCACGACCTTCCTGCTGTCGTCGAGCGCCTGGGTCCAGGCGGCAGCCCAGATCCCGGTTTATGCCGCCGGCGCCGGCCTGCTGGCCCTGCGGTGGGTGCGGACGCGACGAGACCGGCCGGACAGCGTGATGGCTCTCGCCGTCGTCGCGTTCGGGGTCTACTTCGGCGCCAGCATCGCGGGGGTCATCGTCCCCCTGCTGGTGCCGTCGACGGTGACAGTGCCGGTGCCCTCGGTGCTGGACGGCAGTTTCCTGCTCGCCTACCTGCTGCTGGCGTTGTTCCTCTGGCGGCTGGGCGGTCGGTCGGTCGCCGTCGGCCGGCGAGACGCCCTCGACCTGCTGATCGTGCTCGGTGCGGCCATTCCTCTGTTCTGGACGTTCATGGTCGAGCCGCTCCTCGAGAGCCTTCCGCTGTCTGCTGCGCTGGTGACCTACGTGGCATACCCGGTCGCGGTCTTCGCGCTGCTCGCGATGACCGTGCGGCTCGCGCTGATGTCCGGTCGGCGCAGCGTCCCGCACCTGCTGCTGACGGGCTGGATCGCTTTCGAGCTCTGCGCCGACGTGGTCTTCTTGTATGCCGGCGCGCACGGCACCTTTGCCTACGGCCAGCCGTGGCAGGTGATGTGGATCGTCTCGGCGACCTGCGTCGGAGCCCTGGCGCTCCACCCCAGCTCCGAGGTGCTCTTCACGCCGCAGACCTCCCGGCCGGTCAGTGGCCGCCGTCGGCTGTTCCTGCTCGCCTGGTGCATGGCGACGCCGATCATCGCGATCGTCTATGCCCAGCTCATCGCGCAGGGCGACAACACCGTGCTGGTGCCGGCGGTCACGTCGCTGGCGATGGTCGTGCTGCTGTCGCTCCGGCTCTCCGGACTGATGGTCGACAACGCGTCCCAGCTCCTGGTCCAGGAGTCGCTGCAGCGGCTGTCCGACGACCTGGCGCACCAGACGTTGCACGACCCCCTGACCGGACTGGGCAACCGGCTGCTGTTTGCGGAGCAGGCCGACCACGCACTCGCCCAGCGCACCGTCGGGGCTGATCGGGCCGCCGCGCTGCTGCTGCTCGACCTCGACGACTTCAAGACCGTCAACGACTCGTTCGGGCACGAGGCCGGTGATCGCGTCCTCATCGAGGTGTCCCGCCGGCTCGAACAGGTGACGCGGCAGGGGGAGGCCATCTTCCGGCTCGGGGGCGACGAGTTTGTCTTCGTCCTCAGCCAGGCGAGGCTCTCTGACGTCCTTCGGCTCGCCGATCGCATCTGCGTGATCCTCGACGAGCCCTTCGATCTCGGGCCGCGTCAGATCAGGCCGATGGCCAGCATGGGGATCTCGATCGCCCTGCACGGCCAGGACAGAAGCACGCTGCTCGCGGAGGCGGACATGGCGATGTACGACGGGAAGAGCCGCAGCTCGAATTCGCCCTCGGTGTTTGACCCGCTGCTGCATCACGAGACCCTCGAGCGCCACCAGCTCGATCGCGACCTTCGCGAGGCGACGAGCCGGCGTGAGCTGGTGATGCTCTATCAACCGATCGTCTCTCTCAACCGCAACGAGGTCGTCGGCGTCGAAGCGCTGCTGCGCTGGCACCATCCGAGCCGCGGGGTCATCTCGCCGTTGCAGTTCATCCCGCTCGCGGAGGCCAACGGCGCGATCCTCGAGATCGGCGACTGGGTCCTGCGGGAGGCGATGAGCCAGCTGCTCCGCTGGGATCGAGTCCAGCCCGACCGCCAGCTCACCGTGAGCATCAACGTCTCGCCCCGGCAGCTCGCCGATCCCGATTTCGTCGGCCGCGCCGCCGACATCCTGCACGGCACCGGGCTCGACCCCGGTCGCGTCACCCTCGAGATCACCGAGGCTGCCTTCGGTCGCGACGCCGAAGTCATGATCGCCCGGCTGCACGACCTCAAGCGGCTCGGCGTGAAGCTCGCGATCGACGACTTCGGGACCGACTACTCCTCGCTGTCCCACCTGCGCCGGCTTCCTGTCGACGTGCTCAAGATCGACAAGTCCTTCGTCAACGGGATCGCCACCGAGCCGGCCGAGTGGGCCGTCACCACGGCCATCATCCGACTCGCTGACAGCCTCGGGAAGACCACCATCGCCGAAGGCATCGAGACCGGTGGCCAGCTCGCGCACCTGCGCAGCCTGCACGTCGAGCTCGGCCAGGGCTACCTGTTCTCCCGGCCCATCTCCGCGGACGCCGTGGCCAAGCTCCCGACCCGGGCGATGCCCGGCGCCCCGGCCGTCGTCGCCCACTGACCCGTCGCGTGGCATACGCCGAATGCCTTGCATCGGCGGGTACGCCGCACTAGGTCGCGGTGGTCATCTCGGGCTAGTCCCGTTGTCCACGCGGCCAGATCTTGCGGACCGGTCGGCGGAGGCGCGGCCGTTGCAACGTCGGCATCTTGAGTGACATCGCGACCTTCAACCATGGAGGTCCCGGAGCGAAGCGAAGATCCGCCGGGCGAATTGGTCGCCTAGACCGGCGGGGAGCCAGGGCGAAACCGGCGCTCACCGACCTCCTTGAAAGGGAGACCCGAGATGCGCAAGACAACCAAGCTCGTCGCCGCCGTCGGGGCCTCCGCCCTCGTCGTCGGCTCTGCCGGCATCGCCTACGCCTACTGGACCTCCACGGGTACAGGCGCGGGAACTGCCTCGACGTCCGCTGGCGATGCTGGCACGGCCGAGTTCATCAAGATCGTCCAGAACACCACCTTGGCGGACATGTACCCCGGCGACTCGGCCCAATCCTTCACCGCGAAGGTCTCAAACATCAGCACCGATGGTTCCAAGGTCTACGTCTCCTCGGTCAAGGCCTACCTGACCGTCGTCCCGATCGTCGCCGGCACTTGCGACGCGACCGACTACCTGCTGAACGGTCAGTCCACGTACACCGCCGCGTTGCCCGCGACCCTGCACTGGACCGCCGTGGAACTCAGCGCGACCGGTGTCGGCAGCAGCCAGGACACCGCCAGCGGCGACACCATCCAGTTCAACAACAAGCCGAGTACTCCGCAGAACGGGTGCAAGAGCGCCGCTGTCACGATCCACTACGTCGCCAGCTAGCTCGCGGGTTCCACTGATGGGGCGGGCGTTCACACCCGCCCCATCAACCCCACCCCCTGACGCAAGGAGCACAAGGTCGTGTCCGTCAGCAAGGTCGTTGCCGCCGCCTGGTTGAGCAGCGCACTGGTGGTAGTCGGCGCTGCAGGTGGCGCCATCTACCAATTGGCGAACCCATCAAACTCCTCTTCCCCGTCATCGGCGCCGAGCAGCCACCCAAGCTCCCCCACCCTGGGAGGCGGCGACGTCTCACCGAACGGCAACGGCAACGGCACTGGCAACGGCAACGGCAACGGCAACGGCAACACGACCGGAAACGGGAATGGGACGACAGGCGCCAGCACGACTGGAACCGGCGCCACCACAGGCGGAACCGGCACCGCGACCGGAGGCACGACCACCGGGACCGGGACCGGGAGCAGCACAGGCAACACCACCGGAAGTAACCCGGGCCACCCCATCACTGTGACCGGTGCGGTCGTCGGGAAGATCAGCCTCGGCTCGCCGGCGACGCTCAACGTCACCATCGCCAACCCGAACAACCAAGACATCCTCATCACCAGCGTGACTGGAGCGATCACCTCCGTCACCACCCGTGGACTCGCAGGCCTCCCCCCTTGCTCCAGCAGTTGGTACAGCGTCGGGTCGTTCACCGGCACCAAGACCATCACCAAGAACTCCAGCGGCCAAGTGACCATCCCCCTGACGCTGACGAACCTGCCAAGCACCAACCAGGACAACTGCAAGGGCTCCAACGTCACCTTCAGCTTCACCGCACAAGCGAGACAGGCATGACAGAGATCGAGCGTTCTTGGGCCGACAAGCCCCGCACCCGCAACTTCCCCACAACGACCGAACGGACCACGACCATGAAGCACTTCACGAAGGCCCGCACCATCACCGTTGCGGTCGCGACCGCCAGCGCCGTGGTCCTCGCGGGCGGCGTCGCCTACGCCTTCTGGAGCTCGACGGGCACCGGTGCGGGAACGGGCAAGGCCAAGAGCGCAGTCACGCTCACCGTCGCGGGAGTGACAGGAACGGCCGACTTGTACCCGGGCCTCACGACGGGCGCGGTCAGTTTCACGATCCAGAACACCAACCCATACAACGTCAACATCACCCGGCTGGCGAGCGCGACCGTCGTCTCGGATGACACGGTCAACTGCCCAACCGCCAATATCAGCATTACGACGGGTGCCATCCCGGGAACCGGCGGAGGACTGGTCGTGAACTACACGATCAATGCCGGCGCGACGAGTGCAACTCAGACGATCAGTGGGCTCCTCACGATGGCGACTACCGCCCCCGATGGATGTCAGGGCAAAACGTTCACCGCAACCTTGAACTT
>JAODND010000049.1 GCA_025465465.1 Frankiales bacterium | reverse complement strand
ATGTTCGCATGATGATAGGTATTTATCAAAAGAATCCGGGTCATAAGCATTTCCCTGACAAGAGCGCTCGCGCAAATACCGGAACCGCATTGCTCGGGGTCGCGCGCAGAGAGCGGTCGTCAGAAAGAGCAACGCGCAATGCGGTTGCCAACTGTGGCCCGTCAATTGCGGGACAAGAGTAGTCGCCGTCGCGACGAAGGACAGCCGCGCGCCCTCCTAGTAGCACCGGTGTTCCGACGATTCGACTGAGTTGGGCAATACCACTCGGACCAGTATTTGTGTGCACGACAGCGCAGACGTCTACGCCGGCGATTGCCATGGCGAGCTCTTCGTCCGTTACGAACCGATCGTCTAGCAGCAGACGTTGATTGAGGAGCCTGCTTGCAGTGCGAACATCGGGCCAAGCCGATTGCGAGACCCCCCCCACGAGATGCAACTCCGCGTTCACCGCGACGCAGGCTTCAGCGATTGATGCAATGCATTTGCGATCCGTTAGCGCGCCAAAGACGCCAACTCTGAAGACGTCGCTTCTCTGGGCATCGGCGGCGCGCGCTTGCCGTATCCCGGCGGCACGCGTTAGTACTTGCGAGTCGATTAACGGCGGATCGGCAATCGGACAAAGGCGAGGCCACCTTCTTGGTGTTGAAATCCCGTCAGAGTCTAGGACGAAGATGGCCGATCCGAGCAGCCTCAAAAGGCTGGCCAGTGCCCGTTTGAGCAACGATCGCGGGCGCAATCCAACACGAGGGTCCCTAAGTAGGAGGAGGGAAAACCGACGAAGAAGCCAAGGCCGTCGCAGCGCAACCGTGCAGAAAATAGCCAGATACCTGTCTGCATCAGGAACGACCACTCGATTGTATCTGGTGGCGAGGTCGATGAGGGCCTCGGCGAGCGGTGTTCGGTCGTCGCGAAGTATGACCAGCTGTTCGGGTACCGGGTTAATCACTCGAAACTCAGGCGAGGTGACAACCTCATTCGAGGTCCAGAATGCTGCACCCTGACGACACAGAAGCTCGACGTATTTCAATCGGTGCCCGGAGGGGTCTAACTCGACCACGACGGTCATGGTTCTGAGACCTTAAAAACCATGCGGAGCAAGGCGACATGCGACGCCACCTGCGCAAAAAGCGCAAAAAGGCAAGCCCCCCTCAGGCCGCCCACGAATCCGCCGGCGCTGAGCAGGGCCAAGTAAAGAAATGTGCAGACGAGGGTCACGCCTCCTACCGCCCTAGACCTACCTTGAACTTGAAGGTAGGCAACAAGTGGCTGCGAGGCGGCTACGACGCCGGCCGTGAGAGGGGCGACTTGCAGCGGAAAGGACGCGTCACTGTACTTGTGGCCAAAAATGAACGTAGCAAGCTCTTTCCCCAAGAACAACAGTGGGATTGCTAACGCAACACCCATCGCATAACAGCAAATCACGGCGCGTATGAGGAGCCGACGAGCGTCAGCCACCGCATGAAACTCTCTGAGAAGCACCGATCCGAGCGCTGAGCCCAAGAGAGACAAAGGAGACACAAACCGAGCTGGGAGCGCATAGAGGCCCGCCACGGCTGGCGAGGCGACGACGCTGAGTAAGGGCACTTCCAGTTGCGCCAGGTTCGTGCCCATGCCGCTGACCGCGTACCACCGTGCCTTACGGTAAATGGGCACCGCGCCCCGAAGCGGTCCTAGTGTCAGGTTCGTGAGCCGTACTCCGACGAACGCAGAAAGGGCCGTCGCAAGAGCAAAAAGCATCAATAATTGTGTGCTGGAATCGGGACGCCACAATGCCACGAGAACTAGCGTGACGGCCCTTTCGCCCAGGAGGATCATCCCACTCAACGCGTAGGCACGACCGGACCGAGCCTTCGCCTGGACAAGGAGCCTGATAGCCGTAAAGAAAGCGGTAAGGGCGCCGGCCGGCAGGATCCAGGGGACGTCGAGTGACAGGGACGCGAGACCACACACTGATACCAATCCTGCGCCAACGACAACGCGGATGCTCAGCAATGACGAGGCGTTGCTGCGAGAAACTGTTTCGTCGCCGGTGTCGGTAGCAACGAGCCAGGTAGCAGTCCCGAAATCGCCTAGGTCGGTGGCGAGAACGCTCAGCGCGTATGCGCTCAAGGCGGTACCCAACTGAGTCGGCGCCAGCTGGCGCGTTGCGACCCCGAGCGTTCCCGCGAAGAGGAGCGCACTGCCAGCATTTGTTGCGACCGTCGCCACGGTTGCGCGTCCAGCTCGTCCAGCAACAGAACTGCGTTTCACGGTTGCCTTGGCGAGTTCGCGACGCCTGGTCTTTTACGCAGCAGAGAAACGCTAAGCAGCAATATACTGGTCACGCCCATTGCCTGAAGCAGGCTACCACGGAGAAGAATAAACTGATAAGGGATGAATATCATGCCGCCCGGAAGGCGATTTATGACACGACTAACAGTAAGTCGTCCCCAGATGGCAAAGACTGCGATGAGGCCGACCCAGCCACCTGCAACCCAGCCCTCAGCCCACAAGGGTGCACTTAGGTTGACATTACCAAGGCCCTCGTAGAGTCCCAGCTCGGTGCCGGTATCAATTGGTTTCGAGCCCCACACCGACCGCGGCAGCCAGAACAATGGTAGCCCGACAAGTTGCTGAGGCTGAAAGGCCACTTCTCGGGTATATCCCAGTGATGAAGCGACCTGCGGGTAGGCATCGAAATCGCCCTTTGAATAGAGTTGTGCGGAGATGCTCGTCCGAGTTCCAGGTGTCGACTGCGTATACCGAAAGATGTCGGCGAATGGAAACACTAGAAGGAGCGCCGCTATGACCAGCGGCACACTGTGGCGAAGCACCTTCTGAGGCGCTCGCACGTATCCAAGCGTCAGCGAAGTATAGACTACCGCGATCCAAAAACGCGACTGGGCGACTGGGTTGTTGATGAGGATATTCAGTGCCAAACTCGTCGTCAGCCACAAATGGTCTCGGCCTGATTCGGACCGATGGGCGATAACCCAGAAGAAAGAGCAGATAAACGGGAGGACGATCAGTGCGGCATTTAGGAGCGCGCCAATTGCCTGGCCCGACCCCCCGAACACGGCAGTACTAAATGCTTGTCGGCTCTGGAAGAGGACGGAAGGACCTCCCACGGCAACAAGCAGTACTGGGACCAGCAAGAAGGTACTGATCGTCAACCACTTAAGGCGTGTTCGCGCGATCTCGAAGTGTTGTTCCCAGTGGGCTTGAGTGACACTGCCTCGGCTGCAAAGCTCGTAGACACCAAGTCCCACGACGATAACCCAAAATGTCCGCACGTGATCTTCGCCGCTGAAGGTATGCCCTAGAGGGCTCCGGCCGCTAGCAATCTGCGCAAGCGGGGAAAGACACATCCATACGAACACAAAGATGTAGCCGTAAGTCTTGACGAGGTCGGTTCTGGGACGGCTAACCAGACTGCTTATTCTCAAGGCGACCGCTACGCTCAGCAGCGTGAAGCACCAAGCAGCGCTGGATTCAGGACGATGCGCTAGAAGTCCTAACCATAAGATAAAAAGCGTGCATGTAATCAATGTTGTGAATGCCAGAAGCGGCGAGCTCCGATCAATGCCTTTCGGCCTGAACTCCCCCACGGTGGACGGGTGACTCAGCACAAAGGTCGCACCGGATCTAGCGATCCACGCGCACGCTGCGCCCGGCGAGTTCATCCTCGACCGATCGCACATCAGCGTCGACCATGAGACCGACGAGCAGATGGCCGTAAGTCTCCGCCTTCCACCCATGGTCGGCCTCGGCTTTCGAAGCGTCGCCGATGAGCGCATCTACCTCTGCCGGGCGTTCGTACCGGGGGTCGTAAGTGACGTAGCGCTCCCAGTCGAGATCCGCGTGGCTGAATGCGGCCGCGCACCAATCGCGGACGGTCATCGCGTGTCCTGTCGCAAGGACGTAGTCGCCACCTGTGTCAGCCTGCAGCATCCGCCACATCCCCTCCACGTACTCCTTGGCGTACCCCCAGTCGCGCACGGCATGGAGGTTGCCCAAGTGCAGTTCGGTCTGCAACCCCAACTTGATGCGTGCTACGGCGCGGGTGACTTTTCGGGTCAGAAAGGTTTCTCCGCGCCGGGGACTTTCGTGGTTGAACAGGATGCCGTTCGTCGCATGCATCCCATAGGCCTCGCGGTAATTGACGACGGCCCAATAGCCGTAGAGCTTTGCCACCGAGTACGGCGATCGTGGATGAAACGGCGTGCGCTCGTTCTGGGGAGGAGGCGTGGAACCGTAGAGCTCGCTAGAGGAGGCCTGGTAGAAGCGAGTGTCGACACCGCTCATGCGGATCGCCTCGAGGAGCCGGATGGTGCCCAGACCCGTCGTGTCGCCGGTGTACTCGGGCATCTCGAAAGACACCTTGACGTGGGACTGGGCCGCCAAGTGGTAGACCTCGGTGGGCCTGATCTCGCGGATCAGGTTGACGAGCCCTGCCCCTTCCGTGAGGTCGCCGTGGTGAAGGAACAGGCGAGTCGCCGGGTCGTGGGGATCCTGATAGATGTGGTCGATCCGGCTGGTGTTGAACGTCGACGACCGACGGATCAGGCCGTGGACCTCATAGCCCTTTTCGAGGAGCAGCTCAGCCAGATACGACCCGTCCTGCCCTGTGATGCCCGTGATCAGGGCGACCTTTGGCTCAGACACGGAGGTCGCTGTCCACGTGCGCGAGGAACCACTCGTAGGTCAGCCGGATGCCGTCCTCGAGCTGCACGGTGGGCTTCCAGCCGAGCTGGTTGATGCGACGGGTGTCCAGCTGCTTGCGTGGCGTGCCGTCAGGCTTGGAGGCGTCCCAGACCAGCGATCCCTCGAAGCCGACGATCTCCTTGACGAGATTCGCGAGATCGAGGATCGAGAGGTCCTCACCCGTGCCGACATTGATCGGCTCCGGCTCGTCGTAGTGCTCGAGCAGGAACAGGCAGGCCTGCGCAAGGTCGTCGACGTGGAGAAACTCCCGCTTCGGAGAGCCGGTGCCCCACATCGCGACGTGCCGCTCCTCCTGGACCTTTGCCTCGTGCATCTTGCGGATCATGGCCGGCAGGACGTGCGAGCTCTGCAGGTCGAAGTTGTCGCCCGGGCCGTAGAGGTTGGTGGGCATGGCGCTGATGTAGGGCAGGCCGTACTGCCGGCGGATGGCCTGCACCTGCAGGACGCCGGCGATCTTGGCGATGGCGTAGGCGTCGTTCGTCGGCTCCAGCGGGCCCATCAGCAGGCTGTTCTCGGCGATCGGCTGGGGCGCGAACTTCGGATAGATGCAGCTCGAGCCGAGGAACAGCACCTTCGGCGTGCCCACCTCGACGGCCGCGTCGAGGACGTTGAGCTGGACCTGGAGGTTGTCCGAGAGGAACTCCGCGGGATAGGTCGAGTTCGCCAGGATCCCTCCGACGCGGGCCGCCGCCATGACGATGCTGTCCGGCCGGGTTTCGCGCAGGAAGCTCGCCACCGGCTCGCGCTGCCGCAGGTCGAGCTCGGCGTGGGTGCGTCCGACCAGTGGCACGCCACGTTCCTCCGCGGCGCGCCAGACCGCGCTGCCCACCAGGCCGCGGTGTCCGGCGACGTACATCGTTGCGTTGCTCACTGCACCTCCCGCAGCTCGACCGGCAGGGTCCCCGGTGATGCTTCCAGCGTCGTGTTACAAATATGGATCAACTAGGCCACAGTCTCCCGATCGGTTTGTTGCACTCGCTGACGGCCAGGTGTCGCGGCGTCCTGCGGGTAGGGGTCGAAGCCGTCTGTGGTGAGTGCCTCGGTCAGCTGGCCGAGCGCGCCTTCTGCCGAGAGGTGTCGAGCGACGTAGTCACGGGCGGAGGCACGGAACCGCTCCAAAACCTCAGGGTGCTGACTGATCCCCACGACGCCGTCCAGCAGCGCTTGTGGCTCCTCGGGGGTGACCACGAGGCCGGCACCGGACCGGGCAACCTCGGTGGCGGTGCCGCCGCCGGAGGGCACCGCAGCCAGCACGGGAGCGCCGGTGCGCAGATAGCTGGTCAGCTTGCTCGGCAGGCTCATGTCGACGGCGCTGGCGCGCTCGTTGACCAGCAGCACGTCCGCAGCGGCAAGCACGTCGGCGAACTCGTCGTTCGGCGCGGGCGGCAGGAACTCGAGCCCGGCGACGTCCTTGCCGAGCGTCTCCAGCTCGGCGCGCTGGCTGCCGTCGCCCATCAGCACAAAACGCACGTGCGGCTGCTGGCTGGAGGCCTCACGGGCGGCCTCGACGACGTTTTCGAGCCCCTGCTTGAGACCCATGTTGCCGCTGTGCAACGCGATCACCTGGTCGTCTCGCCAGCCCAACCGCCGGCGGGTGCTTCGTCGATCACCTCGCGGTGGGTCGACGTGCGACCAGTTCCTGACGACGCTGACCTTGTCCGGGGACAGACCCCGCCCGACGAGGTGCGAGCGGAAGGCCTCGTTGATCACGATGACCCGATCTGCGCGTCGCAGCACCGACCGCTCCAGGGCGCCGGTGAGACCGCTGACCTGACTGCCTCCGGCCATGCCGCTCTGCGCGCAGGCCTGGCCCATCAGGTCCTGGACCCAGATCACCAGCCGGGCGTCGTGCCGCGCCGCCAGCCGGGCGGCACTGAACGCGGCCAGCAGGCTGGGCACGACGGCCATCACGACCGTCGGCTGCCAAGGCAGGCGCTGGACCCGGACGTTCGCGGCAAAGCTGGCCTCATAGGCGGCGCGACTCAGCGCGTTCTGAGAGCGCGGCACGAAGTGACGCAGCCGCTGCACGGAAACCCCCGCGTGGCTCTCGGGCGTCCGCAGCTTCCACTTGTACTCGCCGGGGACGGTCCAGTGCGGGTAGTGCGGCACGCCCGTCAGGACCTCGACCTCGGCGCCCTCGCGGGCGAAGTGTTCGCAGGCGTTGGTGGTGTAGGGCGCGACTCCGGCATGCTCGGGTGCGTAGTTGATCCCGACAACGGCGATGCGCTGTCCGCTCAAGTCAGCCATGCTGGGTCCTGCTCTCTGGCCCGACTTCCGGAACTTTCCGAGCGGCAAACGCTAGGACGTTTTGTACGGTGGTGTCTGTACTTCCCCGGTTATGTGAGGACATTCACGTTCTGCCAAACATGTACGCGTTGCGGCAGAGTGACTGCTGTGAGTGACACACCAACTAGGCGGCTCGCGACCTTCACCGGCGCGGGCTACGACAAGGGGCGCCCCCTCGTCGTACAAGCCGTCTGGTTTGCCGTGATGAACATGATCTTCATGGCCTGGTGGTGTCCCGCCAGGTTGCGCCCAGCCTTGCTGCGGGCGTTCGGCGCCACCGTGGGAGAGGGCGTCTTCATCCGGCACCGCGTGCGAGTGCTGTGGCCTTGGAAGCTGACCGTCGGCAACGACGTGTGGATCGGCGAGGACGTCTGGCTGCTCAACCTCGAGCCCGTCACGCTCGGCGACGACGTGTGCCTGTCCCAGGGTGCCTACCTGTGCACGGGGAGTCACGACTGGCGGGCGTCGGACTTCCGGTACGACAACGCGCCGATCACCGTCGAGGCGGGCGTCTGGGTGGCGACGCGGGCAACCGTGCTGCGGGGCGTGACCGTCGGCAGAGACGCAGTGATCGGCGCGCAGGCGCTGGTGACTCGCGACGTCTCCGCCGAGGCGATCGTCCCCGCGGCGACCAAGCACTGAGCGCAGCCCTCTACGCTCGCGGGGTGACTGAGCTCCATCCCTCGCTCGAATACCTGGGCTTCCTCGTCGGTGAGTGGCACGGGCTGGGCGTGATGGGCTATCCGGGCATCACGGAGTCCCGCTATGAGCAGGAGATCTCGTTCTCCCACGACGGCCGGCCCTTCCTGGCCTACCGCTCCACGTCCTGGCTCATCGACGACGACGCTCACCGGGTGCGGCCGGCGGGGACAGAGACGGGCTTCTGGCGGGCGGGGGCAAGCCCACGTGACGTCGAGGTGCTGATCAGCCACCCGACGGGGATCGTCGAGATCTCGGTCGGTGAGGTCGTGTTCAACAAGATCGAACTGGTCACCGACGTGCTGGCCCGGACCCAGACCGCCAAGGAGGTCACCGCGCTGAAGCGGCTCTACGGGCTGGTCGACGGCGATCTCGCCTATGCGATCGACATGGCTGCCGTCGGTCAGCCGCTGCAGGCCCACCTGTCGGCCAAGCTGCAACGCATCTCCTAGCCTGCGACGGTATTTTGTGGGTGTTCAAGCGCACGGCTGTTCTGGCCGATGAACTTTTGACCAATTATGAGTAGCCCACGACCCGGCTGCGCGACGGGAGGGCTGACCATGCAGTTGGCTCTGGACGGCCTCTCGCAACGGCTGCGGGAGCGCCTGGATCGCGCCGTGGAGGCCATCCCACGCGGCGGCCTGCTGCCGGACCAGAACTGGAAGCGGCGGCACAACGCCCTGTCGCTCATCCTGCTGTGGCACGTGCCGGTCCTGCTCGCCTACTCCCTCGACCGCGGCACGACGCTCCTGCACGCCTTCCTCGACGCGAGCATCCCGCTGGCGCTCGGCACCCTGGCCTTCTGGAAGCGGCCCGGGCGGGGTGTGCGCTCGGTCATCGTGGCGACGGGGCTCATCAGCTGCTCGGTGGTGCTCGTGCACGTCTCGGGCGGCCTCATCGAGGCGCACTTCCACTTCTTCGTCGTGGTCGCCCTGCTCAGCCTCTATCAGGACTGGAAGCCCTTCCTGGTCGCCATCGGCCTCACCGTCATCGAGCACGGGGTCACCGGGGTCCTCGCGCCGCACGCCGTCTACAACCACCCCGATGCCTGGGCGCACCCCTGGAAGTGGGCGTTCATCCACGGCGGGTTCGTGCTCGCCGCCAGCGCAGCGAGTCTCACCGCCTGGTCGATCAGCGAAGCCGACCATCGAGAGCGACGACACGAGGCCGCGCGCCAGCACGCCCAGCGCGAAGCCATGCTGAGCCACGAGGCCCGGCACGACGAGCTCACCGGCCTGCCGAACCGCCGGATGGTCAGTGACCGTCTCGAAGCTGCCGCGGTGCGCGCGGCGGAGTCCTCGACCATGATCGGCGTGCTGTTCATCGACCTCGACCACTTCAAGGCGGTCAACGACAGCTATGGGCACCTGATCGGGGACGCGGTGCTCAAGGTGACCGCCGACCGGCTGCGCGCGGCCATCCGCGGCAGTGACATGGCGGCACGTCTCGGGGGCGACGAGTTCGTCGTCGTGTGCGAAAACCTGCAGGGCGAAGAAGCTCTGACGGCCGCCATCCACCGCGTCGATCGTGCGCTCAGCGAGAGCATCTCGATCGACGACGACATCACGCTGCAGGTCGGCGCGACCATCGGCCACGTGCTGGCCACCGGCCACGATCCGTGGCAGGACCTCATCGAACGCGCCGACCTCGACATGTATCGCCTCAAGCACCTCCGCCGGTCCGGCAACGAGGAGGTCAGCGTCCCGAAACCCCGCTAACTGCCGCGCGGCTTGTGCACGAGGGCAAAGTCGTCGCGACCGGCGACAACTGCCAGGGCTCGAGCCTTCGAGACCTCCTCGCCGTCGACCAGCCACGTGCGGTGCTCGCAGCCTCCGCACGACAGCATCGTCATCGCCGGGCCCTCCTTGATCGTCAGCTGCAGCTCGATCTGTCCGGGCCGACCGCAGTGCCGACACGTCGTGTCCGTCATGGCGGTCTCCTCCTGCGCAGGGGCACACCAGTGATGTCTCCGCGGCGGGGCTGTCCTTAACGCCACAGTCACGCGAGGCAGGGAATGCTGAAACCGCGGCGAACAGGATCGGGTGCCTGATCGCTTCCACTCCGACTGCTCCTGCGGTGAGCCGGGCTCGCACGCCCTCGCGCAGCTGTGGCGTGAGCAGCGCAGCGGAGCGGTGACGCCCGCGCGCACGCGGGAGATCATCGAGGTCGCCCGCGCCGACGACGTGCCCTGGAACCTCATCGCGGAGGCACTGGGGCTGCCCGTCGGGCAGGTGCTCGAGCACTACAGCTGAGCGATTTTCCCGCGCGGGAGGGCGCTGCGGAGCAGACTGGCGGCAGATCACTTGCCTGAGGATGCGGGGGCGCATGGCTGATCCGGACGACCTAATGCTGCGCCGCTACACCGCCCTCGTCGGTGCGAGCGTCGACTTCATCGCCATCCTGGGCGCTGAGTCCGGCCGCGTCGACTACATGAACTCCGCGGGTCGGCAGATGCTCGGCGTCGCCGAGGACGCGGACCTGAGCGGATACGCACTGAATGACTTCTTTGCGGCCGCCGACGTCGAGGCCCTGATGGCTGCGGGCGATGCCATGTGGACCGGAGAATCAGAGCTGCAGGGATCCGACGGTCCCATCCCGGTCGTCCTCACCACCTTCGAGCTCCGCGAGGAGCAGACGGGGGAAGCGCTGGGACGGGTGCTCATCCAGACCGACATGCGGGGACGGAGAGTCGTCAACGCCGAGGTCGCCACGGCACGACAGAAGCTGGCCGACAGCCAGGAGCGTCAGCGGGCGCTGCTGCTGCACATGGCCGACGTGCTGGTCGTGCTCGACGCCGAGGGGGTGCTGCGCTATGCGAGTCCTTCGGCGGGGCGGCTGCTCGGCTATCCGGAAGGCAGTGCCCTCGGACACGACGTGCGCGAGCTGATCCATCCCGACGACCGCGACCGGATCAGCGGCGTGCTCCAGGAGGTGAGCCGTCGGCCCGGGCCGGGCCGGGAGGTGCGCCTGAGACTGCTGACGGCTGAGGGCCGGGCGGTCCCCTTTGAAGCAGTGCCGAGCAACTTGCTCGACGACCCGGCGCTCGAGGGCATCGTCATCGTCGCCCGCAACATCGAGGAGCGGGTACGGGAGGAGCGGCAGGCCAGCGGCCATGCCCGCGTCCTGGAGCTGATCGCCGGCGGTGCGACTGTCGCGGTCGTCCTCGAGGCGCTGTGTCACTGGTTCGAGAGCAGCATGGGGGACATCCGCTGCACGGTCCTGCTGAGCGAGCAGACCCGCCATGGCCCGGTGCTGCGTGACGTGGCATCGCCGAGCATGCCGGCGGCCTATCACGAGGCGATCGACGGCATCTCGGTGGCGGCGGAGTTTTCGCCCTGCGCCGTCGCCGTCCGGACCCAGACCCCCGTGCTGGTGGAGGACTTCCACACGGATGTGAGGTGGGCGCCGATGGCGGCGCTGGCTGCGACCCTGGACGTGCGGACCTGCTGGTCGTTTCCGATCGCCTCACCCGCCTCCGGCCGGGTGCTGGGGTCCTTCGCGCTGTATCGCGCGCAGGCGGGGCTTCCCGACGACGCGACCAAGGCACTGGTGGCCCGGGCGAGCCACCTGGTCGGCATCACCGTCGACCAGCACGAGCTCATGTCCCGGCTCGACCACCAGGCCAGGCACGACGCCCTCACGGGACTGCCCAACCGGTTGCTGCTGCTGGAGAAGCTCGACGCCGCCTTGCACAGCTACTCCGAGGAGGGCGGTCCTCGTCCGGTCGTCGTCTTCCTCGACCTCGACCGCCTCAAGGTCGTCAACGACTCACTCGGGCACGAGATCGGCGACGAGCTGCTCGTCGACATGGCGCGCCGGCTGCGGGGCGCGGTGTCGCCGTTCGACCTGGTCGCGCGCTTCGGCGGCGACGAGTTCGTCGTGCTCTGTCCCGACGCGGAAGCGGATGTCGAGGCCCTGGTGACGAAGATCCTCGAGGTCGTCGCCGAGCCGATCGTGCTGGAAGGCCGGCGCATCACGCCGGGGGCCAGCGCCGGCGTCGTCATCCCCAGCCCGGGCGAGACCGCCACCGAGGTGCTGCGCGACGCCGACATCGCGATGTATCGCGCGAAGCACCGTGGCGGTGGCGGATACACGCTGTTCGGCCCGCAGATGCGCCAGCGTGCTTTCGACCGCCTCGACATCGAGGAGCAGATCCGGCACGGCATCAGCCATGACGAGTTTCGCGTCTTCTACCAACCGGTGGTCGACATGAGGGCTGGGAACCGGTTCGTCGGCTTCGAGGCGCTCGTGCGGTGGCAGCACCCGACACGAGGGCTGCTCACCCCGGAGGACTTCCTGGCCCTGGCGGAGGAGACCGGGCTGATCGTGCCGTTGGGAGACTGGGTGCTGCGGACGGCCGTCAGCACTGCCCGGCACTGGTCGACCGTCGCCTCGACGAGCGGGATGACGATGTCGGTCAACCTGGCCGCGCAACAGCTGCACGTCGACGAGCTGCAGAACACCATCAAGTCCGCGAGCGAGGCGATCAGCCCGTGGGTGCTCGACCTCGAGTTCACCGAGTCGGCCCTGATGGACGAGACCCGCGCGGCGTCCGCAGCCATCGCCCAGCTCGCTGCGAGTGGTGCGCGACTGAGCATCGACGACTTCGGGACCGGCTTCTCGTCGCTGTCGTATCTCACGCGTCTTCCCGTGCATCGGTTGAAGATCGACCGCAGCTTCATCGCCGACCTCGCGCACAAGCCCGAGGCGACGACAGTCGTCGCCGCCGTCATCAGCCTCGCCAAGAACCTCGGGCTGGGAGTCGTGGCCGAGGGCGTCGAGACCGAGGAGCAGCGCGACGTGCTCCTCGAGCGCGGCTGCGGACTGGCGCAGGGATATCTGTTCGCCCGCCCACTGCCCGCGAGCGAGGCGCTGCCGCTGCTGCTGGCAAAGCAGCGGTGAGTCAGCTCGGCTCGGCTCCCAGCGCGCGGGTGGCGGCAGCGATCACGGTCGTCAGCTGGGCATGCAGCTCGAGCAGTGGCTCGAGGCCCAGGTCGAGCGCCTCCAGCACCGCATAGGGGATCGTCAGCGCACGCCTGCGCAGGGCGCGGCCGTCCGACGTCAGCCGCACCGTGAGCTGCCGCTCGTCGTCCGGGTTGCGGTCCCGGGTGAGCAGACCTCCCGACTCCAGCCGCTTCAGCAGCGGCGAGAGCGTGGCCGAGTCGAGCATCAGCGCCGAGGAGATGTCCTTGACCGACCGAGGTGACCGCTCCCAGAGCGCGAGCATCACGAGATACTGCGGGTGGGTCAGTCCCATCGGCTCCAGCAGCGGGCGATAGATCGAGATGACCGTCCGCGAGGCGACGGCAAGGGCGAAGCACACCTGCCGGTCGAGCTGCAGCGGATCCTCACCGAGGTCGGGTCGAGGCTTGCGTGATCTTGCAGGCATGCACGAACCATACACACCCAATCAGTTAGTGTACGATCGAATCGTGAACGAAGAACATACACGGTTCGAGCGCTTCCTGCTGTCGGTCTTCGGGCCAGCCAGCATCGGCGACCCGAACGCGCCCTACGTGCTGCCGCCCGATCCCGCGCGAGACCTCTGCCCGAGGTGCGAGCAGCCCTGGGATGACCACACGGTGGAGCGCCCTGACGGACGGACCCTGGCACGGTGCCCGCAGCCGGGGCCGCAGCGATGAAGGACTGGTATGCGGAGGCGGTCGACCAGGTGTCCGTCGAGGCAGCTCGGCTGCACGCCGCGCTCGACGCGGTCGTGGCCATGCTGGACGAAGCAAAGGACCACCACCAGCAGGGCGCGCAATTGCGCGAGGTGGTCCAGCGGCTCGCCCAGTCCGGCGGACGCGACGTCCGCCGGTCACCCACGACCGCGTTTGCCGCGTTCGAGGCGGCCCTCACGTCGTACCGCTCTCAGGTCGTCACCGCCCTGGTGGAGCAGGACGGGATGACCCACACCGAGATCGCGCAGCTGATCGGGGTCTCGCGGCAGATGGTCTCGCGGCTCCACCAGGCCGCCCGCCCTTGACGCAACCGCCGGTTGCGACTGCACCCTTGGCCGCCCTCGAGAGGAGCCCGATCCCGTTGCTGCGGTCCCTGCAGGCCCGCGCCGAGCTCGCTGAGGCGCTCATCGCGTGCGCGCCCGTCGCGGTCGGCTTCATCGACCCCGAGTTTCGGCTGATTCGGGTCAACGACACCTTGGCAGAGCTGAACGGGCTGACCCTCCCCGACGACCTCGGGAAGACCGTCGAGGAGCTGCTCCCTGACCTCTGGCCGGTCTTCGAGCCGCGCTATCGACAGGTGGTCGAGTGCGGCGAGGAGGTCACGGCCGTCGAAGCGGTGAACGGGTCGCTGTGGTTTGCCAAGTACTTCCCCGTGCACGTCAGGGGTGGCTTCGCGGGCATCGGCATCATCGGCGTCGACATCACCGAGGCCAAGCAGGCCGAGCGGTTTCGGTCGGTCGTCATGGACACGATGGCCGAGGGGGTCTATGCGCTCGACGGGGACGGCCGGATCACCTTCGTCAACCGCTCCGCCTCGGTGCTCCTCGGCTGGGACGCCGAGGAGCTGCGCGGCCAGCATGCTCACGACGCCTTGCACCACCTGCGGCCGGACGGTCGGCCGTTCCCGGAAGCGGACTGCCCCCTGCTGAGGGTGCGCACCGACGGTCGCACCGTGCGGATCAACGACGACGCGTTCGTACGCCGCGACGGCACCCTGATCCCTGTCGCCTACTCCGCTTCACCGCTGCGCGGCCCCACCGGCGAGATCGAGGGCGTCGTCGTGGCCTTCCGTGACGCCGCGGAGGACAACGAGCGCCGGCAGGCCGCGCAGCGCGAGCTCGACGCGCTGCACTGGCTCGGCCGGCTGCGCGATGCCCTCGACGAGGGCCGTCTGGAGCTGTATGCCCAACCCATCGTGCCGCTCAGGGGTGGGGTCCCGAGCGAAGAGCTGCTGCTCCGGCTCATCACCCCGCGCGGCGATGTCATCGCGCCGGGGGCGTTCCTGCCGGTCGCCGAGCGCTATGGCCTGATCGCCGACGTCGACCGCTGGGTCATCACGTCAGCCATCGAGCGAGCCGCTGCCGGCCATCGCGTCGAGGCCAACGTGTCGGCCTGGAGCATCGCGAACGTGGATCTGGTGCCGCTCATCGAGCAGCAGCTGCAGGCGACCGGTGCCGATCCGTCGTACCTCGTCTTCGAGATCACCGAGACCGCGCTCATGCAGGACCTCGAGGCAGGCAAGGCGTTTGCGGAAGCGGTGACCGCCCTCGGGTGCGGGCTGGCGCTCGACGACTTCGGGACGGGGTTTGCGAGCTTCACCTATCTGAAGCTGCTGCCCTTCACGCACCTGAAGATCGACATCGAGTTCGTCCGCGACCTGCCGGACAACGCGGCCAACCGGCATGTGGTGGACGCGATCGTCAGTCTGGCCAAGGGATTCGGGCAGCTGACCGTCGCAGAGGGCGTCGAGGACGAGGCGACCGTCGAGCTGCTGCGCGAGCGAGGTGTCGACTATGCCCAGGGCTATCACCTGGGTCGACCAGCGCCCCTCAGCCCGGGGCCATGCCCAGGTGCGCGAGGACGAGCCTCGTGAGCTCGACCCGCGACGAGACCTCCAGCTTGCGGAACAGCTGTCGAAGGTGGAAGTCGACGGTATGGGGCGAGAGGTAGAGGTGGGCTGCCGCCTCCCGGTTGCTCAGGCCGTTGCTGACCTGCATCGCGACAGCCAGCTCTGCCTCGGTGACCGTCCCCCACCCGACCGTGCCCGGCCGCGACAGCGCGCGGGGCCGCTCCCGTGCTGCCCAGCGCAGCAGCGCCCCCACGAGCTGCGCACCGTCGAGGACCGGCTCGCACCGAAGAGTCAGGGTCTGGCCGGCGCGGGTCACGAAGGCCGTGGTGGCACCCGGACGGTGCAGCACCGGCACGACGGCCGCCCACAACCGCTCGCGTTCACCTGTCTCGATGAGGGTGCTCGCGGCGGCGTTGACCAGCAAGGTCCGGGGGCTCACCGCGACCAGCGGTCCTCGGCTGGTCCTCCTGGCCCGCAGGAAGCACTCCTGCAGAAGCCGCTCGGCGGTCGAGGACCCGTCGAGGAGCCGCTGCTCGATCTCGTGGGCAGCCTGCTTTGCCAGCGCCAGC
Source organism: Frankiales bacterium (assembly GCA_025465465.1). Taxonomy (GTDB): domain Bacteria; phylum Actinomycetota; class Actinomycetes; order Mycobacteriales; family SCTD01; genus RYN-111. The sequence goes on along the minus strand of JAODND010000049.1, from coordinate 6,828 downwards.
ATGAGCGGGTTTCCGTCGCTCGCCGCCGACGACAGGTCGACCACCCCGAGGACCCTGCCGGTGGACGGGTCGCTGATCGGCACCGCCGCGCACGCCATCATCGTCAGGGCGTTTGCGAAGTGCTCGTCTGCCTGGACCACCGTCGGTGTCGCGTCGAGCAGAGCGGTGCCGATGGCGTTGGTGCCGACCGCTTCCTCGGCGTATTGGAACCCGGGGGCGAGCCGGATCTCGTCGAGCAGGGAGCGCGTGCGCCGGTCCTCGGCGCGTCGTGCCACGACGAGTCCGTCAGCATCGGTGAGCACCAGCGCGATCGCCGACCCCGCGAGGTCGGCGCCCACCCGATCCAGCACCTCCCCGGCCGCCCACGCCAGGCGGCTCCGGTCATCGACCTCGCCCAGCGGCACGTCGAAGGCGTCCGGCGTGAGCCCCGCGAGCGAGCTGCGCCGCCACGACCCCAGGATGTCATCGCGGATCGGGCTCCCCGCCGCCTCCACCCGGCCCAGGAGCTCACCCGGCAGGGCGAAGGTGAGGTCGGTCTCCCGACCCGGTCGCTGGGTCAACCCCCCACCACCAGAGACGGAGGAGTAAAGGCATGCAACAAGGACGCTAGTCCGTTGTGACGTGGACAACCAGGACTACGTGAACACGTGGTGCGCCAGCCGCCCGGGACAGCGCACTCTCGGACACACAGACGCTTCGAGAGGAGCGGGACCATGACTGAAGAACCGTGCAGAGACGACGCCGGCGCTGCTGGCGACGCGCAGGACCACCTGCCGGCACTCGTCCGGGCCAGCGCGCTGCCCGTGTGGTTGCTTGACCTCGGCAACCATCGGGTCGTCGAGGTCAGTGACGCGGTGGCGAGCCTGCTCGGGGGTCGGCGGGAGCAGATCGTGCAGCGGCACGTGACCGACTTCCTCGCGGACCAGACCTCGGCACGCTCCCGGCTGAACCTGCTCGCCACGGCGCAGCTCGACAGCTACTGCGTCCACGACGTGACCTACCGTCGCGTCGACGGGTCGGAGCTGCAAGCGGACGCGGGTCTGACCGCCTGCGCGGACGACGTACCCCGACGCCTGGCGGTCGGTGTGCTGCTCCCGGTCGCGAAGCGAACCCCAGATGGGCTGGGGAGGACCACGACCCCGGACGTCGTCGTGCTCGGCACGGTCGACGGTGACTGGAACGTCGACAGGATCAGCGGCGACGTCGAGCGGCTGCTGGGCCACCCCGCAGTCACCGTCGTGGGAAGGCCGCTGTCCGAGCTCGTACAACCCGAGGACTGGCCCAGTCTGCTGGTGGCGATCGGGCACGCGCTGCATGCTCACGGCGGTGCCATCACCACGCGGCTTCGGATGCGCCAGGCCGACGGCGAGCCCCGGCTGTGCCGGGTCCTCGTGACGGCGCTGGCCGGCGGTGTGCCCGGGCTGGCGTTCTCGTTCGCGCCGGCGGACCGGCTCACCCCCAGCGTCGCCGATCGCGCCTGGGAGCTGGAAGGCCACCTCCGACGGATCGCCCGCGAGGTGGCCGCCAGCGGGCTGCTCGCCGGGCTCACCGAGACCCCCACCGCGGCGACCATCCCTGCGATGGCGACCCTGTCGACCAGGGAGCTCGAGATCGTCACCGGCCTGCTGGCGGGTGAGCGGGTCGGGATGATCGCCGAGCGGATGTTCCTCAGCCAGAGCACGGTGCGCAACCACCTCACCTCGGTCTACCGCAAGCTCGGGATCCGCACCCAGCAGGAGCTGCTGAGACTCCTGCGTGACAAGACCGTCACCACCCCGAAAAGGGGAGATTTCGCCTAACCGGACAGGGGGGACCGGCGCCGATAGTCGGCAGGGGAGGTGTTGGTCCCCGGAAGGAGTGTCATGTCCCTGCACGCACACGCTGGCTCACCCGACGCCTCACCCGGCTCACCCGACGCCGTCGACCTCTCCGCCTTCGACATGCTCAGCGGGCTCGACGCGCTGGGCGTCTCCGTCACGGTCGCCGACCTGACCGGCACCGTCCTGGTCTGGAGCGACAGCTCGGTCGCGATGTTCGGCTGGTCGGCGGAGGAGGTACTCGGCCGTCAGGCTTGGGACATCACGGACTGGGGAGTGCTGCAGTCGGACGTTGCGCAGTTCTTGCACACCGCTGCCGGCCAGCCCTGGAGCGGTGAGTCGCAGGTCGTCGCCAAGAACGGCGGGACCGTCCGGGTGCGCGTCTCCGCCTCCCTCGTCGGGCACTCGCCGCAGCTGGTCGTCTGGCTCGCGAGCCGGGTGGACCTGACCGGGGGCGACGCCCTGACAGGTCTGGCCACCCGAAGCCAGTTCATGGGGCTGCTCGACGCGCTGCCAGCCGGCCCGGCAGCGGTGCTCTTCGTCGACCTCGACTCGTTCCGGCTCGTCAACGACAACCGCGGGCACGCCGCCGGAGATGCCCTGCTCATCGCCGTCGCCCAGCGGCTCCGGACAACCTGCCGGCCGGGCGACACCGTGGGTCGCTTCGGCGACGACGAGTTCGTCGTGCTGTGCCCTGGTGCGAACGCCGAGGCGGCCTGCCGGGTCGCGGAGGACATCCAGCGCTCCTTCGAAGAACCGCTCGAGTCGAGGGAAGGGCCGATCCCGGTCAGTGTCAGCATCGGGGTCGCGACCACGGACGAGGTGGCCGCGAGCGAGCTGATCCAGTCGGCGGGGCGTGCCCTCACGCACGCCAAGTCGAGTGGCCGCGGCGGGGTCGAGCTGCACGACCGGACGATGCGCGGCTCGACCGCCGGCCGACTGCAGCTGCTGACCGACCTGCGAGCCGCCATCAAGGACGGCGGCCTGGCGGTCCACTACCAGCCCGTCGTCCACAGTGACGGGCGCTTCGTCGGGGTGGAAGCCCTCCTCCGTTGGCACCACCCCGAGCACGGCGACGTGTCCCCGTCCTATCTCGTCCCGCTCGCGGAGGCCAACGGCCTGATGCCGGCGCTCGGCGCCTGGATCCTCGACCGCGCCTGCACCGACATCGCGCATCATCGGGACGAGGCGGTGGCGGCCCTGCACGTGGCGGTCAACCTGTCGATGCGTCAGCTCGCCGACCCCGCCATCGTGCAGACGGTGAGCGCGGCGCTCTATCGGTCGGGGCTTCCTGCCGACCGCCTCGTGCTCGAGGTGACCGAGACCTCGGTCATCGCGAACCCGGAGGCCACGTCGAGGCAGCTGCAGGCCCTCAAGGCGCTGGGCGTGCGGGTGGCGCTCGACGACTTCGGCACGGGGTACTCCTCCCTTGACTACGTGCGCCGGTTCCCGGTCGACCTGATCAAGATCGACCGGAGCTTCGTCGCCGGCATGGAGACGCGCAGGCAGGACCTCGCCATCGTCGCCAGCATCATCAACCTGGCCGCCAGCCTGGGCGTCCATGTCGTCGCCGAAGGGGTCGAGACCGCGGAGCAGGCCGAGATCCTGCGCCGGCTGGGGTGCACCTACATGCAGGGCTTCCACTGGAGCCGCGCCCTGCCGATCGAGCACCTCGCGATGCTGCTGCCGCACCCCTCGCCGGTCGGCCGGGGTCGAAGTGCCCGCCACGCACAACCGAGCCATTCCGACTACGAGAACGTCGGCCGCATCGTGGCGCTTCGGCGCGCGGGTGCGTCGCCGACCACGATCGCCGCTGCGCTCAACGGAGACGGCCGGCGTACTCCCCAAGGCAGCAGGTGGCACGCGGCGAGTGTCGCCCGCACCCTGATGGACAACGAGGCGAGCTTCCGCTCCAGCGCCGGCGCCTGACCGCCGCGTCCGCATACTGATCGCGTGAGCGACCGGGATCTGCGACGCAGCTGGGTCGAGCAGATCATGGGGCTGCCCGTGAGCGTCCTGGCCCGCGGCGCCTCTGCATCGACCGTCCAGGCAGCTGGGGCAGTGGCTGCCGTGTTCGACGAGCTCCGCGAGGTCGACGCGCTGTTCTCGACGTACCGCCCCGACAGTGAGGTCAGCCGGATCGCCTCCGGCGAGCTCACCCTGCACGACTGCCACCCGGTCGTGCGCGACGTGGCGCATCGGTGCGACCTGCTCCGCCGCCAGACCCAGGGCCTGTTCGACGCGACGACTCCGGAGGGCTCCTGGGACCCCTCCGGTCTGGTCAAGGGCTGGGCTGCCCAGCGGGCACTGCATCACCTGGCCGAGGTGCCTGACCTCGACTGGTGCTTGAACGCCGGCGGTGACGTGGCCGTTCTCTCCAGCAGTGGCAGGCCGTTCGTCGTCGGCATCCAGGACCCCCGGGACGACCGACGGGTCGCCGCCACGGCAAGCCTCACCACGGGCGGGGTCGCGACGAGCGGCACTGCGGCGCGTGGCGCGCACCTGTATGACCCCCGGACCGGGCAGCCGGCCAGCCCGTACTGGCTGTCGGTGACGGTCACCGGGCCGGAGCTCGAGGTCGCTGACGTGCTGGCGACGGCCGCCTTCGTCGCCGGTCCCAGGTGGCTCGACGTGGTCGCCACAGGCGTCGGCTGTGCAGGGCTCGCCATCGACGCGCAGGGCGAGCTGCACCCGAGCCCCGGCTGGCCGGGGACACTGGACGGGTGACGACCGGTCCTGCCCTGCTCCTCGTCGAGGACGACCATGGCCTTGCCGCGCTGCTCGGTCGCGTCCTGTCCGGCGAGGGGTATGCAGTGACCCACGCGCCCGACGGACAGCTTGGTCTGCACCTGGCGCTGACGCGGAGCTTCGACGTGCTGGTCGTGGACCGCGGTCTGCCGGCCGTCGAGGGCCTGGACCTGATCGCGAAGCTGCGCCGGCAGAGCGTCGCCACGCCCGTGCTCGTGCTGTCCGCGCGCGGGTCGACAGAGGACCGCGTCGAGGGTCTCGACGCGGGTGCGGAGGACTACCTCACCAAGCCCTTCGAGGTGCCGGAGCTCCTCGCCAGGCTGCGGGCACTGGTGCGTCGGCACCGTGACGACGCCGAGTTCCTGGCGCTGCCGGGCGGGCTGCTCGATCCACAGCAGCGCATCGTCCGGCGCGCGGACGGCGACACGGTCGAGCTCTCCGAGCGAGAGGCGGCGCTGCTCGCCGTGCTCGCCTCCCGGCCCAGCCAGGTGTTCAGCCGACGAGACCTGCTGGCGCGGGTCTTCGACGAGGCCGAGTCAGACAACGTGGTCGACACCTATGTCCACTACTGCCGTCGCAAGCTCGGGCGCGGAGTCATCAGCACCGTGCGCGGGCTCGGCTATCGCCTGGGAAGCTCGTGAGCTCCCGGACGAGCCTGCTCGGTGATGAGGTGCTCGTGCGACGGGCTGCCCGCACCGTCGCCGCCCAGACCGCTGGCCTGGTCTTCGCAGCGATGCTGCTGCTCGTCGTCCTCGTCACCGTCGTCGTGGTGCGCGGCCAGCAGAGCGCCACCGACGCGATGCTCCGCTCGAGCGTCACCACCGTCGACGACGTCGGGGATCCCCCTCCCGGATCGTGGCTGGTGATCACGGATGCCCAGCAGGTGAGCACGTCGCCCGGACTCCCCGCAGGGCTCAGCGCACCGCTCGCGGCGCTGCGACGGCATCCGGCGAGCGGCACCCGGATCTCGGACGTCGCAGGGGACTCCTTGGAGCAGTTCCGTGTCGCGACGAGAGCCCGGGGTGGCCGGGTCGTGCAGGTGGTGCTGGACCTCACGTCGCAGCACGAGCAGCGGACCCGACTGCTCAAGGCGATGGGCGGTGCGACGGTGCTCGGGTTGCTGCTCGCGGGGCTGCTGGGAGTGCTCGTGGGGAGGCGCGCGGTCCGCCCCATGGCGCAGGCCCTGGCCCTGCAGCGCAGCTTTGTGGCCGACGCCAGCCACGAGCTCAGGACGCCGCTGACGCTGCTCAGCACCCGCGCCCAGGTCCTGCAGCAGGCGGTCGACGGCAGCGACCTGCCCGAGCAGGTGCGGCAGGACGCGCGTGGCGTCGTCGGTGACGTCCGTGGTCTCAGTGGCGTCGTGGAGGACCTGCTGCTGGCGGCCGACCCGCGCAGCGACGACCGGCACGAGCTGGTCGACCTCGAGCCACTCGTCGCGGCGGTCGTCGCGACAGCTGCGGCCCACGCGACGGCCGCAGGCGTCACGCTGCGCAGCCAAGCCGCCGGGCCGGCGGTGGTGCTCGGATCGCCGCGTGCGCTGCGGCGGGCTCTGCTGTCGCTCATCGACAACGCGATCGACCACTCGCCGGACGGCGGCCACGTGGTCATCAGCGTCAGCCGGCAGGGCAGGCGCGTGGTGATCGCCGTCAGCGACAGCGGACCTGGTGTGCCGGCGGAGCACGCGGGCAGCGTGCTGCGACGGTTTCACTCGGGAGGGCAGCGGTCCGGACGCGCCCACTACGGACTGGGGCTTGCGCTCACGCACGACGTCGCGAACCGCCACGGAGGACAGCTCCGGCTGGCGCCCTCGCCGACGGGCGCGACCTTCGAGCTGGTGCTCCCAGCCGCCGATTAGCTGAGACTCCCAGACAATCCCCAGAATCCGCAGGCATCGTGGTGGGTCACATCTTCCCGCCCATGAAGGACCTGCCGATGACCGCGACGACCTTCACCTCCCGTGGGCGGGTGCGGGTGCGCGCGACGCCCAGGTGGTGGCGTGATGCTGCCGGCGTACTGGCCTGGGGCTCGGCTCTCGTGGTCGTCGCGTTGTGGCTCAAGGGCCGAGGGATCCAGCTCCTCAGCAGCTCGCGCGCCGATCAGCTGACCTCCCTCGGGCGGCTGACAGGACTCGTCGCCGCCGACCTGCTCCTCGTCCAGGTCCTGCTGATGGCCCGCGTCCCGGTGATCGAGCGGAGCTACGGCCAGGACGAGCTGGCCCGGCGGCACCGGCTGGTCGGGTTCTGGTCGTTCAACCTGCTCGTCC
>JAODND010000025.1 GCA_025465465.1 Frankiales bacterium | reverse complement strand
CGGCGTGGGCAAGACCGTGCTCATCACAGAGATGATCCGCCGCGTGGCCCAGAACCTCGGTGGCGTGTCGGTTTTCGACGGCGTGGGCGAGCGCACCCGTGAGGGCACCGACCTCATGCTCGAGATGGAGGAGTCGGGCGTCCTCGAGAAGGCCGCCCTGTGCTTCGGCCAGATGGACGAGCCGCCCGGCGTGCGCCTCCGCGTGGCCCTCTCGGCGCTGACCATGGCCGAGTACTTCCGCGACGTGCAGAAGCAGGACGTGCTGCTGTTCATCGACAACATCTTCCGCTTCACGCAGGCCGGCTCGGAGGTGTCGACCCTGCTCGGCCGCATGCCGAGCGCCGTCGGCTACCAGCCGACCCTGGCCGACGAGATGGGTGTTCTCCAGGAGCGCATCACGTCGACGCGTGGTCACTCGATCACCTCTCTGCAGGCGATCTACGTGCCCGCCGACGACATCACCGACCCCGCGCCCCACACCGCGTTCACGCACCTCGATGCGACCACCAACCTCAACCGTGCGATCTCCGAGCTCGGCATCTATCCCGCTGTCGACCCGCTCGACTCGACCTCGCGCATCCTGGACCCGACCTATGTCGGCCAGGAGCACTACGACACCGCGCGCGAGGTGCAGCGGATGCTCCAGAAGTACAAGGAGCTCCAGGACATCATCGCGATCCTCGGCATCGACGAGCTGTCGGAGGAGGACAAGGTCCTCGTCAACCGGGCCCGTCGCATCCAGCGGTTCCTGTCGCAGCCGTTCTTCGTCGCCGAGCAGTTCACCGGCCAGCCCGGCAAGTTCGTCCCGCTCGACGAGACGATCGACTCCTTCAAGCGGCTCACCCAGGGCGACTACGACCACATCCCGGAGCAGGCGTTCTTCCTCTGCGGCGGTCTCGAGGACGTCGAGGCCAACGCCAAGAAGCTCGCGCAGTAGCACGCGTACCTCGCTGAAGGCCGGCCTCCGTTCGCGGGGGCCGGCCTTCTGCGTCCGGGTCTGCCAGCAGGGTTGGATGGGAACATGACGCACCCGTGGATCGGCGCTGACGACAACACCCTCCCCATCAAGGCGCTGTCGCCGCCCGAGCTCCCCGAACCGCCGTTGTCCGGCGCGGGAGGGGTCGGCTGCGACGCCTGCGGACGGGCGGTCGACCGGTGGACCGTGTACGAGGACGACACCTGGAGGGTGCGGGCGCTGCACCGGGGGATGACCTTTCCGGGCAGCGCGATGCTCGAGTCGGTGCGGCACGCCAACGGCATCGCGGACCTGACCCCCGACGAGACCGCGACCTTCGGCCTGATGTGCCAGCGCGTGACGCAGGCGCTGCTTGCCCGCCCAGCGGGCGGTCCCGGCTACGGGGACGGGCGCGTCGGCCGGGTGCACATGCACTTCTGGGGTGACGGCGGTGAGCACTTCCACCTCTGGCTCTTCCCGCGACCACTGGGCTACCTCGACCTTCGGGGCTCCTACCTCGTGGAGTGGGAGGAGCTGCTGCCGCCGGCCTCGGAGGACGAGCTGCTCGCCGGTGCCGCCGACCTGCGCAGCCGCCTCAACCCGTGATCGTCGGCCCCGGTAGGCTTGAGCAGTCCGGGACCCCGGACGCGGACTTGGAGGAAAGTCGTGGCTCTGCACGTCGAGCTGGTCGCGGTCGAGCGCGAGGTCTGGAGCGGTGAGGCGACGATGGTCTCCGCCCGCACGACCGAGGGCGAGATCGGCATCCTGCCGGGCCACACTCCGCTGCTCGGCCAGCTGGCCGAGGGCTACGAGGTCCGGATCTCGCAGGAGGGCGGCCACGACATCGCCGTCACCGTGAGCGGCGGTTTCCTGTCGGTCACCGACGAGGGCGTCACGATCCTCGCCGAGTCGGCCAGCCTCCCGGGCGAAGCCGACTCGGCCTAGCGGCGCGCCCGACACGGCCCCAGCCCGTGCTGACCCTGGACCTGCTCCTCGTTGCGGTCCTCGTCGTCGTCCTGCCGTTCCTCGCGGTGTCGGGGCGCCGCCGACTGCTCGCCCGCGAGGGTGGCGCCTTCGAGCTCTCGCTCCGGCTCAAGGACCGCCGCCACGGCGGCGGCTGGGTCCTGGGGGTCGGGCGCTACGCAGGCGACGACCTGCAGTGGTTTCGCGTGTTCAGCCTCAGCCCCAGGCCCCGCCGCACGCTGTCGCGGCGTGACCTCCAGGTGCGCACGCGCCGCCAGCCGAAGGGGCCAGAGGCGCTGGCGCTGCTCAAGGGCGTCGAGGTGATCGAGCTGGCGTCCTCCGCGGGCCCTGTCGAGATCGCGCTGGACTCCTCCGCCCTGACGGGACTGTTGGCCTGGCTCGAGGCACGACCCCCCGGGGCCACGCTGCCGGGCTGAGGTCATCGCTCAGCGGAGCGGACCGGCCGACAGCACCGAGCGGACCTCCGACTCCGTGATGCCGAACGGGGAGAAGCCCCGCATCCACCAGGTCGCCCCAACCTCGGCGTAGGGCCGCGGGTCCGTGTCGTCCTGCGCCCCGACCGCCACGTCGTAGGGCCGGTCCACGGGACGCTCGAGCGCGGACAGCGTCTCGGCCAGCTTGTCCGGATGGTCGATCTCGATGGGGAAGACGCCGTCGAAGCGGGCGGCGCGCGCCAGCGGCTTGGGGCGGCCGTAGCGGACACCGACCCAGATGGGCAGCTGCGCCTGCACGGGAGTGGGTCGCACGAACAGGCCGTCGGCGACGTAGTGCTCGCCGCGGTGAGTCAGCGGCGCACCGGTCCAGGCCTGCCGGAGGACGTCGAGGCCCTCGTCGAGCATCGCTCCGCGCACCCGGTCGTCGGTCTGCTCGCCGGAGTGGGTGAGCTCGCCGCTGTTGTCGCCGCCGATGCCGACGCCGAGCACGACTCGACCGCCGGTGAGCCGGTCCAGCGAGACGACCTCGCGGGCGAGCTTGAGCGGACGCCGGCGCGGGACCGGGGTGATCATCGGGCCCATCGTGAGAGTCGAGGTCGTCATGGCCATCGCCGCCAGCGTCACCCACGGGTCGGCGATGCCGATCACCGGTGCGCGGTAGTCGATGTGGTCCCACACGAAGACACCGTCCCAGCCGGCCTCCTCGGCGTCGGCCGCGATCGACGCCATGACCCGCGGCTCCGCCAGCTCGTCGAAGATCGGGACGAACAGCGCCTGCTTCACCGCTCCCCGCCCGGCTTCCAGAGGACGTCGCCCTCCGGGTTTGCCGTGCGGGACAGGATGAACAGCAGGTCGGAGAGCCGGTTCAGGTAGAGCGCCGTCTCCTTGTTGGTGCGCTCCGCGTCGACCTCGATCAGCGCCCAGACCGCCCGCTCGGCACGACGGACGACGGTGCGGGCGACGTGCAGCAGTGCCGCTCCCGGCGTCCCGCCCGGGAGGATGAAGCTGGACAGCTTCTCGAGCTGACCGTTGTAGTGGTCGCAGTCCTGCTCGAGGCGCGCGGTGTAGGCCGGCAGGACCCGCAGCGGCTCGTAGCCGAGGTCCTCCTGCACGATGGGCGTCGACAGGTCGGCGCCCACGTCGAACAGGTCGTTCTGCACCCGGCGCAGCAGGGCCAAGACGTCCTCGGGCAGCCGGCCGAGCGCGAGGGCCACACCGATGGCACTGTTGGCCTCGTCGACGTCGGCATAGGCCGCGAGCCGGGGATCGGTCTTGCTGACCCGGCTCAGGTCGCCCAGCGCCGTCGTCCCGCCGTCACCGGTCTTGGTGTAGATGCGCGTGAGGTGGACGTTCATGCGGCCGAGCCTACGGCTGACCCCACCTCCCTTCTCTCATGCACGTCAGCGGCGGCCGACGCGGTCCCCGTCACGCTCGGGCTCCTCGGAATTGGGTCGCCGGCTGTGCACAGGAGAAGGGAGTCGCGGTCAGCCGCACTCCTTGGCACCGCAGGTGAGCTTGGCGATGCCTTCGGTGAGGATCACGGAGTCGTCGCCCCGGTGCACCTGCACGCGGTCTGCGGTCGCCTTCGGGTCGCGATCGACGAGGCCGACGGGGGTGAGGTCGCTGCGCCCGCTCGCCACATCGGTGAACGGACTGGTGCCGTCGGGGGAGTACCCGATCCGGCCCGCTCCGGGTCGCGGCAGCAGCACCAGCAGGTCCTGTGCACCGCCCGAGGCGAAGACCGCCCCGAGCACCCACGGGTCACGCGGCGTCTCAGGTCCGAGGAAGAACGTGCCGCTGCTGTCGTAGGCCACGGTGTGCGCGGCCGCGTCGCCGTCGTCCCACGCCTGCCCAATGGTGACGTGCAGACCGTTGCGGGTGCCGTCATACAGCGAGCGGTAGTGGCCGCCCGAACCACTCCGGGAGTGGTCGAATGCCGTGACGACCGTGGCATCGCTGATGGTCTGCGGGTCCCCGCGGTGGACCCAGGTGTCGAGCACGTTCACGGGAGTGGTGGTGTCCACGGGCGTCCAGTCGGGTGCCGGCTGCACGACGACCGAACCGGCTGCCTCGGTGACGCGGATCGTGTCGGTCGGCGCCTCGGCCTCGATCGGGACCAGCCCGATGCCCTTCGGCGCCTGCCCCACGTCGCTGATCTGCTGGTACGACGACCCGTCGCCGGCGTACTCGACGAGGGCGTCCGGCGCCGCAACCACGACCAGTCGGCCTTGCGAGTCGTCCGGCTGAAGGGCCCAGGCGAGGGAGTGCAGGTCGGTGGGCAGCGGCTGCTCCTCGTGACGCACGATCGTCGCAGTCGCGTCGGCGTACCTGTCGTGCGCGAGCACATAGGTCCCGTCCGGCTTGTGCTCCAGGGAGAACGTCTCCGCCCGACCCGCCACGACGTCGGTGAAGAGCGCGACGCAGGACGTGCACTGGTCGGTCACGACCCGCTTCGCGACGTCGCCGCGAGGTGCCCAGGGGTTCGTCGGGTCGAACAGCGCACCGTCCGTGACCGCTGCGACAGTGGGCGACGGGGTCGACGTGCCTCCCGGCTGGCGAGTCGCGGTGTCGCTGCCCGACACCAGCAGGGGTACGGCGACAGCGACGGCCACGACCACAGCGGCGGCTCCAGAGACCGAGGTGAGCACCCGTCGCCGCCGCAGCCCACGGGCCCGCGACTCGATGCCACCGAGCGGGTCCGGTGCCGGCTCGACGCCGGCGGCCCTGGACTGCAGCAGCGAGCGGAGCTCGTCGTCAAGGGGGCTCATGGCTGGGCTCCAAGCGGGAGGGCGGCGCGGGGGTCGTCGCGAAGGGAGGCGTCCCGCCGGAGGGCGGCGAGGGCGCGGGAGGTCGTGGACTTGACGGTGCCGACGGAGATGCCGAGCAGGGCGGCGGTGTCCGCCTCTGTGAGGTCCTCGTAGTAGCGGAGCACGACGATGGCCCGCTGCTTGGTGCCGAGCCGGGCGAGTGCGGTCCAGAGGGCGTCGTGGAGGTCGCGGTCGGCGGGGATGTCCCGGCCCGGATGCTCCGGCGGCTGGTCGTACAACGACTCGGGCTTCTTGCGTCGCCAGAAGCTGGACTGGGTGTTGACCATCGTGCGGCGGACGTAGCCGTCGACGGCTTCCCGCTCACGGATGCGGTCCCACGCCAGGTAGGTCTTCGCGAGGGTGGTCTGCAGCAGGTCCTCGGCGTCAGCCCGGTTGCCGGTGAGCAGGTAGGCGGTGCGCAGCAGCGCACCCGAGCGCGCCACCACATACTCCTCGAACGCCGTGTCCATGCCCATCAGGACGCCAAGTCTGCCGCCAGGGTTGCGTCAGGTGAGGGAGTACTTCGCCTTGCTGATCGTGAAGCCGTGCGGATCGGTCGTGCCGTGGCAGTGGATCGTGCTGGCGCTGATCGCGTCGCACTGGATGAAGCCGACCTTGAGCGCGTGCTTCGCGACGAGGGCACGGCGCGGGCTGCCGAGGGCCTCGCTGGCACAGAAGAAGGACGCCTTCGTGCCGGCCTGCAGCTCGATGCCCTTCCCCCAGCCGCTGAAGCAGTCCGACGGCGCGGCCGGCGTCGCCCAGGCGCGGCTCCTGGGGTCGCAGCGCGCATAGGCCGACTCGATGTCACACGTGAGGTTGCCGTCGGCGCTGGCAAAGGTCAACGGCGCCGACAGCACGGTCACGGCGAAGGCGGGTCGCGGGACGACGGGCCGCGCGGTGGTCGGCGCCACGGTCGGGGTCGGAGCCGTCGTGACGGTGGCGTGGCTCGAACAGGCGCCGGCCAGCAGGACGGCGACCAGCAGGCAGCGACGCATCTCCCCAAAGTAAGGCACCTAGAGTCGATCGGCGTGGAGCGCTTCGTGGTGTCCGGCGGTGCCCGGCTCGAGGGCGAGGTGCAGGTCACCGGTGCCAAGAACAGCGTCCTCAAGCTGATGGCGGCGGCCCTGCTCGCCGAGGGCACGACGATGCTGACCAACGTCCCGGACATCCTCGACGTGGCCATCATGAGCGAGCTGCTCCGCCGGCTCGGCTGCGAGGTCGTGCGCGGTGACGCCACCGTCGACATCACCGTGCCCGCGGTCCCTGGTCACGAGGCCGACTACGACCTGGTACGTCGGATGCGCGCGTCCATCACGGTGCTCGGGCCGCTCCTGGCGCGCTGCGGCGAGGTGAAGGTCGCCCTCCCGGGCGGCGATGCCATCGGCTCTCGAGGACTCGACATGCACGTCGCCGGTCTGGAGAAGCTGGGAGCCACGGCGACCGTCGAGCACGGCTACCTCGTCGCCTCGGCGCGGCAGCTGACGGGAGCACCCGTCTGGCTCGACTTCCCGTCGGTGGGTGCGACGGAGACGATCGTGCTCGCGGCCGTCCTCGCGGACGGCACGACGACCGTCGACAACGCCGCCCGCGAGCCCGACCTCGTGGACCTGTGCGAGTTCCTCGTCGCGATGGGCGCAAAGATCGGCGGCATCGGCACGTCGACGTTGGAGATCCAGGGCGTCGCGGCGCTCTCGCCGACGACGCACGCCGTCCTTCCCGACCGGATCGTGGCCGGCACCTGGGCGGTGGCCGCGTGCCTGACCCGCGGCGACGTCACGGTCGTCGGAGGTCGGGCAGATCATCTCGAGATCGCCCTCGACAAGCTGACTTCCGCCGGCGCCACGGTGTCGACCGACGGCGTCGGGTTCCGGGTGGTCATGGCCGACCGGCCGCGTGCAGTGGACGTGGTGACCCTGCCCTATCCGGGGTTTCCGACCGATTTGCAACCCATGATGCTCACCCTCAACGCGGTCGCGGACGGCACCGCGATGGTGACCGAGAACGACTTCGAGGCGCGCTGGATGTTCGTCAACGAGCTCGCACGGCTGGGCGCGGACGTGCGAACCGACGGCCACCATGCCGTCGTACGTGGGAAGCCGATGCTGTCGGGCGCTCCGGTCACCGCCCATGACATCCGCGCGGGTGCAGCGCTGGTGCTCGCGGGCCTCGTCGCCGAGGGCGTCACCGAGGTGCACGAGGTGCACCACGTCGACCGCGGCTATGAGGGCTTCGTCGACTCCCTCGTCACCCTGGGCGCAGACGTCCGTCGGGAAGCCGGGCCCGAGCCGCTCTTCTGAGCACGGCCTGCGGCCCGATCAGGGCGCGGCGACGAGCTGACGCGCCCGGTCGAGGTCCCTGGCGAAGACCAGGACCTGGAGCTCGAGCTCGTCCTCGCTGACGCTGGCGCGGATGCCCGCGTCCCGCAGCACGTCGCGCAGCATCTCCGCATCGGCGCGGACGCGCACCGTGGCGACGGGCACCAGCAGGCCGAGGTCGCCCCGCGAGTGGACGGCCCGCTCGAGGCGACGGGTGTCGCGGCCCTCCGTCGAGAACACCCAGCGGCAGATCAGCGCGATGACCCCGAGGGCGCACCCAGCGATGAGCGGCCCCAGCAGGAAGTGGACGCTCGACCCGATCGGCACCACCCGATCCTGCAACGCCTTCCTGTGAACCGCCACTGCGGTGTGGCTCCCCCGCAATGTTGCGTGATCGTGATCACATGAGGGCAACCGCTGGTCGGGCTGCCGCGTCTTCCTCCGTGAGAGCCGCGCACAGCGGGATGGAGGACTGCACGTGAACCACGCACAGATGGCCGTCAACGTCTTCGCGCTGACCGGTCGCCTCGACGTCCATGCCGCTGCCGATGCCCGCTTGCTGCTGGCCGATGCCGTCGACAACGGGGACGGCGAGCTCATCCTCGACCTCGCGGCCCTCGAGGCGGTCGACGCCACCGGGCTCGGCGTGCTCGTCGGCGCGCACCGCCGCGCCCAGCGCGCCGGCCGCACCCTCGTGCTCGAGGACGTGCAGCCGACAGTCGGGCGCATCCTGTTCGTGACGAAGCTCGATCGGGTCCTCCAGACCCGCCGCAGCGCCTGAGGTCCTCGCCACGGGGTAGGGCGGGCACATGGATGTGCCGACCCTCGGTGTCGAGGAGGAGTTCTTCGTCGTCGACCCGTCGGGTGCCCTCCGCACCGACGTCGAGCAGGTGCTCGAGTCCGCGGGCGAGGGCGACCACGAGCTCCGCACCGCGATGGTCGAGACGGGCAGTGCGGTCTGCGCCGACCTCGAGGCCGTCGACAAGGACCTCGCCGCGCGGCGCTCCAGGCTCGTCGACGCGGCCGGCTCGGTGGGGTCACGCGTGCTGGCCACGGCCACCCATCCGCTCGACGACCCCGAACCCGTGCCGATCACGCGGGACCCGCGCTACCAGCGGATGGCGGACGCGTTCGGTGCCACCGCGTACGACACCCTCGTGTGCGGCTGCCACGTGCACGTCGCCGTCCCCGACCGGGAGGCGGGCGTGCACGTCCTCGACCGCATCCGGCCCTGGCTGGCGCCGCTGCTCGCGCTCAGCACCAACTCGCCGTTCTGGCGTGGCGAGGACACCTCGTACGCCGCCTGGCGACCGCAGGTCTGGAAGCGCTGGCCCACGGCTGGACCCACGGAGGTGTTCGGCTCGCTGGCGGTCTACGAGCAGCAGGCGCACGACCTGCAGGCCACGGGGGCGGCGCTGGACGAGGGGATGCTCTACTACGACGCCCGGCTCTCCCGGCAGTACCCGACCGTCGAGGTCCGGGTGGCAGACGTCTGCCGGCTCGCCGAGGACGCGGTGCTGATCGCCGGCCTCGCCCGGGCGCTCGTGATGACCGCATTGGCCGACGACGGCCCGCCCGCCGCAGTACCCGTCTCGCTGCTTCGGGCGGCGGCGTGGTCCGCGTCCCGGCACGGGGTCGAAGGCCGTCTGGTGGACCCGGTCGAGCGAGCCGCCCGACCGGCGCCGGACGTGCTCGGGCAGCTGCTCGCGCACGTCGCACCCGCGCTCGAGGCGGCGGCTGATCTCACCCGGGTCCGGGACGGCGTCGAACGGGTGCTCAGCCGGGGTACGGGCAGCCGGGCACAGCGCGAGGCATTCGCCCGCGGCGGGTGGGACGCCGCGGTCGAGGCCGTGACCGTGCGGTGACCGTGCGGTAGGTCACGCCGCGGGGGCCTGTCTCATCGGGGTACACGCTCGTTACGCTGCGGCAACTGGAGGTCGACCGATGGCTGAGCGCGACAAACCCTGGGTGATGCGGACCTACGCGGGGCACAGCACGCCTGCGAAGAGCAACGAGCTGTATCGCAACAACCTGTCGAAGGGCCAGACCGGCCTCAGCGTCGCCTTCGACCTCCCCACGCAGACCGGCTATGACCCCGACAGCGAGCTGGCCAAGGGCGAGGTCGGCAAGGTCGGCGTCCCGGTCAGCCACATCGGCGACATGCGCGCGCTGTTCGACGGCATCCCGCTCGCCGAGATGAACACCTCGATGACCATCAACGCGACCGCGATGTGGCTGCTGGCGCTCTACGAGGTCGCCGCGGAGGAGCAGGGTGCCACTCCCGCCGACCTTGCCGGCACGACCCAGAACGACATCATCAAGGAGTACCTGAGCCGCGGCACCTATGTGTTCCCGCCCGGGCCGTCGCTCCGGCTGATCACCGACATGGTCGCCTACACGGTGACGTCGATCCCCAAGTGGAACCCGATCAACATCTGCAGCTACCACCTGCAGGAGGCGGGCGCCACACCGGTGCAGGAGATCGCGTTCGCGCTCTCGACGGCCATCGCCGTCCTCGACTCGGTGAAGGCCTCCGGCCAGGTGCCGGCTGAGCGCTTCGGTGAGGTCTGCGCCCGCATCTCCTTCTTTGTGAACGCCGGCGTGCGGTTCATCGAGGAGATGTGCAAGATGCGCGCGTTCACGCAGCTGTGGGACACCCTGCTCCAGGAGCGGTACGGCGTGCAGGACCCGAAGCACCGTCGGTTCCGCTACGGCGTGCAGGTCAACTCGCTCGGCCTCACCGAGGCGCAGCCCGAGAACAACGTGCAGCGCATCGTGCTGGAGATGCTCGGGGTCACGCTGTCCAAGGACGCCCGGGCCCGCGCGGTGCAGCTCCCGGCCTGGAACGAGGCCCTCGGGCTGCCGAGACCGTGGGACCAGCAGTGGTCGCTGCGGTTGCAGCAGGTGCTCGCCTACGAGACCGACCTGCTGGAGTACGACGACATCTTCACCGGCTCCGTCGTCATCGAGGCCAAGGTCGCGCAGCTGTGCAGCGCGGTGCAGCAGGAGGTCGACAAGGTCCAGGCCATGGGCGGTGCCGTCGAGGCGGTCGACTACATGAAGACCGCCCTCGTCGCCTCGCACGCCGAGCGACGCCGCCGGATCGAGGCCGGCGAGGACATCGTGGTCGGCGTCAATAGGTTCACGACCACCGAGCCCAACCCGCTGCTGGGCGAGGGCTCCATCCTCACCGTCGACCCCGCCGTCGAGCAGCACGCCATCGAGGCACTGCGCGTGTGGCGCGCAGGCCGCGATGCGGCAGCCGTCGACGACGCGCTGGTGGCGCTGCGGGACGCGGCCAAGACCGACGCCAACCTGATGGAGGCGACCCTGGCCTGCGCTCGGGTGGGCGTGACGACGGGGGAGTGGGCCGGCGCGCTGCGCGAGGTGTTCGGGGAGTACCGCGCCCCGACGGGAGTCGCGGGAGCCACGGTCGGCGGCGACGCGGGCGAGGCCATCGCCGCCGTGCGGGAGCGGGTCAGGCAGACCGGTGAGGAGCTCGGCTCCAGGCTGCGGTTCCTGGTCGGCAAGCCGGGCCTCGACGGGCACTCCAACGGAGCGGAGCAGATCGCCGTACGGGGTCGCGACGTCGGTTTCGAGGTCGTCTATCAGGGGATCCGGCTCACGCCCTCGCAGATCGTCGCGGCAGCGGTCGAGGAGGACGTGCACGTCATCGGCCTGTCGATCCTGTCCGGGTCGCACATGGAGGCCGTGCCGGCCGTGCTCAACGGGCTCAAGGAGGCCGGGGCGGGCGACGTGCCTGTCATCGTCGGCGGCATCATCCCCGACTCCGACGCCGCCCGGCTCCGCGAGCTCGGGGTCGCGTCCGTCTTCACACCGAAGGACTTCGACCTGACCACGGTGATGGGTCAGATCGTCGACGTCATCCGCTCCGCCAACGGACTGTCCTAACCGGGAGGATTCGGCGCAACCGCGTCGAACAGCCCAGTCAACGCCGAGTACGACTCGGTGCGTCTGGAGGTCTGTCGTCGTGCGTGCCCTGCGCCGCTCCGTTCCCGTGCTGCTTGCTGCGGGCAGCGTCGCTGCCGTGGCGCTGACGACCGGCCCGACCGTCGTGACCGCGAAGGCGAGCCCGCTGCTCGGCCCGAGCGGCCGCCCCGCGGTGGAGCGGACCTACCCGGCCGGCCAGGCGCCGGGCGAGACCGAGTCCCCCCTCATCCCCGCCCCGGACGCGGTCGTCGCCGACCGGGACAGCGTCGGCGACCAGCTGAAGTACGCCCAGCAGGCGGCCGGGCTGCCGCAGGCCGAGGCAGGCCGTGCCTGGACCAACCCTGGGCCGTTCGGGCAGGACGACCCGCCCGGCTACCCGACCGGCTCGGTCCGCTACGCGCGGGCAGCAGGCATGGGCACCGCCGTGGCCATCGATCCGCGTGACACCACGGGTGGCACCGTCTACATCGGCAACATGGGCGGTCTCTGGAAGAGCACCGACAGCGGGGCGACCTGGAAGCACCTGGGCGACAACTTCGCCCGCAGCGCCGTCGGCGCCATCGCCGTCGACCCGGCCAACCCCGACAACGTCTATGTCGGGACGGGCATCGCGCTGCTCACGGTGTCCGGTGACGCGGCGGGTGCGGGCGTCTACGTCAGCCACGACGCCGGCAGGACCTTCACACGCCCCGCCAGGAACGTGAAGGGCTACGGCACCAACTCCATCACCGTGGCGCCCTCGGGTGTGGTGGTCGGCACGAACCGCGGCCTGTACGTGTCGCGCGACAAGGGCGCCTCCTTCACCGAGGTGAAGCTCCCGTCGAACGCGGCCCACACCGGTCAGGCCACCGGTGCCTACAGCAACTGGGTCAGCGCCACGGTTCTCGACCCGGCTCATCCGCTCGACCTCACGGTCGCCGTGGGGATGGGCTACGGCAAGCGGATCGGCCCAGACGGCAAGCCGTTGTCGGTCGGCAACGGCCTCTACCGGAGCACGAACGGCGTCGCCGGCCCGTACACCTTCCTGGCCTCCACCTCGCAGCTCACCAACCCCCAGGCCTCCGCGGACCCGGTGGGGCGCATCGCGCTCTCCTACGGCGCGAAGGGCTCGGAGTTCAACGTGCTCTGGGCCCTCGTCTCGGATGCAGGTCTGACCAACCAGCGGGCGCCGGCCGGCCTCGACCTTGTCAGCTCGACCACGGGACAGAGCCTCAACAGGACCAACTCCGTGCTCAACGGCCTCTACCGCTCCGATGACAACGGCGTGACCTGGACCCTGAAGGCCACGCCCGCGGAGCTGCAGACAGCGGTCAACGAGAGCCTCATCGTCAACGCAGGGCTGGGCTACGGCGTCGGGGTGCAGGGCTTCTACAACCTCTGGGTCCAGGGCGATCCGGTGGACAACACCAAGGTCTACCTCGGTCTCGAGGAGGTCTTCCAGTCGACGGCCAACGCAGGGTCGACCCCAGGCCGCGGCACCTTCGAGGTCATCCAGCGCTACTGGGACCTCTGCGGCAGCACGTCGTACTTCGACAACATCGACAAGGGCATCTCCTGCCCCGACCAGACCCCGTACTACGGCGGCGTCTCCACCCACCCCGACCAGCACGTCGGGCTCGCGATCAGGACTGCCAAGGGCGTACGGCTCTACACCGGCAACGACGGCGGCTTCTTCCGCGAGGACAGCCACGCCCTGCAGACCGGGGGCACGGGGTTCGACAACGACACGTGGGTGGACATGAACCACCTCGCGACGACCCAGGCATGGCACGTCGCGCGCAAGCCTGACGGGGAGTATCTCGTCGCCAACCAGGACAACGGCGCGGGCTTCTTCAAGAAGGGGGGCTCGGAGATCCTCATCAGCAGTGGTGACGGGCTCCAGACGGCGGCGACCTCCAACCCGGACGTCTGGTACTCCAGCGCCCAGGGCCTGGTCCTCTACGTGACGAAGGACCACGGCAAGAACATCACCAACATCGCACCCGGCAACACCGGGGCGTCGTTCCTCAGCCCGTTCGCGGTCGACCCCACCGACGAGAACCACCTCGTCGCCGCTGCACAGGACGTGAAGGAGTCCACCAAGGGCCCGAGCACAAAGGTGCTCGCCGACCCGCTGCTCGGCACCGTCGTGCAGACCGACTGGGTGACCAGCTTCGACCAGGGCACGAGCCCGTTCACGACGGCGACGGGAGCCGCGATCCCGTGGGGGGCGCAGGGCATCGCGGTGCGCGGCGCTGCCGTCTATGTCGGGTCCTGCGGTCTGTGCCGCAACTCCCTGGGTGACCCGAAGCTCATCAACAACCTGATCAGCACCAACGTGAAGGCGGGCTGCGTCGCCAAGAAGGCGTCGAGCGACTGCTGGCACAAGGCCAAGGGGATCGGGTTGCCGCACGTCGGTGTCTGGACCGTCACCATCGACCCGGCAGACGTCCGCACCATCTATGTGACCCTCAACGAGAACAGCCTGGTGGGACTGGACAAGAAGGTCGTCGGCTCCGCCCGCGTCATGGTCAGCCACGACGCCGGTGACCACTTCACGGACCTCACCGGCAACCTGCCCGGCAGCAACGCCCGCGACATCGTCGTGCGCAACGGGCAGCTCATCGTGGCCAGCGACAACGGCGTCTTCATCGGCCCGCGCACGGGCAAGACGTGGAAGCGGCTGGGCACGAAGCTCCCCCAGGTGCGGATGTTCGACCTCGACCTCGACCGCACGGGCCGTTACCTCACGGCCAGCGCCTACGGCCGTGGCATCTGGGTGCTCGACTTCGGCGCCAAGGCGACCACGAGCTCCAGCGGGCCGGGCAGGACCGGCGGCCCCACACCGACCGCGGGCGGCACCGGCAGCTCGGGTGGCCACCTGGCGGCCACCGGTCTCGGCACCGGGCTCCCTGTGACGGCGGCGCTGCTGCTCGCGCTGGGCGCCCTTGCAGGCGCCCGCCGGTCCCGCCGTACCTCTCTTTAGGGCTCCTCGGGGAGGGTCAGCAGGTCGTGCTCGACGAGGGCGGCCGGCAGCACCAGCGCGAGCAGCTCCTCGCGGGGGACCCCGAGCGTCTCGCCCACGAGCCCGGCCAGGTCTCCCAGCACCGTGAGCCCGCTGGTGAGGACAGCCCGGCGCGTGCTCTTGCCCGCCTGCCGGGTGGCGTCCGAGGGTGTCATCACCGACGGCAGGAAGCTGCGCAGGTCGGTCGCTGCCGGGTCGTGCTCGGGGGCCTCCGACAGGCAGGCCAGCAGCAGCCAGCGATGCGCCTTGGCGGTGGTCTCGAGCAGGGCGCGGATGCCCTCGCCGACGGCGTCCTGCGGGTCGAGCTCGACAAGCAGCTGCGCGGTCGCGCAGACGCAAGCCTCGAGGACGTCGGCGCCGTCCACATCGCTTTCCAGCAGCTCGTCGAGGAGGTCGACCGCGACCTCGGCGGCCAGCCCTCGGGCCAGCGCAGCACCGACGGCCTGCGCCGCCGACTCGACCGGCACCTGCCGCCACGAGCCCGGGCCGATGCCGGCCCTCGACCGCACGAAGCGGGCGAGCGACAGGCAGTGGCGCACGGCGGTCACGGCCGTCTCGGCGGGGACGGACTCC
Organism: Frankiales bacterium; assembly: GCA_025465465.1. GTDB lineage: Bacteria > Actinomycetota > Actinomycetes > Mycobacteriales > SCTD01 > RYN-111. Next base: position 32,595 of record JAODND010000025.1, on the reverse strand, counting down.
CCGGCACGCAGGCGCGTCGAGAGGAAAGCGTCGAGCTCACGCACCGGCTCCGACACCCGCGAGGCGTTGCGGCCGCTGACCTCGAGCGCATACGCGCCGAGCGTCGCTGCGGTGCTGCGCAGCCAGGCGCCCCCGGGCGGCCCCTCGGCCTCGATGCGGCTGGCCAGGTCTGACGCCAGCAGGACGTCGGTGTCGGACTGTCCCGCCGCCGCCACCGCGAGGTCCACCCACAGCCCCGCGAGCCGGGCCTGGCCGGCGTCGCTGACCATCGACAGCCGACGGAGCAGCTCCTCGTCGGGCACCTCGTCGCCCAGTGCGACCCGGGCCAACCGGGCGACGCAGGCCACGGCGGCTTTCACCGACTCGCCGGTGTCGCCGCCCGCCAGCAGCACGTTGGCGGTCGCGTCGGCGTCGTCTGCGGTCGGGTCGTCCGGGCGGAGCACGGCGGGGACACCGGTCAGCAGCCGGCTCACCTCGGGCTCGAAGGGGCCGGTCTGCTCGAGCACCTGACGGACGCCGGCCTCGCCGGCGAGCACCACCGCCGTCGCCAGGGCGACGCAGAGCCGGGCGCCGAGCTCGCCCGCGTAGTCCTTGTGGGCGTAGTCGAAGGCCCGCAGCAGCCGGGCCGTGGCCTCCTCGGCCGCCAGGTCGCCGCGGTAGTGCGCGAGCACTGCTGTCGCGAGCGTCTGGGCTGGGGAGCGGTCGGCCGCGTGCTCGTGGGCGTCGTCGTGCAGCAGCAGGTCGACGTCGTCGGCGAGCCACGGCGTGAGCCGGCCGCGGAGGGCGTCGACCAGGTCGGTCACGGGGATCTGCAGCTCTGCCGACAGCCGCTCGCAGTCGACGGGCACTGCCCAGAACTGCTCCTCGGGCTCAGCGTCCATGAGCGCCAGCAGCACCATCCGGCCGTCGTCGCCGGGCTGGCCGGGCAGCGCCGCGACGAACGGCGCGATCGGCAGCTGCCAGGACAGCGACTGGCCCTCGGCGAGCACCCGCACGGTCACGGTCGACGCGCCGGGCCCGTCGCTGTGGACGTCGACGCGGGCGTCGAGCCCGTCCACCCCGTCGCCCGAGCCGCTCGGCAGGAACGTCCAGAGCACCACTGCCGGCTCGAGGGTGTCGGCCGAGTGCGCGTGCAGGACCGCCCCGGCATGACAGGCGTAGACGGGTGGGCGGTGCAGCTCGGGCGTGCTCACCCAGCCATTCTCGCTGATCAGCCGGCAGCCTGCGCGCGGGAGCCTCTACCGTCGTAGCCCATGAGGCTCGTCATCGCGCGCTGCAGCGTGGACTACGTGGGCCGGCTCACCGCCCACCTGCCGGAGGCAGTGCGGCTGCTCGTCGTCAAGGCTGACGGCTCCGTGCTCGTGCACTCCGACACCGGCGGCTACAAGCCGCTGATGTGGATGACGCCGCCGTGCTCCTTGCTCGCTCTCGACGAGACCTGGACGGTCACCAACAAGGGCGGCGAGCAGCTCGTCATCTCGGTGCTCGAGGTGCTCTCCGACTCGGCGCACGACCTGGGCACCGACCCGGGACTGGTCAAGGACGGGGTCGAGAAGCAGCTGCAGCAGCTGCTGGCCGAGCAGTGCCACGTGCTGGGTGACGGGTGGACCCTCGTGCAGCGGGAGTACTTCACCGACATCGGCCCCGTCGACCTGCTCTGCCGGGACGCCACCGGTGCGCACGTGCTCGTCGAGATCAAGCGGGTGGGCGAGATCGACAGCGTCGAGCAGCTGACCCGCTACCTGCAGCGGGTGTCGACCGTGCTGGGCAACGTGCAAGGGGTGCTGGCGGCGCAGTCGTTCAAGCCGCAGGCGAAGGTCCTCGCGGCCGACCGTGGCATCGCGTGCGTCCAGCTCGACTACGAGGCGCTGAAAGGCATGGAGTCCACCCTCCCCACCCTCTTCTGACCACCTCCGTGTACCCGTCGGTAACATCTGGGCAACCAACTGTCAGGAGTGGTCGTGGCGTTCAGCAGGATCGGTGTGGTCGGACTGGGCACGATGGGTGCCGGCATCGCGGAGGTCCTCGCCCGCTCGGGCGTCGAGGTCGTCGGCGTCGAGATCGACGACGCCGCCCTCGCGCGGGGCAAGGAGCACATCGAGCACTCGACCGGCAAGGCCGTCGCGCGCGGCAAGCTCACAGACGGTGAGCAGCAGGAGCTCGTCGGCCGGATCTCCTTCGGCACCGACCTCACCGCCGTGAAGGACTGCGAGCTGGTCATCGAGGCCATCCCGGAGCGGATGGAGCTGAAGAAGGAGCTGTTCGAGGCCCTTGACGGCCTGCTCGCCCCCGAGGCCATCCTCGCCACCAACACCTCTGCGCTGTCGGTCACCGAGCTGGCCACCGGCACCGGCCGCCCGTCCCAGGTCGTCGGGCTGCACTGGTTCAACCCGGCGCCGGTGATGGAGCTCGTCGAGGTCGTCAGGACGGTCGTCACCGACCCCGGTGTCGTCACGGCGGTCGAGGAGCTCGTCGGGCAGGTCGGCAAGCAGAAGGCCACGGCCGGCGACCGTGCCGGCTTCATCTGCAATGCGCTGCTGTTCGGCTATCTCAACAATGCCGTGAAGATGTACGAGAGCAGATACGCCAGCCGCGAGGACATCGACGCGGCCATGCGCTTCGGCTGCGGCCACCCGATGGGCCCACTGGCCCTGCTCGACCTCATCGGCCTCGACTCCGCCTACGAGATCCTCGAGACGATGTACGAGCAGTCGCGCGACCACCGGCACGCGCCGGCCCCGCTGCTCAAGCAGTACGTCACCGCGGGCCTGCTCGGTCGCAAGACCGGCCGCGGTCTCTACACCTACGCCGCGCCCGACTCCTCCGAGATCATCGCCGACGCCGACACCCCTGCTGCGACAGGCGATGCGGCACCGCGCCCGGTGCGCAAGATCGGGGTCATCGGCACCGGCACGATGGCCACCGGCATCATCGAGGTCTGCGCCAAGAGCGGATACGACGTCGTCTACCGCGCCCGTGGCGAGGACAAGGTCGCGGCGGTCGGCAAGAAGATCGAGGGGTCGCTCGACAAGGCCCTGCAGAAGGGCAAGCTGACCGAGGAGGCCAAGGCCGCCACGTTGGCCAAGATCACCGGCAGCACCGACCTTGGGGACCTCCGGGACTGCGACCTCATCATCGAGGCCGTCGCCGAGGAGCTGTCGATCAAGAGGGCGATCTTCTCGGCGCTCGACGACATCGTGAAGCCTGGTGCGATCCTCGCGACCACGACCTCGTCGCTGCCGGTCATCGAGTGCGCGACCGCGACCTCCAGGCCTCAGGATGTCGTCGGCATGCACTGGTTCAACCCGGCGACGGTCATGAAGCTCGTCGAGGTCGTCCCGACGGTGACGACGGCCCCTGACGTCATCGCCACCGTCCTCGAGGTCTGCACGAAGACCAAGAAGCACGCGGTGCTCTGCGGTGACCGGGCCGGCTTCATCGTCAACGCGCTGCTGTTCCCCTACCTCAACGATGCCGTGAAGATGCTGGAGGCGCACTACGCCGACATCGATGACATCGACTTCGCGATGACGGCCGGCTGTGGCCACCCGATGGGCCCGTTCGCGCTCATGGACGTCGTGGGCCTCGATGTGACGCTCGCGATCCAGGAGACCCTGTTCAACGAGTTCCGCGAGCCGGGCGACTCGCCCGCGCCGATGCTCGAGCACCTGGTCAGGGCCGGCTATCTCGGACGCAAGACCGGTCGCGGCTTCCGCGACTACGCCAAGCGCTGATGTCCCGCCGAGGGCAGCGGGCGGCTGACGCGCTCGCTGCCCTCCGCAAGGACGACGCAGCAGTACGCCGGCCGGCGGGCGTCGACCGGGTCGAGGACGGCTTCGTCGTGCGCAACGTCGGGACCTCCGACGTTGCCTACCGGTGCCCCGGCTGCGACCACGAGTTCGCCGGCGTACCGCACGTCGTGGCGTGGCCCGAGGGCGATCCCGACGCACGCCGGCACTGGCACACGCCGTGCTGGGCGGCCCGGACCCGCCGTCGGCGGCGCTAGGCGAGTCGCTGGACCAGCTGGACGAGCGCCTCGTCGTAGCGGTCGAGCACCGTGTCGACGAGCTCGACCGAGAGCCCGAGCGGTGCCGCGATCGCATCGGCCCGGCAGCCCGTGACCTCGTCGCTGGCGGCCCCTGTCGCGACCAGCCAGCTGGCCACCGCGACCCGACCACGCCGGCGCTGCGCCTCCACGACCTCGTGGGCCGTCGAGGTCGTGGCCGTGGTGATGCGGGTGTGTCGCAGCTTCGCGAGCTTGCGGGCCGCGGAGTCGATGTCGAGACGCGCCTGCGGGTCCCTGCTCCCCGCGCACACCATCACGATGTCGTCGGAGGGCAAGGCCCCTGCCTCGTCGAGCCGTCGCGACGCCAGCCCGACCAAGCGGTCGTCCGCCCCCAGGTGACGGGCGACGGTCGCCCCGAGCCGACCGAGATCCACGCCGATGCGCTGGCCGCGGGCCAGCAGCAGGGGCACGACGACGTCCGACTTGCCGACGACCTCGTCCAGGCGGGGGCTCTGGAGGTCGAGGTGAGCCAGCCGGACGGGGAGTGCCGGCCGCTGCCGCCGTACTGCCATGACGATGCTGTCGACCGTGGCGCGAGCGGCGGGGGGCCGGGTGCCGTAGGCGGCGAGGACCAGCGTGGGGGAGGCCATGCCCGCAGTGTCGATGTCGCGGATGTCCGGCTGATCCCATACGTGTTGCGGTTTGCTCACCGTCCACGCTCGGGTGATCGCCGACCTGACGAGTCCTAGCCTGGGGCCCGTGCCCCAGATCCTCGCGAACACCGTGCTCCCGGCTGACCGTCGGCCCGTGACGCTCGAGACCGCAGACGGTCTGTCCCTCGTCGCGGAGCTTGCTCTCCCCGTGGGCAGCGCGCCGGCCGCAACGATCATCGCGCTGCACCCGCTCCCGACGCACGGCGGGATGATGGACAGCCACGTGCTCAAGAAGATGGCCAACCGGCTGCCGGCCCTCGCCGACCTCGCCGTGCTCCGCTTCAACACCCGAGGCACCGCCAGTGAGCAGGGGACCAGCGGGGGCACCTTCGACAAGGCCCGCTCCGAGCGGTACGACGTGGCGGCCGCCCTCGACTTCGTGGAGGCGCTCGACCTGCCCAGCATCTGGCTGGTCGGCTGGAGCTTCGGGACGGACCTCGCCCTGATGTACGGCGCCGACCCCGGGGTGGTCGGGGCGATCCTGCTGAGCCCGCCACTGAGGTTCAGCCGGCCGGAGCACCTGCAGATGTGGGCAGCCTCGGGCAAGCAGCTCGTCGCCGTCGTACCCGAGTACGACGACTACCTCCGACCGGACGAGGCGCGGCGCCGCTTCGCGGCGGTGCCGCAGGCCGAAGTGGTGGCGATGCCGGGCGCGAAGCACCTCTGGGTGGGGATGGCCGACGAGGTGCTGAACGAGATCGTCCGGCACGTGAACCCGACGGCGTACCCGTTGGCTACGGAGTGGGTGGGTTGAGCGGCTGCATGGCCGTGGAGAGGGTCTCCCGCAGCTGCTGCAGCTGAGCAGCGATCAGGTCGCGCTGGTGGGCGAGCTCGTCCACCTGCCGCTGGGCCTGCTCGACGAGCTCCCGGGCGTGCGTGCGGCCTTCCTCGTGGACGATCGCGACGTCCTCCTCGGCGGTGCGGACCTTGCGGTCCGCCTCCTCCTGGGCCGAGGAGAGCAGCTCCGCCGCCTCGGCCGTCGCGGCCGCGACCCGCTGCTCCGCGTCTGCACCAGCCGTCGCGGAGAGGTGGCTGGCCTCCTCCCTGGCGCGGCTACGGACGGCCTCGGCATCGCGCTGGGCCTCCAGGCGCGCGCCCTCGGCCTCGGCCTGGGTGACGGCCAGCTCCTGGGCCCGGCGCTCGAGGTCGGTGGTGAGGTCGGCGACGGCGTTCTCGGCGCGGGCGCGGGCCTGCTCGACGATCTGGTCGGCCTCCTCCTCGGCCAGCCGGAGGATCTCGGCGGCCCGGGCCGCGACCCGGGACGAGGGCTCGGGCAGGCCGGCGGCGCGCTCCTCGGCCTCCGCCAGCCGGGTCCGCAGCACGGTGAGCTCCTGCTCGACAGTAGCCAGCGTCTGACCGTCCTCGACGTGCTGGCGGTCGGCATCCGCGAGCGCGATCTCGACGCGCTCGACGTAGTCCTCGACCTGGCGCCTGTCATAGCCACGCAGGGCCGTGTCGAAGCCCCCTGCCTGGTCTTCGTCCGACAGCGGGAGAAGGTGCTCGTCGCTCATGCTCTTCGTGATACCAGGAAAAGCCCGGTCCCACCCGGGACCACGCTCATACATCGCTCATACGTCGCGGAAGCGGTTGATCGCTTCGAGGTGCTCCGCCCGGAAGTCCTGTGCCTCAGGCGCAACGCCCAGGCCCGCCTCGGGAGCAAGGCAGAGCACGCCGACCTTGCCCTGGTGCAGGTTCTTGTGCACGTCGTACGCCGCCTGGCCGGTGTTCTCCAGGGTGTAGGTCTTGCTCAGCGTCGGGTGGATCTTGCCCTTGGCGATCAGGCGGTTGGCCTCCCACGACTCGCGGTAGTTGGCGAAGTGCGAGGAGACGATCCGCTTGAGGTTCATCCAGAGGTAGCGGTTGTCGTACTGGTGCATGTAGCCCGACGTCGAGGCGCAGGTCGTGATCGTCCCGCCCTTCTTCGTGACATAGACCGAGGCGCCGAAGGTCTCACGACCCGGGTGCTCGAAGACGATGTCGATGTCCTCGCCACCGGTGAGCTCACGGATCTTCTTGCCGAAGCGCTGCCACTCCTTGGGGTCCTGGTTGTGCTCGTCCTTCCAGAACTTGTAGTCCTCGGCGCTGCGGTCGATGACGAGCTCCGCACCCATGGAGCGCACGATCGCCGCCTTGGCCGGGCTCGACACCACGCACACGGGGGTCGCGCCGCCGTTGAGGGCGTACTGCGTCGCGTAGGAGCCCAGCCCGCCCGAGGCCCCCCAGATGAGGATGTTGTCGCCCTGCTTCATCTGGCCGGCGTTCTTGCTCACCAGCTGGCGGTAGGCGGTGGAGTTCACGAGCCCGGGGCAGGCCGCCTCCTCCCAGGTCAGGTGCTTCGCCTTCGGCATCAGCTGGTTGCTCTTCACCAGCGCCAGCTCGGCGAGCCCGCCGAAGTTGGTCTCGAAGCCCCAGATCCGCTGCTGCGGGTCGAGCATCGCGTCGTCGTAGCCCTCCGGGTCCTCCATCTCGACGGACAGGCAGTGCGCGACCACCTGGTCGCCGGCCTTCCACTTCGAGACGCCGGGGCCGACGGCGAGCACGACGCCGGACAGGTCGGAGCCCACCACGTGGTAGGGCAGGTCGTGCCGCTTGCTGTACTCGTTGAGCCTGCCGTAGCGCTCCAGGAAGCCGAACGTGCTGACCGGCTCGAAGATCGACGTCCAGACGGTGTTGAAGTTCACCGAGCTCGCCATGACGGCGACGATCGCCTCGCCGGGGCCGAGCTGCGGGGTGTCCACCTCGTCGAGGTGCAGGCTCTTGCGCGGGTCCTTGTCGCGGGTCGCGACGCCCTCGAACATGCCCACCTCGTCCTTGCGGACGACGACACCCTTGTAGGTCGAGGGCACCGGGCCCTCCGGGGTCTCACCGGCCAGGATGGCCTCGAGGATCTCCTTCAACGTCCACACTCCCTGCTCTGAAACGTGCCGCGAAGGCTACCGACCAGTAGGTGCGTACCCGGCGGCGGCCCATCCTTCGCGTGGCGTTCATCACGACGTTGCCCTGCGGTCGGGCTGGGTCAGCCCAGCCTCAGCAGGGTCACCGACATGAGACGACACAGCAAGAGAGCCCTCTGCGGAGGGGCCGTGGCAGCACTGGCCTGGGGAGGGCTGCTCATCGCCGTACCGGGATCGGCGTCGGCAAAGGACAACGGCGCCTTGACGATGGCGGTCTTCGGCGACTCGCCCTATGGCACGAGCAACGCCGACACCGCGGAGTTCGGTGACACCCCGGCGTTCATCGACCGGATCAACGCCGACCCCGACGTGGCGTCGGTCGTGCACGTCGGCGACATCCACTCCGGCAAGCAGTACTGCACCCAGGCCTACGACCAGTCCGTGGCGAACCTCTGGACCCGCTTCCAGGACTCCCTCGTCTACACCCCGGGTGACAACGAGTGGGCCGACTGCCACAAGCCGGCCGAGGGCGGCCACGTCATGGCGAACGGCAGCCCTGTCGACTACGCCAGCGGTGACCCGGTCGCGAACCTCGATCTGGTCCGCTCGATCTTCTTCGGCAGCCCTGGCAAGACCCTCGGGCAGGGAAACCTCGCCGTGCAGTCGCAGGCCACGGCCTATGACGCCGCGCACCCGGAGGATCGGGCGTACGTGGAGAACGTCCGCTGGCAGCGCAAGGGCGTCGAGTTCGTGACCATCAACGTCCCGGGGGGCAGCAACAACGACGCCGACCCGTGGTTCGGTGCCCCGCTCACCGACCGGCAGACCGCCGAGCGCGTGGCCCGCACGGCGGCTGACCTGCGCTGGCTGGACGCTGCCTTCGCCGAGGCGGCGCACAGTGACGCCCACGGTGTCGTCGTCATCACGCAGGCCGACATGTGGGACGTCGACGGCAACACCGCCGCGCACCTGACGAACTACGAGTCGATCGTGAGGAGCCTCGCCGACCACACCAACGCCCTGGGCCGCCCGGTGCTGCTGTTCAACGGCGACTCGCACACCTACCGCTCGGACAACCCGTTCTCGGCCACCGCGCCGTGCGAGACCGAGGGCGCGACGGCCGGGTCCACGGTGGCCTGCGACCCGACGCAGCAGGCCAACGAGGCGGCCACGCACCCGGGCTACACGGTCCCGGACTTCCACCGGATCACCGTGCACGGCAGCACGTTCCCGCTCGAGTGGCTGAAGCTCACGATCAGCCCGCGGCAGGACGGGACCTTCGGGCCGTTCTCCTGGCAGCGGATGGCGACCGGTCTCGGCAGCTGACCGCCGTACCCCTCCCCTGATCCACGGAGAGTTGGTGGGCTTCTGGGGGCTCCCAGAGGTCGCCAACTCTCCGTGGATCAGTGCGAGGTCGGGCTGGGCTCGACGAGCTCCACGAGGACGCCACCGGCGCTCTTGGGATGGATGAAGTTGACGCGCGAGCCCGCCGTCCCCGTCCGCGGCTCGTCGTAGAGCAGCTTCATGCCCTCGGCGCGCAGCTGCTCGCAGAGCGCGTCGAGGTCATCGGTGCGATAGGCAATCTGCTGGATGCCCGGGCCGCTCTTGTCGAGGAACCGGCCGATCGTGGTGTCCGGGTTGAGCGGGCTGAGCAGCTGGACGTAGGAGCCGGACGTCCCGACCTCCATCATGGCCTCGCGGACGCCCTGCTCCTCGTTGACCTCCGTGTGCACGCACCGCATGCCGAAGGCCTTCTCGTAGAGGGCGATGGCTGCGTCGAGGTCGGCGACGGCGATGCCCACGTGATCGATGTGCGTGATGCTCACAACAGTGGCTCCCTGTAGAACGCGGTTCGGGCTGGACCTATCGTTGCAGGGACGTCACTCGATGCAGGAGGACCCCCACATGACCAGCGTGATCGTGGCCGGCGCCCGTACGCCGATCGGAAAGCTCTCCGGAGCGCTCAAGGACTTCACGGCGATGGACCTCGGTGGCGTCGCCATCAAGGGCGCCCTGGACAAGGCCGGCGTCACCGGCGACCAGGTCGACTACGTCATCATGGGTCACGTGCTGCAGGCCGGCCAGGGTCAGATCACCGCCCGTCAGGCCGCCGTCAAGGGCGGCATCCCGATGAGCGTTCCCGCGCTCACCATCAACAAGGTCTGCCTCTCCGGGCTGGACGCCATCGCGCTCGCTGACCAGCTGATCAGGGCCGGCGAGGTCGAGATCGTCGTCGCCGGCGGCATGGAGTCGATGACGCAGGCCCCCTACCTGCTGCCCAAGGCCCGCGGCGGCTACCGCTACGGCAACGCCGAGATCCTCGACGCGACCTTCCACGACGGCCTGTTCGACGCCTTCGACCGGGTCGCGATGGGCGAGGCGACCGAGAAGGCCGCAGCCAACTTCACGACGCAGACGCGCGAGGAGCAGGACGTCTTCGCGGCCCGCAGCCACGAGCTCGCCGCGAAGGCCATCAAGGACGGCATCTTCAACGACGAGATCGTGCCCGTCAGCATCCCGCAGCGGAAGGGCGACCCGGTGGTCGTCTCCGAAGACGAGGGCGTGCGCGCTGCCACGACGGCCGAGTCGCTCGGCGCGCTCAAGCCGGCGTTCGTCAAGGACGGCACGCTCACCGCCGGCAACGCCTCGCAGATCTCCGACGGGGCCGCTGCCGTCGTCGTGATGAGCAAGGAGAAGGCCGAGTCGCTCGGGCTGTCCTGGATCGCCGAGATCGGTGCCCACGGCATCGTGGCCGGTCCGGACAACTCCCTGCAGGAGCAGCCGGCCAACGCGATCAAGGCCGCGCTCGCCAAGCAGGGCGCCGCGATCGGCGATGTCGACCTCTTCGAGCTCAACGAGGCCTTCGCCGCTGTCGGGATCGCCTCCACCCAGGCACTCGGCATCGACCCGGAGAAGGTCAACGTCAACGGCGGCGCCATCGCGCTCGGCCACCCGATCGGCGCCTCGGGCGCCCGGATCGTCCTGCACCTCGCGCTCGAGCTCAAGCGTCGCGGCGGCGGTCTGGGTGCGGCTGCGCTCTGCGGCGGCGGCGGTCAGGGTGACGCGCTGCTGATCACGGTGCCTTCTGCGTAAGGCCGTCGACGTCCCCGACCTGGTCAGCAGGGCGGAGGCAGGGGAGGCCCGAGCGGTCGCCCGGCTGATCTCCCTCGTCGAGGACGCGTCGCCCGCCCTGCGCGAGGTGATGGCCCTGCTCGCGCCGCGGGCGGGTCATGCGCGCGTCGTGGGTCTCACCGGGTCGCCCGGCGTCGGCAAGTCGACGTCGACGTCGGCGCTGGTGGCGGCCTACCGACGGCGGGGCATGCGCGTCGGGGTGCTCGCCATCGACCCGTCCTCACCGTTCTCCGGCGGCGCGCTGCTCGGCGACCGCGTACGCATGCAGGAGCACGCCACCGACGAGGGCGTGTTCATCCGCTCGATGGCGTCGCGGGGGCATCTCGGCGGGCTCTCCTGGGCGACGCCGCAGGCCTTGCGGGTGCTGTCCGCGGCGGGCTGCGACGTCGTGCTCGTCGAGACCGTCGGCGTCGGTCAGGCCGAGGTCGAGGTCGCATCTCTGGCCGACACGACCCTGGTGCTGCTCGCCCCGGGCATGGGCGACGGCATCCAGGCGGCCAAGGCCGGGATCCTCGAGGTGGCGGACGTCTTCGTGGTGAACAAGTCCGACCGCGACGGGGCAGACACCGTGGTTCGCGACCTCCGCTACATGCTGTCGCTCGGCGACCGGCGCACCGACGACGGCTGGCGGGTGCCGATCGTGAAGACCGTCGCCTCCAAGGGCGAGGGGGCGGCCGAGGTCGTCGACGAGATCGAGAAGCACGGGGAGTGGCTGGCGTCCTCGGGTCGACTCGCCGAGCGCCGCGAGAAGCGGGCAGCGGACGAGGTGGAGGCGATCGCGCTCACCTCCCTGCGCGTGGACCTGCGCAGCAACGGGGCGCTCCAGGGGCTCGCGTCGCGGGTCGTCGCCGGTGAGATCGACCCGTACGCCGCTGCGGACGAGCTGGTGGCGAGCCTTGACGCCTGAGTCGCTCGACCTCAAGGCGCACCCCGAGGGCGGCTGGTACCGCGAGACCTGGCGGGCCCCCGGTGTGGTGCCCACGGCTTTCGGTGACCGCTCGTCCGGGACGTCGATCCTGTTCCTGCTCGAGCCAGGTCAGCGGTCGGCCTGGCACCGGGTCCGCTCCTCCGAGCTGTGGCTCTGGCAGGGCGGCGGCACCTTGCTGCTGTCGCTCGGCGGCACCTCGGACGTGCCCGCCCTGGACCACACGGTCGAGCTCGGGCCGGGTGGCGTCCTGCAGCACCTGGTCGAGCCCGGGGAGTGGCAGGCGGCGACGCCCGAGGGCGGGCAGGCTGTCGTCTGCGGGTGCGTCGTCGTACCCGGCTTCGACTTCGACGACTTCGAGCTGGAGACATGACCACCACCGCTGTTGAGCCCACCACCCTGCGTGCCCTGCGCCTCGTCGCCCTCGTCGAGACCGTGTCGTTCGCCATCCTGCTGGTCTGCTCGGTCCTGAAGCGCACCACGTCGTTCAACGCGGTGCCCGTCATGGGACCGGTCCACGGCGTGCTGTTCCTGGGCCTCGTCTACCTCGTGCTCACCCAGCGCGGCCGCACTGGCTGGTCGTGGCCGAAGACCCTGCTGGTGGTCACGATCGGCTCGCCGTTCGCGCACTTCTTCGTACGCGGTGTGCGATGAGCCTCACGGTCGCCTTCTCCGTCGCGCCGGCATCGCCCGACCCGGAGGGGTCCTATGCGGAGGCGGTCGCGGCCGCCGTGCGGGTCGTGCGGGAGTCGGGGCTGCCGAACGAGACCAACGCGATGTTCACCAACGTCGAGGGCGAGTGGGACGAGGTGATGGCGGTCGTGAAGGCGGCCACGATGGCGGTCGCGGCTGTGTCGCCGCGGGTGTCGCTGGTCCTGAAGGCGGATCTCCGTGAGGGGATCTCGGGTGCGCTCACCAGCAAGGTGGAGTCGCTGGAGAGGCACCTCTAGCAAGCACAGACCAAGGGCGTCGCAGGTCACTCTGAGGTTCGGTGCTTTCCGTCTGTGCTCAGAGCAGCGGCCTCGACCTCGAGCAGGGACTCGGCGTGCCGTTCGGCTTCGAAGGCGGCGTGACCGCCGCGGACGCCGAACAGCCGCTTGCTCCACACGAGGTAGACGACCGCGACCAGGTTGATGACCAGCGCCGCGACCTTGAGCCACGAGATCTTGTGGGTCAGCTCGTAGACCTCCAGTGGGAGGAAGGCCGACGTCGCGACGACCGCGACGTATTCGCCCCAGCGCTTGAGCAGCCAGAGCCCGAGCCCCTCCACGAGCTGGAGCAAGCCATAGGCAAGCAGCCCGGCGGCCACGAGGGTGAGCGTGTGCTGACTGCTGTCCAGGAGGTGCCGGATCCGGTCGACCGTCGGGCTGGCGTCGAGGTCGTAGTTGAAGACACCGGCGAGCGGCTTGGCGGCCGGGATGGCCTGATCAAAGGTCTTGCGGATCGAGGTCTTGGCGTCTGAGAAGTAGAGGACGCCGTAGGCGAGCGCGAGCAGCAGCAGCCCGCGGACGAAGCGCTCGACGGCGAGCACGCGCAGGATGGTCGCGTCCTTGAGGGCCTTGCCCCGCAGCACGAGGGGTGCGTCGTCTGCGGGGCCCGACCCGTGCGGCTCTCCGACGACGAACGTCGCGCAGCGCAGGCAGCGCCACGCGTCACCTGCCGGCGTCTTGACCTGCACTCGGGACCGCAGGTTCTCCTCGTCGGGCGCGTAGGTCACGTGCCCTTTGCGCGCGCAGCCGCGCAGGCTCCAGTCCACCCGCGCAGCCTGCCATGAGCGAGCGACGGACATCGCCGAACGCATCGTGCCGGTGAAACGCGCGAGGAACGAAGATCAGGACCGTTTGAGAGGACGACCGGGTCACCTCGGCCCGGCACCACCCCCTCATCACGGAGGAACTGTGAAGCGCGTTCTCGCCATCACCGCCCTGCTGTTCGCCAGCGTCGCCGCTCTCGCCGCGCCGGCGAGCGCCTCGACCCTGTGCGTGACCGGTCACATCGACGTCAACGGCACGGTCCAGGACGTCAACCAGTGCGTCTGATCGGCTGACCAGCACCCGGACCGGGCTCGGAAGAGCCCGGTCCGGGTGCTGTTGACTAGGGACATGCAGCGTCGTCCCACAGACCTCAACATCGCCGGTGCCATCGACCTGTCGCGCCTGGCGAAGCCGGCGACCCCAGCGGCGCCCTCGAGCACCAGCCCCTACGTCTATGACGTCACCGAGGCGGAGTTCGAGGAGAAGGTCCTGCGCCGCTCGCTGCAGGTGCCGGTGCTCATCGACTTCTGGGCCGATTGGTGCGGTCCCTGCAAGCAGCTCAGCCCGATCCTCGAGCGGCTGGCCGAGGAGGGCGCGGGTTCCTGGGAGCTCGCCAAGGTCGACGTCGACGCCAACCAGGCCCTCTCGACGCAGCTGCAGATCCAGTCCATCCCGAGCGTGTTCCTCGCCCTCGGTGGCCGGCTCGTGCCTGGGTTCCAGGGCGCGCTGCCTGAGGCCCAGCTCCGGCAGTTCCTGGAGCAGGTTCACGCCGCCGCGCAGCAGGCGGGTCTCCCGGGCCCTGGAGGCGAGGTGCCGGACGCACCCGCGCCGGCACCCGTCGACCCTGAGCTGGTCGCCGCCGAGGACGCGCTCGCCGCTGAGGACTACGCGGGTGCCGTCGCGCACTACGACGCGCTGCTGGCCCGCCAGCCAGGCAACGCCGAAGCCGCGCTGGGCAAGGCCTGGGCCGCCCTGCTCAACCGTGCCGCGGCGCTCGACCCGCAGCAGGTGCTGGCTGCCGCGCAGTCGGCCCCGGACGACGTCGAGGCCCAGACCCGCGCCGCGGACGTCGAGGTGCTGCAGGCCGAGATCCAGCCCGCGATCGACCGCCTGGTCGACCTCGTGAAGCGCTCCGCCGGCGAGGATCGCGACCGGGCACGCAACCACCTGCTGGACCTGTTCAACGTCCTCGACCCTGACGACGAGCGCATCGTCACCGGCCGCCGGTCGCTCGCCAACGCGCTGTACTGACCTCCGCTCTCGTCTAGGCCTCGCTCTCATATAGAACATGTTCCTGTTACGGTCGGTCGCATGGTGTTTGAGGATGCGGAGTACGAGCCGAGCCCGTGGGGTCCCGTCGCCGAGCAGGTGGCGCTGTACGAGAAGACCGGTGGCGCAGAGGGTCGCGAGTGGAACGGCGGCGTCTGCATCATCCTGAGCACGCTCGGTGCCAAGACCGGCAAGGTCCGCAAGACGCCCCTCATGCGGGTCGAGAAGGCCGGCAGCTATGCCGTCGTCGGGTCCATGGGCGGCGCGCCCTCGCATCCCAGCTGGGTGCACAACCTGCGGGCCAACCCGGTCGCCCGGGTCCAGGACGAGGGCACAGTGCACGAGCTGAGGGTGCGCGAGGCCGAGGGCGAGGAGAAGGCGCAGTGGTGGGCGCTGGCCCGGCAGAGCTGGCCGGACTACGACGCCTACCAGGAGAAGACCGACCGGGTCATCCCGCTGTTCGTGCTGGAGCCGTGATGGGCACCAACCAGCGCACCCAGATCGAGATGACCGCGGAGGAGATCAAGGCCTTCATCGACAACCAGCGCACCGCCAACCTCGCGTCCATCGGTGCGACGGGTCATCCGCACGTGGTCGCGATGTGGTACGGCGTCATCGACGGCCAGCTGTGGTTCGAGACGAAGGCCAAGGCGCAGAAGACCGTGAACCTGCGGAGAGACCCGCGCGCCACGGTGCTCCTCGAGGACGGCCTGACCTACGACACGCTGCGCGGGGTCTCGCTCGAGGGCCGCGCCGTGGTCATCGACGACCCCGACGCGCTCTGGGCCGTCGGCGTCAGCGTCTGGGAGCGCTACACCGGGCCGTACACCGAGGAGATGCGGCCGTTCGTCGAGGTGATGCTCAACAAGCGGGTGGCGGTGCGCATGGACGTCGAGCGCATCCGCTCCTGGGACCACCGCAAGCTGGGCATGCAGCCGATGCCGATGGGCGGGACGACCGCCCCGGCTCACGGCTGATGGCCAGCTGGGCGCAGGTCTCCAAGGCTGCGCTCGCGCTGCCCCTCGTCGAGGAGTCCGACCGTGCCTGGCGGGTCAAGGGCAAGCTGATCGCCTGGGAGCGCCCGCTCCGCAAGAAGGACCTCGAGGAGGTGGGCGACCAGGGCGAGGTGCTCGGCTTCCGGACGGCCGGCCTCGACGCGAAAGAGGCCTACCTCGCCGAGGAGTCCGAGGTGTGCTTCACGACCGCGCACTTCGCCGGCTATCCCGCGGTGCTGGTGCGGCTGGGCAAGCTGCGCGCCCCGCTGCTCGGGGAGCTCATGACCGAGGCCTGGCTCGCGCAGGCCCCGAAGACGGCCGCCAAGGACTTCCTCGCCGCTCGGCGGTGACCCCTGGCTGGTGATCAACAGCGGTTCAGCCGGATGACGCGCCGGCGGGTCGGCCTGGTATGTCCCTGTTGATCACCGGGAGCGGGGGGAGCTGGCGAGCCAGACGGTGGCCAGCGGCGGGACGCGCAGGGTCACGGACGCGGGCTGACCGTGCCAGGACTCGATGCCGGCGGTGACGGCACCGAAGTTGCCGACGCCCGATCCGTGGTAGGCCTCCGCATCGGTGTTGAGCACCTCACGCCACTCGCCGGCCCAAGGCAACCCGATGCGGTAGCCCTCGTGCGGCATGCCGGCGAAGTTGGAGATGCAGGCCACCGCCGAACCGTCTGTGCCGAAGCGCAGGAACGACAGCACGTTGCCGGAGGCGTCGTTGGCGTCGATCCAGGAGAAGCCGGCCGTGTCGGTGTCCTGCGACCAGAGGGCGGGCGTCCCGCGGTAGACGTCGTTGAGCTCCTTCACGAGCAGGGCCACGCCCCGATGGTCGGGGTTGTCCATCAGCCACCAGTCGAGGGAGCGGGCCTCACTCCACTCCGACTCCTGCGCGAACTCCGAGCCCATGAACAGCAGCTGCTTGCCGGGGTGGGCCCACATGAAGCCGAGGTAGGCGCGCAGGTTGGCGAGCTGCTGCCACCGGTCGCCCGGCATCTTGCGCAGCAACGATCCCTTGCCGTGCACGACCTCGTCGTGGCTGATGGGCAGCAGGTAGTTCTCGGAGTACGCGTAGACCATCGAGAACGTCATCTGGTGGTGGTGGTAGCCGCGGTAGATCGGCTCGTGCTGCATGTACTCGAGCGAGTCGTGCATCCAGCCCATGTTCCACTTGAACCCGAAGCCGAGGCCACCGAGGTGCGTGGGCCGGCTGACCCCCGGCCACGACGTCGACTCCTCGGCGATCGTCATCGCGGACGGCACCCGCTTGTAGACGGTCGCGTTCATCTCCTGCAGGAACGCCACGGCCTCGAGGTTCTCGCGGCCGCCGTATTCGTTCGGCAGCCAGTCGTCCCGCGAGTAGTCGAGGTAGAGCATGGAGGCGACCGCGTCGACGCGCAGCCCGTCGATGTGGAACTCCTCGAGCCAGTACACGGCGTTGGCCACGAGGAAGTTGCGGACCTCCTTGCGACCGAAGTCGAAGACCAGCGTGCCCCAGTCGAGCTGCTCACCCCGGCGCGGGTCGGGGTGCTCGTACAACGGGGTGCCGTCGAACCGTGCGAGTGCCCACTCGTCCTTGGGGAAGTGGGCGGGGACCCAGTCCACGATGACGCCGATGCCCGCCTGGTGCAGCCGGTCCACGAGGTACCGGAACTCGTCCGGGGTGCCGAAGCGGGAGGTCGGCGCGTAGTACGAGGTGACCTGGTAGCCCCAGGAGCCGCCGAACGGGTGCTCGGCCACCGGCAACAGCTCGACGTGGGTGTAGCCGAGCCAGCTGACGTACTCGACGAGCTGCTCGGCCAGCTCGGTGTAGGACAACCCGTGCTTCCACGACCCGAGGTGGACCTCGTAGATGCTCATCGGGGCCGCGTGCGGCTCCGTCTCGGCACGGTCGATCATCCACTCGCCGTCGCCCCAGGTGTAGTCGGAGACGTTCACGACGCTCGCGGTGAGGGGCGGTACCTCCGTCTGCCGGGCCATCGGGTCAGCCTTGTCGCGCCATACCGAGTCGGCACCCAGGACGGCGTACTTGTATCGCGTGCCGGCGCCGATGTCGGGGACGAACAGCTCCCAGACCCCGCTGCCGCCCAGCGATCGCATCGGGTGCGACGAGCCGTCCCAGCCGTTGAAGTCGCCCTTGACCCGGACGCCGTTGGCGTTGGGCGCCCAGACCGCGAAGGCGACGCCGGTGGTCGTCCCGTAGGTGCGGGGGTGCGCGCCGAGCACCTCCCAGAGCTGCTCGTGCCGGCCCTCGCCGATCAGGTGCAGGTCGATCTCGCCGAGCGACGGCAGGTAGCGGTAGGGGTCGTCGGCCGGGTAGGTCGTGCCGTGGTAGCTGACCTCGAGCCGGTAGTCGCGGACCGGTCCGTCGACAGCCGCCTCCCAGATGCCGTGCGCGACGTGCTGGAGCTCGACGCGCTCGTCGTCCAGGACCGCGACGACGACGTCGGCTCCGGGACGGAGCGCGCGGATCACCGAGCGCTTGCCGCTCGCGTGCATGCCGAGGATCCCGTGCGGGTCGTGGTGGGCGCCGCCGGCGAGGCGCTCGAGGTCTTCACGCGAGGGGCCCACGGTGCGGGTCGTCATGCAGCTTCTCCTACCAGTCGTCCGATCGAGGCGAGCGGGACACGCAGCCAGCTCGGGCGGTTCCGTGCCTCGTACACCGTCTCGTAGACGGCCTTGTCGAGCTCGAACGCCCGGAGCAGCACGGCCTCCTCCCGTGGGTCTGCCCCGACGGCGGCTGCGTACCCGTCGCAGAAGGCGTTGCGGTTGCGGGTGGCCCACTCCTCCGCGCGGTAGATGAGGTCGGGGCGCACGGTCTGCTCTGCCAGCAGGTGCTGCGCCGCGTAGTCGAAGGAGCGGAGCATGCCGGCGACGTCGCGCAGCGGGCTCATCAGCGCCCGGCGCTCCGAGAGCGGACGAGCCGGCTCGCCCTCGAAGTCGAGCAGCACCCAGCCCTCCTGGGTCCGGAGCACCTGCCCGAGGTGGTAGTCGCCGTGCACCCGCTGGACCTCGACCGCCGCGGTGCGGGTCGCCACCACGTCATACGAGGCCCGCATCGCGTCGGCGTGCTCGGCGAGCTCGGGTACGACGAGCAGAGCCGCGTCGAGCCGCTCGTTGAGCTGCCGTGCGGTGGCCTGCGACTCGTCGGCGCCGGCCGTCGCCGAGGGCAGGACCTGCCGCATCAGGCCGTGCACCTCACCGGTCGCAGCACCGAGCCGCTCGCTCTCGCCGGCGAAGTCGCCCCCGACCTCGTCGGCATGCAAGTCGGCCTCGCCGAACAGGTCGCGGACGCTTGCCGTGGCCATCGACCAGCCGTCGGAGCTGCCCCGCAGGAACGGCTGCAGCAGGCCGAGGGTCGTGACCTCGCCGTCCACCCGGCCGTCATACCAGGCCAACGGAGTGGCGACGTGCGGGGAGCCGGCGTCGGCAAGCGCCTTGGTGACCTCGATGTCGGGGTTGGCGCCGGGCTGGAGACGACGGAACACCTTGAGGATCAGGGCATCCCCGTAGACGAGCGAGGTGTTGCTCTGCTCGGCCCCGAGCACCCGACCGGGCAGGTCGGCGTCGATCGGCGCATCGTTGACGAAGCTCAGCGTCTCGACCTGGTGGCCTCCTGCCAGGTGGTCGAGCAGCGCGCTCGAGGCGACCGGGTCGTGCACGGCGTCGTAGACGAGCCGGCCCTCGTGCTCACCGAGCAGGGCGTGCTCGAGCCGCTGCTCCACGGCGTCCTTGGTCGACGCGAGGAGCAGCTGGTAGTGCTCGGACGTGCCGTCGTCGTAGCCCACCCGGACCACGAGCAGCCGGACCTGCGGGTCCGCGTCCAGGATGATCGTCGCGGAGTCCTCCTCCACGGAGGTGATGGTGCGGCCCTTGCCGCCGAACCAGCGCTGCTGCGGGATCCAGTCCTGCACGAGTCGCATCATGAGACGTCCTGAACGGCGAACCAGAGGAAGCCGTGGCCGGGGAGGGACAGCAGGTACGGGAGCTCGCCGACGGGTGGGAACGGCACCCCACCTGTCAGCTCGACCAGTCGCCTGCCCTCGTAGCGCGACAGCTCGAGCTCCACCGGTTGAGGGAACCGGGAGAGGTTGTTGACGCAGACGACCTTGTCGTCGCCGAACTCGCGGCAGAAGGCGAGCACCGACGGGTTCGACGCCTCGAGCTCCTCATACGACCCCATCCCGAACACCGGGTGCTCCTTGCGCACGGTGAGCATCCGACGGGTCCAGTGCAGCAGGGAGGATTGCGAGCGCATCTGCGCGTCGACGTTGAGCGCCTGGTAGCCGTAGACGGGGTCGAGCAGGAGCGGCAGGTACATCGCCTGCGGATCCGCGTGCGAGAAGCCTCCGTTGCGATCGGCGCTCCACTGCATCGGCGTGCGGACGCCGTCGCGGTCACCGAGGTAGATGTTGTCGCCCATGCCGATCTCGTCCCCGTAGTAGAGGACAGGCGAGCCGGGCAGCGACAGGAGCAGGCCGGTGAACAGCTCGATCTGGTCACGGCTGTTCTCGAGCAGTGGGGCAAGCCGACGGGCGATCCCGATGTTGGACTTCATGCGGGGGTCCTTGGCGTACTCCGCGTACATGTAGTCGCGTTCCTCGTCGGTGACCATCTCGAGGGTGAGCTCGTCGTGGTTGCGCAGGAAGATGCCCCACTGACAGTTCTTCGGGATCTCCGGCGTCTGGGCGAGGATCTCGGTGATGGGGTAGCGCGACTCCCGGCGGACGGCCATGAACAGCCGAGGCATCAGCGGGAAGTGGAACGCCATCTGGCACTCGTCGCCGTCGGCGCCGAAGTACTCCACGACGTCCTGCGGCCACTGGTTGGCCTCGCACAGCATGACCCGGTCGGGGTAGAGCTCGTCGACCTCCTTGCGCACCCGCTTCAGGAAGTCGTGGGTCTCCGGGAGGTTCTCGCCGTTGGTGCCCTCACGGACATAGAGGTAGGGCACCGCATCGAGCCGGAAGCCGTCGATGCCGAGGTCCAGCCAGAACTTGAGGACCTCGATCATCTCGGTCTGCAGCGCCGGGTTGTCGTAGTTGAGGTCGGGCTGGTGGCTGAAGAACCGGTGCCAGTAGAACTGCCCGCGCACCGGGTCCCAGGTCCAGTTGGACTTCTCGGTGTCGACGAAGATGATGCGCGCCTCGGGGTAGAGCTCATCGCTGTCGGACCACACGTAGTAGTCGCCGTAGGGGCCGTCGGGGTCGGACCGGCTGGCCTGGAACCAGGGGTGCTCGTCGCTGCTGTGGTTCATGACGAGATCGGCGATGATGCGCATGCCGCGCTTGTGTGCCTCCTCGACGAGCTGCACGAAGTCGCCCAGGTCGCCGAACTCCGGGAGCACCGAGAGGTAGTCGCTGATGTCATAGCCGTTGTCGCGCAGCGGCGACTGGTAGATCGGCAGCAGCCAGATGCAGTCGATGCCGAGCCACTGCAGGTAGTCGAGCTTCGAGATCAGGCCCGGGATGTCGCCGGTGCCGTCGCCGTTGCTGTCGGCGAAGCCGCGCACGAGGACCTCGTAGAAGACGGCCCGCTTGAACCACAGCGGGTCACGCGACTCCTCCGGGCTGACGAGCGGGTCGACGGTCATCCGAGCTGCCCCTGCGACACCGGGTGGGCGCGGCGGACGGTGAGGACGTGCGCGGGTTCGACGAACGGATCGAGCCGCACGTAGTTGGCCTGTCCCCACGTCCACTCGTTGCCGGTGATCTCGTCACGGACGAGCAGCTGGTCCTCCCACCCGAGGCCGAGGGCCGGCATGTCCAGCCGCACCGTCGCCTCCCGCGTGCCGTGTGGGTCGAGGTTGACCACGACCAGCACGACGTCGTCACCAGTGCGCTTGCTCCACGCCATGACGAACTCGCTGTCGGCGTCGTGGAAGGTGAGGTTGCGCATCCAGTGCAGCGAGTCATGGACGCGGCGCACTCCGTTGAGGGTCGTGAGGTAGGGAGCAAGTGACGGCTGGCTCCAGTCGCGCGGTCGGAGCTGGTACTTCTCGCTGTCGAGGTACTCCTCGCTGCCGGGCCGGACGGCCACGTGCTCGTAGAGCTCGTAGCCGGCGTAGACGCCGTAGCTGGGAGACAGCAGCGAGGCGAGGACGGCCCGGATCTTGAACACCGGCGGACCGCCGTACTGCAGGGACTCGTGCAGGATGTCCGGGGTGTTCACGAAGAAGTTGGGGCGCATGTAGGTCGACGCCTCGACCAGCTCGAGGGCGTACTCCGTGAGCTCTTGTTTGCCGACGCGCCAGGTGAAGTAGGTGTAAGACTGCGTGAACCCGATGCGGCCGAGCTCATGCATCATCGCCGGCCGCGTGAAGGCCTCGGCGAGGAAGAGCACGTCGGGGTCGGTCTTCTTGACCTGCGCGATGAGCCACTCCCAGAAGTCGAGCGGCTTGGTGTGCGGGTTGTCGACCCGGAAGATCTTGACCCCGCGCTCGACCCAGACCTGCACGATGCGGAGGACCTCCGCGGAGAGGCCGTCCCTGTCGTTGTCGAAGTTGAGCGGGTAGATGTCCTGGTACTTCTTGGGCGGGTTCTCCGCGAAGGCGATGGTGCCGTCGACGCGCGTCGTGAACCACTCCGGGTGCTCCTTGGCCCACGGGTGGTCGGGTGCGCACTGCAGCGCCAGGTCGAGGGCGACCTCCATGCCCAGGTCCTTGGCCGTGCTCACGAAGTGATCGAAGTCCTCGAAGGTGCCGAGGTCCGGGTGGATCGCGTCGTGGCCGCCCTCGTCCGACCCGATCGCCCAGGGGCTGCCCGGGTCCTCGGGACCTGGGGTCAGGGTGTTGTTGGGTCCCTTGCGGTTGACCTTGCCGATCGGATGGATCGGCGGCAGGTAGACCACGTCGAAGCCCATCTCGGCGACGGCGGGCAGTCGGTGCGCCGCAGTGCGCAACGTGCCGCCCTCGCTGCGTGGGAAGAACTCGTACCAGGAGCCGAACAGCGCCCGCTGCCGGTCGACCCACACCTTGTGCGGCGGGGAGCTGGTGAGCAGCTCGCGTACCGGGTGTTCGGTGAGCACCCGCCGCACATCGTCGGCGAGCGCCGCGTCGAGGCGCTGGCGCGGTGGGGTGCCCGCGTCCCGCAGCACCTCCGGGATGCCCACGAGCAGCGCCTGCTTTGCCTTCGGCACCCCGGCGGTCGCGCGCTCGTAGAGCCTGGCGCCCTCCTCGAGCACGACTTCCACGTCGACGTCGGCGTCGACCTTGAGCGGGGCGTCGTGCCACCACGTGCCGAGGGGGTCGCTCCAGGCCTCGACGACGAAGGACCACGCGCCCTCAGCGTCGAACGTGACCGGCACCGACCAGCGGTCGTTGTCACCCTGCGTCATCCGGAGGAAGGGGGACCGACCGCCCCCTGGTTTCTTCAGAACCACGTTGGCCGCAACGGCGTCGTGACCCTCGCGGAACACCGTCGCGACGACCGCGAGCGTCTCGCCGGCCACCGCCTTCGCCGGATACTGGCCGCAGGACACGGCAGGGCCGACGTCCGTGATCACGATGCGTCCCACCACGTGGCGACCGTACCCACAATCCCCGCGGTGACCCACGGGTCAGTGCGTGTTCGGTCCCCTGAGGCGACGGGTTAGGGTCGCTGAGGTGAGAGCACTTCGCCGGTTCACCGTCCGCCTCGCCCTGCCCGCGCCACTGGCGCCGCTTGCCGAGCTCGTCATGAACCTCCGCTGGTCGTGGCACCACCCGAGCCAGGACCTGTTCGCCAGCATCGACGGCGAGGCGTGGGAGACCGTCGGCCACGACCCGATCCGGCTGCTCGGCGAGGTCAGCCCCGAGCGGCTCGCGCAGCTGTCGTCGGACCAGGACTTCCTGGCCCGACTCGCGTCGGTCCACGCCGACCTGCAGGCCTATCTGACCGGCGACAAGTGGTACCAGTCGCTCGACGGCGCGGCCTGCTCGATCGCGTACTTCTCCCCGGAGTTCGGCATCACCGAGGTGCTGCCGCAGTACTCAGGCGGGCTCGGGATCCTCGCCGGCGACCACCTCAAGGCGGCCTCCGACCTCGGCGTCCCGATCCTCGGGGTCGGCCTGCTCTACCGGGCCGGCTACTTCAAGCAGTCGCTCAACGCCGAGGGCTGGCAGCAGGAGCGGTACCCACCGCTGGACCCGCACGGCCTGCCGCTGCAGCTGCTGCGCCTCGAGGAGGGTGCACCCGTCGAGGTACAGGTGCCGCTGCCCGAGGGCCGCACGCTGCACGCCCAGGTCTGGAAGGCGCAGGTCGGGCGGGTGTCGCTGCTGCTGCTCGACAGCGACATCGAGAGCAATGCGCCGGCGGAGCGCAACATCACCGACCGGCTCTACGGCGGCGGGACCGATCACCGGCTGGCCCAGGAGCTGCTGCTGGGCATCGGCGGGGTCCGCGCGATCAGGGCCTGGACCGCCCTCTCGGGCGAACCCGCACCCGAGGTGTTCCACACCAACGAGGGCCACGCGGGCTTCCTCGGCATCGAGCGGATCCGCGAGCTCGTCGCCGACGGGCTGACCTATGACGAGGCCCTCGAGGCCGTCCGCGCCGGCACGGTGTTCACGACGCACACGCCCGTCCCCGCAGGCATCGACCGCTTCCCGAAGGACCTCATCACGGGAGTCTTCAGCGGGGGATCGATGTCGGGCGTGCCGCTCGACCGGGTCCTGCAGCTGGGCGCCGAGGAGGACCCGAGCGTCTTCAACATGGCCCACATGGGGCTGCGGCTCGCGCAGCGCCGCAACGGCGTCGCCAAGCTGCACGGCGTCGTCAGCCGCGGGATGTTCAGCGACCTGTGGCCGGGGTTCGACACCGCCGAGGTGCCGATCTCCTCGATCACCAACGGCGTGCATGCCCCGACCTGGGTGTCGCGCGAGGTCTTCGAGCTCGGCGAGCGCGAGGTCGGCACCGCACTCACCACCGAGGCCTCCGGCTGGGAGGACATCGCTCGGGTCGCCGACGCCTCCGTCTGGGACACCCGCCGGGTGCTCCGCGAGCGCCTGGTGCACGAGGTCCGTCGGCGGGTCCGCGAGTCATGGCTGCAGCGCGGCGCGACCGACGCCGAGCTCGGCTGGACGGCCTCGGTCTTCGACCCCGACGTCCTCACCATCGGCTTCGCCCGCCGCGTCCCCTCGTACAAGCGACTCACGCTGATGATGCGCGACCCCGAGCGCCTCAAGACGATCCTGCTCGACCCGGAGCGGCCGGTGCAGTTCGTCATCGCCGGCAAGTCGCATCCCGCCGACGACGGCGGCAAGGAGCTCATCCAGCAGATCGTGCGCTTT
The DNA here is from genome assembly GCA_025465465.1 of Frankiales bacterium. Taxonomy (GTDB): domain Bacteria; phylum Actinomycetota; class Actinomycetes; order Mycobacteriales; family SCTD01; genus RYN-111. Next base: position 7,640 of record JAODND010000025.1, on the reverse strand, counting down.
GCCGACCAGGCCGAGGTGCGGCACCGCATCGTCTTTCTGCCCGACTACGACATCGGCATGGCCCGCTACCTCTACGGCGGCTGCGACGTCTGGCTCAACAACCCGCTGCGCCCGCTCGAGGCCTGCGGCACCTCCGGCATGAAGGCCGCGCTCAACGGCGGACTCAACCTCTCGATCCTCGACGGCTGGTGGGACGAGATGTACGACGGCGAGAACGGCTGGGCCATCCCCACCGCCGACGGCGTCTCAGATCCCGCGCGTCGCGACGAGCTCGAGGCCTCGGCCTTCTACGAGCTGGTCGAGAAGCAGGTCCGCGCCCGCTTCTACGACGTCGATGAGCGGGGCGTGCCGAAGCGCTGGGTCGACATGGTGCGGCACACGCTGCAGACCCTCGGACCGAAGGTGCTCGCCAGCCGGATGGTCCGCGACTACGTGCACCAGCTCTACACCCCGGCCGCGCAGGCCTCGCGATCCCTGGCGGGTCAGGGGTTCACGCCTGCGCGCGAGCTCTCGTCGTGGCGCTCCAAGGTGGCGGGTGCCTGGCCCCGGGTCCGGGTCCTGCACGTCGAGGGCGGCGGCATCGACGACACACCTGCCGTGGGGTCGCGCATGACGGTGCGGGCAACCGTGGACCTCGGCGGGCTGGACCCCTCCGATGTCGTGGTGCAGGCGGTCTACGGCCGGGTCGACGAGCACGACGTGCTGCATCGGCCGGTTGCCGTACCCCTCACTGGGGGCGCCCCCGGCGACGACGGCTATCCACGGTACGAAGGCGAGGTGCCGCTCGAACGGGCCGGCTCGTTCGGCTACACCGTCCGAGTGCTCCCGCACCACGAGCTGCTCCCGAACGACGCCGACCTCGGCCTCCTCACCTCCGCCTGACCGGGGTCCCTCCACTTCTTGACACCCGACCCCTCGCTCCGATCCGGCTGGAGCGTGCGACCGACCGGTTGCCGAGCCGTTTCGGTGAACAAGTGGAGGGACCCCCCTCCTGGACGCCCGCCTGTCAGCGGGAGGCGCGCAGGACGAGCACCGACCGGCCGGTCATCGTGAGGCGGCTGCCGGGGGAGTGCGTGCCCGACAGCCCGCCCGCGGTGTCGACGACCACGTCGTAGCCCTCCGCCCAGGGGGAGGGCGGCAGCGTCACGTCGAGGTCATCGGCGCCCATCTGCAGCATCACGAAGAAGCTGTCGTCGACGACCTCCTCGCCGCGTGGCCCGCGGGTCTTGATGCCGCGGCCGTCGAGATACATGCCGAGGGTCTTGTGCGAGGGGTCGAACCACTCGGAGTCGGTGAGCTCCTGGCCGTCGGCGCCGAACCACGCGAGGTCCTTCACGCCGTCCTCGCCCGCGTCGACGCCCGAGAAGAAGGCCTTCTGCCGAAAGACCGGGTGGTCGCGCCGGAGGGCAAGCAGCTGCCGCACGAGGTCATAGACGTCCTGCTTGTCCGGGGTCACGTTCCAGTCGACCCAGCTGATCTCGTTGTCCTGGCAGTAGGCGTTGTTGTTGCCGTGCTGGGTGCGACGCAGCTCGTCGCCCATGGTCAGCATCGGTACGCCGGTGGAGAGCAGCAGCGTGGTGAGCAGGTTCTTCGCCTGCCGCAGCCGCAGTGCGTTGACGGCTGGGTCGTCGGTCTCGCCCTCGACGCCGCAGTTCCACGAGCGGTTGTCGTCGGTGCCGTCGCGGTTGTCCTCGCCGTTGGCATCGTTGCGCTTGTGCTCGTAGGTGGTGAGGTCGCGCAGCGGAAAGCCGTCGTGCGCGGTCACGAAGTTGATGGACGCGTAAGGCCTCCGGCCATCGTCCTGGTAGAGGTCACTCGAACCCGACAGCCGGTAGGCGAGCTCGCGCACCCCCTGGTCGTCGCCGCGCCAGACGTCGCGCACGGTGTCGCGGTACTTGCCGTTCCACTCGGTCCAGAGCGGCGGGAACTCGCCGACCTGGTAGCCGCCCTGTCCGACGTCCCACGGCTCCGCGATGAGCTTCACCTGGCTGACGACCGGGTCCTGCTGGATGACGTCGAAGAAGGCCGACAGCTTGTCGACGTCGTGCATGGAGCGGGCCAGGGCGGAGGCGAGGTCGAAGCGGAAGCCGTCGACGTGCATCTCGGTGACCCAGTAGCGCAGCGAGTCCATCAGCAGCTGCAGGACGTGCGGGTTGCGGGCGTCCAGGGTGTTTCCGCAGCCGGTGTAGTCGCGGTAGTAGCGGGGGTCGTCCTCGAGTCGGTAGTAGCGCGCGTTGTCGATGCCGCGGAACGACAGGGTGGGCCCGTCCTGCGCGCCCTCGGCGGTGTGGTTGTAGACGACGTCCAGCAGCACCTCGATGCCGGCAGCGTGCAGCGCCCGCACCATCGCCTTGAACTCTCGGACCTGCTCGCCGCGGGTGCCGCTCGAGGAGTAGGCAGCATGCGGCGCGAAGTACCCGAGGGAGTTGTAGCCCCAGTAGTTCGTCAGCCCCCGCCGCAGCAGGTGCGGCTCCGACACGAAGTGGTGCACCGGCAGCAGCTCCACCGCTGTCACGCCCAGGTGCTGGAGGTGCTCCACCGCCGCCGGGTGCGCGAGCCCTGCGTAGCTGCCTCGAAGGTGCGGAGGGATGTCCGGGTGCCGAGCGGTGAAGCCCTTGACGTGCAGTTCGTAGATGACCGTGTCCGACCAGGCATGGTCAGGTCGGTGGTCGTCGCCCCAGGGGAACGAGTCGTGCACCACGACCGACTTGGGCACGTAGGGCGCGCTGTCCTTGACGGTGCGCTGGTCGTCGCGTCCGCGCGCCGAACCGAAGACCGCCGGGTCCAGTCGGAAGTCGCCCTCGATGGCCCGGGCATAGGGGTCGACGAGCAGCTTGTGCGGGTTGAACCGGTGGCCTTGCGAAGGGTCGAAGGGGCCACGGACCCGGTAGCCGTAGCGCTGACCAGGGCCGACCTGCGGCAGGAAGCCGTGCCGCACGTGGTAAGTCGACTCCTCGAGCGGCACCCGCGTCTCGTGACCGCGGTCATCGAACAGGCAGAGGTCGACGCCCTCGGCGGCCATCGAGAACAGCGAGAAGTTCGTACCCTCGCCGTCCCACGTCGCACCCAGCGGGAACGGCCGGCCGGGCCACACGCGGTCGCTCACAGCCGAACCCTAGGCGCGGGCAGCCAGGCGCCCACGACGTGCCGTTGTGCGTCGCTCCGGCGGGATCAGGTCGGACAGGGTCGAGCCCTTGGGCAGCACGAGGGCCTGACCGCGCTTGCTGCGCTCGAGCATGGCGTGCACGACCAGGGCGTCCCGCACCAGCGACGCGAACTCCTCCGGCCGTGAGAGCAGCCAGCCGTGCCGTCCTTCGACCACCTCGTTGGGCAGCGCGCCGACCACGGAGCCGAGCGCTCCCGGCAGGATCAGCTTGTCGTCGTCCCCCCAGAAGAAGAGCACGGGTACGCCGGTGGCGACGAGCTTCGCGGCCTCGTCGGCGAGATCGACGGTGAGCGCCAGCTTTGCTGTCAGCGCAAGCGTCAACGGCTTGCGGAGCGCGTTGGGCAGGAAGTCCCTGAGGATCCCGGGTGTCGAGCGGGCGATGTCGCGTGGGCTCAGCTCGGACAGCGTGCCGAGCATCCATCTCAACCAGGATGCGTCGACGAGCCCGGACCGGTTTCCGGGACCGCCGCCGATGGAGTTGATGAGCGTCAGCGACCGGACCCGCTCGGGCCGGTCTGTGGCGAGCTGAATCCCGACCCCGCCGCCAAAGGAGTGACCGACGACGAACGCCGGGTGCTCGACCCGGAGGACGTCGAGCAGCCGGCCGACCTGACGGCTGTAGGCCACCATGTCGATGCCGCGCAGCGGTGGGCCGTCGCTGCCGCCGAACCCGGGCAGAGCCGGCGCGATCACCTGCAGTCCCGCGCCCGTGAGCCGCGTGATCCCCTCGGCGTAGGCCCGCGGCGAGAGCCCCCAGCCGTGCAGGAACAGCAGGGGGTCGCCACTGCCCGCGGTCATCACCCGCATCGATGCGCCGTCGACGTCGACGGTCTGCCAGACGGGGCGTGCCGGGGTCACGGGGCTCCAAGGGTCAGCGGGACGGCGCGGCTCCTCAGTGGTGCGCCTGTCCAGCGTGCAACATCGCATGCCGGTCCACGAGGATCTCGTGCGGGGCCGGATCCGGCTTCTCGCCGTGCACGAGGACGAGGTGCCCGAGGCACTTCTCGTGGTCGGCCATCAGGTCGCACCAGCTGTGCACCAAGGTCGTCGCGGCGACCAGCGCCTCAAGGCGGGTGCGCAGCGGCAACAGCATCAGGGCCGTCTCCAACTCGGCGACCGTGTCTTCATGGAGCAGGCTCGCGGGCGCGAGGTCGTCGAACACGACGAGCTCATCGAGGTCGATCTCGTCGAGCGGCAGCTGCCCGGGGGACTCGTCCTCGGCGCCGCTCTCGTCGTCCCACTCCTGCTCGATGTCGGAGAGCGAGATGCCGGCCTTCTCGGCCCAGCGCGCCTCCTCATCGATGTCCACCTCCGGCGGGAGGGCGGCGAAGAAGGCGTCCTGCCACCGCTCGAGCACGTCCACCACAGCGTCCGAGCGCTCGAGCAGTGAGCCGAGATCGCCCTCGGACGACACGAGCAGGACGCGCGCCAGTGCGTCGGCCGCCGCAGCTGGCAGGTCGTCCAGCGGATCGGAGGCGCTGACGGTGTGGACCACACCGTGTGAATCGCGGAACACGCTCCGAGCGTAGGGTCTGCGCGACGTTTCAGAGGAGGTTCCGGTGGGAGAGCTCGTCAGGCTCGAGATCGACGGCGCAGTGGGCACGATCCGGCTGGACCGGCCGAAGATGAACGCCATCGATCACCAGCTCTGCGTCGAGCTGCTCGAGGTCGTCGGCGAGGTGCGCGACAACCCGTCGATCCGCGCCGCGGTCCTGTACGGCGGGGAGCGCGTGTTTGCTGCCGGGGCCGACATCAAGGAGATGGAGGGAAAGGCGTACTCCGACATGCTCGGCTATGCCACGAACCTGCAGGAGACGTTCAAGCAGGTCGCCCGCCTCCCCAAGCCGGTGGTCGCCGCGATCAACGGCTATGCCCTCGGTGGCGGCTTCGAGCTGGCCCTGACTGCCGACTTCCGCGTCCTCGGCGAAAGCGCTCAGGTCGGCGTCCCCGAGATCCTGCTCGGCGTCATCCCCGGTGCGGGCGGCACCCAGCGCCTCACCCGGCTCGTCGGTCCGGCCAAGGCGAAGTCGATGGTCTACACCGGCCGCTTCGTGAAGGCCGACGAGGCACTCGCCCTCGGGATCGCCGACAAGGTCGTTCCCGACTCTGACGTCTACACCGCCGCCGTCGAGATGGCATCGCAGTGGGCCGCCGGTCCCGCCATCGCGCTCCGTGCCGCGAAGTTGGCCATCGACGACGGCCTCGAGCTCGACCTCGACGCCGCTCTCCGGCTCGAGACGGCGTTGTTCGCCGGGCTGTTCGCCACCAACGACCAGAAGGCCGGCATGCAGAGCTTCGTCGCGAACGGCCCCGGGAAGGCCACCTTCTCGGGAACCTGACGCTCCGCCGACGCGACGCCGACGTCGGCCTGCAACGACGTGGCGGACGTCACGCCCCGTCAGGTTGCCGCGTTGCTACTAGCGGGTAACAATCATGCGACAGAGGGTGCCGATCGCAGCCGCTCGCGGCGCCGATACGGTGGATCCCTCAACAGACCCCGCGCCCGGTGCGCGCGCGATCCGAAGGCCGTAGATGAACATCGTCGTACTGGTGAAGCAGGTGCCCGACACCTGGGCGGAGCGCAAGCTCAGCGACAGCGACAAGACCCTCGACCGCGCGTCCGTCGACGTGGTGATGAACGAGATCGACGAGTACGCCGTCGAGGAGGCGCTGCGCATCAAGGAGGCCCAGGGCGGTGAGGTGACGATCCTGACCATGGGTCCGGAGCGCGCCATCGAGACGATCCGCAAGGCGCTCAGCATGGGAGCCGACAAGGCGGTCCACCTGGTCGATGACGCCCTCAAGGGCAGCGACGCGGTGCAGACCTCCGCGGCGCTCGCGAAGGTCCTCGAGGGGCTCGAGTACGACCTGGTCATCGTCGGCTCGGAGGCGACCGACAGCCGGATGGCTGTCATGGGTGCGCTGCTGTCGGAGCGCCTCGGCCAGCCGCAGCTGACCGGCGCGCGCAAGGTGACCGCCGAGGGCGGCACCGTCACCATCGAGCGCCAGACCGACGACGGCTACGCGGTCGTCACGGCCAGCATCCCGGCCATCCTGTCGGTGGTCGAGAAGATCAACGAGCCGCGCTACCCGTCCTTCAAGGGCATCATGGCTGCCAAGAGCAAGCCGCTCGACAGCAAGTCGCTCGCGGACACGGGCCTCGATGCCGGCGCCGTCGGCCTGGCCGCCGCGCCGAGCCAGGTCGTGGAGTTCTCCAACAAGCCGCCGCGGCAGGCGGGTCAGATCGTCAAGGACGAGGGTGACGGTGGCTCCAAGGTCGCCGAGTTCCTCGCGTCACAGAAGTTCATCTGAGGGGCAACGGACAATGGCTGAGATTCTCGTCCTGATCGACCACGTCGAGGGCGCCCCGAAGAAGGTCTCCTACGAGCTGCTCACCCTGGCCAAGACCCTGGGTGAGCCGTCCGCGATCGTCCTCGGCAAGGGCGCTGCTGCGGCCGCGGACAAGGTGAAGGCCTACGGCGCCGAGAAGGTCTACGTCGGCGAGTCCGACGACTTCGACGGCTTCCTGGTGGCCCCGAAGGCCGCTGCCGTCGCGCAGCTCGTCACCTCCAACAGCCCGGCGGCCGTGCTCATCCCGAGCAACGCCGAGGGCAAGGAGGTCGCGGCTCGCGTCGCGGTCAAGACCGGCGGCGGTCTGCTGACCGACACCGTCGGCATCACCTCCGATCTCATCGCCGAGCAGCCGATCTTCGGTGGCTCCGTCGTCGTGAAGTCCAAGGTGCAGACCGGTACGCCGATCATCACCGTCCGCGCCAACTCGACCGCTCCGGCCGAGGCCCCCGGCGCCGGCGTGGTGGAGAACATCACCGTCGAGCTGACCGACGCCGACAAGTCCAGCACCGTCAAGGAGCGCATCGTCGAGGCCAAGGGCGGCCGCCCTGACCTCGGCGAGGCGAGCATCGTGGTCTCCGGTGGCCGCGGCGTCGGCTCGCCCGAGAACTTCTCGATCATCGAGGCGCTTGCAGACTCCCTCGGTGCAGCCGTCGGCGCCTCGCGTGCGGCAACCGACGCCGGCTGGTACCCGCACCAGAACCAGGTCGGCCAGACCGGCCGCACCGTCTCGCCGCAGCTCTACATCGCGGCCGGGATCTCCGGTGCCATCCAGCACCGCGCCGGCATGCAGACCTCCAAGACCATCGTGGCCATCAACAAGGACCCCGAGGCTCCGATCTTCGAGCTGGCGGACTTCGGTCTCGTGGGCGACCTCAACACGGTCGTCCCCGCGCTGACCGAGGAGATCACCAAGCGCAAGGGCTAAGGCGTCCTCAGAACGCGTAGCTGACCTTCGTCAGCTCTTCGCTGATGTCCCAGAGCTTGCGGGCATCGTCGGTGCTCTTGGCGGAGGCCGCGCGCCAGGTCGACACGGGGTGCCCCCGCATGCCCATGAGGTGCGGCCCGTAGTAGGAGTCGCCGATGACGTCAGGCATGGTCGCCGCGTAGAGCGACGGCCAGG
>JAODND010000010.1 GCA_025465465.1 Frankiales bacterium | reverse complement strand
CGTCGTCTTCCTGCTCGGTGTTACGCGGTCTCGGGGGTGGCCGGTTGTGCCACTGGCTCGGCGGTCGCCTTCTCCGGCTGTCCGCCGGCCTGGGACGCCTTCTTGAGGTCAGCGGCGTTCTTGTGCGGTGCGAGCACCATGATCATGTTCCGGCCGTCCTGCTTCGGGCTGGACTCGACGTAGCCGAGCTCGGCGACGTCCTCACCCAGCCGCTGCAGCAACCGGAAGCCCAGCTCGGGCCGGCTCTGCTCACGACCGCGGAACATGATCGTGATCTTCACCTTGTCGCCCTGCTTCAGGAAGCGGACGACGTGGCCCTTCTTGGTCTCGTAGTCGTGCGGGTCGATCTTGGGGCGGAGCTTCATCTCCTTGATGACCGTGAGCACCTGGTTCTTGCGGCTCTCACGGGCCTTCTGGGCCGCTTCGTACTTGAACTTGCCGTAGTCCATGAGCTTGGCCACCGGGGGCCGGGCCATCGGGGCGACCTCGACGAGGTCGAGGTCGTTCTCCTGGGCCAGCTCGAGGGCCTTGGCGATCGGCACGATGCCGACCTGCTCGCCGTTCGGCCCGACCAGCCGCACCTCAGGGACGCGGATCCGGTCGTTGATGCGGGGTTCAGCGCTGATGCTGTCTCCTGTGTGTTCAGGGGGTCCGGGGCCCAACACGACGAAGGGCCCCGCGCGACGCGCAGGGCCCACCACAGGAGACCCGCCAGGCGTGCCCGACGGACCGACCGGGACCCGGCTGCCGTGAGGCTGCTACGGGTGGGAGGCGGGACCTCCGCTTGCACGACCACCCGGAGGCGGTCGGGTCGCCCACCTAGGGTAGCAGGGTGGAGGAGCTCAGGGACCTGGCCGAGGTCCCGGCCGCGGAGGTCATCGCCTCAGTCGCTGTGCACCTGATGAGTGCCGCCGCCGTGAAGTGCGGTCTCACCGAGCTCGGCGCCGCGACGCTCGACCTCGACGAGGCGCGCAAGCTCATCACCGCTCTTGCCGGCCTGGTCGGCGCCGCGCGGCCCGACCTGGGGGTGCACGCCGCGCCGCTGCGCGACGGGCTGCAGTCCCTGCAGGCGGCGTTCCGGGAGGCGTCGCCGGTCCCTGACGCCCCGGGCGAGGGCCCCGGCGAGCGGCTCAGCTGAACCAGCGGGTACGGCGGAGCAGCTCGCGTCCCGGTCCGCGCGGGTCCACCTGGGCCAGGTCGATCCCGTCCGCGGGGAGCGCGTCCCCGAGGCGTCCGACCACCCGCTGCGCGAGGGCCGCCAGGCCGGCCGGACCCAGCGCCACCTTGGGCGCCACCCCCAGCACGAGGCCGTCGGGACCTTCGAGCAGCCGCGCGGAGCGCAGCCGCTCCCCTGCCAGTGCCGCGCGCAGCGCAGCCACGAGGTCATCGGAGGTCGCGGCGGCATCCCGCAGCTGCACCTCGCCCACCCGGGCGGCCAGGCCGGAGCCGAGCACCGGCACCCAGCCGGCGGCGACGTCGTCGAGCTCCGTGACCGACACGCTGCCCTCGACCAGCAGGGCGACGGCTCCCTCGTCGAGGGCGGCCTGGGCGGCTTGCGGTCCCGAGAGCCGGACCGGCCGGACGTCGAGGCGCCACCGCTGCATCGCCGCCGCGCTCGTGAACACGGGAAGTGCCCGGTGGCCGTCGGCTCCGGCCACGAGCACGACGGCCAACTCGGCGCTGGACTCCGCCCGAAGCCCGGTGCCCTCCTCGACGTGCTCGGAGGTGGACGTCGCCGTGATCGCGACGAGGACCTGGGCATCCACCAGCGCGGCCAGCAGCGCAGCGTGGCTCGGCGCGGTCCCGTCATGCGCAGCGACGGCTGCGGCGAGGCGCGCGTCCGCCGTACCGGTGTCCATGCCGTTCCACGCTAGGAGACGGTGGCTCCGGCCAGCACGACGACGGCCCGGTCGATGGCCTTGGTCGCCGCACTGCCACTGCTGAAGCCGGACAGCACGAACGAGAAGGTCACGAGGTGGCCGTCACGGGTGTAGGTCCACCCGGCCAGGGCGCGCGAGGTGTCGAGGGTGCCGGTCTTCGCGAACACCCGGCCGGCACCGGCGGTGCCGCAGAACCTGTGCTCCAGCGTCCCGTCGCGGCACCCGATCGGGAGCTTGGCCTTGAGGTCGCCGAACGATCCGGACAGCAGGGCCAGCTCGTGGGCGGTGCTCTGGCGGTCAGAGGGCGACAGGCCGGACCCGTCGGCGACGGTGCCGCTGGACCCGGTCTGCTCCCGGACGACCTCCGCGCCGGCGGCGGCCGACCCGGTGCCGCGTCCGATCCGGCCGAGCTCCTTGAGCACCAGCTCGGCGGCGAAGTTGTCGGAGTCCTTGAGGATCTTCGTCAAGGTCGTCGACAGCGGCGCGGAGGCAAAGGATGCGAACGTCGTCGCGCGGGCCGGCGTCGGCCCCCGCCGGGCGTCCGCAGTCGTGAAGCGCACTCCCTTGCGTGCCAGGTAGGTCCGGAGCTTGGCGAGCACCGGGGTGGCAGGGTCGGCGAGGTAGGCAGCGTCGTGCCGCCACTGGTTGCCGTCGACCGCCATCGCCGACAGCGGGCCGCTCTCCTGCGGCACCCACTCGGACTTCCAGCCCGAGCCGCGCCGCAGCCGGTCGTAGCGGGTGTCGTCGACGACCAGGTGACCGCTGATCGTCTTGACGCCACTCGCCGCGAACGACCGGGCGAGGGCGTCGAGCTGCGTCGACGTGAAGAACGGGTCACCCGCTGCGACGAGGTAGAGGTCGCCGCGCAGCAGCGGGCCGGAGGCCTGCCCGACCGACCGGAGCTCCGTGCGCTGTCGGTAGGCCGGGCCCAGCAGCCGGAGCGCGGTCTCGGCCGTGAACAGCTTCTCGGTCGAGGCCGGAGGCAGCTGGGCCGTGGCGCCGCGCCGGTCGACGACCCCGAGGCCCTCGACGTCGACCGCGACGGCAATGCTGCGCGCGGTGGAGCCCCCGAGGGCAGCTTCCACCTGGGCCCTCAGCGACGAGCCCGTGGCGGCCTGTGCCGAGCCGCCGTGGGCGAGCAGGAGGACGAGCAGGGGGAGGACCAGCAGGCGGCGCATGGCGACTTCCGACGGAGGGTCAGGAGCCTGCAGTCTGCATGAGCTGCCTGAGAGCGAGGACGTGGTCGATAGTGCGGTCCCCGTCGTTGGTCTGCAGGGCGAGCAAGGCAACTGTCTCGTCGTCGTGCAGCTCGAGCTGCGCCCAGGAGGCGCCCTTGGGGAGGTGTACGGCCACCACGACGCCCCAGGGGAAGTAGCGCTCCCCCATGACGTTGCGCACCCGGATGCCGTTGCCGTCGGCCCGCACGCGGAAGCGGGTGAACGCAATCAGCGCGACCGCCAGCAGCACCCCGAAGACGAAGAACGAGATCTGGTCGGCCAACCCCACCTGTCCCGCGGGACTGCCGTCGGGCAGCAGCACGGCGATGACGGCGAAGACGACGAGGTCCAGGACGCAGGCAGCCCAGCAGACCCTGGTCAGCCGGCGGGGACGGACCTCGATCATCAGGCGGGAGCCGCCGACCGCTGGTGGGCTCCGCTGACGGCCACCGCGCCGAGGGTCAGGGCCACGGCCGCCAGCGTCGTCGCGGAGACGCCGCGGTTGAGGTCGAGAAGAACGCCGCCGAACAGCTGGCCGGCTGTGGTGGCCAGGCCGAACCGCAGGACGCCGAGGGTGCCGACGGCCACCGACGCGATCGCGATGAAGGCGGCGCCGATCGGACCTCCGAGGTAGAGCCAGGGCCTGGTCGGCCAGGTCGCGGCGTGCAGCTGTCCTGCCAGCGCCTGCACGGCCAGCGCGCCGAGCAGGGCGCCGGTGCCCACGACGAAGTTGAGGAACGTCGCGACCGTGGCGTCGGCGACGGCCCGAACCCGGCCGTTGAGGGCCTGCTGCAGCGACACCAGACAGCCGGCCGCGACGACGAGCCCGAGCAGGCCCGCACTGGCGGCCCGCAGTCCCTCGGCAGCGGAGAGGACGATCGCCGCGAGGCACAGCGCCACCCCTGCGAGCCGCGCCGGCGTCAGGGGTCGCCGGCCACCCGGGCCGAGGCCGACCTGGTCGACGGCGAGGGCCGTGACGGTCGTCCCGCTGACCATGCACACCGTGAGCAGCGCGACGCCGATGCGCGGGGCCGCAGCCGCTCCCACCGCCACGAGGGTCGCGCCGCCGAGCCCGCCAAGCCGCGTCCACCAGGGAACCGCGCGGAGCCGCGGCAGCACGTCGAGCTTGCGAAGGATCAGCACGCACATGAGGACAAGTCCGCCGCCGAACGACACGACCGCAGCCAGCAGCGGGTCGTGCAGCGACCGACCCAGCTCGCCGTTGAACCGCTGCTGCACGGCGACCAGGGCTCCGGAGACGACGGCAGCGATCAGACCGACTTCTGCCTTCACTCCACGATCTTGGAGATCGGCAGCTCGAGGATGTCTCGCGCCCCGGCCGCCTTCAGCGCCGGGATGAGGGTGTTGACCCCCTTCTTGGGCACGACGGTCTCGAGCGCCTTCATGTCGGCGTCCGCGAGTGCCATCACGGTGGGCGACGCCATCGACGGCAGCTCGGCGATGACGGCGTCGAGCTGCGCCGTCGGGACGTTCAGCTTCAGGAGCACATGACCGCGGGCCCGCAGCGCGCCCTGGATGAGGACCAGCAGGTCCTCCATGGCGGCGCGCTTCAGCGGGTTCTCGTAGGCCTCGCGGTTGGCGATCAGCTCCGTGCGGCTCGTGAGCAGCGTGTCGATGATCTTCAGGCCGGCCTTGCGCAGCGAGGACCCGGTCTCGGTGAGGTCGACGATGGCATCGACGATGTCGGGAATCTTGGCCTCGGTGGCGCCGTGGCTGGTGAAGACCTTGGCCTTGACGCCGGCCTCCTCGAGGAAGCGTCGAGTCGTCTCCGGCATCTCGGTCGAGACGCGCACGCCGTCGGGAAGGTCCTTCGCCGACTGCCAGGGTGACTCCTTCGGCACGGCGAGGACGACGGAGACCACGGCCTCCCCGGCCCGGCCGCCACCGATCTCACCGAGCGACACGACGTCGGCGCCTGTCTCGGTGATCCAGTCGCGACCACTGATGCCGAGGTCGAAGATGCCCTGCTCGACGTAGGTCGGGATCTCCTGCGGGCGCAGGAAGCGGACCTTGTCGATCCGGGGGTCGTCCACCTTGGCGTGGTAGTCGCGGTCGCCGCCGCGGATGACCGTGAGGTCGGCGGAGCTGAACAGCTCGAGGACCTGCTTCTCGAGGCTCCCCTTGGGAAGGACGACGGCGAGCATCTAGAGCGTTCCTGTCTTGAGGTTCTTGAGGACCTTGGCGGTGTCGAGTGCGGCCAGGACCGCCTCGCGGCCCTTGTCCTCGCGGGACGTGGGGAGCCCGGCACGGTCGAGCGCCTGCTCGAGAGTGTCGGCGGTGAGGACACCGTTGCCGACGGGGGTGTGGCTGTCGAGCGAGATACGGGTGAGCCCGTAGGTCACAGCGTCGCAGACGTACTCGAAGTGCGGGGTGCCGCCCCTCACCACGACGCCCAGGGCGACGACGGCGTCGTGGGTCGACGCCAGGCACTGCACCACGACGGGCAGCTCGACGGCACCGGCCACCCGGACGACCGTGGGCTCCTCGACGCCGCACTCGAGCGCGGTGCGGAGGGCACTCGCGAGCAGGGCGTCGGTGATGTCGGTGTGCCAGCGGGTCGCGACGATCGCGAGGTTCAGTCCCCTCGCGTCGAACGGGGAGGCACCCGGCCGCCCCTCGCCGCTCACGCCGGGTTGCCGATCGCGTCGTCCGTGCTGCCCTCGGTCGGCTCGTCCTCGAAGGCCGCCAGACCGGGCAGGTCGTGCCCCATCCGGTCGCGCTTGGTCTGCAGGTATCGGAGGTTCTCGGGGGTCGCGTGCACCGGCAGCGGCACCCGGCCGAGGATCTCCAGCCCATAGCCCTCGAGGCCGGCGCGCTTGGTCGGGTTGTTGCTGAGCAGCCGCATCGTCTTGATGCCGAGGTCGACGAGGATCTGCGCGCCGGTGCCGTAGTCGCGGGCATCGGCCGGCAGACCCAGCTCCAGGTTGGCGTCGACCGTGTCGGAGCCGGTGTCCTGCAGCTGGTAGGCCTGCAGCTTGTGCATGAGGCCGATGCCACGGCCCTCGTGTCCGCGCACGTAGAGCACCACCCCGCGGCCGGCCGCAGCGACCTCGCGCAGCGCCGCGTCGAGCTGCGGCCCGCAGTCGCAGCGTCGCGATCCGAAGACGTCGCCGGTCAGGCACTCGGAGTGGACCCGGACGAGCACGTCCTCACCGTCGCCGATGTCGCCCTTGACCAGCGCGACGTGATCGATGCCGTCGAGCACCGACTCGTATCCCACGGCCACGAAGTCGCCGTGAGCCGTCGGGATCTTGGCCTCCGCGACCCGCTCGACCTGCTTTTCGGTGCGACGGCGCCACGCGATCAGGTCGGCGATGGAGATGATCGAGAGCTCGTGTTCGGCGGCGAAGACCTTGAGCTCCTCGAGCCGGGCCATGTCGTGGTCGTCCTTCTGCGACACGATCTCGCAGATCACGCCCACCGGCGTCAGCCCCGCCATCCGGCACAGGTCGACGGCCGCCTCGGTGTGGCCGGCGCGGCGAAGCACCCCGCCGTCGAGGGCGCGAAGCGGGTTGACGTGGCCAGGGCGGGTCAGGTCGTAGGGCGACGTGGACGGGTTGGCGAGCAGCCGGCAGGTGGTGGCGCGGTCGGCCGCCGAGATGCCGGTGCTCACGCCCAGCCGGGCATCCACCGTCACGGTGTACGCGGTGCGCATCCGCTCCTGGTTGGCGCTCACCATGAGCGGCAGCTCGAGCCGGTCGAGATCAGCCGCCGTCATGGGCACGCACACATACCCGCTGGAGTAGCGGATCATGAAGCTCATCAGCTCGGGGGTGGCCTTCTCGGCAGCGAAGATGAGGTCGCCCTCGTTTTCGCGGTCCTCGTCGTCGACGACCACCACGGCCTTGCCCGCGGCGATGTCGGCGATGGCGCGCTCGACGCTGTGCAGTCCTTGCGTCATAGGCGTGCTCCCAGCAGCTTCTCGACGTACTTGGCGGTGATGTCGACCTCGAGGTTCACGGGGTCGCCGGGCCCCTTGGGGCCGAGGGTGGTGAGGTCCAGGGTCGTGGGGATGAGGCTGACCTCGAACCAGCCGGGCTGGACGTCGGTGACGGTGAGGCTCACGCCGTCGACCGTGATCGACCCCTTCTCGACGACATAGCGGTCGAGGCCGGTCGGCAGGATCACGCGCACGACGGTCCAGTGCTCGCTGGGCGTCTTGCTCACGATCTCGCCGGTGCCGTCGACGTGTCCCTGGACGAGGTGCCCGCCCAGCCGGTCCTGCAGGCGTACCGCCCGCTCGAGGTTGACCCGGCTCCCGATCCCGAGGACACCGAGCGACGACCGGTCGAGCGTCTCCTTCATGACGTCGGCCGTGAAGGCACCGTCGTCGTTGGTGACGACGGTGAGGCAGACGCCGTTGACCGCGATCGAGTCACCGTGCTTGGCGTCGGTGGTGACGAGCGGCCCGCGGACCGTGATGCGGGCGGCATCCGGGAGCTCGTCCCAGCCGGTGATCTCGCCGAGCTCCTCGACGATTCCGGTGAACATCAGGCGGCCGTCCTTGTCTGGTGCCTCAGCGTGAGTCGTACGTCCTCGCCGAGGCGGGTGACGTCGATCAGGTGCAACCGCACGATGTCGGCGATCGTTCCGATGCCGAGGTCGCCGACGGCGGCAGCCCCGCTGCCGAGCAGTGCCGGTGCGAGATAGGCGACGACCTCGTCGACGAGCCCCGCCTTCCAGAAGCCCGCTGCCAGGGTGGGCCCGCCCTCGAGCAGGACCCGGACGACGCCGCGGTCGGCAAGGTCCGCCAGCACGTCCCTGTCGTCGGTGACGTGCAGGGATCCCTCGCCCAGCGCGCGGGCCGTCGCGGGCACCCGACCGCGGCGGTCCAGGACCACCCGAAGGGGCTGGTGTCCAGGATCGGGACGAGCGGTGAGCGCCGGATCGTCGGCGAGGACCGTCCCGGAGCCGGCGACGATCGCGTCGACCTGCGCGCGCAGCCGGTGCACGTCGGCCCGGGCCTGCTCGCCGGTGATCCACTGCGAGGTGCCGTCGGCCGCCGCGGCGCGGCCATCGAGGCTGGCGGCGTACTTCCAAGTGACGAACGGACGGCCGGTGCGCTGCCGGTGCAACCAGCCCGTGAGGGCGCCCTCCTCCGTGGGCAGCTGGACGACCTCGATCCCGGCCGCACGCAGCGTCTCGGCGCCGCCTGCGGCGCGTGCGGTGGGATCGGCGTGGCTGTAGACCACGCGCTCGACACCGGCCGCGATCAGCGCCTGTGCGCAGGGACCTGTGCGTCCGGTGTGGTTGCAGGGCTCCAGCGAGCTGACGACCGTGTGGACGGGCGCGCTCGCCGACGCGAGAGCAACCCGTTCGGCATGCAGTCCCCCGGGAGGCTGCGTGGCGCCTTCGCCCACGACCGTGCCGGCCGCGTCGAGGGCGACCGCACCGACGGGCGGGTTGGGGCTGGTCCGGCCGAGCACGGACCAGCCGAGCTCGTGCGCTCTGGCCAGCTGTCCGTCGTTCACGCTCCTCCTTCCCGGTTGGTGCTCCGGGGGCGAGCGCACCTGTCCGCCGGACTCTGTCCCGGAGGCCAGCCTAGGCGTGACCGAATCCCGTTCCAGTTCCGGGTCCCGGTGACCGGGACTCACTCTCGGCGGTCGACGGCGACGAACGATCCGCGCTGCCGCTTGGCGACGCCCTTCATCTCGTTCGCGATCGCCAGCACCCGGCGGTGGTCGCCCGCGCCACCCCGGTGCAGGGCCACCCCCACACTGACCGACACCAGCGGCTGACGCCGCAGCTCCCCGCGCCTGTCGATGGTCTCGAGATAGCCCCGCTCCTCGTCGCACGCGTCGTAGTGCGCCGGGCTGAGCCGGGCGAACTCCTCGAGAGCCGAGTCGGCCAGCGGCTCGGCCTGGTCGGGATGGCAGGCCACGACGAAGTCGTCGCCGCCGATGTGCCCGAGGAACGGCGGCGGCTCCCCCGCCCGCAGCAGGGCGCGCTGCAGGCAGGCGGCAAGCAGCAGGAGCAGGCCGTCACCGCGCTGGAAGCCGTAGGCGTCGTTGAAGCCCTTGAACTCGTCAAGGTCGACGTGGCAGACGGCGTACGGGAGCCCGGACGCCGCCCGGGCCGCGACCTCGACGTCGATGCGGTGGTTGCCCGGCAGCCCGGTGAGCGGCGACAGCGAGCGGATGTCGGCAGAGCGCCGCAGCGTGCCCTCGATGCGGGCGGTGAGCTCGAGCAGGTCGAGAGGGGCAGTCATGCAGTCGTCCGCGCCGCTCGCCAGCAGGTGCGCACGCCCGACAGCGTCCGGATCGGCGGTCACGACGAGCACCGGCATCCAGGCGGTCATCGGATCGGCGCGCAGGTGGCGCAGGACGTCGACCGAGTGGACCCCCGCGTCGAGCAGCACCAGATCGGGGCGTGACAGCATCGCCTTGTCGATGGCGGCACCGCACAGCGCGTGCTCGACGTCGTGACCGCGCGCGCTGAGCTCGACGCCGAGGTGCCGGACAGCGTCGCCGCCGTCGTCCACGAGAAGGATCCGACCTGCCACGACTCAGCCCTGCGCGATGGCCCGGAGACGGTCGATCGCCGCGGCGGGATCAGGTGCGCCATAGACGGCGCTGCCGGCGACGAAGACGTTGGCACCGGCCTCGGCGGCCCGCCCGATGGTGTCGTTCGTGATGCCGCCGTCGACCTGCAGCCAGATGTCCCGGTCGCCGATGGCCTCCCTGACCCGGCGGATCTTGGGCAGGGTCTCGTCCATGAACACTTGGCCGCCGAAGCCGGGCTCGATCGTCATGATCAGCACCAGGTCGAAGCTCGGCAGCAGGTCGAGCAGTGGTTCGACCGGCGTGGTGGGGTTGAGCGCGATCCCGGCGCGCGCACCGGCGGCGCGCAGGGTGCGGGCCGTCCGGATCGGCGCCTTCGACGCCTCCGCGTGGAAGGTGACGGAGCGCGCCCCTGCCTCCGCGTAGGAGGGCGCCCAGCGGTCCGGGTCCTCGATCATGAGGTGGCAGTCCAGCGGGATGGTCGTGGCCTTGAGCAGCGACTCGACCACCGGCAGCCCGAGGGTGAGGTTGGGGACGAACCGGTAGTCCATGACATCGATGTGCAGCCAGTCGGCATGCCCCTCGACGCGCGCGGCCTCATCGGCCAGCCGCGCGAAGTCGCTCGCCAGCATGCTCGGGAAGATCTGCACGTCCTGAGCCTAGGGGGCCCGGAACACCGCGAGGAACATCGCGTCGGTGCCATGCAGGTGCGGCCACAGCTGCACACCGGGGCCCGGTCCGAGGTCAGGGACGCCGGGAAGCAGCCCGCGCGCGTCGAGCTGCTGCAGCCCGGGGTGCCGCCGCAGCACGTCGAGGACCGGGACGGCGGTCTCGGCGAGGTGCGGCGAGCAGGTGACGTACGCGAGCACCCCGCCGGGCCGAAGCAGCCGCACCGCGCCGTCGAGGAGCTCGCCTTGCAGGGCCGTCAGGCGCGGCAGGTCGCTCGGCTGCCGCCGCCAGCGCGACTCCGGGCGGCGACGGAGGGCGCCCAGGCCCGAGCAGGGGGCGTCGAGGAGCACCCGGTCGGCCGAGCCGTCGGCCAGCGGCGCGCACCGGGCGTCGGCGATGACGACCTCGCGCACGCCGGACGTGCGGACCAGCGCGGCCCGGTGCGGCTGCACCTCCAGCGCGACGAGCCGACCTGGTGCCAGCGACTGCAGCAGGGCTGCCTTGCCTCCCGGGCCGGCACACAGGTCGACCCAGAGCCCGTCCGGCCCGTCCAGCGGCGCCTGGGCGAGCGCCAGCGCCATCAGCTGGCTGCCCTCGTCCTGGACGCCCGCGCGACCGTCACGCACCGCGGGGATGTCACCGGGGTCGCCGCCCTCCAGCCGGGTCGCCCGCGGGCTCCACGGCCCGGGCTCCCCGGGCAGCTCACTGCGGTCGACGGTGCGGGCGACGAGGTGGACCTGCGGCCGCTCATCGTCGGCGGCAAGCGCGCGCCGGGTCTCCTCCAGGTCGCCGCCGAGCGCGTCGCGATAGGCCTGCGCGATCCAGCGCGGGTGGCTGGTCTCCAAGGAGAGCGCGTCCATCTCGTCGACCGGGCGGAGCTGCAGCAGCCAGCTGTCCAGGTCCTGCGCGGCGACCTTGCGCAGCACGGCGTTCGCGAACGCAGCGGGACCTGCGGTCAGCCGGGTCCGGGCGAGGTCGACCGAGGTCGAGACCGCAGCGTGCGTCGGGATCCTGGTGCGCAGCAGCTGGTAGGCACCCAGCCGCAGCACGTCGAGAACCGGAGGATCGACCTTGTCCAGCGGCCGGTCGACGCACGCGGCCAGCACCGCATCGAGCTGGCCCTTGGCCCGCAGCGTGCCGTAGGCCAGCTCGGTGGCCAGGGCGGCGTCGCGGCCCTCGAGCCGGCGCTCACGCAGCAGCCGTGGCAGCACGAGGTTGGCGTAGGCGTCGTCCTCACGGACGGCCTTGAGGACGTCGTACGCCGTGTGCCGTACCGGGTCCCGACGGGCCTTCCCGCTCACACGAACCGCTCGCCCGGCTCGGGACGCAGCCCGCGCAGCCAGTCGGCCGCCGCCATGTCGCCCCTGCCCTCGGGGCGGACGGTGCCCAACCGGACGGCGCGGGTCGCGGTGCCCACCAGGTCGCCCTCGACGGTTCCGGGGTCGAGCTGGCTGCCGGTGGCGCTGACCGGTCCGAGCTTCACGCGCTTGCCGCGGAAGGTGGTCCATGCTCCCGGAGCCGGAGTGCAGGCGCGGATGACCCTGTCGATGCGGAGTGCGGGCGCCGTCCAGTCGACGCGGGCGTCGTCGACCACGATCTTCGGGGCGTGCGAGACGCCCTCCGCCGACTGGGGCCGCGCGTGGATCGTGCCGTCCTCGAGGCCGTCGATCGTCGCGACCAGCAGCCCCGCCCCCGCGGTCGCCAGCCGGCCCAACAGGTCACCGCTGGTGTCAGTCGGGCGGATCTCCTCGGTCAGCATCCCGAAGTAGGGGCCGGTGTCCAGGCCCTCCTCGATGAGGAAGGTGGTCGCTCCGGTCACCTCGTCGCCCGCGAGCACTGCGTGCTGCACCGGGGCCGCCCCGCGCCAGGCGGGCAGCAGCGAGAAGTGCAGGTTGACCCAGCCGATGCGCGGGAGGTCGAGGGCCGACCGCGGGATGAGGGCGCCGTACGCGACTGTCGGGCAGACGTCCGGCCCGAGCTCGCGGAGCGCGGCCTGGAAGTCGTCCTCACGGG
This sequence comes from Frankiales bacterium, assembly GCA_025465465.1. GTDB lineage: Bacteria > Actinomycetota > Actinomycetes > Mycobacteriales > SCTD01 > RYN-111. The sequence continues at coordinate 2,244 of JAODND010000010.1, read as the reverse complement.
GGTGCCGTGGCGTGAGCACCGGCAGCTGGTGCGCCTCGGCGACCTCGCGGACCGGGCTGGGCCGCAGCGAGCGGCCCCGCCCCGCCGGCGCGTCCGGGCGAGTGACCACACCGACGACCTCGTGCCGGCTGGCGAGCAGCGCCTCGAGCGACGGCACCGCCGGGGCCGGCGTGCCGGCGAAGACCAGCCGCACTAGAGCGCTTGCCCAAACAGCGGGTGCGGGCTCAGCTTGACGACGGGCGGGTGCTGCCAGTCGGCGTCGCGGATCTCCTCGAAGGCCAGCCGCTTGGTCTCGGCGTCGAGCCGGTCGACGAACAGCACCCCGTCGAGGTGATCGGTCTCGTGCTGCACGCAGCGGGCCAGCCGGTCGCGGCCGTGGATGGTGATCGGGTCGCCGTACTCGTTCTGGCCGTGGGCGACGACCTCGGCCATCCGGCGGCAGTCCCAGGAGAGGCCGGGGATGGACAGGCAGCCCTCCTCACCGTCCTGCTCCTCCTGGTGCGGGAAGTGCAGGACCGGGTTGACGAGGTGCCCGACGACGTCGTCGATGTCGTAGGTGAAGACCCGCAGGCCGACACCGATCTGCGGCGCCGCGAGGCCCGCCCCGGGGGCGTCGAGCATCGTGTCGGTCAGGTCGTTCACCAGGACCCGCAGCTCCTTGTCGAACGTCGTGACGACGTCGGCCTTGGTGCGCAGCACAGGATCCCCGAACAGCCGGATCGGTCTCAGCGCCATGGGGACAAGCCTAGGTGAGCGACAGCGGGTCGAGCTCGATGCGCACGGGTTCGGCCTTGCGGGCGCTGCGGACCGCTGCCGCGGCCTTCAGGGCGTGCGCCAGCGCGGCGCCTTCGCTGCGCGGCACCCGGAGGAAGGCACGCTCGTGGTCACCGGCCGGCACCGGGCCGAGAACCTCGACGTCCAGCATGGCGAGCAGGTCGGCGACGGCGGCCGGCGGGCCACTGACACTGGCCATCCGGGTGGCCGGCGGGAAGTCGAGGGCGGTGCGGTCGGCGAGCTCGCGGGCCGCGGCGCCGGCCGGGTCCCACCGGACCAGTGCCTGCACCTGCGGGACGCCCCGGTCGGCAACCACGACGACCCGCCCCTGCGGACGGGCCAGGGCGGCCGCAGCCATCCAGCGGCGTAGCGCCTCCTCGCCCGCTCGCAGCTCCGCCCTGCTGAGCAGCGCCCAGGGGTCGAGCAGCAGCACAGCGCCGTACCCGTCCTCGGCGACCGGCTCGGCTCCGGGCGTCGCCACGACCAGCTGCGGCCCTGGCCCCACCGTCGCGAGCACCTCGTCACGTCCGCTCGTGCGGACGGGGACGGCCGGGAAGGCCCTCCCCAGCTCCTCGGCAGTGCGTCGCGAACCGACCACCGTCGCCCGGAACTGCCGGCCCTCGCAGGCCGGGCAGCGCCAGTCCCCCGCGATCCGGCCGCACCAGCGGCAGGCCGCGACCGCATGGCCGCTGGTGACCTGCAGCGGGCCGTGGCACGCCGGGCAACGGGCGGGGGTGCGGTCGCGGATGCAGGCCAGCGACGGGGCGTATCCCCGGCGGGGCACCTGGACGAGCACCGGTTGCCCGGCGTCGAGCGCCTGGCGGGCCGCGGTGTGCGCCAGGGCCGGTAGCCGGGCGGCCTGGGCGGCCGGGTCGCGGGCCAGGTCGTCCTCGGACGTGCCGTCGACCCTCGGCGCGACCTTGCGGAGCTCGTCGCGGGCCGGCACCAGCTCGCGGGCCCAGCCGCTGTCGACGAGCAGCTGGCCCTCCGCCGTACGGGCGAAGCCGCCCAGCAGCAGACCGGCCCCGGCGAGGTGCGCACGCTGGACGAGCACCTCACGGGCATGGGCGTACGGCGAGCGCGGCTCGGCATGGAGGTCGTCGCCGTCGTCCCAGAGGACCGCCAGGCCCAGGTCGCGGACCGGCGCGAACGCCGCGGCCCGGGTGCCGACGACGGCGAGCACCTCGCCGCGCAGCACGCGCAGCCAGCGCCGGTAGCGCTCGGCCGGTCCCAGGTCCGCCCGCAGGGCGACGTGCGGCACGTTCGCGAGGGCGGCGCAGACCCGGTCGACGTCACGCGCGTCCGGCACGACGACGACGGCGCCCTGCCCCCGGGCGGTGACGGCCTGGACCGCGAGCGCGATCTCCGATGGCCAGGTCGGGCCGGGCAAGGCCGCCCAGACCGCGCGGGCGCCGGGCGTCGCGAGAAAGCTCGGGCCGTGCGGGTAGCGCTGCCAGCTGCCGGCTTCGG
>JAODND010000009.1 GCA_025465465.1 Frankiales bacterium | reverse complement strand
TCGGTGCTCTTGGCGGAGGCCGCGCGCCAGGTCGACACGGGGTGCCCCCGCATGCCCATGAGGTGCGGCCCGTAGTAGGAGTCGCCGATGACGTCAGGCATGGTCGCCGCGTAGAGCGACGGCCAGGCACCCTGCCGGTCGGTCTGGGCGAGCACCTTGTTGCCGACGCGCATGAGCGCCTCGAACGCGCGTTGCCCCTGGCCCTGCTGCAAATGGGTCGCGGCGTATCCGGGGTGGGCGGCTGCTGACAGGATGCGGCCGCCTGCCCGGCGTTGCAGCTCGGAGGTGAAGAGCAGGTTCGCGAGCTTGGACTGCCCGTAGCGGCGCCAGCGCTGGTAGCCGTTCGCCGCGGGCAGGTCGTCGAAGTGCAGCTTGCCGATGACGTGTGCGCCGCTGGAGATCGTGACCACCCGGGGCTCGGCGGCCGCCAGCAGGAGGGGGAGCAGCCTGCCGGTGAGGGCGAAGTGGCCCAGGTGGTTGGTGCCGAACTGCATCTCGAAGCCGTCAGCGGTCAGCCCGTAGGGCACCGCCATGATCCCCGCGTTGTTGACGAGCAGGTCGAGCTGCGGCAGCCGCGACGCCACGTCCTCGGCGGCGCGCTCGACCGAGTCGAGGGACGCGAGGTCCAGGGCCACCAGCTCGACCGAGCCACCCGGCACCTCCTTGCGCACGAGCCCGAGAGCGGTCTCCGCCTTGGCGGGGTTGCGGCACGCCATCAGCACCCGGGCGCCCTTGCGGGCGAGTTCCAGTGTCGTGTGGAAGCCGAGGCCCGAGTTGGCCCCCGTCACCAGGACGTTGCGGCCACTTTGGTCGGGGATGTCGTCGGGGGTCCAGCGCGTCATGGCCGAAGCCTCGCAGATCGGCTCCCTAGACTCGCCGCCATGTGGGACAAGCGGTCGACCGCCCAGCAGGCCAAGGACCAGGAAGCCGCGCTGCGGGTGCAGCTCGTGGATGCCGTCGGCCCCTTCTCGCCGTTCTGGCGCGAGCGCTTCAAGGCCCTCGGTACGACCGCCCGCAAGGCTGCTGCCGATCTCACCCAGGTCGCTCCGGTCGGAGAGCGCGATGTCTGCCCCGATGGCGACCCGAAGGGTGCTGCCGCGCTGGTGCTGCAGGCCGGCGAGTCCGGGTGGGCGCTGCACGCCGAGGGCCCCCGCCTGCGCAAGGCGCTGACGTCCCGGCTGACGCGGCCGGGCAGCTACCAGGCGGTCGTCGAGGCGGACACCCGTCCCACCTCCTTCGTCTTCGCCGGCCTCGGCCTGCGCTACCCGGTCGCGTCGACCCGCGCCGACCTCGACGTGATCGCGCGCGCGGGTGCGCGGCTCTGGCAGGTGCTCGGTCTCACCCGCGACGACGTGGTCGTCGCGGCCATGGCTCCAGAGGCCAGTGCGACGTACCAGGGCCTGCAGCTGGCTGCCCTTGGAGCCGGCTCGCCGGCGCTCTTCCCCGGCGACGACCCCGATGAGGTGGCGTCGGCCCTGCACCTCGTGCCTGCGACGGTCCTCGCCCTGCACACCGACACCGCAGCGGACACGCTCGACGACCTCGACGAGGCCGGAGCTCCGCTGAGGACCGTCACGACGGTGCTGCTCGTCGGTGCCCCGAGCGATGCGGAGCGGCTGGCCGTCGCGGAGGGTCTCACCCGCGTCGGCATCTCCCCACGGGTGCTCGCCGTCCATGTGCCGGAGGGGCACCGGTTGCTCTGGGGCGAGTGTGCCGAGGGCACCGGCCTGCACACCTACCCCGACCTCGAGGTCATCCAGCTGGTCGACCCCGAGACCGGGGAGACCAACGACGGCCACGGCCCGGACGAGGTCGTCGTCACCCAGCTCGGCATGCGTGGCTCGGCGCTGCTCCGATGGCGCACCGCCGACCTGGCGGACTCCCTCGAGACGGCGGTCTGCCGCTGCGGACGCACGGTGCCGCGCCTCGTCGGGGTGCGCCGCCACGTGCTCGTACCGCTCCTGGCCCTGCGCTCCGGCCACCGGGGGGTCGACCTTCGCGGTCTGGCCGCCGCCCTCGACGGGCGAGCAGACCTCGCCGACTGGCGGATCGTGGTGGGGCCGTCGCCGCGTGACGACCACGACGAGGTCGTCGTCCACATCGTCGCCTCCTCGGGCTCCGAGGACGACGCAGCCGACGTCGCGGTCGCCGTAGCCCGCGACGTGCGGTCCGCGGCCGGCCTGCTGCCGACCCAGGTCGTCGTGAACGGTCCCGGCGAGCTCCCGGACGGTGACCGGATCTCGCGCCGGGTGCACCAGCGGGTGTGAGCGGCCACCCCGGCTAGTCTCGGGGTTGTGGTATCCACCGCCTACCTCGACCACGCGGCGTCGACGCCCATGCTGCCTGAGGCGGTCGAGGCCGTCTCCGCAGCGATGCGCGAGGTCGGCAACGCAAGCTCGCTGCATGCCACCGGCCGGCGCGCCCGCAGGGTGGTGGAGGAGTCCCGTGAGACGCTCGCGTTCGCGCTCGGGGCGCGGCCGTCCGAGGTGGTCTTCACCGCCGGCGGCACCGAGAGCGACAACCTCGCGGTCAAGGGGATCTACTGGTCCCGGCGCCGCACGGGTCGGACCCGGGTACTGGCGTCCGCCGTCGAGCATCACGCCGTCCTCGACGCCGTCGAGTGGCTGGTGTCCCACGAGGGTGCTTCTGTCACCTGGCTGCCGGTCGATGACCTGGGCCGCGTCGACGAGGACGCCTACCTCGATGCGCTGTCCGACGATGTGGCACTGGCCACGGTCATGTGGGCCAACAACGAGATCGGCACGGTGCAGCACGTCCGCCGCCTCGCGGATGCCGCGCACGAGTTCGGAGTGCCGTTCCACACCGACGCCGTACAGGCCGTCGGCCAGCTGCCCGTCGACTTCGCCGCGTCAGGTGTCGATGCCCTGACCCTCACCGGTCACAAGCTCGGCGGACCGCTCGGCGCCGGCGCGCTCCTGCTCGGCAGGGACGTCGCCTGCACCCCGCTGCTGCACGGCGGCGGTCAGGAGCGCGACGTCCGCTCCGGGACCCTCGACATCCCGGGCGCCCGCGGCCTCGCTGTCGCTACGGCGCTCGCCGTCGAGCGTCAGCCGGAGACCGCCGCCCGACTGAGCAGTCTGCGCGACGACCTGGTGAAGCGGGTGCAGGACGCCGTACCCACCGCCGTCCACAACGGCGACCCCGCCGATCGGCTGCCGGGCAACGCGCACTTCTCCTTCCCTGGTTGCGAGGGCGACTCACTGCTGCTTCTCCTCGACGCCCGCGGCGTCGAGGTGTCGACCGGATCGGCCTGCTCGTCAGGGGTGGCCCGTCCCTCGCATGTCCTGGTCGCCATGGGGCAGGACGAGCCGACCGCGAGGTCCTCGCTGCGCTTCTCTCTCGGCCACACGTCGACGGCCGACGACGTCGACGCCCTCGTCGAGGCGCTGCCCGCGGTCGTGGAGCGAGCGCGGCGATGAAGCTGCTCGCCGCGATGTCGGGCGGTGTGGACTCGGCGGTCGCGGCAGCCCTCGCCGTGGAGGCGGGTCACGACGTCACCGGGGTGCACCTGGCGCTGTCCGAGGCACCTGCGACGCTGCGGTCCGGATCGCGCGGATGCTGTTCCCGCGAGGACGCCCGGGACGCGTCCCGGGCGGCGGACGTGATCGGGATCCCCTACTACGTATGGGATCTCGCCGCCGAGTTCCAGGCGTCGGTCATCGACGACTTCGTCGCGGAGTACGCCGCCGGACGCACCCCCAACCCCTGTGTGCGGTGCAACGAAAAGGTGAAGTTCGCCGCCGTCCTCGACCGGGCCCTCCAGCTCGGGTTCGACGCCGTAGTCACCGGTCACCACGCCCGCGTCGTGGACGGCGTGCTGTCGAGGTCGGCTGACCCAGCGAAGGACCAGTCGTACGTGCTGGCTGTCCTCACGCCAGCGCAGCTCGCGGCGACAGTGCTGCCGCTCGGACCGCACACCAAGGACGAGGTGCGAACGCTGGCTCGGGCACGGGGTCTAGCGGTCGCCGACAAGCCCGACTCGCACGACATCTGCTTCATCGCCGATGGCGACACCGCGGGCTTCCTGCGCTCACGCCTGGGTGAGCAGCCTGGCGCCGTCGTCGAGGACGGGGTCGCGGTCGGGACGCACCAGGGCACCTACGGCTACACCGTCGGGCAGCGGCGGGGGCTCGGGCTGACCGTTCCCGCGGCCGACGGGCGCCCGCGCTACGTGCTGTCGGTCGAGCCCGTCTCGCGCACCGTGACGGTGGGTCCTGTCGCAGCCCTCGACGTCTCGACGGTCCTCACCGACCCACCCGTCTGGTCGTCGCCCCGACCCTTGCCGCTGGCCTGCACGGTGCAGCTGCGCGCGCACGGGATGGTCCACGAGTGCGTGGCCACAGCCGACGGCGCGGGCTGGTCGCTCGCGTTGACGACCCCGGCCCGCGCGGTCGCCGCGGGGCAAATGGCGGTGCTCTACGACGGCGACACCGTCGTCGGCTCCGCCACCATCCGCTCCGCCGCCTGATCCCCCGACACTTCACCTGCCACGTGGGACTTCTGGGCAGCGCGGTGCGGCCTGACATCACAGGGCTCAGCTGCGCCCCACTTGGCAGGGGGGTGTCGTGACTCGTGGGTCGCCCTGCGTGCCTGTGCTGGACCACTAGGGTGGGCGCATGGCCAGCTCAAGCAGCGCTGATGACGTGCAGCTCACGGATCTCGAGGTGATCCAGCAGTTCAGCCTGGCGGTACGGGGTGCCACGGCACCGCGCGCCCAGGTGATCGCCGCTCTCGAGTCGGACCTCGCCTACCTCACGGGCACGCGCCGGGCCCCCGCCAAGGCACCCACCCGAGCCCCCGTCAAGGCCCCTGCCAAGGCACCCGTGAAGGCAGCTGCGAAGAAGGCCACCAGCAGGGTCCCCGCGAAGAAGGTCCCGGCGAAGAAGACCACGCGACGGGCATGACGCCGTGGCGGACCGGAACCGCCACCGGTGTCGGATCCCTTCCCGGCACCGACCCGCTCGAGGCGGCGAAGCTCGTCCTCGGCGAGCTCGCGATACCGCACCTGCCCGAGCTGCCGAACCGCGGCCACCTGACCGATCTCGCCGGCCGCGGTGCCGCGTTGCTGGCCGACCTGTATGTGGACGTGCAGCCGACCGGCTGGCGGTTCGTCCCGCGGGCGAGCCGGGAGGGCCGGCGCGCCAAGGACCTGCTGCGACAGGACGTGGACGCCTTCGAGCTCGCCGCCCACGGCGAGCACCCCGAGCACGTCAAGGTGCAGGCGACCGGTCCCTGGACGCTCGCGACCCTGATCGAGCTGCATCGGGGCGACAAGGCGCTCGCCGACCACCAAGCCGTCGCGGATATCGCGCAGAGCCTCGCGGAAGGCCTCCGGCAGCACGTGGCTGACCTTCAGGGCCGGCTGCCGGGTACCACCATCCACCTGCAGCTCGACGAGCCCAGCCTGAACGGGGTCCTGCACGCGGCGATCCCGACGGCGAGCGGGTTCGCGACGCTGCGGGCTCCCGACCCGCAGACCGTGCGGGCACACCTCCGCACGGCCCTCGCCGCCCACGACAGCACCGTCCTGCACTGCTGCGCGCGCCGACCGCCGATCGCGCTGCTGGCGGAGGCTGGCGCGATCAGCGTCGACGCCGCCATGCTCGACCCGCGCGACGACGATGTCCTGGGCGAGGTGCTCGAGAGCGGCACCGGGCTGCTCCTCGGCGTGCCCACAGACGTCAAGGCCGCGCTGCAGGTCGTCGGACGGATGCGCGATCGTGTGGGAGTGCGCGAGCTGACCCTGACCCCACCGTGCGGCCTCGCAGGCAGCCGCGACCCGCAGCGCGAGCTGCAGCAGCTCACGAAGGCGGCGGAGGAGCTGTGACGGCTCCGGTCGACGTCCGTGAGCGGGCCGCCGAGCTGGCCAGGAGCATCGAGGACCTTGCTTTTCAGTACTACGTGCTGGCACAGCCGACGGTCGCCGACGGCGAGTACGACGCCCTCGTCCGCGAGCTGCAGGCCATCGAGGAGCAGTACCCCGAGCTCCGCACGCCCGACAGCCCGACCCAGAAGGTGCTCGAGACGTGGAGCACCGACTTCACACCGGTCGACCACCTCGAACGGCTGATGTCGCTGGACAACGTCTTCACCGAGGACGAGCTGCGCGCCTGGGCGACGAAGGCCGAGCGCGAGGGCACGCCGAGATACCTCTGCGAGCTGAAGATCGACGGCCTCGCCGTCGCCCTCGTCTACCGCGGCGGGGTTCTGCAACGAGGTGCGACCAGAGGCGACGGCCGCACCGGCGAGGACATCACACCCAACGTCCGTACGCTGCGCAACGTCCCGCACCGGCTGACGGGTGACTTCCCGCCGCTGGTCGAGGTGCGAGGCGAGGTCTTCATGGCCACCAAGGACTTCGAGGAGCTCAACGCGCGGCTCGTCGCGGAGGGCAAGCCGCCCTTCGCCAACCCGCGCAACGGCGCGGCCGGCAGCCTCCGCCAGAAGGACCCGAAGGTCACGGCCTCGAGGCCGCTGTCCCTGACGCTGCACGGGATCGGGGCCGTCGAGGGGTGGCAGCCCACGAGCCAGTCCGAGGCCTACGCCAAGCTCGCCGAGTGGGGACTGCCCATCAGCGCGCGGTTCGAGGTCTTCGACGACATCGAGGGAGCGCTCGGCTACATCGCGCACTGGGGCGAGCACCGGCACGACGTCGAGCACGAGATCGACGGTGTGGTCGTCAAGGTCGACCAGGTCGCGCTGCAGCGCCGGCTGGGGGCGACCAGCAAGGCGCCGAGGTGGGCGATCGCGCACAAGTACCCCCCGGAGGAGGTCACCACCAAGCTCCTCGACATCCTCGTCAACACCGGCCGCACCGGCCGGGTGACCCCGTTCGCGCAGCTCGAGCCGGTGCATGTCGGCGGCGTCATGGTCAGCCAGGCGACCCTCCACAACCAGCAGGAGGTCGAGCGCAAGGGCGTGCTGCTCGGCGACACCGTGGTCGTACGCCGGGCAGGTGATGTCATCCCCGAGGTGCTCGGCCCCGTGGCCGCCCTGAGGGACGGCTCCGAGAGGCACTGGGTCATGCCGAAGGACTGCCCCTCGTGCGGGACGCCGCTGAAGCCGGCGAAGGAGGCTGACGTCGACCTGCGCTGTCCCAACAGCCGCTCGTGCCCCGCGCAGCTGCGGGAGCGGATCTTCTTCCTGGCCGGTCGCGGTGGCTTCGACATCGAGGCGCTGGGCTTCAAGGCCGCGGACGCCCTGCTCAGCGACGGCATCGTCGCCGACGAGGGCGACGTGTTCGCGCTGACCGAGGACCAGCTGCTGCGCAGTGCCTTCTTCCGCAACAAGGACGGGTCGCTGTCGGCCAACGGCACCCAGCTGCTCGCCAACCTCGACAAGGCCAGAAGGCAGCCGCTGTGGCGGGTGGTCGTGAGCCTCAGCATCCGGCACGTCGGACCGACGGCGGCCCGCGAGCTGGCCCGGCAGTTCCGCGACCTCGACCGCATCGCGTCGGCCACGGAGGAGGAGCTCGCCGCGGCCGACGGCGTGGGCCCGACCATCGCCAAGGCGGTCGTCGAGTGGTTCGCCGTCGACTGGCACCGCGAGATCGTGAGCAAATGGGCGGCGGCCGGTGTCCGGATGGCGGATGACGGGGCCGACGAGGGCCCTCGGCCGCTGGAGGGGGTCACCGTGGTCATCACCGGCACGCTGTCGTCCCACAGCCGGGACGGAGCGAGCGAGGCGGTGCAGGAGCGCGGCGGCAAGGTGACCGGCAGCGTGTCCAAGAAGACCGACTTCGTCGTCGTGGGTGCCGAGCCCGGCCAGAGCAAGTACGACAAGGCCGTCAAGCTCGGTGTCCCCGTGCTCGACGACGCCGGGTTCGCGGTGCTGCTCGAGAAGGGGGCAGACGCCGCGCGCGAGCTCGCTGCCGTGCTCGAGGAGTAGGTCGGCTCACCCGAACGGGGTAACGAGCGAGGTCGTGCGGGTGCCGACACCTGACCTGAGGCCCTGCGACCCAGGGCCGCCCTGCTGCGCGCGAGAGGTGGTGACGTGTCCGCGACGACCCGCCCGGATCCCAGGAACGTCATCACAGGTCCCCGCGAGGGCGCCTTCACCAGCTTCGTCGGTTCGGTTGCCGTCAGCGGCCTGCTGCTCGTCGCCCTGACGCTCGTGCTGGCGCCGATCCCGCCACTGGGAGGTCTCGGGGCCGCGTTCGCGGCCATCGCCGGTCTGCTGCTGCTCAGCGAGTTCCGCCCCCTGTTCACCGGCGGCGGTGACAGCAACGGCGTCGTGCTGTCCACCTGCTTCGTCTTCGCGGTCCTGCTGCGCTACGACCTGCCGCTGGCGCTCGCGATGCAGACCATCGCCGTCGTCATCAGCGACACGACCAAGCGCAAGGCCATCTGGCGTACGGGCTTCAACGCCGGTCAGTACGCCGTCTCGTGGACCGCCGCCTGGCTGGTCATGCTCGTCCTCGGCCATCATGCCCAGGCCGCTCGCCCGATGCCGCTCACCGAGGCGGAGCTGCTGCCCGCCATCGCCGGCGGGATCACCTTCTTCGTCGTCAACGAGCTGCTCGTGACCCGGGCCATCTCCTGGCGGATCGGCCAGGGCCTCTGGGAGACGCTGCGTCCCGACCTCGCCTACGAGCTCCTCACGACCGGGGCGCTGCTGGCGTTTGCACCGCTCGTCGTCCTCGCGCTGCAGGCAGGGCCTGGCTTCGTACCGCTCCTCGCCCCGATGCTCGCGGCCGTGTACGCGTTCGGCATGGTCGCCCAGCGCACGGAGCAGAAGTCCCTCACCGACGACCTGACCGGCCTCGCCAACCGCAAGCTGCTCGGCACCAACACGGCCCTCGCCGTGCAGGAGGGCGAGGCCGCCCTCGTGCTGCTCGACCTCGACCGCTTCAAGGAGGTCAACGACACCCTCGGGCACCACGTCGGCGACCAGTTGCTGGTGGCCGTCGCGCACCGACTCTCGAAGTCGCTGCGGCCCGGGGACACGGTGGCCCGGCTCGGCGGCGACGAGTTTGCCCTGCTGCTTCCCGGCGCCGACAACGACGTCGCGTTCAAGGCCGCGGCCCGGGCCCGGGCAGCGCTGGCCGAGCCCTTCGTCCTCGGCGGTCTGCTCGTCGACGTCGCCGCGAGCGCCGGCATCGCCGTCAGCCCCGAGCACGGCGTCACCGTCGACGTCCTGCTGCAGCACGCGGACGTCGCGATGTACCTCTCCAAGGAGTCCGGCGAGGTCGAGGTCTACGACACCAGCCGCGACCACAACTCCACGACCCGGCTCGCGCTCCTGGGCGAGCTGCGGCGGGCGCTGGAGAACGACGAGCTCGAGCTGCACTACCAGCCGAAGGCAGACCTCCGCGACGGCCGCGTCGTGGGTGTCGAGGCCCTGGTCCGCTGGCGGCACCCGCAGCGCGGGCTCATCCCGCCGGACGACTTCATCCCGCTCGCCGAGCGGAGCGGCCTGATCGGCCAGCTGACGGCCTGGGTCATCGACGCCGGTCTCAAGCAGATCGCTGTCTGGCGGGCCCTCGGCTGGGACCTCGGCCTCGCCGTCAACGTCACCGTCAAGGACCTGTACGGCGACCAGCTCGTCGACGTCGTGGCGCACGGCCTGGCCCGGTATGGCGTCCCTGCCGGCTCCTTGCAGTTGGAGGTCACCGAGGGCTCGCTGTTCTCCGACAGCGCCCGGGCCCGGTTGTCCCTGAAGCGCCTGGACGCGCTCGGCATCTCGCTGAGCCTGGACGACTTCGGCACCGGCTGGTCGTCGCTGATGCAGCTGCGCCAGCTACCGGTCTCCGAGATCAAGATCGACCGGAGCTTCGTGAGCCGCATGGTGCAGGACCCCCGCGACCACGCCATCGTCTGCTCCGTCATCGACCTGGCCCGCGGCCTCGGCATGCGGGTCGTCGCGGAGGGTGTCGAGGACCACGCGACCTGGCAGCGGCTGTCGGCAATGGGATGCGACCTGGCGCAGGGCTGGTGGTTGTCCAGGGCGCTGCCCGCCCGCGAGCTCGGCCCCTGGCTGGCCCAGCACCTGACCGTCGACCCCGTGACGGCCTAGCTCTGACGCCAGCTCACGGGTAGGAGCTCGCGGTGACCGTTGCCGTGACGGTCGCGGCGATCCCCGCCAGGTGCGCGAGCCGGAGTACCTCGGAGGCCCGAAAGCGCGGCCCACCCGGTCGTCCGACGAGCACGACCGAGTCCGCGCTCCCGACGGGCGCGGCGACCAGCTCGGTGCCCAGGGTGTCCCAGCGCTCCGGCACCCACTCCTCGCTGGAGTCCATCCGGCGCGCGGTCGTCAGCGGCATCCAGGGCAGCGCGACGCCCTCGACCGACGGAGCGCCGGCGCTCGACGCGAGCTCGCCCTCAGGACCGATGAGCAGCGCCCAGCCGGCCCGGAAGACCCCCGGCGCGAGGTCGGCGAGCAGCTGGAGCGCCTGGGCAGGCGAGGCCGCCAGCTCGTCGACGAGCTCGAGGTCGCGGTGCAGGTCGTCGGCGCCGAGATAGGGCCGCAGCGACTCGACGACGACGCCCGGGACCGACTGCGCCGACGTGATCAGGACGTCGGCCAGGCCCCCGGCGGGCAGCTGGACGAGCAGATCGTCCACCGCGCCCTCGGGGCCGCGCTCGACGACGTCGAGGGACACGATGTCGGCCCCGGCCTGGCCGAGGGCAGTAGCGACAGCACCGAGCATGCCGGGACGGTCGGGCAGCACGACACGCAACAGGTAGGCCATGGGGCCACTGTGCCCAGCGGTGATTGCGCCCGTGTTTCGCCGTGAAATCCCAGCGGTCAAATCGCCGCGCGGACCTCTCCTAGACTCGCCCGCATGCCTGACATCACGCGTGACGAGGTGGCCCACCTGGCCCGGCTCGCGCGCCTCGCCCTGGACGACGCCGAGCTGGACCGGCTCGCCGGCGAGCTCGAGGTCATCCTGGGAGCCGTCGCCCAGATCGCGGAGGTCACCGACGCCGCCGACGTCCCCCCGACGACGCACGCCGTGCCGCTCGAGAACGTCACCCGTCCGGATGTCATCGTGCCGAGCCTGCCCCGCGACACCGTGCTCGCCGCGGCCCCGGCGGCCGAGGACGGCCGCTTCCGTGTTCCTCAGATCCTCACCGACGAGTCATGACCGATCTCACGCGGCTCACGGCCGTCGAGACCCGCGAGGCCATCACCAGCGGTCAGGCCAGCGCCGTCGAGGTGGCCCAGGCGCACCTCGACCGGATCGCCGCCGTGGACGACAGGGTGCACGCCTTCCTCCACGTCGACGCCGAGGGAGCGCTCGCCCAGGCCAAGCGGGTCGACGCCGGTGAGGTGACCGGCCCGCTGGCCGGCGTACCCCTCGCTCTCAAGGACGTCATGACCATGGCGGGGGTCCCCACGACCTGCGGCTCGAGGATCCTCGAGGGCTGGCGGCCGCCGTACGACGCGACGGTCACCGCCCGGCTCAAGGCGGCGGGCGTCGTCATCCTCGGCAAGACCAACATGGACGAGTTCGCCATGGGGTCCTCCACCGAGCACAGCGCCTACGGCCCCACGCACAACCCGTGGGACCTCGACCGGATCCCAGGCGGGTCCGGCGGCGGGTCGTCAGCGGCACTCGCGTCGTACCAGGCTCCGCTCGCGATCGGCACCGACACCGGCGGCTCCATCCGGCAGCCGGCCTCGGTCACAGGGACGGTCGGCGTCAAGCCGACCTATGGCGCGGTGTCGCGCTACGGCCTCGTGGCGTTCTCCAGCTCGCTGGACCAGGCCGGTCCGTGCGCCCGCACGGTCCTCGACGCCGCGCTGCTGCACGAGGTCATCGCCGGTCACGACCCGTGCGACTCGACGTCGATCCCCGCACCCGTACCTCCCGTCGTCGAGGCCGCCCGCAACGCGTCGGTCGAGGGGCTGCGGGTCGGGGTCGTGAAGGAGCTGCAGGGCGACGGCTATGAGCCCGGTGTCACCGCTCGCTTCGAGGAGGCGGTCGCGCTGCTGCAGTCGCAGGGGGCGATCGTCAGCGAGGTCAGCTGCCCCCACTTCGGCTATGCCCTGCCCGCCTACTACCTGATTGCGCCGTCCGAGGCCTCGTCCAACCTGGCCCGCTTCGACGGTGTCCGCTATGGCCTGCGGGTCGGCGACGACGGGGACCGCTCGCTCGAGGAGGTGATGGCGCTCACCCGGGCGCGGGGCTTCGGCGCGGAGGTGAAGCGCCGGATCATCCTGGGCACCTACGCCCTCTCGAGCGGCTACTACGACGCCTACTACGGACAGGCGCAGAAGGTCCGGACCCTCATCAGCCGGGACTTCCAGGCGGCCTGGTCGCGGGTCGACGTGCTGGTCGCACCGACCTGCCCCACCGTCGCGTTCCCGCTGGGCGCCAAGCTCGAGGACCCGCTCGCGATGTACAAGCAAGACATCTGCAGCATCCCCGCCAACCTGTACGGCGGCCCGGCCGCCTCCTTCCCGGCGGGCCTGTCCGAGGGACTGCCGGTCGGTTTCCAGGTCATGGCACCCACGCTGCGCGACGACCTGCTGTACCGGGTCGGCGGTGCCCTCGAAAAGGTCCTGCCCCCCGCCATACCGCCCCTGTCCTGGGAGTCCTGAGATGTACGAGAAGGACCTCCAGGAGTTCGAGCCGGTCATCGGCCTCGAGACCCACGTCGAGCTCGGCACCGCCTCGAAGATGTTCTGCGGCTGCGCCACGGAGTTCGGTGCCGAGCCGAACACGCACACCTGCCCGGTGTGCCTCGGCCTGCCCGGCGCGCTGCCGGTCGTCAACGAGAAGGCCATCGAGTCGACGATCCGGATCGGTCTGGCGCTGCACTGCGACATCGCGACGTGGTGCCGGTTCGCTCGGAAGAACTACTTCTACCCCGACATGCCGAAGAACTTCCAGACCTCGCAGTACGACGAGCCGCTCTGCACCGACGGCTACCTCGACGTCGACGTGGAGGGCTCCGTCGTGCGGGTGCCGATCGAGCGGGTGCACCTCGAGGAGGACACCGGCAAGACCCTGCACGTCGGTGGTTCGACCGGCCGCATCCACGGGGCGACCCACTCGCTCGTCGACTACAACCGCGCCGGCATCCCGCTGGTCGAGATCGTCACCAAGCCGGTGGTCGGCACCGGACAGCAGGCCGCGGCGGTCGCGAAGGCCTACGTCACCGAGCTGCGCGACGTCCTGCGCGGCCTCGACGTGTCCGACATCCGCATGGAGCAGGGCTCGATGCGCTGCGACGTGAACACCTCGCTGAACCGGCCGGGCGAGCCGTGGGGCACGCGCACCGAGACGAAGAACGTCAACTCGCTGCGCTCCGTCGAGCGGGCGGTGCGGTCGGAGGTCGAGCGGCAGGCCGTGCTGCTTCGGTCGGGTGGCCGGATCACGCAGGAGACCCGGCACTTCCATGAGGACTCCGGCACCACCTCGCCCGGGCGCTCCAAGGAGGAGGCGACCGACTACCGCTACTTCCCTGAGCCCGACCTCGTGCCGATCGCACCTGACCCCGACTGGGTCGGAGCCCTCAAGGCGGTGCTGCCCGAGGCACCCTCGGTGCGACGCAAGCAGCTCCTCGCGCAGCTCGGGCTCTCCGACCTCGACGCGCAGGCGATGGTCAACGCCGGTGTCCTCGACCTGGTGCTCGCGACCACCGAGGCCGGCGCGCCCGCCGCGGAGGCCCGCAACTGGTGGCTGGGCTCGCTGGCGCAGGCCGCCAACACCCAGGGCGTCGAGGCCTCGGAACTGGCCATCACGCCGGCTCAGGTCGCGCGCGTCGTCGAGCTCGTCGCCGCCGGCGACCTCACGGCCGGTCTCGCCAAGCAGGTCGTCGACGGCGTGCTCGCCGGGGAGGGCTCACCGGACGAGGTGATCGGCTCGCGCGGGCTGGCCGTCGTCAAGGACGAGGGCGCCCTGACCGAGGCCGTCGAGGCGGCCCTGGCGGCCGATCCCGAGGCCGCGGAGAAGGTCCGCGGCGGCAAGGTGCAGGCGGTGGGGGCGCTGGTGGGCCGGGTCATGAAGCAGACCCGGGGCCAGGCCGATGCGGCCGCGGTGCGGGCCCTGCTCCTCGAGAAGCTCGGCGTCTCCGACAGTTGAGGTGATCAACAGGGCCTCGCGCGGTCGGCACGCCGGCGCGTCGGCCCGCTCATCCCCTCTTGATCACGGGCAGGCGCGCGTCACTCGGACGTCGCCTGTTGGGCCTTCCTGGCCAGCAGCGTCGCGTTGAGCTCGGCGCCGACCAGCAGGCTGAAGCACAGCAGGTAGAACCAGGTCATGAGGATGAGCCCGCCCCCGAGCGCACCGAGCACGGGTGACTCCGGCACGACCACCTTGAGGTAGCTGCTGAAGCCGAGCGAGGCCGCACCCCAGAGGAACGACGTGAGCAGGGCGCCGGGGAGGCCGGACCGCCAGCGGGCCGGTCGGTCGGGGGCGATGTGGAACACGGTGGTCGCCCAGGCGATCAGGGCGACCAGTGCCACCGGATAGCGGACGTAGTACCAGACGAACGTGTAGCTCTGCGAGAAGCCGATGTCCTTCGCACCCAGCAGCGGGCCGAGGACGAACGAGGCGATGAGGATCGTGCCGGCGGCGAGCGAGCCGAGCCCGAGCAGCAGGCCGATGAAGCGCCGCCGCCACCATCCCCGGTGGTCCTGCACGTCGTAGGTGAGGGTCACCGTGTTGATGACCGACGCGAAGGCCTGGGCCACGGATCCGAGCGCGATGACCAGCGCCAGCGTCAGGGCGTTCCCGTGGGTCTTGAACAGGTTGCTCACGGTCTCGTCGACGCCGGACGCGGACGAGGTGAGCACCGTCTTGAGGAAGTCGCTGATGGCCAGCTTGATGCGGTCGGTGTCGCCCTGACCGACCAGGCTCTCGACCTGGCCGAGCACGGCTGCGAACACGAGCAGCGTCGGGAAGACGGTGAGGACGCCCATGAAGGCGTTCTCACCGGCGAGGCCCAGGATGCGGTCGCGGTCGGACTTGCGCCAGACGTCGGTGACGAGCCGCCCGAGCCGCCCGAGTGCTGAGCGGGGCTGCGCTCGGGCCGCATCGGCGGCCGTGGCAGCTGCGCGGCCGGCCGGGCTGCGTCGCTCCGCGGCTGCGTCGTTGAGGCTGGGGGCGGTCACCCTTCCAGTCTGGGGGATGCGCTGCCCGGGGGCCGAGAGGTGGGCAGCAGATCTCGCGCGAGCAGGGCCAGCGACCAGCAGACGAGGTCGTCCACGCGCTCCGTCGAGCGGCCGGTGAGCGCCTCGACCCGCCGCAGCCGGTTGAGCACCGTGTTGCGGTGGCAGTAGAGCTGGGCTGCCGTGCGACCCGCCGAGCCGCCTGTATCGAGCCAGGCCGCCAGGGTGTGCAGCAGCACGTCGCGCTCGTCCTCGTCGAGTGCCAGGACACCGGCCAGCGCCTGGTCGACGAGGCGGCTGGCGAGCTCCGGCGAGCTCACGACCAGTGCTCCTGGTAGGCGGTCGTCGAGAGCAGATACGCCTGGTACGCCGGGCGGCTGGGCGCGTAGCGCGACGTGGGCCAGGCGCTGCGCGATGTCCACCGCACCGAGTCCGTCCACGACGGGGGACAGCCCGCCGCGCAGCCCTTCGAGCACCCGCAGCAGGTCATCGACGGTGCCCTGGCTCAACGAGACGACGCCGATCTCGGAGTCCGCGCGGTCCCGCCATGCCGACCGGAGGCCGCGGACCGCGAGCGCGTCGCCGACGGGACGGCGGTGGTCGGTCCCGGCGAGTGCGACGACCACATAAGCCCCGTCCTCAGGAAGGTCGAGGACGGCGGCTGCCTCGGCGAGGACGGGCCGGTCACGACCGCGACCCTCGAGCAATGCGTCCAGCAGGGCGTCGCGACGGCGATCGTCGCGTCGCAGCAGGTGCTGCTCGGTCTCGCGGTAGGCCCGCGCGACCTCCGAGGAGTAGCTGTCCACCAGCTCCCACACGTACGACGCCGCCTCGACCAGCCCCTCCAGCGCGCCGTCGTCGCGGGCCTGCGCAACCAGCGAGTCCCAGATGATCCGGTGCCCCAGCCGATAGGCGTGGAGCACCGACTCGAGAGGCATGCCTTGCTCGGCGCGCCGGTGCCCGGTCGCGTGCGGCGCGTCGAACAGGTCGCCGTCGCCGGGCTCGCCGGTCAGCGACTGCAGGATCCGAGCCAGGTTGTCGTGGCAGGACCGGCGCAGGTCATCGGGGGACGTCCGGTCACCGCCGTAGGACGGGTCGGCGTCGACGATCGCCCCGACGAGCCGCTCGGTCACCGGGTCGAGCTCGGCCAGGACCCGCTTGGCCAGCAGTGTGACGGGCTCCGGAGGGCTGCTCATGAGCGGGCTCACGCTCGGAGGGTACGGCGAGCACCAACCGTCCGCCCCTCTGCGCAGAATGTCGGCTGTGCAGCGGTTGCGTCTCGGGCTGGTTGCCGCCCTCGTGGTGGCCGCCGTGCCGCTGACTGCCCGGGCGCACTCCTATGCCGACCCGGCACTGCGCACGGTGATGGACGGGATCCAGCCGGCCCCGTTGCCGACCGGCGTCTCGGTCACGGTGGTCCCCAGCGTCGTCGACGAGGTGCTCCTCACCAACCCGACCGCGAGCGTCCTCGAGGTCGAGGCGGTCGGCGGCGAGCCGTTCCTGCGGGTCAGCGCGGCGGGGGTCCTGGCCAATCTCAACAGCCCCGACTGGTATCTCACCGGGACCCCTGAGGGCGGCATCGTGCCGTCGGGCCTCGGTCGCACGCCCCGGTGGGCGCGGGTCAGCGCCGGCTCGACCTGGGCGGAGTTCGACCCGCGCCTGCACCCGGCGGTGACCCCGTCGGCGGCGCAGCGCAAGGCGGGCCGCGAGGCGGTGCTTGCGACCTGGCGGGTCCCGCTCCGCTACGGCGATCGGCAGGTGGCGGCGACAGGGCACATCCTGTTCTCACCGATCCGCGGCGCGTTCACCGTCGCCGTGACGGACGCGCCCGCCGGGGTCACGGCCACGGCGCTGCAGGGCGAGCTGCCGGGGCTGTTCGTCCGATCGACGCGTCCCCTGGTGGTCGAGGGCCGGGATGGCCGGCCCTTCCTCACCTTCGACGGCGAGAACTGGGCGGTCGACCCGACGAGCCCGAGCTGGGTCGACCTCGAGCGCGCCCGGGGTCGTCCGGTCCCGACGACGGCGCCGTCGTCGACGCAGGTCGCGCGCGGGCCGTCGTACAGCTGGTTGGACAGCCGGCTCCGCTATCCGCACGACCTGCCGCCGGAGGACACTTTGGACACGGAGGCCGTCGTGCAGAGGTGGCGCGTTCCGGTGACGGTCGGCGGCATCGCGGGTGCCATCGAGGGGACCGTCACCTGGGTGCCGCGGTCCGTGGCGTTGCGCGCCGGGTCCGACGCGGGCAGCCACGTCTGGGCCGTGGTCGGCGGTGCGACGGCTGCGGTCCTGCTCGTCGCCGTCCTGGGTGCAACGTGGTTGCGGCGCCGTCCTCGCGGTGACCACGCCTAGTCCTTCGCGGCGATTGCTGTGCCGCCGCCCACAGGCGTCCCGCCCGGGGTGCGGAAACCTCTCTTGCACGACCGTTTCACCCCTTGGAGGCCGTTGCCATGACCCGTCGAACGTCTCGGCTGCGCTCCCTCACCGGGCTGTGCCTGCTGGCATCCGCCGTCCCGCTCACGCTCGGCCCCTCCGGAGCGGCCGCTGCCGGCGCCGGCAACGGCAGCTTCGCCACGCCGTTCCGGGAGGACGGTGCGCACTACGACGCTGCGACCCACTCCTTCAGCGGCGGCTTCGCGAAGGGCTCAGCCACCGACGGCAACGGCTGCGTCACCAAGAGCACGCCCGCGACCGGTGCCCCGAAGGGCAACCCGTCGGCGTACGACTGCTTGCCCGCCGGCGCGACGATGGTCCAGCTGCCCGACGGCAAGGTGCTGTTCTGGAACGCCCTCGAGGGTGAGGAGCAGGTCACCGGCACCAACGCGGTGATCCTCGACGGCGGCCGGCTCACCGTCAACGACGAGAGCCGCGTGCTCGACCTCCGCAGCGGCACGCCGACCTACGCCCAGCCGTCGCCGGTCGACGCCGGTGCGCACCAGACGACGCACCCCAACGACCTGCCGCTCGGACCGTTCTCGGCGCAGCACTACTCCTACAACAACGGCTCGATGTTCTGCTCCGACCAGGTCCTGCTGAGCAACGGAGACGTTATCGACGTCGGCGGCACCGACTACTACACGGAGCCCTACGTCCCCGTCGTCGACAAGGGCGTCGTCGAGCTCGAGGGCGTGAAGAACTCCCGGATCTTCGACGCCTCGGCGCAGAAGTGGGCGCTCGGACCGACGATGACCTACGGCCGTTGGTACCCCGGCCTCATCACGCTCGCTGACGGGGAGCTGCTCGTGACGAGCGGCGTCGGCAAGCTCATCAAGCCGGTGTACCCGACCAGCCCGGCCGACTCGGGCACCAACGTCAAGCAGTCGGAGACCCTGACCGTGGGCAGCGCCGACCCGAAGTGGGTCGTCAACCCGAGCTCGGCCGACAAGAGCCTGCCGCTCTTCCCGCGTCTGCACCTGCTGCCCGACGGTCACGTGCTCTACGACGCCGCGGGGCAGGACTTCAACCCGGCGGGTCAGTCCTACGACGAGGCCCTCTGGGAGAGCGCGAGCTCCTACGACCCGAAGGCCCACAGCTGGAGCGACCTCGGGGTCCCGGGTGCGGACCCGGCGTACCTCGCGGCCAACCCGACGGCCGCTCCGTACGTCGGCTTCCGCGGGTCGACCTTCTCGGCGGCGCTCACGATGCGGCCCGCCAAGGTCACCGGTGACGTTCCGACGTACACCTCCGCCTCCTTCCTGACGGCAGGTGGCGTGCTCGGCACCAGCCCGGGGTCCTACGTCGCCGTGGCGAACAGCCGCATCTCGACGGTCGACACGAGCGGGGGATCGGAGACGTTCAGCACTGTCGGCACCGGTGACCTCAACACGCCGCGCTGGTACGGCACGGCGACGCCGCTGCCGAACGGGCAGGTCTATGTGTCCAGCGGCGCGAACGTCGACGAGGTCGACGCCCCCGGCTCCGAGTCGCCGGTGCTGTCGACCGAGCTGTTCACGCCGACGGTCTCCGCCACGGGCGCCTACACCGGCGGTACCTGGGCCAACGTCGGTGACCAGGCGCGCAAGCGGACCTACCACAACAACGCGATCCTGCAGCCCGACGGCTCGGTCCTCATCGGCGGCCACGCGCCGATCTCGACCGGCTACTACCAGACAACCGACACCCCGGACGTGCCCGGTCGGCTCGGCACCAACAACCACCACGACGCGTCGTTCCAGGTGTGGCAGCCGCCGTACTTCTCCGACCCTGCACGGCCCGTCGTCGACGGTGTGACCGCGTCAGGTCGGACGCTCACCGTGCACACCGACGACGCCGCGCACATCGCGAGCGTGGTGCTCATGCGCAACACCGCGCAGACCCATCTGGTCGACGGTGACGGCCGGACGGTCGCCCTGCCTGTCCTGAGCCGCGCGGAGCACTCGGTCGTCGTCGGGCTGCCGAGCACGACTGCCGTGCTCCCGAACGGGCCCTACCTGCTGTTCGCCAACAAGAGCAAGACGGCTGACCTGTCGGGTCGCGACGCCGCCGCCCTGCTGCCGTCGCGCGCCGAGCAGGTCTACGTCACCGGTCGCGCGGTACCGACCGTGTTCCTGCCGTCGGCGGCGCAGTTCCACGGCTCGTCGGTGGCGGCCCCGAGCATCGTGAGACGTTCCGCCACCACCGCCTCGGCTCACTCCTCGAGGGCGACGGTCTCGGCACCTGCCGCGACCACGCCGGCGCTCGACCTGGTGGCCCGGCGGGAGGACCGCCCGGCAGGCGTCCCGGCCGGGCCGACCTGGCTGGCCATCGCGGCCCTCGGGCTGGCCGTCGGCGGGCACGTGGTGCGTCGCCGAGCCTGAGCTGGTCTGTCCCCCGCCTGATCGTCACGGTCGGCGGAGCGACTGCCCTGCCGGCTTCTGGACCTCGGCGATCCGGGCCAGGTCATCGAGGGCGGTGTGCAGCTCCTCGGGATACTCCATGGGCAGGAAGTGGCTGCCGTTCAGCACCGTGATCAGTGCGTGCGGGATCTGCTCGGCAGCGTCGACGACGTCGTGCATGGAGGTCAGCACGTCGTGCCGGCCGGCCACGAGCGTCACAGGGCACGTCACGAAGTGCAGGTCCATCGGGTCGTGCTTCGCCGCGGCCACCGCGAGCCGGGTGTACCACTGCCAGTCGTGCCGCAGGAACTGGTCCAGCATCGGCACGACGACCTCCGGCCGCGCTCTGGAGCTCATCACTCCTGAGTGCGTCAGCAGCCAGGCGAGACCGTGGTTGGCCGGCAGCTTGGCCGTCACCCTCGTGATGACCGGACCGAGGTACTTCCCGGTCTTCGCGATGCGGACCGAGATCGGCTTGCGGAGCCGCCGCGGGATGCGGAGCGGTCCCCCCATCGTGCTGAACGTCCCGCCCGGCACGCCGGCGACCGACAGGATGCCCGCCACCCGGTCCGGGTGTCGGTGCAGGAACTCGAAGGCCACGTTGACGCCGATCGACCAGCAGGCGACGAGAGCCCGGTCGAGGCCCTGGTCGTCCATGACGGCAACCATGTCGTCGACGTGGTCCTCGACGCGGATGCGGCCGAGGTCCTTGGGCCGCGCGGACCCGAAGGTGCCGCGGTGGTACCAGGTCACGGCGTCGTACCCGCTGCCGGCTGCGACCAGAGAGGGCCATGCCTCGGGAATGGTGCCGAGCCCGTTGGCGATGACGAGTGGCACCCCGGGACCGCCGCTGCGCCAGCCCTTGATCCGCGTGCCGTCGCCGGAGGTGACCTCGAAGGTGGTGGCCATCAGGGCTGACCGGCGGCGGCCAGCCGCCGCACGTCCTGCCGGGGGAGTGCGGTCAGCACCGTCGTACCGCCGTCCGTGCGGTGCAGCACCACAGGGCGTCGCCTGCGTACCTCGAAGGCGTCGACCTCGTCCCACCGGACCCGTCGGGTCCCGAAACCGTTGCACACGAGCAGGCCGTCACCGTCGGCGACCACCCGCGCCCGCAGCGTCCAGACCAGGCAGCCGACCGGGACGAGCAGCAACGGCGAGAACCACGGTCCTGACAGCGCCAGGTAGAGCGCGCCGATGAAGAACACGCCGACAGCCAGGACGGCCGTACGGTCGGGACGGAACTGCAGTCTCTCCACCGGGTCATCGTGTCACTTACCCTTCGTGTCATGACGAGCAAGCCCCGCTCCACCGACGTCACCGAGGGCGACCGTCGTGCCCCTGCCCGCGCGATGCTGCGCGCCGTCGGGCTGACCGACGACGACATCGACAAGCCGCAGATCGGGATCGCGTCCTCCTGGAACGAGATCACCCCCTGCAACCTGTCGCTCGCGCGCCTGGCCAAGGCCGCGAAGAGGGGCGTTCAGGAGGCCGGCGGCTTCGCGATGGAGTTCGGCACGATCTCGGTCTCCGACGGCATCTCGATGGGTCACGAGGGGATGCGCGCCTCGCTCGTCAGCCGCGAGGTCATCGCCGACTCCGTCGAGACCGTCGTGTTCGCCGAGCGCCTCGACGGCACGGTCACGCTGGCCGGCTGCGACAAGTCGCTCCCGGGCATGCTGATGGCCGCCGCCCGCCTCGACCTCGCGTCGGTCTTCGTGTACGCCGGGAGCACGCTGCCCGGAAAGCTCCGCGGTCCGGACGGGGTCGAGGAGGACCTGACCATCATCAGCGTCTTCGAGGCCGTCGGGGCCTGCGCGCGGGGGCTCATCACCCGCGACGAGCTCACGGCGATCGAGAAGGCGGCCTGCCCGGGCGAGGGCGCCTGCGGCGGGATGTACACCGCGAACACGATGGCGGCGGCCGCCGAGGCCCTGGGCATGGCGCTGCCCGGCTCCGCCGCGCCGCCCGCGGTCGACCGCCGGCGTGACGACATCGCGTTCCGCTCGGGCGAGGCCGTCGTGGAGCTGCTGCGTCGTGGGATCACGGCGCGCCAGATCCTCACCAAGGCGGCGTTCGAGAACGCCATCACCGTCGTCATGGCGCTCGGTGGTTCGACGAACGCCGTGCTGCACCTGCTCGCGATCGCGCACGAGGCCCGGGTGGAGCTGTCCTACGACGACTTCAACCGGATCGGCGACAAGGTGCCGCACCTCGCCGACGTGAAGCCGTTCGGCAAGTACGTCATGACCGACATCGACCGGATCGGTGGCATCCCGGTCGTCATGAAGGCGCTTCTCGATGCCGGCCTGCTGCACGGCGACGTGCTGACCTGCACCGGCCGCACCATGGCCGAGAACCTCGCGGACATGGACATCGCGCCGCTGGACGGCGACGTGATCCGCCAGCTGGGCAACCCGATGCACGCCACCGGTGGGATCACGATCCTGCGCGGTTCGCTGTCGCCCGACGGCTCGGTCGTGAAGAGCGCGGGCTTCGACGGTGACGTGTTCGAGGGACCGGCACGGGTCTTCGACGGCGAGGCCGGCGTCATGGACGCGATCGAGCAGGGCACGCTCAGGAAGGGCGACGTCATCGTCATCCGCTACGAGGGCCCCCGCGGCGGCCCCGGCATGCGCGAGATGCTCATGGTCACCGGCGCCATCAAGGGCGCGGGTCTCGGCAAGGACGTGCTGCTGCTCACCGACGGCCGCTTCTCAGGCGGCACCACCGGGCTGTGCGTCGGCCACATCGCGCCCGAGGCCACCGACGGCGGACCCATCGCGCTCGTCGAGGAGGGCGACACGATCCGCCTCGACCTGGGCTCCCGCACCCTCGACCTGGTGGTGGACGAGGCCGTGCTCGAGCAGCGCCGGGCCGGCTGGAAGCCGCTCGAGCCGCGGTACACGACCGGGGTCCTCGGCAAGTACGCCAAGCTCGTCGGCTCCGCCGCCCAGGGCGCCATCACCGGCTGAACGGGTGGTCTCAGGATGTGGGACGGGTGTCTCACAAAGTTGACACCAGGTGTGTACGACAGGCACGCTTGCGCCATGCGCAGCATCCTCAGCCTTGACGTAGTAGTTCTTCAGCGCGACTGCTGACCGCCTCGCAGTCGCGCTGACCCCTTCGTGCCCCTGGCACAAGGGGTTCTTTTTTGCCCGCACATCAGGACCCAAGGAACAGGAACATGACCGCGACACCTGAGCAGAACCTCACCGGAGCCCAGTCGCTCGTACGCAGCCTGGAGAGCGTCGGCTGTGAGGTCATGTTCGGGATCCCGGGCGGCGCGATCCTGCCCGCGTACGACCCGATCTTCGACTCGACCAAGCTGCGCCACATCCTGGTGCGGCACGAGCAGGGCGCCGGTCACGCCGCCGAGGGCTACGCCCAGGCGACCGGCAGGGTCGGCGTCTGCATGGCCACCAGCGGCCCCGGTGCGACCAACCTCGTGACGCCGATCGCCGACGCGTACATGGACAGCGTGCCGATGGTCGCCATCACGGGGCAGGTGCCCAGCGCCTCGATCGGCACGGACGCCTTCCAGGAGGCCGACATCTGCGGCATCACGATGCCGATCACCAAGCACAACTTCCTCGTGCAGAGCGCCGAGGACATCCCGCGCACGATCGCCGAGGCGTTTCACATCGCCAGCACCGGTCGACCCGGCCCCGTGCTCGTCGACCTGCCGAAGGACATCCTGCAGGCGCAGACGTCGTTCGCGTGGCCGCCGACCCTCGACCTGCCGGGCTACCACCCGACCACCCGGCCGCACGCCAAGCAGATCCGCGAGGCCGCCCGCCTCGTCGCCGAGGCCGCCCGCCCCGTGCTGTATGTCGGGGGCGGTGTCCTGAAGGCCCGGGCGGCCGCCGAGCTGCGCGTGCTCGCCGAGCTCACCGGCATCCCCGTCGTGACCACGCTGATGGCCCGCGGGGCGTTCCCCGACAGCCACCAGCAGCACCTCGGGATGCCGGGCATGCATGGTTCCGTGGCGGCCGTCACGGCGTTGCAGAAGAGCGACCTGCTGATCTGCCTCGGGGCCCGCTTCGACGACCGGGTGACGGGCAAGCTGAGCACCTTCGCCCCCGTCGCAAAGGTGATCCACGCCGACATCGACCCGGCCGAGATCAGCAAGAACAAGACGGCGGACGTACCGATCGTGGGGGACTGCCGCGAGACCATCGCCGACCTGATCGTGGCCATCCAGGAGGTCTACGCCGCGGGCACCCGCGCGGACCTCACCGGCTGGTGGCGGCAGCTCGACGGCTGGCGCGACACCTACCCGCTCGGCTACGAGGAGCCCACCGACGGCTCGCTGGCCCCCCAGCACGTCATCACCCGCATCGGCCAGATCGCCGGTCCGGAGGCCATCTTCGTCAGCGGCGTCGGCCAGCACCAGATGTGGGCCAGCCAGTTCATCTCCTACGAGAACCCCTACACCTGGCTGAACTCCGGCGGCGCAGGGACCATGGGCTACGCCGTGC
>JAODND010000043.1 GCA_025465465.1 Frankiales bacterium | reverse complement strand
ACGAGCGTGTCCCTCGACCCGCCCCTGATCCTCATCTGCCCGGCGCACACCTCGACCACCTGGCCGCGCATCGCGGCCTCGGGCTCGTTCAGCGTCAACGTCCTGGCCGAGGACCAGATCGAGCTGTGCAAGGCCTTCGCCGTCAGCGGTGGCGACAAGTTCGCCGGCCTCGACTGGCACCCGACGACGTGGGGCCCGTCGCTCGACGGAGTCCTCGCCAGCATCCACTGCGACCTCGAGCAGGTGCACGCCGCCGGCGATCACGACGTGGTCATCGGCCACGTGCGCGAGCTCGTGACCCACCGCGACTCCGGAGGACCGCTGATGTTCTTCAAGGGCCAGTTCGGCCTCTCATGGCTCTGACCCTCGAGGAGCGGCAGCAGGCCGCCGAGATCCTGCGCGTCGCGGAGGAGACGCACCGCTCCGTTCCCCCGCTGGTGCAGACGTTCCCGCACCTGGACATCACCGACACCTACGAGATCCAGCTGCTCAACATCCGCCGGCGGCTCGCTGCCGGCGCCACCGTCTACGGCCACAAGGTCGGGCTGTCGTCCAAGGCCATGCAGGAGATGATGGGGGTCGACGAGCCCGACTACGGCCACTTGCTCTCGGACATGGTCTACAGCGAGGACGCCCCGATCCCCACAGGCCGGTTCCTGCTGCCGAGGGTCGAGGTCGAGGTCGGCTTCGTCCTCGGCGAGGACCTGCCGGGCGAGGGCTGCACCGTCGAGGACGTGCTGCGCTGCACCGACTTCGTCGCGCCGGCGATCGAGCTCATCGACAGCCGCATCGCGGACTGGAAGATCGGCCTGCTCGACACCATCAGCGACAACGCCTCGAGCTGCGGGGTCGTCCTCGGCAAGGAGCGCGTCAAGCCCGCGGACATCGACGTCACGGCGATCGACGCGACGCTGGACATCAACGGCGAGCGCGTCGCCGAGGGCCGTTCCGACGCCGTGCTCGGCGACCCCACCATCGCGGTCGCGTGGCTCGCCAACAAGGTGGCCGGCTTCGGGGTCCGCCTCGAGGCAGGTCACGTCGTGCTCCCCGGTTCGTGCACGCGCGCCTACGACGTCAAACCCGGTGACGACGTCGTCGCCACGTTCTCCGGTCTCGGTTCTGTCTCTCTGACGTTCGCCTAAGGATCCTCATGCCCAAGAAGCTCACGGCCGCGATCGTCGGCTCCGGCAACATCGGCACCGACCTGCTCTACAAGCTGCAGCGCTCGGAGCTCATCGAGCCGCGCTGGATGATCGGCGTCGACCCCGACTCCGAGGGCCTCAAGCGCGCCAAGGACCTCGGCCTCGAGGCCTCGCACGAGGGCGTCGACTGGCTGCTGGCGCAGCCCGAGCTGCCGGACTTCCTGTTCGAGGCGACCAGCGCCTACGTCTACCGCGCCAACGCGCCGCGCTACCGGGAGGCGGGCATCAAGGCGATCGACCTGACGCCGGCCGCGCTCGGCCCCTATGTCGTGCCGGCCGCCAACATGGACGCCAACCTCGAGGCCGACGACATCAACCTGGTCACCTGCGGGGGCCAGGCGACGATCCCGATCGTGCACGCCATCACCAGCGTCGTCACCGTGAAGTACTCCGAGATCGTCGCGTCCGTGTCGTCGAAGTCGGCCGGGCCGGGGACCCGCGACAACATCGACGAGTTCACGCGCACGACGTCGAAGGGCATCGAGGTCGTGGGCGGCGCCGAGCGCGGCAAGGCCATCATCATCCTCAACCCTGCCGACCCGCCTCCGCTCATGCGCAACACGGTCTTCTGCTCGATCCCCGAGGACGCCGACCGGGACGCCATCGCGGCCAGCATCACCAAGCGCGTCGACGAGGTCGCGCAGTACGTCCCTGGCTACCGGATGCGCGGGGCGCCGCAGTTCGACGACCCGAGCGATGTCATGGGGGGGATGGCCCGGGTGGCCGTCTTCCTCGAGGTCGAGGGAGCAGGCGACTTCTTCCCGCCGTACGCGGGGAACCTCGACATCATGACCGCCGCCGCCGCCCGCGTCGGCGACGCGCTCGCCGCCGTCCGGCTGGGGGTCTGACATGGCTGTTCCTCCCACCGTCCTCAAGCCCTACAGCTCCGAGCTGGACCTGCGCGTCACCGACTCCTCGCTGCGCGACGGATCGCACGCCAAGCGGCACCAGTTCACCCTCGAGCACGTCGTCGACATCGTCACGGCGCTCGATGACGCGGGCGTGCCGGTCATCGAGGTCACCCACGGCGACGGCCTCGGTGGCTCTTCGTTCAACTACGGCTTCAGCCACACGCCGGAGCTCGACCTGCTCCGGGCCGCCGTCAAGACGGCGAAGCGGGCGAAGATCGCGTTCCTCATGCTCCCAGGGCTGGGCACCAAGGACGACATCCGGGCGGCCCAGGACGCGGGCGGCCAGATCTGCCGCATCGCCACGCACTGCACCGAGGCCGATGTGTCGCGGCAGCACTTCGGCCTGGCCCGCGAGCTCGGCCTCGAGACCGTCGGCTTCCTCATGATGAGCCACTCGACGACGCCCGAGGAGCTCGCCCGGCAGGGCCGCATCATGGTCGACGCCGGCTGCCAGTGCGTCTATGTCGTCGACTCCGCCGGGGCGCTCATCATGGAGCAGACCTACGACCGGGTCGCCGCCCTCGTCGCGGAGTTCGGCAACGAGGCGCAGGTCGGGTTCCACGGCCACGAAAACCTCGGCATGGGCATCGCCAACAGCGTCTACGCGGCCCGGGCCGGCGCGCAGCAGATCGACGGCTCCACCAGGCGCTTCGGTGCCGGTGCCGGCAACACCCCGGTCGAGGGCTTCGTCGCCGTCTGCTCGAAGCTCGGGGTGAAGACCGGCATCGACGTACGCAAGATCATCGATGCCGCGGAGGACGTCGTGCGTCCCGTGATGGACGACGAGTGCCTGCTCGACCGGCTCTCGCTCACGATGGGCTACGCCGGCGTCTACTCGAGCTTCCTCAAGCACGCCGACCGCCTCTCCAAGCGATACGACGTGAGCGGCGCCGAGCTGCTGATCCGTGCCGGGGAGCGCAAGCTGGTCGGCGGTCAGGAGGACCAGCTCATCGACATCGCTCTCGAGATCGTGGCGGAGCGCTCGTGACGCCTGAGGGCACCCGCAAGGTCGTCGAGGTCAACGGCCTTGATGTCGCCTACCACGACGTCGGTGACGGCGCACCCGTCGTCTTCCTGCACGGCAGCGGACCCGGCGTCACCGGCTGGGCCAACTTCGGGAACAACCTCGCTGAGCTGCACGGCATCCGCGCGATCATCGTCGACCAGGTCGGGTTCGGGGCGTCCGCCCGGCCCGAGACCTACGAGCGCAACTACCTCGAGATCAGCAAGGACTCCGTCGTCGGGCTCCTCGACGCACTCGGCCTCGAGCAGGTCGGCATCGTCGGCAACTCCATGGGCGCCGACGTCGCCACCCGACTGACGCTCGACCACCCGGAGCGCATCTCCAAGATGCTGCTCAACGGTCCCGGAGGCACGGGCGTGCCCATCCTCGGGCCGTCGCCGTCCGAGGGGATCCTCCGGCTGATGGACTTCAACATGGACCCGACGCGCGAGCGCCTCGTCGCCTGGCTGAAGACGATGGTCTTCGACCAGCGGGTCCTCACCGACGAGCTCATCGAGTCACGGCTGGCGGCAGCCACCGCACCGGGTGCGGTGAAGAACCTGCAGGACGCGTACGCGACGTTCTACAACCCAGCCATGACCGGCGACATCCCGCTGTGGGCCGAGGTGCACCGCATCCGGCAGCCGGTGCTCATGTGCTGGGGCCGCGACGACCGGGTCGCCCCGGTCGAGGGCGCGCTGCTGCCCGCCCGCCGGATGCCGAAGTGCGACCTGCGCATCTACAGCCGCTGCGGGCACTGGGTGCAGGTCGAGCGGAAGGCCGCCTTCGAGCGCGCCTGCCGCGAGCACTTCGTGGAGTGAGCTCAGAGCCAGTAGTCGCCGCCGATGCCCTGGACGAGGCGCTCCAAGGCCCCCTCGGGCCAGGGGCTCGGGCGCGGGGTGCGGTCGACAGTCCGCGACCGGCGGCGCTGACCCGGCTCAGGGAACAGCGCCCGAGAGGCCTTGCGCGCGGCATCGAGCACGTACGGCGAGAGCCGTTCCAGACTGACCGTGCGCACCTGACCGGAGAGCTGCAGCGCCGCCGTCGCCCGGCCGATGCCACGGACGGCGACGGCGAGCGAGACGGTTCCCTGCGCCAGTTCCTCGCGGTCGTACGCCACCCCGTTGCGGCTGCGCGTGAGGGCGAGGTCCTGCCTCAGCAGGTCGAGGGTCGTGAGGGTGCGCGGCGTGCGGGCGTTCAGCCGGTGCGGCCAGCTCGCCCGCAGCTGGGTGTCGTCGTGCCAGGCGAGCATCGCCTTGCCCGCCGCGGTCGCGTGCGCCGGGACGCGGGCGCCGACGCGCGTCACCGGATCGGTGCTGAGGCCACCGCCGTGCCGCTCGACGAAGACCACGTCACGCTTGTCGAGGACGGCGAGCGAGGCCACAGCACCTGTGCGCTCATGCAGCTCGGCCAGCAGCGGGCTGGTGATGATCCGCAGCTCGTGGTGGGCGACGGCGAGGCCACCGACCTCGAGCGTGCGCATCCCGAGGCCATAGCTCTGGCCGCTGTGCTCGAGCCAGCGCAGCTCCACGAGTTGCTCGAGGATGCGGTGCGTCGTGCTGCGGGGGAGGCCGGTCCGCTCGGTGAGCTCGGCCAGGGTGAGGCGCGGCGTCGACGCGTCGAAGGCGTCCATGACCAGCGTCATGCGCTCCACCATCGAGACGGGTGCCTCGGTCACCGGACCAGCCTAGCGCCCCGGACGACCAAGCGCTTGCTTGGACGAGTCCCACCAGGGAGGATGGCCAGGTGATCAGCGACTTCGACCTGGTTGTCGCGGGTTCCGGGGCCGGTGGCCTCGTCGGAGCGCTGCGTGCCGCGGAGAACGGGCACCGGGTGCTGGTCCTCGAGAAGGCCGCGGTCTGTGGCG
This sequence comes from Frankiales bacterium, assembly GCA_025465465.1. Classification (GTDB taxonomy): domain Bacteria; phylum Actinomycetota; class Actinomycetes; order Mycobacteriales; family SCTD01; genus RYN-111. The sequence goes on along the minus strand of JAODND010000043.1, from coordinate 50,314 downwards.
GCACGACCGCGCTGTCGGGCGCCGGGCTCTGGGCGCCGGCCAACCTGCACGTGCTCAACGCCGGCCAGCACGACGACCTCGACCAGGCGCAGGTCTACCTCGACGCCACCGTCGGGGACCGCACCCCGCGCTCGATGCAGCAGGCCTATCTGCATGCCGCTCGCGACACGATCGCCTGGCTCGAGACCAAGGGCGTCCGGTTCTCGTTCATGACCGGCTACCCCGACTACCACCCGTCCGAGCCGGGTGCGCTGCTCACCGGCCGTGCGATCACGCCGAAGGCCATCCGCCCGGCCGTGGCGGCCGCGCTCGAGCACAAGGTCCAACCGAAGCTCGCGCTCGGCGACGGCGGCCCGCCGATCCCCGAGTCCGGACCGGACGGCCCGATGTGGGGCGGTCAGTCCCTGATCGCGCAGCTGCTGACTGCCTGCGCGGTCGAGGGCGTCACGGTCTGGACCTCGACGGCGTTCGACGACGTGATCGTCGACGGCGATCGGGTGGTGGGGGTGCGCACGGCAGACGGCCGCGAGATCGCCGCATCCGCAGTGCTCCTGGCCAATGGTGGCTTCGAGCACAACGTCGCCCTGCGCGCGCGACACCAAGACCCCGTGCTCCACCACGACGGCTGGACGCTCGGCGTGCCGGGCAACACCGGTGACGGCATCGAGGCCGGCATGCGGCTCGGCGCCGCCACCGACCTGCTCGAGGACTGCTGGTGGGCGCCGGGCCTGCTGCGGGGGGACGGGAAGCCGTCGTTCCTGCTGTTCGAGCGGGCCGCCCCGACGGGGATCATCGTCGACCAGCAGGGCAACCGCTGGGTCAACGAGGGCACGCCGTACAACACCTTCGGCCACCTGATGCTCGCCGCGCGCGACAGGGGCATCCCGTGCATCCCCAGCTGGTACGTGCTCGACCAGCACGCTCTCGACAGCTATGGCTTCGCCGGGCTCCGACCGGGCGCATCGCCGGACGCATGGGTCGCCGACGGCACCCTGGTCGTCGCTGACACGCTCGCTGAGCTGGCCGAGAAGCTCGACGCACCCGGGCTCGTGGCCACCGCGGAGCGCTGGAACGTCCTCGTCGACAAGGGCGTCGACGAGGACTTCGGGCGGGGCGACGAGGGCTCCTATGAGCGCCAGCTGCTCTGGGTCTTCCAGCGCTACCCGGGGATCCCGGGGCCGCACGAGTGGCCGAACCCCTCGCTGGCGCCGCTCGCCACCGGGCCCTTCTACGCCGGCAAGGTCGTGCTGTCCGACCTCGGCACCAAGGGCGGCCTCGTCTGCGACGAGCACGGCCGGGTGACGAGGCCCGACGGCTCCACGATCCCTGGCCTCTATGCCTGCGGCAACACGATGGCATCGATGTTCGGCCACTCCTACCCCGGTCCTGGCGCCTGCATCACGCCCGCCATGGCCTTCGCGTGGCTCGCCGCGGACGACATGTCATGAGGACCGTCCTCATCACCGGGGGCACCCGCGGACTCGGGCGTGGCATCGCCGAGGCGTTCACCAAGGCCGGCGACCAGGTCGTGGTCTGCGGACGCAACCCGGGCGACGGCCCTGGACGGTTCGTCGCCTGCGACGTGCGCGACCCGGACGCCGTCGACGCGCTCATCGCCGACATCGTCGGGACCGAGGGCTCGCTCGACGTGGTCGTCAACAACGCTGGCGGTTCACCGACGGCGCTCGTCGCCGAGACCAGCCCGCGCTTCCACGAGAAGGTCATCGCGCTCAACCTCGTGGCCCCGCTCTTCGTCGCCAGGTCGGCACGTCGGGCCATGTCCGGGGGCGTGATCCTCAACATCGGCAGCGTGTCAGCCGTACGCCCTGCTCCTGGCACCGCGGCGTACGCCGCGGCGAAGGCGGGACTCACGACGCTCACGCGAGCGTTGGCGCTGGAGTGGGCACCGGACGTGCGCGTCAACCAGGTCACCGTGGGACTGCTCGAGACCGAGACGGCGGCCGACACCTACGGCGAGCACCGTGGCGCCGTCGCGGCCACCGTGCCGATGGGACGGCTGGCCTCGGTGCAGGACGTCGCCGCGGCGTGCCTCATGCTTGCCTCACCGGAGATGGCCTACGTCACCGGTGCCGACCTGTTCGTCGACGGAGGTGGGGAGTTCCCCGCATTCCACACAGCGCTAGGGAGCTCACATGGCTGACGAGGCCTACATCGTCGAGGCCGTCCGCACGCCGGTCACCCGCAAGGGCACCGGCCTCGCAGGTGTCCACCCCGCCGACCTCGGCGCGCACGTCCTGAACGCCCTCATGGACCGGTCGGGCATCGACCCCGGTGCCGTCGAGGACGTCATCTTCGGCTGCGTCGACACCATCGGCCCGCAGGCCGGCGACATCGCGCGCACCTGCTGGCTCGCCGCCGGCCTCCCCGAACACGTCCCAGGCACCACGGTCGACCGGCAGTGCGGGTCGTCGCAGCAGGCGGTGCACTTCGCCGCCCAGGCGGTGATGTCGGGCACGGTCGACGTCGTCGTCGCCGGTGGCGTCCAGAACATGACGCAGATCCCGATCAGCGCCGCGATGTTGGCCGGCCAGGCATATGGCTTCGACGACCCGTTCAGCGGCAGTCAGGGCTGGGTCAAGAGGTACGGCGATCAGCCGGTGTCGCAGTTCCACGCGGCCGATGAGATCGCCCGCCGCTGGGACATCTCCCGTGAGGAGATGGAGAAGTGGGCCTACCAGTCGCACCAGCGCGCACTCGCAGCGATCTCCGAGGGCCGCTTCAAGGCCGAGATCGCCCCGGTGGGTGACGTCGCCGAGGACATCGGGCCGCGGGCCGACACGACGCTGGAGAAGATGGCAGGCCTGAAGACCCTTCAGGAAGGTGGTCGCATCACCGCGGGCGTCGCCTCGCAGCTCACCGACGGCGCCGCCGCGCTGCTCGTCGTCAGCGCGGCCGCGCTCAAGGAGCACAACCTGACGCCCCGGGCCCGCATCCACCACCTGTCGGTGCGCGGTGACGACCCGATCCTCATGCTGACCGCACCCATCCCGGCCACCGCGCACGCCCTGAACAAGACGGGGCTCGCCATCGACGACATGGACGTGGTCGAGATCAACGAGGCGTTCGCGTCCGTGGTGCTCGCCTGGCTCAAGGACACCGGCGCCGACCCCACGCGCGTCAACCCGAACGGCGGCGCCATCGCGCTCGGGCACCCGCTCGGCGCGACCGGGGCTCGGCTCATGACCACGCTGCTGCACGAGCTCGAGCGCACTGGCGGCCGGTTCGGACTGCAGACGATGTGCGAGGGCGGCGGTCAGGCCAACGTCACGATCCTCGAGCGGCTCTGATGCGTCTCGGGACCCTGAGCGCGGCCGGACTTGCCGGTTCGGGGCTCGCCATCGCGCTGATGCCGGAACGCACCCTGGCCCAGCTCGACCTCGTCCCCGGGAGCGCCCGCGGCATCACCGAGACCCGTGCCGGCCTCGGTGGCACGTTCGTCGGGCTCGGGCTCTGGGCCCTGCTCCGCGGCACGTCGGATGCCTACACGGCGGTCGGGATGACCTGGCTCGGGGCGGCGGCGTTCCGGACCTACTCCCTGAAGGTCGACCAGCCCGAGACGAAGCCGAGCTACTGGGCCTACCTCACCGGCGAGCTCGTCCTCGGCACCGCCGGGATCCTGGCCCGCACGCGGCGATGAGAGTCGCGGTCTGGGGGACCGGGAACATGGGCCGGGCGGGCATCCGCGCCGTCGTCGCCCACCCGCAGCTGGATCTGGTCGGCGTCGTCGGCAGGTCACGTGCGGGCGAGGACGCGGGCGTGCTCGCCGACCTCGAACCCCTCGGCATCACCGTCTCTCCAGATCTCCCCGAAGGGCTGGATGCCCTGGCATATATGGCTTCCGGGGATATCAGACCTGACGACGCGGCAGCCGACATCGCCGGCTGCCTGAGGGCCGGCGCCGTCGTCGTGACGCCCTCCATCTATGCGCTCTATGACCCCTCGTCCGCGCCGGCGTCCCTGCGGAGACCGCTCGAGGACGCCTGCACGGAAGGCGGCTCGGCGCTGTTCGTCAGCGGGATCGACCCGGGGTGGGGCAACGACATCCTGCCGGTGCTGCTCACCGGCATCGCGTCGGCGGTGACGCAGGTCCGGTGCCAGGAGCTCTTCGACTACTCGACCTATGACCAGCCGGACGCGGTCCGCAACTCGGTCGGTATGGGCGGCCCGATGGACTCCACGCCCATCATGGTGGCGCCGGGCATCCCGACGATGATCTGGGGCGGCCAGCTCCGCCTGATGGCGCGGGCGCTGGGGATCGAGCTCGACGAGATCCGCGAGCAGGTCGAGCGCCGCGCCCTGGACGAGGACGTCACCAACGTCATGGGCCTGTTCGAGAAGGGCACCCAGGGCGGTCTCCGGTTCGAGATCCAGGGCATCGTCGGCGGCCGGGCGAAGCTGGTCGTCGAGCACGTCACCCGGATCTCCCCCGAGGTGGCGCCGGACTGGCCGTCGCCCCCTGACGGTGGAGCAGGTGCGCATCGCATCGTCCTCGAGGGCCGACCGCGCATCGAGGTCACGATCGAGGCGACCGACGAAGGCGGCAACCGGGCCGCCGGTGGCAATGCGACAGCCGCGGCCCGGCTCGTCAACGCCATCCCGTGGCTGCGTGACGCGAAGCCGGGCCTCTACGACGCCCTGGACGTGCCGCTGATGCCGGCGGTCGGAAAGCTCTAGGGTCTGCTCATGCCACGGGTTGATGTCGCTCCGCTCGTCGTCGGTGGGCTTCGGCTCGCGTCCGGCGTCTCGTTCCTCGTCTCGCCGGAGAAGGCCAATCGGATGTGGGGCGACAAGGAGCAGCCGTCGCCGACGGCAGCGCTGCTGCTGCGCTCGATGGGTTATCGGGACGCGCTCGTCGGTGGGCTGCTCGCGTCAGCAGCGCTGCGCGGACGGCCGACCCGTGGCTGGTTTCTCGCCTCGGCCGGCGCCGACGCGGCCGACCTGCTCGGCGGGATCTCGGTCCACCGCGACCTGCCACGGTCGCAGCAGGTGATCGGGCTCGGCGGTGCCGTCGTGGGCATCGGCGTCGGGCTCTGGGGGGCCTCCCGCCGGACCTAGGCGGGCACGCGCTCGACCTCGGCGGCAAAGGTGCGCATCCCCAGCGGCCAGCCGCCGTCGCTGCCAACCCCCGCGGCCAGGCCTTCCCAGCCGGGGCCGTGCACGTCCAGCTGGTCGTGCACGAGCTCGACCAGGGTCCCCGCGTCATTCGGCGTGAACGTCACCGTGACGCGGCTGCCTTGGGCATCGGGTCCGGGCACGCCGAAGTCGGGTCCGATCAACCACGAGAAGACGAACACTGACGGCGGCTCCCACGTGAGCACCCGGCCCCAGGTGCAGGTCTCGCCGGCGGCGTTCTCCTCCCACATCCGTCCGCCGACGTAGGGGTCGCAGCCGATCTCCTTGAGGGTCCCCTGCAGGACGTGGTGATCGCGGGTCCACCAGCTGTCCAAGCCTTTCGTGAAGACGTCGAAGGCGCGGGCGGCGTCGGCCCTGACCTGGACGGTGCTGCGCACGAAGGTGTCGGTCATGTCAGTCCTCCTCGACGGCGGACGCGAAGGCCGCCAGGTTGTCGTTCCAGAAGCGCGCGAACCACGCGCGTACCGGTGCGAGACCGGTGGGGTCCATGGCGTACAGGTGGCGGGTGCCCTCGGTCCGAACGGTCACGAGTCCCACGTCTTTCAGGACCTTCAGGTGCTGTGACACCGCCGGGCGGCTGATCGGAAGCGCGTCGGCGAGCTCACCCACCGGACGCGGGGTGTGGGCGACCAGCTCGAGGATGGCTCGTCGTGACGGGTCACCCAGAGCGTCGAAAAGCGGGGCTGCGTTCGTCTTCACGAACCGTAAGTCAACACTTACGAAGGGAGCATGTCAAGACGCTCGTGCAGAGTGAAGTCGCCGCGCAGCGCTCGCCGGTCCCCGGCGCTGAGCTCGGCGTAGACGAGCTCCCTGCCGGGCCGCCAGAACACCTGCCCGACTGACCACTGCTCGGCACGGAGCGGGTTCTTGTCCACCTTGTTGCTGCCGGTCAAGGGCATCGCGCCGATGACGCGGACATAGCGCGGCGCCCACTTCGTACCCAGGTCGGGTTGGGCCGTGAGGAAGGCTCCGAACGCGACCGGGTCGAACGTCGTACCGCTCGCCATCTCGACTGCTGCCATGACCTGATCGCCGGTCCGTGCGTCCGGCACCGGGTAGACGGCGACCATCACCGCGGGCTCCCAGCGGGAGAGGATGGTCTCGACAGGTCCGGCCGCGAAGTTCTCGCTGTCCACCCGCAGCCAGTCGCCGCCGCGACCGGCGAACCAGAACCAGCCGGCCTCGTCCTGATAGCCGAGATCGCCTGTTCGGTAAGCACTTCCGACCACGCGCTGGGCCTCGGCCTCGGGGTTCTTGTAGTACCCCTCGAAGGCGGCAGCGGCCTGCAGGCCCACGATCTCGCCGATCGCCTCGTCCGCGTTGACAAGTGCGCCGTGCTCGTCGAACCGGGCACGAGCGCACTCCTTGCCCTCGTCGTCGAGGATCGCGACCGGCATCCCCTCCGGTGGCTTGCCGAGCGCGCCACGTGGCGTCCCAGGGACCTTCCGGATGGAGATGGCTCCCTCGCTCGAGCCGTAGTTCTCCAGCAGTGGGCAGTCGAAGCGCGCGGTGAACGCGTCCATGTCGCGGGGAGAGGCTTCGGTGCCGAAACCGAGCCGGAGCCGGTTGTCGGCGTCGTGCTCGGTGGGTGGCGTCGCCAAGACATAGGCCAACGACCGGCCGACGTAGTTGAAGAAGGTGCAGCCGTGCGTGCGCACGTCCGGCAGGAACTCGCTGGCGCTGAACCGGCGACGCAGCACCACGGTGGCGCCGAGCGCGGTGGCGGGCGCGATGCTCGTCATGAGGGCGTTGCCGTGAAACATCGGCATGGACTGGTAGAGCACGTCGTCACGGGTCAGGCCGAACAGCGCGGTGCCGTTCCCTGCCAATCGCGCGTAGCGGCCGCTGGTGCAGACGACAGCCTTCGGCGCTCCTGTCGAGCCGCTGGTGAACAGCAGCAGCAGCGTGGTGCTCTCCTGCACGGAGGGGTCGACCTCCAGCGGTACGCCGGTCGGCAGCTGCAGCTCCTCGACGAGCACGTGCTCGAAGGTGCCGACAGCGTCGCGGTGCCGGGCCTCGGTGACAAGCAGGTCGATGTCGGTGTGAGCGACGTCCGCCTCGAGCTGTGCGCCCCGCCGGGTGGGGTTGATGCCGACGAGGGCGGCGCCCTTGAGCGCACAGGCACCCAGCCAGAAGACGTAGTCGGGCAGGTTGTCGAGCAGCAGGCCGACGTGCATGCCGGGGCGGAGCAGCGGCGTGCGGTCAGCGCACTCCTGCACGATCTGCGCCCAGGTCCACCGCCGGTCCTCGAAGACCAGCCCGACGTGGTCGTCGCCCCCGCGCGCGAGCAACAGGTCCGCGTAGGTCGGCATCAGACGAGAGAGCTGCGCCCGTCGGTGCCGAACCACGCGGCGGTGGTCTTGAAGTCGCCGCGTGGGCCGATCTCCTCCCACAGCCGCTTGTAACCGGTGTGCTGGATCTTCCACCCGTCGTCGACCCGGACATAGCGGTCCGCGTAGATGGATGCACCCCGGATCACGAGCTTCGCGTCCTCGAGGATGACGATGTCCATCAGCTCCCAGGCCCCCGTGGCGGTGTCGCCGTCGACCTCGATGACCGGGTGGCTGAAGAAGTGGTTGCTGAGCATGCCCTTCGAGCCCATGGCTTTCGCCATCCAGTCCCGCACGACCTCGCGACCCTGCAGACTGACGGCACCTCCGCCGTAGGCGACCGTGACGTCCTCGACCATGAGGTCCGTCATGGCGACGAAGTCCTTGGTGTCGAGCGCGGTGCCGTACTTGTACTTGACGGTCGTGATCGCGTTGAAGTCGTCCCAGCTGGTCACTTCTGCGAGTCCCTCATCGTCCGCGCGTTCATCCCCGCGAGTGAGTCGGTGCCGACCTCGGCGTTGTGGGCGTGGGCCAGGTGGTGCAGCCCGAACACGGAGTCCATGCCGTCGCGCAGCCCCATGATGTCCTCGCACTGGTTGACGGCCTTCTTGGTGAGCGCGAGCCCGAACGCCGGCATCTCGGCGATCTTCTCGGCGACCGACATGACCTCGGCCTCGAGCGACTCACGCGGGACGACCCGGTTGACCATGCCGAGCTCGCGGGCCCGCTCCGCGCCGACCCGCTCGCCGAGGAACAGGAACTCCTTGGCGAAGCGCGGCCCCATCTGCCACGGATGCGCGAAGTACTCGACGCCCGGGATGCCCATCTTCACGACCGGGTCGGCGAAGAACGCGTCGTCGCTGGCGATGACGAGGTCGCACGACCAGGCCAGCATGAGACCGCCGGCGATGCAGGCGCCCTGCACCATCGCGATCGTCGGCTTGGGCAGGTCACGCCAGCGGCGGCACATCCCGACGTACACCTCGGACTCACGGGCGAAGCGGGAGGCGCCGCCCTCGTGCGAGGTGTGGTCCCACCAGAGGGTGGCCTTGCGCTCGAAGGACTCGTCGATGTCCCTGCCCGGCGTACCGATGTCGTGCCCGGCGCTGAAGTGCTTGCCGGTGCCCGCAAGGACGACAACCTTGACCTCGTCGTCGTCGGCCGCCCGGTAGAGGGCGGCATCGAGGGCGTAGGTCATCTTGGAGTTCTGCGCGTTGCGGTACTCCTCGCGGTCCATGGTCACCACCGCGACCGGACCCCTCCGCTCGTACTTGACCGGGTCTTGTTCGCTCACAGCAGTTCCCTCGCGATCGTCTTGCGGTGCTCCGAGGCGGTGCCCCAGTCCTTCGCCATGGCCCACGTCCGCTTGGCGAACAGGTGCAGGTCGTACTCCACGGTGTATCCCATGGCGCCGTGGGCCTGCAGGCAGACCCTCGACATGCGGTAGGCCGCGTCGCTCGCCAGCGCCTTCGCCATGCTCACGTGCACGGTGGCCAGCGGGTCGGCGTCGATCAGGGATCGGGCGGCCCGCAGCACGGCCGGCCAGGCGAACTCCGTGCCCACGACCGCGTCCGCGAGCGGATGCTTGATGGCCTGGAACGTCCCGATCGGGACCCCGAACTGCTTGCGGTCCTTGACATAGCTGACGGTCAGGTCGAGCTGGCGACGGGCGAGCCCGAGCAGGAATGCGGCCGTCCCGAGGGTCGCCAGCAGGGACGCAGGGCTGTCGGGAGCCGGCTCGCCAGGTACGTGGGCGGCGTGGCGCGACCGGTCGACGGTCTCCGCGCGCAGCCCTGGCTGCTGGGCGGTGGCGCCGATCACGTGTGTCGCGACGGCGGCATGGGGCACCGGGTTGCTGCGGTGCACGGCGATCCGGGCGCTGCCGTCCGCGGGCAGCTCCAGGGTCGGCAGGTAGGCGACGGTCTCGACGAGCGGGCCGGGCACGCCGTGCCAGCCGGACTCCTCCATGGCGGCGACGAACGACAGCTCATCGAGGCCGAGGCCGCCGCGCTCCTCGGGGACGAGCAGCCCCAGGACGCCGAACTCACCGAGGGTCTTCCAGAGCGCGTCGCAGGGGTCGCCGTCCCAGGCGGCCCTGATGACGGCAGGGGTGCAGGCCGTCGCGAGGACCTCACGCAGTCCCTCGCGGAGGGCGAGGGCGTCATCAGGGAGTCCGAAGTACACGGGTTATTTCCGCGGCAGGCCGAGCAGGCGCTCGGAGACGATGTTGCGCTGCACCTCGTTGGTGCCGGCGTAGATCGGGCCCGACAGCGAAAACTGGAAGCCCTTGCTCCAGGGGCCTTCCAGCTCAGCCTCCGGGCCGAGCAGGTCGAGGGCCAGCTCGTGCAGGCGGATGTCGAGCTCCGACCAGAACAGCTTGTTGAGCGAGGACTCGCCAGGCCGGCCTCGACCTGCCCTCTCGTTGGTCACCTGCTGCAGCGTGAACAGCCGGTACGCCTCGGCGTCCATCCAGGCCTGCGCGAGGTCCTCGCGCTGCCGGTCGTCGAGGTCACGCTCCCGTGCGAGGTCGAGCAGCCGGGCGACGGTGGCGGTGTAGCGACCGGGGGACCGCAGCGTGAGGCCGCGCTCGGAACCGGTGGTGGCCATCGCGACGGACCAGCCCTTGCCGACACCGCCGAGGACGGCGGCGTCCGGCACGAAGGCGTCATCGAAGAACACCTCCGCGAAGCCCTCGTCGCCGTCGAGCCGGGCGAAGCCGCGGACCGTGACGCCGGGCGCATCGAGGGGGACGAGGAAGTAGGTGAGGCCATGGTGCCGTTCCGACGACGGGTCGGAGCGGAACAGCCCGAACAGGTGCGTGCAGAAGGCGCCGCGGGTCGTCCAGGTCTTCTGGCCGTTGAGCTTCCAGCCGCCGTCGACCTTGTCGGCGCGGCTCTTCAGCGAGGCGAGGTCGCTGCCGCTGCCGGGCTCGGACCAGCCCTGGCACCACAGGTCCTGCGCGCCCGCCATCCGGGGCAGCAGGGTGTCCTGCTGCTCCTTGCTGCCGAACTCGAACAGCGTCGGCGCGAGCAGGAAGATGCCGTTCTGCGTCACGCGCTGCGGGCCGCCGGCGCGGTAGTACTCCTCCTCGAAGGCGATCCACTCCCAGACGCTCGCGCCCCGACCGCCGTACTCCTCGGGCCAGCCGACCACCGCCCAGCGCGCGTCGAACAGCTTCCGCTCCCACTCGAGGTGGAGCGCGAAGCCCTCCAACGTGTCGCCACTGGGCAGGCCGTGCGGCACGTTGTGCTCGAGCCAGCCGCGCGCCTCGAGGCGGAACGCGTGCTCCGCCTCGGTCTCCCTCAGGTCCACGCCGCCGAAACTACCAAGCAAGCGCTTGGTCTGACCATCCCACCCTCCCCGCGGAGAGGGGTGGCTAGCGGGCGATGCCGTCGACGAAGACCTTGACGTAGTCCTCGGCGAGCTGGTCGTAGCCGTAGGTGCGGGTGGGCGTGAACCACCGTGCGGTCAGCCAGAGCCCGTCGCGCAGCAGCGGGTAGACGACCTTGACCGGTACGTCGTTGCGGAAGGCCCCGGAGGCCGCGCCGTCCTCGAGCACCTGGATCCAGGCGTTGCGGACGGACCGGGCCGACTGCCGCACGATCGTCGGACCGTCGTCGGCCTGCAGGTAGCGCGCGTCGTTCTGATAGATCTCGGTCGCGTGCGGGTGGTCGGCGCTCGTGGCGATCGACGCCCTGACGAGTCCGACCAGCCGGCCGTGCGGGTCGGCGTCCGCAGCCATCACGGCGTCGTAGCGGGTGACCAGGTCGTCCATGAAGCTGCTGACGATCGCGTCGACGATGTCGTCCTTGGACGCGAAGTGGTGGTACAGGCTGCCCGACAGGATGCCGACGGCCTCGGCGATCTCGCGTACGGTTGTGGCCGCTACGCCCTGCTTGGCGAACAGGTCGGCGGCCCGCTCGAGGATGACGTCGCGGCGGTCGACCGGGGTCGCCATCGCGCTCTCCTCTCGTTGACCTTCGGCGAGCGGCGATCGTAGCCTCCCTAGCAAGCGCTTGGAAGGGTAGGCATGGACACGATCCCCGCCGTGTTGCGGGCAGCCGTCGCGGACGCACCTGACCGCGAGGCCGTCGTCACGCCTGAGGTCCGGCTGACCTACGCGCAGCTGCTCGACCGGGTGCAGACGTTCTCGCGCGCCGCGCTGGCCCACGGGATCGGTCCGGGGGACCGCGTCGCGATCTGGGCGCCGAACACCGCCGGCTGGATCGTGGCGGCGCTCGGGCTGACGGGCATCGGCGCGATCCTGGTGCCGATCAACACCCGCTTCAAGGGCGAGGAGGCGCGCTACCTCATCGACCGTACCCAGGCCTCGGTGCTCCTCGTCGACGACCTGTTCGTCGGCGGCCTGCTGGGGGCAGATCCCTTGGAAGCACTGGGGAATCCCGACGTCACGGTGCTGCGGACCAGCGACCTGTCCGGCTTCCTGGCACGTGCCGAGGAGGTGTCGGTCGACGTCGTCGAGAAGGCAGCGGCTGCCGTCGCCGAGGACGACCCGTGCGACCTGATCTTCACCAGTGGGACCACCGGGCGGCCCAAGGGCGCCATCTCGACGCACAGCCAGAGCATCCGCGTCTTCCGCACCTGGTGCGAGACGACCGGGTTCCGCGAGGGCGAGCGGATGCTCATCGTCGCTCCGTTCTTCCACACGTTCGGCTACAAGGCGGGGCTGCTTGCCTGCCTGATGCGGCGCGCGACCGCCGTACCCCTGAAGGTCTTCGACGTCGACGAGGCGGTCCGGACGATCGTCGCGGAGCGGATCGACGTGATCCCCGGGCCGCCGACGCTCTACAGCTCGCTGCTCGAGCAGCCCCAGAAGCTGCCGCCGCTGCGACTGGCCGTCACCGGCGCCGCCGTCGTCCCGCAGGCCCTGATCGCGCGGATGCGCTCGGAGCTCGGCTTCGAGGAAGTCATCACGGCCTATGGCCTGACCGAGTGCAACGGCATGGCCACGGCCTGCCGTCAGGGCGACCCGGACGAGGTCATCAGCCTCACCAGCGGTCGGGCCATCCCCGGTGTCGAGGTGAGGGTCCAGGCTGAGCCCGGACAACCGGGAGAGGTGCTGATCCGCGGCTACAACGTCATGCAGGGCTACTGGGACGACCCCGAGGCGACCGCCGAGGCGATCGACGCCGACGGCTGGCTGCACACCGGCGACGTCGGCGTCATGGACGAGGCAGGCAACCTGCGCATCACGGACCGGATCAAGGACATGTATGTCGTCGGCGGCTTCAACGCCTATCCCGCGGAGATCGAGCAGGTCCTGGTGCGGCACGAGGGCATCAGCGAGGCGGCCGTCATCGGCGTCCCCGACGAGCGGATGGGCGAGGTCGGCAAGGCCTTCGTCGTCCCACGGTCCGGCGCGACGCTGACCGCGGAGGACGTCATCGGCTTCAGTCGCGAACGGCTCGCGAACTACAAGGTGCCGAGATACGTCGAGGTCGTCGACGCGCTGCCGAAGAACGCGACCGGTAAGGTCACCAAGAACGTCCTGCGCGACTCGTGAAGGTCTTCGAGCCCGCCCAGCTCGGCCCGAAGACCCTGCGCAACCGCACTGTCAAGGCAGCCACCTTCGAGGGTCGCACCCGGCACGGCACGGTCAGCGATGCGCTCGTCGACTTCCACCGCGAGCAGGCTGCCGGCGGCGTCGGCATGTCGACGGTGGCCTACTGCGCCGTGTCGCCCGACGGCCGCGTCTTCCGCGACTGCCTCGTCGTGCAGGAGGGCAACCGGGCCGGTCTCGAGCGGCTCGCCCAGGCGGTCCATGACGAGGGCGCGCTCGTCAGCGCCCAGCTCGGGCACGCCGGCCTCGTCGCCGACTCGAGGAGCAACAAGCAGACGTCGCTCGCGCCCTCGCGCCGGTTCAGCGCCCCGGGCAAGGGGCTCGTCCCGGCTGCGACGAGTGCCGACATCGCACGCGTCACCTCCGACTTCGCCTGCGCAGCAAGGATTCTCGTCGACTCCGGCTTCGACTGCCTCGAGGTCCACCTCGGCCACAACTACCTGCTGAGCAGCTTCCTGTCGCCCAACCTCAACAAGCGCAAGGACGGGTACGGCGGGAGCGTCGCCAACCGCTCGAGGTTTCCCCGGGACGTGCTGAAGGCGGTGCGCGATGCCGTCGGCGACGAGGCCGCGGTCATCGCGAAGCTCAACATGGTCGACGGCGTGGCGAAGGGGCTGCCGATCGAGGACAGCCTCGAGGCGGCACGGCTGATCGAGGCGGACGGTGCGCTCGATGCCCTGGAGCTCACCGGCGGCAGCTCGCTGCTCAACGGGATGTACTTCTTCCGCGGCGACGTCCCCATCGACGACTTCGTGAAGACGCAGCCAAAGGTGCTGGCTCCTTTCGTGCGGCCGTTCCTCAAGCGCATCATGCCGACGTACCCGTTCGAGGAGGCCTTCTTCCTGCCCATGGCGCGGCAGTTCCGCGAGGCGCTCGACCTGCCGCTGATCCTGCTCGGTGGCATCAACAAGCTGGCGACCGCCGAGCTTGCCCTGGAGGAAGGGTTCGCGTTCGTCGCGATGGGCCGCGCGCTGCTACGCGAGCCCGACCTGATCGCGCGGTGGGAGGAGGGGAACGGCACGGACGGCGTCTGCATCCATTGCAACCGCTGTGCGCCGACGATCTACTCGCGCTCGGGCACGCACTGCGTCGAGCGCCCGCATCAGACGATCTCCGGCACCGGCAGCCGCGCGGGCAGATAGCTGCGCCGCCCGATCCCGAGCGAGAGCCCGGCGGCGACGATGCAGAGCGCGCCGGCGCCGTACCAGGCGAGGTCGTAGCTGCCGAGACTGGTGCGCAGCGCTCCGGCGACAGCGGCGGCGACGGCAGCGCCGACCTGGTGGCTCGCGAACACCTAGCCGAACACGAGCGTGCCCTGGTCGCCGTACACCTGCCGGCAGAGGGCGACCGTGGGCGGTACGGTCGCCACCCAGTCCAGGCCGTAGAACAGGACGAACACCAGCATGTGCGGGTGCAGGCTGCTGGCGAACAGGCTGGGCAGCACGAACAAGCTCAGCCCACGCAGGCTGTAGTACCACCAGAGCAGCTTGCGGCTGTCGACCCGGTCGGTGAGGACGCCGGACGCGATGGTGCCGACGATGTCGAACACACCGACCAGCGCGAGCAGGCTGGCCGCCGTCGTCGACGGCAACCCGTGGTCGTGTGCGGCCGGGATGAAGTGGGTGCCGACGAGGCCGTTGGTGCTGGCCCCGCAGATGAAGAACCCTCCTGCCAGCATCCAGAACGCCTGCGTGCGGGAGGCCATCCGGAGCGCCCCGATCGCCTGCCGCGCAGGCGATCCGGTCGTCGTGACCGGCGCCGGGGCGACAACCGCGCCGTACGGAAGGAGTCCGACGTCGCTGGGTCGCTCCCGGATGGCCAGCAGCACGAGTGGGACGACGCTGAGTGCTGCGAGGGAGACGGTCCAGCTGGCTGTGCGCCAGCCGTGGTCCTGCACGAGCGAGGCCAGCAGCGGCAGGAACACCAGCTGGCCGGTGGCGCCCGCGGCGGTGAGGATGCCGATGACGAGGCCGCGCTGCGTGTGGAACCACCGGTTGGCGATCGTGGCGGCGAAGACGAGCGCCATCGACCCGGTGCCGAGGCCGACGAGGACGCCCCAGCAGAGGACGAGCTGCCAGGGCTCCGTCATGCGGGTCGTCAGCGCGCTGCCGGCCGCGACCAGCGTGAGGGCGATCGCGACCACCCGACGGATGCCGAAGCGTTCCATCAGGGCCGCGGCGAAGGGAGCGGTGAGCCCGTAGAGCAGGAGGTTGACGCTGACGGCGAGAGAGATGGTGCCGCGGCTCCAGCCGAACTCGTCCTGCAGCGGGACGATGAGCACCCCTGGCGTGGCCCGGAAGCCGGCCGCCCCGACGATCGCGACGAAGGCCACGCCGGCAACCGCCCAGGCCCGATGCAGCCTCCTCGGGCGAACCCCAGCCCGCGAATCCATGGCAGGACGGTAGACGTGGCTGACTTCGTTGTCCATACTCAGACGATGGCCCGCACCTGCTCGATCGCCGGCACCCTGGAGGTCGTCGGTGAGCGATGGGCGCTGCTCGTCGTCCGGGAGGTCTCGCTGGGAGTGCGCCGCTTCGCCGGGATCCAGGCCGCGACGGGTGCTCCGCCGGCGGTCCTGTCGGCGCGGCTGCGGGACCTGGTGGCAGCCGGTGTCCTGGAGACGCGGGCCTACCAGGAGCCGGGCGCGCGGTCGCGGCTGGAGTACCGCCTCACCGACGTCGGCCGGTCGCTGCAGCCGGTGCTGACGGCCCTGAAGGACTGGGGTGATGCCCACCTCTGCGACGAGCGGGGGGTGCCGGTCGTGACCCGGCACGTCGACTGCGGCGCCGCCGTCCACGCCGAGCTCGTGTGTGCGCGCGGCCACGTCGTCGGCCCGCGAGACCTCCGCGCCGAGGTCCGGATCCCCTGAAGGTCAGGAGACGATGCCGCCGTCGATCGACAGGGCGGTGCCGGTGACGGACCTGGCGGCGTCGGAGGCGAGGTAGGCGATGGCCTCGGCGA
This sequence comes from Frankiales bacterium, assembly GCA_025465465.1. Classification (GTDB taxonomy): domain Bacteria; phylum Actinomycetota; class Actinomycetes; order Mycobacteriales; family SCTD01; genus RYN-111. The sequence continues at coordinate 34,288 of JAODND010000043.1, read as the reverse complement.
TCTCGGTCGGCTGCGAGAAACCGGGTGGCAGGACGTTGTAGAGCCGCTGCATCAGCCGCTCGTCGAGGCCCTGGGGCATGGTGCGTGCCGCCTCGGCGACGAGTGGGGTGTCGATGCCGCCGGGGCAGACGCAGTTGACCCGGACGCCCTTCTGCGACAGCTCGAGGGCCATCGACTTGGTCAGCATCAGCAACCCGGCCTTGGAAGCGCAGTAGGCCGCGGAGTAGGCCTGGCCGCGGACCCCGGCGACGCTGGAGACGTTGACGATGTTGCCGCGTCGCTCGAGCAGTCCTGGCAGCGCGGCCTGCGAGACGACGAACGGCGCCGTGAGGTTGACGTCGAGCTGCTTGTGCCAGCTCTCGAGCGTGATGTCGGCAAGGTGCTGCAGCATGACGATGCCCGCGATGTTGAGCACGACGTCGAACGCACCCAGCGAGCCGACCAGCTCCTGGGTCGCCCCGAAGTCGGTGAGATCGCAGACGTGATGGTCTCCCGGCGTGACGTCGATGCCGACGACCTCGGCGCCCTCGGCGACGAACAGCTCGGCGGTGGCTTTCCCGACGCCGGAGGCGACTCCGGTGGCGAGCACGCGCTTGCCGGCGAACCGGCTCACAGGTCGACCATGTGCTGGCTCATGTCACCTTCCTGCTCGAGGAAGAACTGCCGCTCGGCAAACGCCCAGCGACCGTCGACCACCTCGAACCGGTCGCGGTACCTACCGGCGGCGACGAGCCTCAGCTCACCGCCGGGCGGCTTCTGGACGACGAGGAAGCTCGAGCGGCAGCTGGCACTGTCGCCGTCGACGTCGATGATCGGACCGGTCACCAGGTGGCGGGTGCAGGGCGATCCGTCGTACCGGCGGACCATGGCGCTCCAGAGCCCGGTGATCGCCTCGGCACCGGCGGCGATCGGCCGTCCCTTGTCGTCGGCGATCCGACCGTGCGCGAACAGCCCGCCGAGGCCCTCCCAGTCGCCGGCGTCCATGACCTCGCAGTAGGTCCCGAGCAGGTTGCGGATCTCCTCGTACGGGTTCACTTGCCGAAGTCCTCTCGCACCTTGTCGGCCACGCCGAGCAGGTTGAGCTCGAAGGTGTAGCTCTGCTCGATGCGGTAGCTCTTGTGGACGTCCCAGAGGTCGATCGCCGCCAGCGACTCCTTGGCCATCCGGATGACCTGCGGGTCCTTCTCGGCGATCGCGTGGGCGACCTCGAGGGCCTTGGCCCGCAGCTGGTCGCGGGGGACGACGTGCAGCACCGAGCCGAACTCGTGGAGCTCCTGGGCGGTGGCCGTCGCCGACGTGTAGACCATCGCGCGCGCCTTGTGCAGCGGGACCAGCCGCGACAGGTGGGTGGCGGCTCCGAGCGCGCCCCGGTCGACCTCCGGCAGGCCGAAGGTCGCGTCGTCAGAGGCGACGACGATGTCGCTGTTGCCGGCGAGGCCGATGCCGCCACCGAGGCAGAAGCCCTGCACCGCCGTGATGACGGGGACGGGGCAGTCATAACAGGCACCGAAGGCGGCGTAGCACCCGCGGTTGGCGCCGACCAGCGCGTTGAACGTCTCGTCCTTTTGGAACTCCTTGATGTCGACGCCCGCGTTGAAGCCGCGGCCCTCGGCGCGGAGGACGACGACGCGGGTCGCGGGGTCCTTGCCCGCCGACAGGATCGCGTCGGCGAGGTCGAACCAGCCCTGCACCGGCAAGGCGTTCACGGGCGGGTGGTCGACCACGACCTCCACGACACCGTCGTCGTGGCGCTCGGTGCTGATCACTGGGGCTCCTAAGGGTGCTGGCTGGAGACCGACACGATCTCCCCGGTCATGTACGACGAGTAGTCGCTGGCGAGGAACACGATGACGTTGGCGACCTCCCACGGCTCGGCTGGACGCCCGAAGGCCTCCTTGGCCGAGAGCTCCTCGAGGAGCTCGTCGGTGGTCACCTTGGCGAGGAAGGCATGCATCGCGATCGAGGGGGACACCGCGTTGACCCGTACGCCGAACTTCGCGCCTTCGACCCCCGCCGTCCGCGTCAGCGCGTTCACCCCGGCCTTGGCCGCTGCGTAGTGCGCCTGTCCCTCCTGGGCCCGCCAGCCGATGACGGAGGAGTTGTTCACGATGACACCGGAGCCCTGCGCCTTCATCTGGCGCAGCGCCGCGCGCGTGCAGCGGAAGGTGCCGTTCAGGGTGACGTCGAGGACCCGCAGCCACTGCTCGTCGGTCATGTCGACGAGCTCAGCGGTGCCGCCGAGCCCAGCGTTGTTGACCATCACGTCGAGGCGGCCGTGCTCGGCCACGACCGAGCTGATCAGGTGCTCGACCTGGTCCTGCTGGGTGACGTCGCAGACGATGCCGCGCAGTCCGAGGCTCGCGGCCGCCTCGGCGAGCCGCCGCTCGTGCCAGTCGGAGACGACGACGGTCGCGCCCTCCTCGACCGCCTTCTTCGCGGTGGCGAACCCGATGCCGGTGCCGGCAGCCGCGGTGACGACCACGACCTTGTCCTTCAGGAGCCCGTGCCCGGGCACGTAGTCAGGCATCCGCCAACCTCTTCAGGGTGTCCTCTGCCTCCGCCATGATCCGGGTGATGAGCTCCTGGCAGGACGGCAGGTCCTCGATCAGCCCGGCGACCTGGCCGCTCGCCATCACTCCGAGGTCGGGCCGGCCGTCGACCATCGCCGCCTTGAGCAGCATCGGGGTGTTCGCCGCCATGACGAGCTGGCTGAACGACAGCTCGGCGCTCTTGCGCATGGCCAGGCCCTCCGAGACGACGTCCTTCCAGGGCGTACCGGACAGCTTCTGGAACGCCACGGCGTTGCGCACGGCCCGGGTCATGCGGCCGAGGGCCCGGCTCTTCAGCAGCTCCTCGACGAACTCGGTGCGCAGCACCCGGTGCGGCACCCCGTCGACCTCGGTCGTCACGACCGTGTCGGCGACGCCCTTGTCGAGGTAGACCTGCTTCACCTCTCGGGACACGGCGCTGTCGGACGTGAGCAGGAACCGCGTCCCCATCGCGATGCCCTCCGCCCCGTAGGCCAGGGCGGCGACGAGCCCGCGCCCGTCGAAGAAGCCGCCGGCGGCGATGACCGGGATGTCGACGGCGTCGACGACCTGCGGCAGCAGCACGGAGGTCGGGACCTGACCGGTGTGGCCGCCGCCCTCACCGCCCTGCACGATGACGGCGTCGACACCCCACTCCGCGACCTTCTCGGCGTGCCGCTTCGCGCCGATGGACGGCATGACGACCATGCCGTGGTGCTTGCAGCGCTTGATGAGGTCCTGCTTGGGCGCCAGCGCGAAGGACGCCACCCGCACGCCCTCGCGGGCCATCAGGTCGATGCGCTCGGCCGCGTCGGAGGCGTCGGCCCGAAGGTTCACGCCGAACGGGTTCGACGTGCGGGCCTTGACCTCGGAGATGGCCTGAGCCAGCTCCTCGTACGACATGGTGGCCGAGGCGATGATGCCCAGGCCGCCGGCATTCGCTGTGGCTGAGGTCAGCCTGGCTCCGCTGACGTAGCCCATGCCGGTCTGCACGATCGGGTGGTCGACGCCGAGCAGCTCGGTGGCGCGGGTTCTCATGCGGGCGGTACTTCCTTGTCGCGCAGGTTCTTCGGGTCGAGGACGTCGCGGATGAGCCGGAGCTCCTCGTCGGTCGGCAGCCTCGACTCCACCACGTCGTCCACGTGCAGGTCGAAGCCGGTCGCGGCCTGGACCTCCTCGACGCTGACGCCGGGGTGCACCGAGAGCAGCCGCATCGTGCCGTCCGGGCCGCCGAGGTCGAAGACTCCGAGGTTGGTGATGACCCGTCGCAGCGGCACGTCGACGCCCCGGTCGGTGCCCACCCCGCTGACCATGTCGACCTTGTCGACGAAGACGCGGGTGGAGTGGTTGGGCACCCAGTAGGAGGTCGGGTGGCTCACGGTGTTGCCGGGGGCGCCGCGGACGCCGAGCAGCTGGTTCTTCGGCTGCTGGAACGGGCCGATGCAGCTGATGTTCTGGTTGCCGTGCCGGTCGATCTGCGAGGCACCCATCATCACGTGGCGGTGGCCGTTCCAGACCAGGTCGAAGATCGACCGGTAGGGGATCCAGGCTTCGGTCGTCGCCGGCGGCTTCGCGCCCAAGGCCCACGGTCCGGCGACGAAGGTCGCCTCGCCGTCGGACAGCAGCAGGTCGGGCTCGAAGGTCTCGCGCGCGAGCCGTGCCCCGAGCGAGGGCACCAGCGCCATCGGGGAGGCGAGGATCTCGCCGTCGCCGCGGAACGCCTCGGCGCACGCGACGGCACAGACCTCCGCTCTCGTCACGTCACTCATGAGGCCTGTGCCTTCCGCTCCTCGTACCACGCCTTCACGGCAGCGGCATAGTCAGGTGCCTTCAGGAAGCGCTCCTCGAAGGCTGCCCACAGCGCGGGGTCCTTCGCCGCCGTTGCGTACTCCTTCTGGAACGGCTCGTCGCGGTCGTAGTCGGGGACGCAGCTGGTGAAGTGCGCGCCTCCGGGAGCCTCGACAACCCCCGCGACCATCCACCGCGCGATCCGCCGGCGCGTGAGCTCACCGAGGTCGTCCACGATGCGCTCGCACGACAGGTATGCCTTCTCGGCGGCCTGGCAGAACAGGTCGTCGAAGTACAGGTCGGGGCCGAGGAAGGCCGCGTTGCCCCGTGCGTCGGCGATGTTGAGGTGCACCAGCGCCGCATCGAGGTGCAAGGCGGGTACGGCGAGCAGCTCGGGTCCGCCGTAGGGGTCGACGACGGTCTTCAGGGAGGGGTCGTAGGTGACGACGTCCGATCCGAGACCGGCCCGGGTCGGCAGAAACGGCAGCCGGAGCGAGGCGGCGTACAGGCCCCACTGCACCATCCCCTCGTCCCACTCCTGCACCTCGAGACCGCCTGCCTTGCGGGCGTTCTGGAAGTGCGGCTCGAGTGGGATCGAGTCGAGCGAGACGAAGCCGTAGACGAGCTTCTTGACCTTGCCGGCTGCGCAGAGCAGCCCGACGTCCGGTCCGCCGTAGGACACGACGGTCAGGTCGCGCAGGTCGGAGCGCAGGATGGCGCGCACCATCGACATCGGCTTGCGTCGCGACCCCCACCCGCCGATGCCGATCGTCATGCCGGACCGGAGCTCGGCGACCACCTGCTCCTCGGTCATCAGCTTCGTCACACGCCGCTCCTCTCGAAGGCCAGCTTCTTCAGGCCTTTGCCGTCCGCTGCGAGCGCCGTGGTCCAGGCGCGCTTGAAGTACAGGTGGGCGTCGTGCTCCCAGGTGAACCCGATGCCACCGAAGAGCTGGATGGCCTCGCCGCTGATGGTGACGAACGCCTCGGACGCCAAGGCGCGCGCCAGCGGAGCGACGACCGTGAAGTCGTCGGGCTCCGAGGCGGCGTACCAGGTCGTCGACCGCGCGGCCTCGAGGAGGACGGTGAGGTCGGCCACCCTGTGACGCAGGGCCTGGAACGAGCCGAGTGGCCGTCCGAACTGGGTCCGCACGAGCAGGTGCTCCACCACCAGCTCCAGGACGCGTTGCGAGGCGCCGACGCACTCGGCCGCGATCGCCACGTGCTCGAGATCCCTTGCGTGCCAGGCATTCCCGACCAGACGGCCCCCGGACACCTGCACCTTGCCTGCGGGGCGCGTCAGGTCAAGGGTCTCGAGCGGCTCGGCGCTGAGCTCCTCGACCACCCAGAGCTCGTCACCCTTGGCGAGGAGCAGCAGGTCGGCGTTCGCTGCGTGGGGCACCTGGTCGAGGTCTCCGCGCAGGGCCAGGGCGGCGGTGACCGAGCCCTCGGCCAGTCCTGCGAGGTGCTGCTCGTCCCCGGCCGCCTTGAGAGCCGCCGCGGCGACCACCGTCGGCAGGTAGGGCGCGCGCAGGAGCACCCGCCCGGTCTCCTCGATCACGGTCAGGACCCACGAGAGAGGGACGTCCTCCACCGGGAGCGCCACCAGGCCCATCTCGACCGCCAGCCGCTTCCAGATGCCCGGGTTGTCCTCGAGGTTGGAACGCACGGGAGCGTTGTCGGTGAGCAGGTCACGGGTCGCGGCCCGCAGGTCGTCCAGCTCGGTCACGGCGCGGACCAGGTGTCGCGCGGCAGCTTCCAGAGCCGCTCGGCGATGACGTTGCGCTGGATCTCGCTGCTGCCGCCGTAGATCGTGTCGGAGCGCGTGAAGAGGAAGAGGTTCTGCAAGGGGCTGAGCTCGCCGTCGGTCAGCATCGCCGGCGACCCGCTGACCGTCATGGCCAGCTCGCCGAGCTTCTTGTGCCACGGTGCCCAGAGCAGCTTGTTGACGCTGGCCTCGACGCCGGTGCTCGCGGCCGCATCAGAGGAGAGCGTCCGGAGTGCCTGGTGCCTCAGGACCTGGAGGGACGCCCATGCGGCGACGAGCTCGTCCTCGTGTCGCTCATAGCTGCCGTTGGCGCGAGCCAGCTCGATGATCTCGGCATACTCGCGGGTGAAGCCCACCTGCTGCCCGAGGGTGGACACGCCGCGCTCGAAGGCGAGCAGACCCATGGCGACCCGCCAGCCGTCGCCGGGGTCACCGACGACGTGCGCCGCATCCGTCACCGCGTCGTCGAAGAACACCTCGTTGAACTCGCTGGTGCCCGTGAGCTGGACGATCGGGCGGACCTCGATGCCCGGCTGGTGCATCGGCACGAGCAGGAACGACAGCCCCTTGTGACGGGTCGAGGCTGGGTCGGTGCGGGCAATGACGAAGCACCAGTCCGCCTGGTGCGCAAGCGATGTCCAGACCTTCTGACCGGTGACGTGCCACTTCCCGTCGCGCAGCTCACCCCTGGTGCGGATGCCGGCGAGGTCCGAGCCGGCGTTGGGCTCGGAGTAGCCCTGGCACCACAGCTCGGTGCCGTCGAGGATCTTGGGCAGGAAGCGGTCCTTCTGCTCCTGCGTCCCGAAGGCGATGATCGTCGGGCCGGCGAGCTGCTCGCCCATGTGGTTGACCCGGGCCGGCCCGCCGGCCTTGGCGTACTCCTCGTAGAAGACCACCTGGTCCTCGATCGAGGCACCGCGACCGCCCACCTCGACGGGCCACCCGAGACCGATCCACTTCCCGGCGGCCAGCTCCCGCTCCCAGGCCATCCTGAGGTCGACGTGCTCGTGCTCGCGGCCCGGCCCACCGGTGCCGACCAGCGGGGCGAACTCTCCGGTGAGGTGCTCGGCGAGCCAGGTCGCGACCTCGTCGCGGAAGGTCATGACCCGTAGACCGGAGCCTGCGGCGGTGACTGGGCGAGCAGCCGGTCCACGGCGGGGCCGATGTCGTCGACCGGCCAGCGGTCGCCACGGTCCTCGCGCGGGCCGTGCTGCCAGCCGTCGGCAGGGGAGATGATGCCGGCCTCGACCTCGAAGACGCGACCCGTCACCTGGCACTCGGCTGACGCGAGCCACACGACGAGGGGGGAGACGTTGGCCGGGTCCATCGGGTCGAACCCGGTCTCCGGCTTGGCCATGGTCTGGGCGAACACGACCTCGGTCATGGGCGTGCGGGCGGCGGGCGCGATCGCATTGAGCTTCACGCCGAAGCGGCTCATCTCGGCGGCCGCGACCTGGGTCAGCGCGACGACGCCCGCCTTCGCGGCGGAGTAGTTGCCCTGACCGACCGACCCCAACAGCCCGGCACCCGAGCTGGTGTTGACGACCCGCGCCTCGACCGGCGTACCCGCCTTGGACAGGTCCTTCCAGTAGGCCGCGGCGTGCCGGAGCGGGACGAAGTGACCCTTGAGGTCGACCTTCAGCACCAGGTCCCACTCGTCCTCGCTCATGTTCACGAGCATCCGATCCCGGACCAGCCCGGCGTTGTTCACCAGCGCGTCGAGCTGCCCGAACTCGCTCACCGCGGCCTTGACCAGCTGCTCGCCGTAGGACCAGTCGGAGACGTCGCCCTTGGACACGACCGCCTCACCCCCGGCCTCGCGGACCAGGGCGACGGTCTCGTCGGCGGACTCGCCCATGTCGTTGACGATGACGCGGTCGCCGTTCGCGGCGAACGCAAGGGCGTGCGCCCTCCCGATGCCCTGCCCCGCACCGGTGACGACGACGACCCTGCTCACGGGCGCCAACCTAGCAAGCGCTTGGTCGTTCGGCTACCGTGCGAGCCCATGCAGCACATGCGGCTCACCGACGAGCAGACGGCCCTGCAGCAGGAGCTCCGGTCGTACTTCGAGCGGATGCTGACGCCCGAGGTGCGTCGCGAGCTGGGCGGCGAGGGCGACAACCCCGACCTGTTCCGCCAGCTGGTCCGGCAGATCGGGCGCGACGGCTGGCTCGGCCTCGGCTGGCCCAAGGAGTACGGCGGTGGCGGCGCGTCGGCCTACGAGCAGCTGATCCTGTTCACCGAGGTGCAGCGCGCGGCGGCGCCGTTCCCGTTCGTCACGGTCAACACGGTCGGCCCGACCATCATGGCCTTCGGCACCCAGGAGCAGAAGGACCGCTACCTGCCCGGGATCCTCGCCGGCGAGGACATCTGGGCGATCGGCTACACCGAGCCCAACGCCGGCACCGACCTCGCGTCGCTGCGGACCCGTGCGGTGCGCGAGGGCGACGTGTGGGTGATCGACGGCAACAAGGTCTACACGTCAGGCGCCGGGCACTCGGACTACGTCTGGCTCGCCTGCCGGACCAACCCTGATGTCCCGAAGCACCAGGGCATCTCGATCCTCGTCTGCCCGACGTCGGCCCCGGGATTCACCTGGACGCCACTGCACACCGTCGGCGGCAACACCACCACGACGACCTATTACGACGGTGTGCGGGTGCCGCACGACGCGATCATCGGCGAGGTCAACGCCGGCTGGCGACTGCTCACCTCGCAGCTCAACCACGAGCGGGTCGGGCTCGCGGCCATGAGCGGCCGTACCGAGGCGCTGTGGGAGATCGTCCGCGACTGGTGCGTCGCGCAGGGCATCGCCGGCGAGCCCTGGGTGCAGGCCGACCTGGCTCGCACCTACGCGCAGGTCGAGGCGATGAAGCTCCTCAACTGGCAGCTCACGGGCGCCGTCGATGCCGGTCAGGTGGAGGTAGCCGCTGCGTCCGCGGCCAAGGTCTTCGGCACCGAGACGCACGCAGCGGTCTGCCGCACGTTGTTCGACGTGCTCGGTTCGGCCGGCGCTCGTCGTGGCCCGGCCGGCGTGGCCGATGGCCGCGTCGAGACGCTGACGCGCGGGGCGATCGTCAACACGTTCGGAGGCGGAGTGAACGAGGTGCTGCGCGACCTCATCGCGGTGGCAGGTCTCGGGATGCCCCGGGGCAACCGGTGACCCCGGAGCAGGAGGCCCTCGTCGGCCTCGCAGCCGAGATCTTCGCCGGTCGCACGTCCAACGAGCAGCTCGCTGCAGTCGAGCGCTCCGAGGGGCGCTGGGACGCTTCGCTCTGGAAGGAGCTCGCCGAGGCCGGCCTGCTCGGTCTCGGCGTCCCGGAGGAGCTCGGGGGCGCCGGACTCGGACTGCTCGAGGTGTGTCTGCTGCTCGAGCAGCAGGGGCGGTTCCTCGCACCGGTGCCGCTCTGGGAGACGTTGAGCGCGGCGCTGCTGCTCGACGGCCCGTCGGCCAAGGAGTGGCTGCCCCGGGTCGCGGCCGGTGAGGTGCGGCTGTCGGTGTCGCCGGCGTTCGACGGCTCCGACGGTCTCGTGACCGGGCCCTTTGACGCCGCGGTCGTCGTCGACGGCTCGTCGGTCGTGCTGGCAACCGCCGTCGAGGCTGCTGCGGTCGAGACGACGACCCATGCGCTGGCCTATGACATCGTGACCGCCGAGTCCGCTGCGCTGGACGTCCCCGTCGAGCGCGTGCAGGACGTCGTGCGGGTCGCGCTGTCCGCCGTGCAGCTGGGTGTTGCCGAAGCCGGCGTCCGGGAGGCCGCCGCGCACCTGTCGCAGCGGGAGCAGTTCGGTCGGGCCCTGGGAACGTTCCAGGCGACCCAGCAGCAGCTCGGTGACGCCTACTGCGACGTGCAGGCGATGCGCGCCACCCTCGGCCAGGCGGTCTTCACGATGGCCCGGCGCGACGTCGACGTCGCGACCTGGTGGGCGACCGACGCGGGGGAGCGCATCCAGCACGCCGTCCAGCACCTCCACGGCGGACTCGGGGCGGACGTGACCTACCCGGTCCACCGCCGGCTGCTGTGGACGATGCGCACCAACGCGCTGCTCGGTGGCCCGAGCCGCCAGCTCGTCCGCCTCGGCGCCGCCCTCCTCTGACCCCGCCGTGGATGTGGACATAGGGGCTGCCCGCACGCCACCTGCCGACCCCATATGTCCACATCCACGGGCGAGCGGGCGGACTAGTTGCGTAGCGAATACATCTGTGGCAGCGTGGGACGGGTGGACCAGCTCGTGCGGGCGCTCAACGACCTCTACCGGTTGTCGGGGTCGCCGCGCGTGCATGCCGACACGGTGCGGGTCACCGGCGTGAGCATCACGCAGACCGGCCTGCGGTTCCTGTCCCTGATCGAGGACTCCCCGCGCATCAGCGCCTCCGAGCTCGCCGAGAGCGCAGACGTCAGCCAGCCGACCGCCAGCCGGGGGCTGCAGACGCTCGAGAACGACTGCTATGTCGTGCGGCACCAGAGCGACGTCGACGGCAGGGTGAGCCACTACGTCACGAGCGCGGCCGGCAAGCGCGCGCTCCAGAAGGTGCACCGCTACCACGTGGACCGGCTGGCGCTGTCGCTGGCTGACGTCGACGAGACCCGCACGCAGCAGATCGTCGAGGTGGTCGACGAGCTCGTCGCCCGGTTCACGGCGACGGCAGAAGGCACCAAGAGGAGAACCGCATGAGCAGCGACACCAGCACTGTCCGCCACATCGAGAGCGGCGGGGCACCTGACCGCTTCGCCCGCGGCTGGCACCTGCTTGGCCTCAGCCGCGAGTTCGACGACGGCAAGCCGCACGGCCTCGAGGCGTTCGGCACGAAGCTCGTCGTCTGGAAGGGCGCCGACGGCAACCTCAACGTGCTCGACGCCTACTGCCGGCACATGGGCGGCGACCTGTCCACGGGCACCGTGCAGGGCGACAACGTGGCGTGCCCCTTCCACTCGTGGCGGTGGGGCGGCGACGGCAAGTGCAAGGAGATCCCCTACGCCCGGCGCATCCCACCGCGAGCCCGCACCCGGGCGTGGACGACGAAGGTCATCGACGGCCAGCTGCTGGTGTGGCACGACCACGAGGGCAACCCCCCGCCCGAGGACGTGACCATCCCCGCCATCCCGGGCTTCGAGGAGGGGGAGTGGACCGACTGGGTCTGGGACAAGACGCTCGTCCCCAACTCCCACTGTCGCGAGATCATCGACAACATGGTCGACATGGCCCACTTCTACTACATCCACAAGGGCCTGCCGACCTACTTCAAGAACGTCTTCGAGGGCCACGTCTGCACGCAGTACTACAGCGGCACGACGCACGAGGAGGCCGCCAAGGGGCTGCCGATCGCCGTCGGCGTCGCAGACGACCAGCAGACGGTCAGCGACGCGACCTACTGGGGGCCGTCGTACCTCGTCGACAAGCTCTGGACCAAGTACGGCGACCTGACGTTCGAGACGATCCTGCTGACGACGCACTACCCGATCGACGACAGCAGCTTCATGCTCAACTACGGCATGGTCATGAAGAAGAAGCCGGAGTTCGACGACGCGACCAACGACAAGATCGCCGGCAAGATGCTCCAGGGCATCGGCGCGGGCTTCTACGAGGACGTCAAGATCTGGCTCAACAAGGCGCCGATCGACAACCCGCTGCTGTGCGAGGAGGACGGGCCGGTCTACCAGCTGCGTCGGTGGTACTCGCAGTTCTACGTCGACGTCGCCGACATCACGCCCGAGATGTCGCAGCGCTTCGAGTTCGAGATCGACACCACCAAGGCCGTCGACTTCTGGCAGAAGGAGCTCGTCGAGCAGGCAGCCCAGAAGGCGTGACAGCGGACGCGCCCCCGATGGTGCCGGTGGAGTGCTCCACCTGCGGCACCTCGGTCCTCGTGTCGAAGAACAGCGCGGCACAGACCTCCATCCAGTGGGAGGTCGACAGCACCTCGTGCCCTCAGCGCGCCGACCTGCCGCTCGGCGAGACCTGTCCGCACCTGTCCGACTCGATCCGCGACGCGGTCTTCAGCGGGCGCCTGGAGGTTCTCAGCAGTGACCTCTGAGAAGCTCCGGCTCAAGGTCCTCGAGGTGGTGCAGGAGACCGGTGACGCGCACTCGATCGTGTTCGAGAAGCCGTCGGGGGTGTCGTACAAGCCGGGCCAGTTCCTGACGTTGCGGCTGCCGCACGTCGACGGTCCCGTCGCCCGGTGCTACAGCCTGTCCAGCTCGCCCTACACCGATGACCACCTCAAGGTGACGGTGAAGCGCGTCGTCGACGGACGGGGTTCCAACTGGGTCTGCGACGAGGTCCTCAAGGGCCACGAGCTCGACGTGCTCGCACCGAGCGGCACCTTCACGCCGAAGTCGCTCGACACCGACCTGCTGCTGCTCGCGGGGGGCTCCGGGATCACGCCGGTCATGAGCATCATCAAGAGCTCGCTGGCCAAGGGCACCGGCCGGATGCTGCTCGTCTACGCCAACCGTGACGAGCAGTCGGTCATCTTCCACAAGGAGCTACGGGAGATGGTCGCCGAGCACCCGTACCGGCTGGTGGTCCTGCACTGGCTGGAGAGCGTGCAAGGGCTGCCGAGCAAGAAGCCGCTGCAGGAGCTGGTCCGGCCGTGGGGCCACGCCGAGGCCTTCATCTGCGGACCGGCGCCCTTCATGGACTGTGCCGCTGACGCTCTCAAGGAGCTCGGCGTCAGCCGCGACCGCATCCACATCGAGCGCTTCACCAGCCTCGCCGGTGATCCCTGGACCGAGGTCGAGGCGGCCGCCCCGGTCGCGGGCGGCAAGACGGTCGACCTCGTAGTCGAGCTCGACGGCGAGACCCATCAGCTCGACTGGCCCGCCGACCAGAAGCTCCTCGACTTCCTGCTCGACAAGGGCCTCGACGCGCCCTACTCCTGCCGCGAGGGCGCCTGCTCGGCGTGCGGGGTGAAGCTCGTCGAGGGTGAGGTCACCATGGACAACAACAGCGTGCTCGAGGAGGAGGACCTCGACGAGGGCTGGCGGCTCGCGTGCCAGTCGCGGCCGACGACCGACGCCGTGAAGGTCAGCTACGAGTGACCAGCTTCCCGGTCAGCGCACCAGGCGGACGGCGGTGACGCCGGCCTTGGTCGGCAGCAGCAGCAGGCCGCCGCTGTAGGCCGGCTTCGCGAACCGGGTAGCCGCCCCCACCTCGAGCTGCACCCGTCGCTTGCCGGTCGCCGCGTCGAGCCCGGTCGCCTTGCCGGCCTGGTCGACGACCCATGCCGTGGTCCCGACCACCAGCGGTGACCCGATGACGTCGGCCTGCCAGACCTTTCGCAGGTGGTCGCCGGAGGTCGTGACGCGCATCAGGCCGCCCTCGCAGGGAAGCAAGGCGCCGTTCGCGGTCACCGCGCCGCCGCCGTAGGCCTGGCAGCCACCGAGCACCGACAGCTGTCCGTCGACGCCGCCCAGCCGGTCGACATCGAGCAGGAACGCGTTGCCGCCCTTGCCCGCGGTCAGGACGCGCTTCCCGCCGGTGAGCAGCAGGGGTCCCATCGAGCCGAGGTCGGCGTCGTCGGAGTTCTCCTTCGCCCAGTTTTTCGGTGCAAACCCGTCCTTCAACCCGAGCGCGGCCGACAGCCGCAGCACGGAGTCGCTGCGGTCCCACGTGCCGCCGGTCGAGGCGCCGTTGCCGGTGGTCACCAGCACGTCGGTCCCCAGCAGAGCCGGGCCCGAGGCGCCCCAGATGCCGGCCTCGCGCCGGGTCGGCACGGTGAAGGACCGAAGCGGCCCGGATCCAGACGTCGGCGCGGCCACCACCGTTCCTCGGTACTGACCGCAGTCGCCGTAGTTGCCGCCGTAGGCGATGTAGACGGTCGCCCCAGACAGCAGCAGCGCCGCTCGCTGCAGGTGGGTGGTCGGGTCCATCCCGGGTACGTCGACGACGCGGGTCAGCCCGACGGTGCCCGTCGTCGCGCGGACCCCGTAGAGCACGTGCCGGACGCCGCTCTCGGTCGCGACCGCGAAGACCAGTCCGGTGCGCGGGTCATAGACCGGGGTGCCCGTGAACCCGATGGGGTCGATGTTGCCGCACGGCAACGCGGCTCCCGGCAGCGGAGCCGCGAGGTGCCGACGCCACCTCACCCGGCCGGTGCGGAGGTCGAGGGCATAGAGCGAGCCGCCCTCGGTCGCTGCGATGACCCGGCCGCCGACGACGAGCGGGCTGCCGTAGACGCGACCGTCGAGTGCTGCCTTCCACGCGACGGCCGCGCCCGACGGGTCGGGACCGGCGACGTTGCTCGTGCGCTGGGGGTCGCCGCCATAGGTCGTCCAGTCCTGTGCCGCGGCGGCGGCAGGCGAGGGGGTCGAGGTGGGCGAGGTGGGCGTTGAGGGCGGCAGAGAGGTGGGTGTCGGACTGGGGACGGCGGATCCGGAGCTGCAGGCGGCCACGAGGGCGACGGCGGCCAGGGAGCGTCGCATGCCCCCTCTCTACCCCACCCGGATGAGGAGCTCGCCGTGCAGGACGCTGAGCCAGGCGTCGTCGCGCTCCACGAAGCGGTGCCAGCCGGCGGTCACCAGGTCGAGATCGTCCTGGCTGGCCAGGCCGCTGGTCAGCAGCTGGGTGGCGAGGGCGGACTGCTGGATCCGCTCGGCCCACATGCCGCCCCACCAGGCGCGGTCCTCCGGGGTCGCGAAGCACCAGGTGCTCGAGCTCGGTGTCACGTCCGTCAGACCGGCCTCGAGCGCCCACGACACCAGCTCGCGGCCGGCCTGGGGGTGCCCGCCGTTCGCCGTCGCGGCCTGCTGGTAGAGGTCCATCCACCGGTCCAGCCCGCGGCAGGCGGGGAACCACGTGAAGCCGAGGTAGTCGCTGTCGCGGACCGCGACGATCCCGCCGGGCCTGCACACCCGCGCCATCTCACGCAGCGCCTGCACGGGGTCGGCCACGTGCTGCAGCACCTGGTGCGCGTGCACGACGTCGAAGCTGTCGTCCGGAAAGGCAAGGGCGTGCACGTCACCGAGGACGCACTCGACGCCGGCGGACTGGGCGAGGGCGACAGCTTCCTCCGTCGCCTCGAGACCCACGACCTCACGCACTCGGCCGGCGAGGTCGCGGGTGATCGTGGCGGGGCCGCAGCCGACGTCGAGGAGCCGCTCGTCGCCCCGCAGGTGGGGGAGCAGGTAGCTGCAGGAGTTCTCCGCGGTGCGCCAGCGGTGCGAGCGAAGGACGGTCTCGTGGTGCCCGTGCGTGTAGGTGCCCATGTCTCGAACCCTAGACCGTTTGTCTCATATAGCGAAACACACATCCCAGCATGCAAGACGCCGCGTCAAGGCTGATCAGTCGAGGCCGACGAGCCGCGCGCTGTCGTCCCACAGCCGGCGGGCCATCTCCGGGTCCCGGGCGTAGTCCTTGGTCTGGTGCACCTTGCGGTCGACGAAGTACTCGCCCGACACCGCGACCGGCTCGGATGCGAGGAACAGCGTCGTCTCCGCTCCGTCGGCAGGGCTCTTGATGAAGGGCTTGGCCACCTTGAGGAACAGCACACCGAGCTTGTTGTCCCGAGCCAGGCCCGTGCTCACGAAGCCCGGGTGCAGGCAGTTGGCCGTCACGCCGGCGCCCTCGAGCCTGCGGGCCAGCTCGCTGGTGAACAGGATGTTGGCGAGCTTGCTGCGGCCGTAGACCTTCAGCGGCCGGAAGGACCTGGTGCTCATGTAGTCGTCGGGTTCCATCGCGCCGAAGGTGTGCGCGTCCGAGGCGACGTTGACGATCCGCGACGGAGCCGACGCCACCAGGCGGTCGAGCAGCAGCCGGGTCAGCAGGTAGGGCGCCAGGTGGTTGACCGCGAAGACCTTCTCATGACCGTCGACGGTCTCCTCGCGGCGCTGCAGCACGAGGGCGGCGTTGTTCACCAGCACGTCGACCCGCGGCCAGTCGGCGAGCAGCTCGTCGGCCAGCGCACGGACCTGCTGCAGCTCGCCGAAGTCAGCCCGGTAGGTCTTGACGTCCACCGCCCCGGCTTCGCGGCAGCTGCGCGCGACGGCCTCCAGCCGTGCGCTGTCGCGTCCCACCAGAGCCAGCGACGCGCCGAGCCGGGCGAGCCCGAGGGCCGTCGCCGTACCGATGCCGGAGCTCGCGCCGGTCACGATGCACGCCTTACCTGCCAACTCGGTCATCTGCCGATGTAAGCACTTGCCCTGCCTGGCAGGGTGTGGAGGTGCCCCCCTGGAAGACCTGGACCGCCCTCGGTCTCGTCTACGTGGTGTGGGGATCGACCTACCTCGCGATCGCCTACGTCGTCGAGTCGTTCCCGCCGCTGCTCGCCGGCTTCCTGCGCTTCGCGATCGCCTCGATCCTGCTGCTGGCCTTCCTGCTGGTACGACGCGGGCGCACGCTCCGGGCCACCCGCAGGCAGTGGATGGGCGCCGCGGGCATCGGCCTGCTGCTGCTCCTCTGTGGCAACGGCGGCGTCACCGTCGCGGAGGAGCGGGGGCTGCCGTCGGGCCTGGCGGCGCTGCTGGTCGCCGGCGTGCCGCTCTACGTCGCGGTGTTCCGCGTCCTCGGCCGCGACCGGCCCGCCGGCAGGACGGTGACCGGTGTGCTCATCGGCTTCGTCGGGCTCGGCATCCTGCTGCTGCCGGGCACCCGGCCGTCCGGCGTCTCGTTCGGACCGGCGGGCCTGGTGCTGGCGGGCAGCTTCTGCTGGTCGTTCGGGTCGGTGCTGTCGACGCGACTCGACCTCCCGTCGGATCCGCTCGTGACGACCCTCGGCGAGATGCTTGGCGGCTCGCTGGGCTTCCTCATCGCTGGGCTGGTGGCGGGTGAGCGCTTGCCGACCTCGCACGTGACGAGTGCCAGCCTGGTGGGGCTGGGGTACCTCGTCGTGTTCGGGTCGATCGTCGCCTTCACGGCGTACTCCTGGCTGCTGGGAACGGCACCGGTGAGCACGGTGGCGACCTATGCCTACGTCAACCCGGTGGTCGCGGTCGTGCTCGGAGCGCTGTTCCGTGGCGAGGACCTCACGGTGACCTCCGTCGTCGGCGGTCTGGTCACGGTGGTCGCGGTGGTCGTGGTGGTGTCGCAGGAGGGCGGGGGTCAGCGTCTGGAGGGCGCAGAGCCGAGCGCCGCGCCGACGGCGCTGCCCACGACGACGGTGGGCGGCGTGGCTCAGGAGCCGGTGGACCGACAGGGACGGTTGCGGATCTCGGACACGTAGTCGTCGGGGGCACCCGCGGTCTCGGCGGCATCGGCCAGGACGCCGAGGTAACGGGCAGACGGCAGGCCGCCCTCGAAGCCGTCCAGGATGTAGGTCCACGCCACCCGGTCACCCTCGAGCAGGGCCACCCGGATGCGCACCTTGCGGTAGAGGCCGTTGTCGGCGCCCTCCCACGCGTCGAGCACCTTCTCGTCCAGGGGGGTGACGTCGTACAGGCTCACGTAGACGTGCTCCCCTGGCGCCTCGGCGATGGTCGCCAGCGAGCCCTCCCAGCCCAGGTCCTCGCCGCCGAAGGTCAGGCGCCAGCCCTCGACCCAGCCCGTACCGGAGGCAGGCGAGTGCGGACACCGCTCGCGCATCTGCGACGGGTCCATGTTGCTGCCGTAAGCGGCGTACAGGGCCACGCGCGGCAGCCTAGCGATCAGCGACAATGCTTCCGTGACGCGAATCGCCATCATCGGTGGGGGACCTGCTGGGTACGAGGCCGCGCTGGTGGCTGTGCAGCTCGGCGCCGAGGTGACGCTCGTCGACCGGGACGGGGTGGGCGGCATGTGCGTGCTCGCCGACTGCGTGCCGAGCAAGACGTTCATCGCCACCAGCGAGGCGATGACGACGCTGTCGCAGGCCGACCGGGTGGGCGTGCACGGCGAAGGCACCGTGACCGTGCAGGTCGCCGAGGTGCACGCCCGCGTCAAGGCGCTCGCGCTGGCGCAGAGCAACGACATCGCGTCCAACCTCGTGCGCCACGGGGTCTCGATCCTGCACGGCGCCGCCCGGCTGCTGCCAGGCCGAAAGGTCCAGGTCGGCGACCAGACGATCACCGCCGACGTGGTGCTGCTCGCGACCGGAGCCAGGCCGCGCGTCGTCGCGGGCGCCGAGCCTGATGGCGCGCGCATCCTGGACTGGCGCCATCTCTACGACCTGCCCGAGCTCCCCACCCACCTCGTCGTCGTGGGCTCGGGTGTCACCGGAGCGGAGTTCGCCAGTGCCTACCTCGCGATGGGCTGCCAGGTCACGCTCGTCAGCTCGCGTGACCGGGTGCTGCCGTCCGAGGACCCCGACGCGGCCGAGCAGCTGCAGCAGGTCTTCGTCCGCAACGGCATGCGGGTCCTGCGCGGTCGCGCTGCCGAGGTCGAGCGCACCGCAGACGGTGTGCTCGTCAAGCTTGTCGACGGGTCCTCGGTCTCGGCCTCGCACTGCCTCATGACGGTCGGCTCGGTGCCCAACACCGGTGACCTCGGCCTCGAGGAGGCTGACGTGCAGGTCGACGACGGCGGCTTCATCAAGGTCGACCGGGTGTCACGCACGACCGCCGACGGGGTCTATGCGGCCGGCGATGTCACCGGCGTGCTCATGCTGGCCTCGGTGGCAGCCATGCAGGGCCGGATCGCGATGTGGCACGCCCTCGGCGAGGCCGTCGCGCCGCTGCGGCTCGGCACCGTCTCGGCCAACGTCTTCACCGACCCCGAGGTCGCCTCGGTCGGCGTCACGCAGCGGCAGGTCGACGACGGTCTCATCGCCGCGACCGCGATCAAGCTGCCGCTCGCGACCAACGCCCGGGCCAAGATGCAGGGCCTCACCGACGGCTTCGTGAAGCTGTTCTGCCGCCCGGGCTCAGGCTCGATCCTGGGCGGGGTGGTCGTCGCCCCGCGCGCGTCCGAGCTGATCTTGTCGGTCTCGCTCGCAGTGCAGCACGGGCTCACCGTGGACCAGTTCGCCCACACCTTCTCGATCTACCCCTCGCTGTCGGGCTCCCTCACCGAGGCGGCCCGCCAGCTCATGCTCCACGAGGCCTGACCCACGCGGGAGGGGGTCAGTCCTTGATGGCGCAGAGGGTGGCGCCGGCTGTGACGACCTCGCCGACTGCTGCCGACAGGCCGCTGACGGTGCCGGCCTTGTGGGCGTTGAGCGGCTGCTCCATCTTCATGGCCTCGAGCACGACGATGAGATCGCCCGCCTCGACCTGAGCGCCGTCCTCGACGGCCACCTTGACGATGGTGCCCTGCATCGGGGACGTCAGCGAGTCGCCGGAAGCAGCAGCCCCTGCCTTCCCGGCTGCCTTGCGCTTGGCCGGTCCCTTGGTCGCGGGAGCGCCCCCACCGAAGCCCGACGGCAACGAGACCTCGAGGCGCTTGCCGCCCACCTCGACGACGACCGTCTCGCGCGGGCCGGCCTCTTCCTCGGCGCCGGCCGCCCCGCCGTAGGGCTCGAGGTCGTTGTCGAACTCCGTCTCGATCCAGCGGTTGTGCACGGTGAACGGCTCGCTCGTGAACGCCGGGTCGGTCACGACCTTGCGGTGGAACGGGATGAGGGTCGCCATGCCATCGACCGTCATCTCGTCGAGCGCCCGCTTCGACCGCTCGAGAGCCTCCTGGCGGGTGGCGCCGGTGACGATGAGCTTGGCGAGCAGCGAGTCGAACGCGCCGCCGATGACCGAGCCCGACTCGACGCCGGTGTCGACCCGGACGCCCGGGCCGAGCGGCGGGACGAACGTCGTCACGGTGCCGGGTGCGGGCAGGAAGCCGCGGCCGGGGTCCTCGCCGTTGATGCGGAACTCGAAGGAGTGACCACGTGCCACCGGGTCGGTGAAGGTCAGCTCCTCGCCCTCGGCGATGCGGAACTGCTCGCGCACCAGGTCGACGCCGGTGACCTCCTCGGTCACCGGGTGCTCGACCTGCAGCCGGGTGTTGACCTCGAGGAACGAGATGAGGCCGTCGGCGGCGACCAGGAACTCGCAGGTGCCCGCCCCGACGTATCCGGCCTCCCTGATGATGTCCTTGGACGCCTGGTACAGCTGGTCGGTCTGGGCCTGGGTCAGGAACGGCGCGGGCGCCTCCTCGACGACCTTCTGGTAGCGGCGCTGCAGCGAGCAGTCGCGGGTGCTGACGACCACCACGTTGCCGTGGGTGTCGGCCAGCACCTGCGTCTCGACGTGCCGCGGCTTGTCGAGGTAGCGCTCCACGAAGCACTCGCCGCGCCCGAAGGCGGCGACCGCCTCGCGGACCGCCGACTCGTACAGCTCCGGCACCTCGTCCTTGGTACGGGCGATCTTCAGGCCTCGGCCACCGCCGCCGAAGGCCGCTTTGATGGCCACCGGAAGGCCGTGCTCGTCGACGAAGGCGAGTACCTCATCGACGCCCTTCACGGGGTCGGCCGTTCCGGGCACCAGGGGGGCACCGATCTTCAGGGCGATGTGGCGGGCGGTGGTCTTGTCGCCGAGGGCCGCGATGGCGTCGGGGGATGGACCGATCCAGGTGGCACCGGCGTCGATGACTGCCTGCGCGAACTCGGCGTTCTCGGAGAGGAAGCCATAGCCGGGGTGTACGGCGTCGGCCCCGGAGTCCTTCAGGGCCGAGAGGACCTTGTCGATGCGCAGGTAGGAGTCAGCGGGTGTCGTGCCCCCGAGCGCGTAGGCCTCGTCGGCCACGCGCACGTGCAGAGCGTCGAGGTCGGGCTCGGCATAGACCGCGACGGAGGTGTAGCCGGCGTCCTTGCAGGCGCGGGCGACACGGACGGCGATCTCGCCGCGGTTGGCGATGAGGACCTTGCGCACTTCACTCCTTCGTACGGGGCGTCACGGAAGCCTATCGATGACGACGATCGGACCCCCGGGGGAGGGCAGTTCGTGGGAAGGTGCTCGCGAGCAGGATCACGTGGCGCCGCCGGCTGGGTGGGTTCTCGCCCCGTGCCGATCTCGCTCCGCAAGGATTCGTTCGCCTCGGATGCAACCAGACTCCTCGGCCGCGGGTCTTGTCGGTAGGCGGTACAACGCCCCGTTCAGGAGGGAGACCGGTGGACGACGACTTCGACGCGTTCTACGTGGCGACGTCGCGGAGCCTGCTCCCTCAGCTGTACGGCCTGACAGGAGACTGGGCCGAGGCCCAGGACTGCCTGCAGGAGGCATACGCGCGAGCCTGGCAGAAGTGGTCGAGCGTGCGGGAGCTCGACGCCCCTCTCGCGTGGGTGCGGGTTGTCGCCTTCCGCCTGGCCCGCAGCCGGTGGCGACGCGCCCAGCACGGCTTGCGCCTGCACCGCGACAACCCGACGACGGAGTCGCTCGCCGGGCCCTCGCCGGACGCCGTGGCACTCGTGGCGGCTCTCCGGAGACTTCCCGAGGCCCAGCGCCAGGCGCTCATCCTCCATCATCTCGGCGACCTGTCCGTTGCCGAGGTCGCTCGCGAGACGGGTGCGCCCGAGGGGACCGTGAAGGCTCGCCTGTCGCGCGGCCGCGCCGCCCTTGCCGAGTTGCTCCGTGACGACCTGGAGACATCCCATGGCTGAGTTCGACCCGTTCGACGCGCTCCGCGACGCTGCCCGGCTGTCGATCGTCCCCGATGCCGCCGACGTCCGCGCCCGTGGACGTCGGCGCCAGGTGCGTGCCCGGGTCCTGTACGTGGGGACAGCGGTCGTCGTCCTGGTCACTGGTGGCGGGTTCGCGCTCGCTGCCGCCGGAGGTCCGGGCTCGGTTGTCGGGCCACCTGCGACGTCGCCGACCTCGACCGCGGAGCCGACCAGCGATCCGACCCCGACCGGCACGACCGCGCCGACGCGCGCGTCGGACGTGAACCTCGCCGGCGTCGACTTCGCGAACGTCACCGTCCCCGGCGCGGTCTGTGGGCTCAGCGATCCCGTAGCGCTGCACGACGGCACCGCGAAGGTCGCGGACCCACGCGGCTACCCCGACGACCCCACGACCAGCGGGCCGAAGCTCGTCAAGATCAGCTGGCAGGCCATCGACGGGCCCAGGCGGGCGTACCCAGGTGCCCTCGACGGCAGCGACGACGCCCTGCTGCCGCTGTCGTGCGACAACAACGGCGGCGGGCCCGGCGTCATCGAGAACAGCCTCGTCGTGCTCTCCGGGAAGGGCGGGCTGCATGTACTCGGTGTCGTCACCGCCCAGCGGACCTCGACGGTGATCACGACCCTGCTCGGCGCCCCGACCGTGAAGGACGGGGTGCTCACTGTGCCCGAGTCCTACTACCGCGCTGACGATCTCGACTGCTGCCCTCAGGGCCGTGCCTTCTCGGCCTGGCGATGGGACGGCACCTCGATGGTGGCGCTGCGGGCGAACAGCGGGACGGCCGTGTCGGTGGTCGTCACGGTCACGAAGTCCACGAGCAGCAGTGTCAGCTACACGGTGACCGTCGACGGCCAGGCCTACCAGCTGTGGGGTGCGGAGCCGGGCAACCAGCCGAAGCCCCTGAGCGGACCGCAGCAGGTCGGCTCGATCCACGTGAAGGTCGATGACCAGGAGATCTACGCCGGTGACGCGGGCTCAGTCGAGTGCCACGCAGGGGCGGCGCTGGTCCCGACGTCGCTGCACATGACCCAGGACCAGACGAGCAACGCGATGGGCCAACCGCTGGCCTTCAGCGGGAGCTACCACACGCTGGTGTTCACGACCACGGTGTGCGACGCCTACGGGGTCCCACGCATCGTGTCCGGCCAGGCGGGGTTCTGACCTACAGACGCAGCCCGCTGGCCACCCAGGCGCCTGGACCGGGTGCCGCCAACGGGGCGCGCAGCTGAGGTCGGGCCCAGCGCGAGGGAACCGCCGCTGGTTCCTCGACAGGGCTGCCGCCGGACGCGGCGAGCAGCGCCACCACGGCCGCCAGCTCCTCCGCGGTCGCGTCGCCGCGCACCACCCGCAAGGTCGTCATCAGAGCGGGATGTTTCCGTGCTTCTTGGGCGGCAGCGTCTCGCGCTTGTTCTTCAACAGCCGCAGTGCCTTGGCGATCTCGAGGCGGGTCTGCGCCGGCTCGATGACCGCGTCGACGAAGCCGCGCTCGGCGGCGATGTAGGGGTTGGCGAAGGTGTCCTCGTACTCCGTGATGAACGCGGCTCGCGCGGCCTCGGGGTCGTCGGCCGCCGCGATGTCCTTGCGGCGCACGATGTTGACCGCGCCCTGCGCACCCACGACGGCGATCTGGGCCGTCGGCCATGCCAGGTTGACGTCGGCGCCGAGGTGCTTGGAGCCCATCACGACGTAGGCGCCGCCGTAGGCCTTCCGCGTGATGACGGTGACCTTGGGGACGGTCGCCTCGGAGTACGCGTACAGCAGCTTGGCCCCGCGCCGGATGATCCCGGCGTGCTCCTGGCCGACGCCCGGCAGGAAGCCCGGCACGTCGCAGAAGGTCAGGATCGGGATGTTGAAGGCGTCGCAGGTGCGCACGAACCGGGACGCCTTCTCCGACGCATCGATGTCGAGGGTGCCCGCGAACTGCATCGGGTTGTTGCCGACGACGCCGACCGACCGGCCCTCGATGCGACCGAAGCCGACGATGATGTTCGGTGCCCAGAGCTGCTGCACCTCGAGGAAGTCGCCGTCGTCGATGACCGCCTCGATGACCGTGTGCATGTCGTACGGCGCGTTGTTGCTGTCCGGGATGAAGCTGTTCAGCGACGTCAGCAGCTCTTCCTCCAGCACGTCAGGGCCGTCGAAGACCGGCGGCTCGGACAGGTTGTTGGACGGCAGGTAGGACAGCAGCGTCTTGGCCAGCTCGAGGGCCTCCTCCTCGTCCTGGCTCATGAAGTGCGCGACCCCGCTCTTGGAGTTGTGCGCCCGCGCTCCACCGAGATCCTCGATCGAGATGTCCTCGCCGGTGACGGTCTTGATGACGTCCGGACCGGTGATCATCATCGCGCTGGCCCCGTCGACCATGAGGTTGAAGTCGGTGAGGGCCGGGCTGTAGACGTGCCCGCCGGCGCAGTTGCCGAGGATGAGCGAGATCTGCGGGACGACGCCCGACGCCATGACGTTGCGGTAGAAGATGTCGCCGTACAGCGCCAGGCCCATGATCCCCTCCTGGATCCGGGCGCCGGAGCCCTCGTTGATCCCGACGACCGGGCAGCCGGTCTTGAGCGCGAGGTCCATGACCTTCACGATCTTCTCGCCGTAGACCTCGCCGAGGGCACCGCCGAAGACCATCGCGTCCTGGCTGAAGATGCAGACCGGGCGGCCGTCCACCGTGCCGAAGCCGGTGATGACGCCGTCGCCGATGGGCCGGTTCTTCTCCAGCCCGAAGTCGCGGGCGCGGTGCCGCGCGAGGGCGTCGGTCTCGGTGAACGAGCCTGGGTCGAGGAACGCCTCGATGCGCTCACGCGCCGTCTGCTGCCCCTTGGCGTGCCGCTTCTCCAGCGCCGCCTCCGAGCCCGGGTGGAGGGACTTCTCGACGCGGGCCTGCAGCTCCTGGAGCTTGCCGGCTGTCGTGTGGATGTCCGGGCCGTTGTCCTCAAAGCGCTCTGCCGTCACGCGGGAGAGGCTATCGGGGCACTATGCAGGCATGTACGGCGACCTCGACCGCCCGCCGCTGCGAGGCGATGCGCTGACCCGCGCGCTGGAGCCCGACGGCTACCGCGTCGAGGTGCTCGAATCGACCGGCTCCACCAACGCGGTGGTCGCGGAGCGGGCCCGGGCCGGCGACGCGCACGGCCTCGTGGTCGTCGCGGAGGAGCAGACGCAGGGCCGCGGCCGGCTCGACCGGACCTGGGCCAGCCCGGCGCGCGCCGGGCTCACGTTCAGCGTCCTCGTCCGCCCGAGCGGCCCGCTCAGCTGGGTGCCGCTGCTCGCCGGGGTGGGTGTCGCGCAGGCCCTGCGCCGGCAGTGCGAGGTCGACGCCGTCCTCAAGTGGCCCAACGATCTGCTCATCGCGGACAGGAAGGTCTGCGGGATGCTCGCCGAGGCCGTGGATGGTGCCGTGGTCCTCGGCATCGGGCTCAACGTCACGACGCGGCGTGACGAGCTACCGGTGCCCGAAGCAACGTCGCTGGTCCTCGAGGGAGCGACCACCACCGATCGTGACACCGTCCTGAGAGCGCTGCTGCGGGGCATCGCCGACGCCCTCGGCGACGACACGCGGTCGTCGTACCGGGCACTGTGCAGCACGCTGGGTCGTGCGGTGCGGCTGGAGCTGCCAGGCGGCCGGTCGGTCACGGGGATGGCGCAAGCCATCGACGACGACGGCCGACTCGTCGTCGACGGAAGCCCTTATGCAGCCGGGGACGTGGTCCACCTGAGATAGTCCGGGCATGGCGTACCCGCAGAAGCTGCTGGGCGAGGGCGAGTCGGTCGTGCTCGACCTGCACCCCCACTGGAAGGTCATGTTCCTGCCCTTCCTCGAGCTGCTCGGCATCCTGGCGCTCGCCGGGTTCCTGCTCGCGCAGGGCTACTCCACCACCGCGAACTGGGTCGTCGTCGGCCTCGGTCTGCTGCTGCTCCTCGGGTTCTTCGTGGTGCCGCTGCTGAAGTGGCGGACCACGCACTTCGTCGTCACGTCGGAGCGGGTCGTGATGCGCAGCGGTGTGCTCGGCCGGCAGGGCCGCGACATCCCGCTCGCGCGCATCAACGACGTCAGCTTCCACCACTCGTTGTTCGAGCGGCTGCTCGGCTGCGGGACGCTCGTCGTCGAGTCGGCAGGGGAGCGGGGTCAGGTGACGCTGACCGACATCCCCAAGGTGGAGAAGGTGCAGCGCGTCGTCTACGACCTGGTCGATCAGCAGAGCCCGGGCGGCCTCGCACCTACGGCTCCTTGAGCACCTCGCCCTCGACCACCTTGTCGTCGGGGTACGGCGGCCAGTCGCCCTGCGGAGCGCGGGCCTGCTCGTAGCGGACGCCCTGCTCCAGAGCCCCGGCCCGCTCGCCGGGCCCGCCGGCGTTGACGCCGATGCAGGTCAGCAGGCCGATGATCCCGGCGGCTCCGGCAGCCAGCCCGGCTGGGACCCCCCGCGGCATGACCAGCGCTGCCAGGACGAAGATGAGCAGGGCTCCGGCCCGGATCCCGTAGTAGGCCTTCTGGCGACCTGTCACTGCCCTGACGGTACGCCTCGGAGCACTAGGTTGCACCCGTGGAAGACCTCGATGCCGTGCTGCTCGGTGAGCCGCTGACCCTCGACCGCGCGGACGTCGAGCGACTGTCCGGCGTTCCCGCCGACGTCGCCCGGGACGTGTGGTCGGCGATGGGCTTCCCGGAGATCCCCTACGGCGAGAAGGCCTTCACCCACCGCGATGTCGCGGCGCTCACCACGGCATCCGAGCTGCTCGAGCTGGGCATCGTCGACCTCGACACGACGCTCGTCATGGCGCGGGCCATGGGCCAGTCGCTGGCGCGGCTGGCCGAGGCCCAGGTCGACGTGCTGCGCGCTCGCTCTGCGGGGCTGGAGGTCGACGACGCGCTGGCGGAGCTCGCCACCCGCGCCGACGAGGTGCTGCCCAAGCTCGACCACCTCGTCGTCTTCATGTGGCGGCGGCAGTTCGCGGCCGCGGTGCAGCGCTCCATCGCGACGGTCCGCGAGCACGGCATGCCGGTGCTCGCGGTCGGCTTCCTGGACCTGGTCGGGTTCACGAAGTCCTCACGGACGTGGGACGCCAGCCAGCTGGAGCGGACCCTGGAACGGTTCGAGCGAGCCACCTCGTTGCGGGTCACGAACGCCGGTGGCCGCGTCATCAAGACCCTCGGCGACGGGGTGCTCTACACCACCGACCGCGCGATCGACGCGGTTGGTGTCGCGCTCGACACGGTCGAGCAGCACGAAGCTGAGGAGGACCTGCCCTCGGTGCGGGGCGGCGTGGCCTGCGGCCCTGTGCTGGTCCGGCTCGGCGACGTCTTCGGTGAGCCGGTCAACCTCGCGTCCCGGCTGTCGAGCGAGGCCCGCCCCGGCAGCCTGCTCGTGGACAAGCAGGTGGCGGGGGAGCTCGCCGACGGCTTCGTCGTCACGCAGCTGCAGCGCCGCGCCGTACGGGGCTACCGCGCCCTCACGCCGTACCTCGTCCGTCGGGAAGTCCGCCGGGAGGCCTAGACGAGCGCCGCCCGCTCCGCGTGGTCGGGGTCGGCGCCGAACACCCAGCGGCGGTAGGCCCAGAACCGGAAGACCGTCGCGACGAGCGTGCCGAGGACCTGGCTCACGTTGAACGCCAGCTTGCTGGTCTCGCCCAGCGCATAGTGCGCGACGTCGACGGGGATGAGCGTGATGACCAGCCCGACGACGTTGATGAGCGCATAGACGGTGACGTCCTGGCCGTGCCCGCGGTCGTCGTCGACGCGGTGCGCAAACGACCACAGCCGGTTCCCGACGTAGGACACCCCGGTCGCGATGACCGTCGACAGCGTCTTGGACGTGGTGGGTCCGAGATGCAGCGTGAAGTGGAACAGGTTGGCGAGGACGGTGTCGAGCACGAAGCAGAAGCCGCCCACCACCACGAACTTGAACAGCTCCGAGGCGACCGGGCGCAGCCGGTCCTGCAGGGAGCTGAGCACCTGACCAGGCTAATAGAGTCATCCTGTGACTTGGCTGGAGCTCGAAGGCGCTGTCAACGCACGCGACCTCGGCGGTCTCCCGACCGTCGACGGCCGGGTGACCAGGTCGGGGGTGCTGCTGCGGTCGGACAACCTGCAGGACCTGACGCCGAAGGACCTCGACGTGCTGCGCGAGCACGGCCTGCGCACCGTGCTGGACATGCGCACGGGTGCGGAGCTCGACATCATCGGTCCCGGCCCACTGCGCGAGACGGACGTCACGCACGTGCACCTCGACCTCATCCCGCACGGCTTCGAGGCCCGCGCCGAGGATGTCGTGGAGAAGGCCATCCCGCACGAGGAGGCCGGCGACGAGGCGATGGACCACTTCTACATCGACTACGTCAACCACGCGCCCGACGCGATCGCCACGGCGCTGCGGACCATCGCCGACCCCCGGTCGGGTGCCGTCCTCGTGCACTGCGCGGCTGGCAAGGACCGCACCGGCGTCGTGTGCGCGCTCGCGCTGTCCCTCGTCGGCGTCACCCGCAGCGCCGTCGTCGCCGACTACGTCCTGACGGACGAGCGGATCATGGCGGTCCGCGACCGGCTGCTCTCGTCCGAGCTCTACCACGACGACATGGCCCGCCGTACCCCCGAGTCCTTCCGCCTGCACGGCGCCAACATGGAGCGCTTCCTCGACCGCGTCGACGCGACCTACGGCGGCGTCCACGGCCTCGCCATGACGATCGGCGTCGACGAGGAGACCGTGGCGCGGTTGTCCAGAAGGCTGCTCGGGTGACGGTTCGGGCGGCCATCAGGGGTGCGATGGACCTGCCGGTCGTCGGGATGGTCGGGGGCGGCCAGCTCTCCCGCATGACGCACCAGGCCGCGATCGCGCTGGGCCTGTCGCTGCGGGTGCTGGCGGACGCGTCGCACGACAGCGCCGCCCTGGTGGCCAGCAACGTCGTGGTCGGCTCGCACACGTCGGAGCAGGACCTGCTCGACTTCGCCGAGGGGTGCGAGGTCGTGACCTTCGACCACGAGCACGTCCCGGGCGACCTCATCCGCGCGATGGAGGAGCGGGGCCACACCGTCCTGCCGTCGTCGGCCGCGCTGCTGCACGCGCAGGACAAGCTCGTGATGAGGCAGCGGCTGCGCGAGCTCGGCGTCCCCGTCCCGCCCTTCGCGGCGGTCTCGACCGCGGCGGACCTCGACGCCTTCGCGACCGAGCACGGCTGGCCGGTGGTGCTCAAGGCAGCGACCGGGGGATACGACGGCAAGGGCGTCTGGATCGTCGACTCGGCCGCCGACGCCGCCACCGTGCTGGCCAGCGGGGTCCGGCTGCTCGTCGAGCAGAAGGTGCCGCTGCTGCGGGAGCTCGCGGCCGTGGTGGCCCGGTCGCCCTACGGACAAGCCGCGGCGTGGCCCGTCGTGGAGACCGTGCAGGCCGACGGCATCTGCGTCGAGGTCGTCGCCCCCGCCCCCGGGCTGTCGGACGACCTGGCGGTCGAGGCACAAGGGCTCGCGCTGCGCCTCGCGGACGCCCTCGGGGTCGTCGGGGTGCTGGCCGTCGAGCTCTTCGAGACGGCCGAGGGGCTCCTGGTCAACGAGCTCGCCATGCGCCCGCACAACTCCGGCCACTGGACCATCGAGGGCGCCCGCACCTCCCAGTTCGAGCAGCACCTGCGTGCGGTGCTCGACTACCCCCTCGGTACGACGACGCTGACCGCTCCTGTCGTCGTGATGGCCAACCTGCTGGGCGGCGAGGGCGACCCCGAGCTCGACAAGCGCCTGCACCTGCTGTTCGCCCACGACCCGGCGCTGAAGGTCCACCTGTACGGCAAGGAGGTCCGGCCCGGCCGCAAGATCGGGCACGTCACCGCGCTAGGGGATGATCTCGACGAGACGGGCGCCCGCGCACGTGCGGGCGCGCACTACCTGAGGACGGGCCAGTGGTTGACCCCCTAGTCGGCATCATCATGGGCAGCGACAGCGACTGGCCCACGATGGAGGGCGCCTCGGAGGCGCTCAAGGAGTTCGAGGTGCCGCACGAGGTGCACGTCGTCTCCGCTCACCGCACGCCCGTCGACATGCTCGACTACGCCGCCGCCGCAGCCGACCGCGGACTGCGGGTCGTCATCGCCGGCGCCGGCGGGGCGGCGCACCTGCCCGGAATGGTGGCGTCGATGACCCCGCTCCCGGTGATCGGCGTGCCCGTGCCGCTCAAGCACCTGGACGGGATGGACTCGCTGCTCTCGATCGTGCAGATGCCGGCGGGGGTACCCGTCGCCACGGTCTCGGTCGCCGGGGCGCGCAACGCCGGGCTGCTCGCCGTGCGCATCCTCGCGTCGTCCGACACCCACCTGCTCCAGCGGATGCGCGACTTCCAGGCGGCACTGGCCGACCAGGCCCGGGCAAAGGACGCGGCGCTGCAGAAACGCCTGCACTCACAGGGCTGAAACACCGACGACCCGCCGCTTCGCCCTGGTTCGGGAAGTCCGTTACCTTTGTCGCCTTCGTGCGTTGTCCGGGGCAACGCCGATCTCCCCTCGAGGTGACACGGGTGACTGCACAGCCGAGCCGCCGCGCCATGCTCACGGGCTCCGTCGCGGGTGCCGCTGCCGTCGGAGTGCTCGCCGCACAGGTGTCTGAGGCCGCCAGCCCGAGCCGGTCGACGCAGCCGCTGCCGGTCACGCACGACCCGGTGCTGCACGCCGTGCGCCGGCTCACCTTCGGCGCCACGCCGGACCTCGTGGCGCACGTGCGCAAGGTCGGGGTCAGTGCGTGGGTGAACGAGCAGCTCTCGGGCGCGATCGACGTCGGCGCGACGCTGCACGGCACCGGTCTGAGCTCGGCGCCGCTGCCGCCGGCTGTCTCGGGGCCGGTCATGAACGACCTGGGCCACTACGGCATCACGGACCTGCAGGTGCAGACCTTCGCCCGGGCCGCGTTCGGCGACAACCAGCTCTACGAGCTGATGGTCGAGCTCTGGACCAACCATCTGTCCATCTATGGCCCGCCCTTCCCGCAGCACAAGGTCGTCGACGACTACACGGTCATCCGCAAGCACGCCCTCGGGGCGTTCGCAGACATGCTCGCCGCCAGCGCCCAGAGCCCCGCCATGCTGCTGTACCTCGACCAGGCCTACTCCCGGGGCAACAACCCCAACGAGAACTACGCCCGGGAGCTGCTCGAGCTGCACACCGTCGGCGTCAAGGGCGGCTACCACCAGCGCGACGTGCACAACGCCGCCCTCGCGCTGACCGGGCTGTCCGTCGACGAGACCACCGGAGGGTTCACCTACCAGCCCAGCTGGCACCACGTCGGGCCCGTCCGCGTCATGGGCTGGTCGCATCCCAACCGCGACCAGAGCAACGGCAAGGCGGTCGCCCTGTCGCTGGTGTCCTACCTGGCGCACCACCCGATGACGGCCAACCGGATCGCCACCAAGCTGGTCCGCCGGCTGGTCAGCGATGCCCCTCCGGCCGGCCTGGTCGCCAGCTCCGCCGCCGTCTACCGGGCACACGGCACGCAGATCGTCCCTGTCATCAAGCACATCGTGGGCTCCCACGAGTTCCAGCACTCGGCCGGCCAGAAGGCGCAGCGGCCCTTCGAGTGGTTCGTGCAGTGCGTGCGCGCCCTCGGGGTGCAGGCCTCGCCCGATCTCACGACCAACGGCGCGTCGATCGCCTCCGCGCTGCGGCAGCTCGGCCAGGCGCCCTTCGAGTGGTCACCTCCCAACGGCTACCCCGACAGCACCAGCGCCTATGCCTCGACGGCGACGATGCTCGCCCGCTGGAACAGCGTCCAGACGCTGGTCCGCGGCGGCTACCACGGTCTGCAGCCCCTCGACGCCACCGCTCTGGTCGGTGCCCCCGTGCCGACGACCGCCGGCGGACTCGTCGACCGACTCTCACAGGTGCTGCTCAGCAGCACGCCGCGGGCCGGCCTGAAGCGCGCGGTCCTGACCGGTGTGGGGCTCAAGGCCAGCCACGTCGTCGACGCCTCGGCGGCCCACGGGCTGGCCCTGCCGGTGGCCGCGCTGCTGCTCTCATCCCCGGAGGCACTGGTCCGATGAACGAGTGCCAGGACCTGGTCTGCACGCGTCGCCGGCTGCTCACCGGCGCGGGCGTCCTCGGTGGCCTCGGTGCCCTCGAGCTTGCCGCTCCCCGGATGGCTTTCGCCGCCGACCGTCACAACACTGACCTGCTCGTCGTCGTGTCGCTGCGGGGCGGCGCGGACGGGCTGTCGCTCGTCCCGCCGATCGCCGACCACAACTACCTCGCCGCCCGCCCGGACATCGCGGTGAAGCCCTCGCAGGCGGTGAAGCTCGACCGCCACTTCGGTCTGCACCCGGCGTTCGCGCCCCTGGTGCCCTACTGGCACAACCGGCAGCTCGCCGTGGTGCACGCGGTCGGCGACTCCGACGGCACCCGCTCGCACTTCGAGGCCACCGATGCGATGGAGCGCGGAGTCAACCTCGCCAACGGCACGCAGACCGGCTGGGTCGACCGGCTCATGACCGCGCGCGGGCTGTCGGCGGCCGACTTCCCGGCGATGGCGATCGGCTATCCGCCGGGCACCCTTCGCGGTGGCGTCCCGGCCCTGGCCCTCAACTCCGTGTCGGAGCTGCGGGTCCAGGTCGCCAAGACTGCGACGCACCGCACCGAGACGGCCCTGGCGCAGATGTACGACGGGATCGCCGGTCCCAACGCGGTCGCCGCCCGCGGCACCCTCGACGCGCTGCGCCGGCTGGCGCCGTACCGCGACAAGACCTACGTGCCGCGTGCGGGTGTGAGCTACCCGAACGACAGCTTCGGCAGCGGCCTCAAGCAGATCGCCGAGATCGCGCGGGCAGGGCTCGGCCTCGAGGTCGCCACGGTCGACGCGACCGGCAGCTGGGACACCCATGAGGGCATGGGGGTGGCGACCAGTGGATACCTCCACGACCAGGTCTCCTCGTTGGCCCGCGGGCTCGCGGCCTTTGCGCGTGACCTCGGCCCGCTGCTCGGCGGCACCACGATCGTCACGGTCTCGGAGTTCGGTCGCAGGGTGGCTCAGAACGGCAGCAGCGGCGTCGACCACGGCCACGGCTCGGCGATGCTGGTGCTCGGCGGCGGCATTCGCGGTGGCCGGGTGTACGGCCGCTGGCCCGGACTCGGCGCCAGGCAGCTCGACAACGGCGACCTGCAGGCCACCACCGACTACCGCGACGTCCTCGGTGAGCTGGTGCACCGCCGGCTGGGTGGCGCCCGCGTCCTCGGCACCGTCTTTCCCGACCATCGCCCCCACGAGCTCGGCCTCGCCCGCCAGCGCTAGCACCCCTTCGCTCATGCACAGGCCAGGCTCGCGTCAGGCCTTGCCCACGCTCAGCGAGCCCAATGTCCTCCGCTGCCGTGTGCACGCGGGAAGGGAGTCCCCGTAGGGTCGGCTCAGGACCGCCACTCGATCTTCGGGCACCGGTCCATGACGACGGTCAGGCCCGCGTCCCGTGCCCGTGCTGCTGCCTCGTCGTCGATCACGTCGAGCTGCATCCAGACCCCCTTCGCCCCGATCGCGATCGCCTCGTCGACCACCGGACCGACCAGGGACGAGCGGACGAAGCAGTCGACCACGTCGACCGCGAACGGGATGTCGGTCAAGGAGGCATAGCCCTGCTCGCCGTGGACGATCTCGACCGCGGGGTGCACCGGCACGATGCGCTTTCCCTTGCGCTGCAGGAACTCCGCGACGCCCCAGGCCGCCCGGGAGCGGTTGGAGGAGAGCCCGACGACGGCCCACGTCTGCATCGACAACAGAGCCTCAACGGAGGGTTCCATCACGGTGACGTCCCTTCACTCGTAGGGGGGTCCCTCCACTTGTTCACCGATCCCAGCCCTGACCGGCGCCGTGCTGAGCGTGCAGGGAGCCTTGGGGGACGGCGCCGATGTCAAGAAGTGGAGGCACCCCCTCAGTCGCGACCCTGGATGTCGCGCGTGTAGACCTTGTCGCCGACGTCGTCGAGCTCCTCGTCACGACGGTTCGCGATGATCACGTCGGAGCGCTTCTTGAACTCCTCGAGATCGTGGACGACCTCCGAGTTGAAGAAGGCATCGCCCTCGAAGGCGGGCTCGTAGATGATCACCGGGATCCCCTTGGCCTTGATCCGCTTCATGACGCCCTGGATCGAGGAGGAGCGGAAGTTGTCCGACCCGGTCTTCATGATCAGCCGGTAGACGCCCACCGTGGCTGGCGCGCGGCGCAGGATGTCGGTGGCGATGAAGTCCTTGCGCGTGGTGTTGGCGTCCACGATCGCGCTGATGAGGTTTTGCGGCACGTCCGTGTAGTTCGCCTGCAGCTGCTTGGTGTCCTTGGGCAGGCAGTAGCCGCCGTACCCGAACGACGGGTTGTTGTAGTAGTTGCCGATGCGGGGGTCGAGGCCCACGCCCTCGATGATCTGGCCGGTGTTGAGACCGTGTGTCAGGGCGTAGGTGTCCAGTTCGTTGAAGTAGTCCTCGCGCAGCGCTAGGTAGGTGTTGGCGAACAGCTTCACCGCCTCGGCTTCGGTGGAGTCCGTCAGCAGCACCGGCGCGCTCTTGTCGACGGCACCCTCGAGGAGGAGGTCGGCGAAGCGCTGCCCGCGCTCCCCGCGCTCGCCGACGATGATGCGGGACGGGTGCAGGTTGTCGTGCAGGGCCCGCCCCTCGCGCAGGAACTCGGGGCTGAAGATGATGCTCGCGCCGGGGTGCACCTGCCGCATCCTGGCGCAGAAGCCGACCGGGACCGTCGACTTGATGACGACCGTCGCGGTCGGGTTGATCTGCATCACC
>JAODND010000006.1 GCA_025465465.1 Frankiales bacterium | reverse complement strand
GCGGGGAACCTCGCCGACCGACCGGTAGTACGCCATGGCCTAGAGGTTGCCTCGCTTTGCCTGCTCGCGCTCGATCGCCTCGAACAGGGCCTTGAAGTTGCCCTTGCCGAAGCCGAGCGAGCCGTGCCGCTCGATGAGCTCGAAGAAGACGGTCGGCCGGTCCTGCACCGGCTTGGTGAAGATCTGCAGGAGGTAGCCGTCCTCGTCGCGGTCGGCCAGGATCTTCAGCTCGCGGAGCTCCTCGAGGGGGACGCGGGTGTCGCCGACCCAGTTGCCCAGCTCGTCGTAGTAGCTGTCGGGGGTGTCGAGGAACTCGATGCCGCGGGCGCGCATCTCACGGACTGCGCGGACGATGTCGTTCGTCGCCAACGCGATGTGCTGCACGCCCGGGCCGCCGTAGAACTCGAGGTACTCGTCGATCTGCGACTTCTTCTTGCCGACGGCTGGCTCGTTGAGGGGGAACTTCACCTTGAACGAGCCGTCGCTGACGACCTTGGACATCAGCGCGGAGTACTCGGTCGCGATGTCGTCGCCGACGAACTCCTTCATGTTCACGAAGCCCATGACCTTGTTGTAGAAGGCCACCCAGGTGTCCATCTTGCCCAGCTCGACGTTGCCGACGACGTGGTCGATGGCCTGGAAGAAGCGCTTCTCCGGCTTGGCGACCAGGCCCTCGCGGGCGACGAAGCCGGGCAGGAACGGACCGCTGTAGTCGGTGCGCTGCACCAGCGTGTGGCGGGTCTCGCCGTAGGTCTGGATCGCGGCCGTGATGACCTTGCCGTGCTCGTCCTCGGCGACCGTGGGCTCCTGCAGGCCGATCGCGCCGCGCTCGATCGCGAGCTGGTAGGCGCGCTCGACGTCGGAGACGCGCAGCGCGACGTCGACGATGCCGTCGCCGTGCCGGGCGTGGTGCTCGCCGTCGGCAGTGCCCGCGACGACCGGTGCCGTGATGAGGAACCGGGCGCCCCCGGACTCGAGGAGGTACTCGGCATGGGTGCGGCTGCCGGTCTCCGGGCCGCGGTAGGCGAGAAGGTTCATGCCGAAGGCGGTTGCGTAGAAGTGCGCCGCCTGGCGCGCGTTGCCGACCACGAAGCGGATGTGGTCCCAGCCGTCGAGCGGGAAGTCGTCAGGCGTCGTCATGCGAACAACGCTGCCTCCGCACGCTCCGCTGCGCAAGCGAGGGACGAGGATCTGGTCAGCGTGTGCAGACGGACCAGTCGGAGGGCTGTCAGACTGGACAACATGACCAGTCTCGATGCCCTGGACCGCTCCCTGTTGCGGCTGCTGCTCACCGAGCCGCGGCTCGGTGTCCTGGAGACCTCGCGCCGGCTGCGGGTCGCCCGGGGGACGGCGCAGGCCCGCATCGCGCGGCTCGAGCGCGACGGGGTGCTCCAGGACTGGGCGCCGACGGTCGACCCGGGCGCGATGGGCTACGGCGTGATGGCGTTCGCCACGCTCGAGGTGCACCAGGGCCACGGCATCGCCCGGATCCGGGAGCACCTGCTCTCGATCCCCGAGCTGCTCGAGGCGCACACGACCAGCGGCCAGGGCGATCTGCTGTGCCGCATCGTGGCGCGCGACCACGCCGACCTGCAGCGGGTCCTGGACGCCATCACGTCCACGCAGCTGGTGGCGCGCACGTCGACGGTGATCAGCCTGACGGCAGAGGTCCCGTACCGGGTCGCCCAGCTCCTCGACGGCTGAGCCCTGTCGCGACGGACAACGGACCGGGCCGGGCGGTGGTTGACGTGACGGCGGTCACATCGCAGAGTGCCGGGTGTGACCCCCTGGTGTTGCTGCGCCGCTGCCGGCGCGTTCTGCGCGCGTTGCGCCTCCCGAGCCCTTGTCGTCCGTCGCTTTCGCAAGCAGCTCGCTCGCCTCTGACCGCCGGGGTCCTCGTGGACCCTCATGGATGGCGGTGCCCGGCGGGGCTTGCGCATCGGTCCTGAGCGCACGGGAAACCGCATCCATGAGGTTTCCCGGTGACCGGGTCAGCCGGAGTGCTCCTCGAAGACGAGGACGGTCTGGGTCGCGAGCACCTCGGGCAGGGCCTGCACCTTCTCGAGCACCAGCGAGCGCAGGTGCTCGGCGTCGCGGCAGCGCACGAGCAGCACGCAGTCGAAGTCGCCGGCGACCAGGGCGACGTGGACCGCCTCCTCGAGCGCCCACGCCTTCTCGCGGAACGTCTTCCACGTGTTCTGCTTGATCCGCACGTGCACGTAGGCGGGCAGCCCCAGCCCCAGGGCGGTCGGGTCGATGTCCACGGTGAACCCGCGGATGACGCCCGACGCGCGGAGCCGGGCGAGCCGGGAGTACGCCGAGGCGCGGGACACCCCGACCTGCGCGGCCAGCTCGCGGACCGACACCCGAGCGTCGGCCCGCAGAACGTCCAGAAGGGCTCGGTCAACAGCGTCCATGGCAAGACATCCTGCCCTGAACAGCTCTCAGGTGCAGCAACTCGTCCAGCAGACCTGTGCCCAGGCCGTACAAGCCGCCACAATGGGGCCATGTTCGAGGAAGCGCAGTACTTCGCCCCGGTGGTCGCGCACGACGACGGCACGCTGCAGGTGCAGCTCGGCAAGGGTCACCCCGGCTTCGCCGACCCCGAGTACCGCGCTCGCCGCGACGCCCTGGCGACCCTCGCCAGCCGCTGGACCCCGGGCGACATGGTCCCCGTCGCCGACTACACCGACGCCGAGCACGAGGTGTGGCGCGTCGTCAGCGAGGACCTGGTCGCGAAGCACCGGGCCTACGCCTGCCAGGAGTTCCTCGACGGCAAGGAGGCGCTCCGCCTCCCGACCGACCACATCCCGCAGCTCGCCCACGTCAGCGACCTGCTGGCACCGCTCACCGGCTACACCTACCGCCCCGCCGCGGGTCTCGTACCGCTCCGGGACTTCTACGGATCCCTTGCCGACAAGGCCTTCTGGAGCACCCAGTACGTCCGCCACCACTCCGTCCCGCTCAACACGCCCGAGCCCGACGTGCTGCACGAGGTCGTCGGCCACGGCAACACCCTCGCCGACCCGCGCTTCACGCGGCTCTACGAGGCGGCCGGCCGCGCGACCAACCGGGTCGAAACCGACGAGGCCCTGCAGTTCATCAGCAAGGTCTTCTGGTTCACCCTCGAGTTCGGAGTGGTGATGCAGGAAGGCGAGCTGAAGGCGTACGGCGCGGGGATCCTCTCGAGCCCCGGTGAGATCGAGGAGTTCCGCGGCATGACGATCAAGCCGCTGGACGTCGTCGCCATGGGCACGACCGACTACGACATCACCGTCTACCAGGACCTGCTGTATGCAGCCGAGTCGTTCTCCCAGGTGGAGGACGTGGTCGGCGGCTTCTGGGACAGCTGCACCGACGACTCGATCGCGGCGATGAAGGCAGCCGCATGACCTGGGAGGAGCGCGACGGCAAGCTGACGCGCACCTTCGAGCTGGCGTCGTTCCCTGCCGCCATCGCCTTCGTCGCGCGGGTCGCGGAGGTCGCCGAGGCGCAGGACCACCACCCCGACATCGACGTCCGGTGGCGCACCGTGACCCTCGCTGTCAACACTCACGACCAGGGCGGCGCCATCACGGCAAAGGACCACGAGCTCGCGGCAGCCGTCGACCGGCTGGACCGCTGACTCTGGTCCGCAGGGGCGTGCTGGGGCATACGCACCACCTTGCCCAGCAACGCGACGGAGCGTGCCACAGTGTCGGGATGCGCCGATCCCTCATCGCACTGCCCGTCGCCGCTCTGCTGCTGGCCGCTGCCTGCGGCGGGTCGCCGAAGCAGACCGTCCTCAGCCAGGACTACGGGGCGGTGCTGCGCTCCTCCGTCACCAAGAGCTCAGCGACCTCGTCCAAGGTCGACCTGTCGATCGTGACCAAGACGCCGGGCACCGCGGTCACGATCGCGGGCACCGGCGCCTTCGACGGCAACGTCGGTTCGATGGTGCTGACGGTCGGCTCCAGCCGGATCCAGGAGCGCGTCACCGGGGGCAAGCTCTATCTGAAGGTTCCGGGCCAGTCGACCTGGTACGTCCTGACGCTCTCCCAGCTCGTCGGCACCTCGCTGGCCGGCAGCGCCAGCCCGAGCGACTCGACGCAGGTGCTCCTCGCGGCCGACAATCACGTGACCAAGGTGGGCACCGAGCAGGTCCGGGGGGCCAGTGCCACCCACTACAAGGGAGCCATCGCCCTGGACGCGGCGCACCTGGCGAAGCTCGGGGGCCTCGCGAAGCCGGCCGTCCAGAAGCTCGTCGACAGCGGCGTCACATCGCTGCCGTTCGACGCGTGGGTCGACGGCCAGGACCGGCTGGTGAAGATGGTCGAGTCGGTCGACGTGACGATCAAGACCGTCACCGCTCACGTCACGACGACGGTCGAGCGCTATGCGTTCGGCACGGCGGTCACCGTCACGGCCCCGCCGGCGTCGCAGCAGACCGATGGCGCTCCGCTGCTGGCCGGGATCAAGGCGCAGACGGGCTAGCGCGCACGGGACGGGCCCGGCGGCGAAGGCCGGGTAGGTCGGTGAGCAGGATCCGCCTGCCCTCGAGGTGGACCAGACCGCGCTGCGCGAAGCCGCCGAGGACCTGGTTGACGCTCTGCCGGGTGCCGCCGCTCATCTCGGCGAGCCGCGCCTGCGTGATCGCCACCACCGGTGGCGATCCTGGCGTCGCAAGCCGGAGCAGCGTCTTCGCCACGCGGCCGGCGAGGTCGAGGAGCACGTGGTCGGCGGCCTGTTCGGAGAGTCGCCGCATCATGGTCCCGAGCCGGCGCACGACCGGCTCGAGCACTGCGGGTTGCTCGCTCAGCAGCGCGAGGAACTCCTGACGCAACAAGGTCAGGACGACGCTGGGCTCGGTCGCCTCGGCTGACGTGGCGCGCGGCGCCCCGTCGAGCAGCGCGATCTCGCCGAGCGCTTCCGGCGGCTGCAGGACGTTGAGGGCGATCCGCTTGCCGTCGGACGCCGTGCGGAAGACGGTCACGGCGCCGGCGATGAGCACGTGCATCGCGTCGCCGACATCACCCGCGTCGCAGAGCAGCTCGCCCTTGGCGAGGTCCCGCGGCCGCGAGACGGCCGCGATCTGCTGCAGGACGGGCTCAGGCAGCCCGCCGAACAGCTCGACCTGACGGAGCGCGGCAAGGACCCTCGCCTGTTCCGGTGAACGTCCCATGTGCTCGCCCCCACGAACGCAAGAACTTTCGTGGGAGCACCCTAGTGGGACGCGCGCGCCAGTGCGCTAGGTCGTGGGGAGGGCTTGGCCGGCACGCTTCGCGTTTCGCTTGGCCTTGCGCGAGAGCCGGCCCACCGCGTGTGGCAGCGACTCGCGGCCGCCGGTGTCGGTCGCCGACAGCAGCAGACCGCCGAGGATGCCGAGGTTCTTCATGAAGTGCAGCTGCTGCTGGGCGCGTGCCTGCTTGTCCTTCTCGGTCCAGAACGCGTGCCCCACTGCGGTCGTGGGCACGAGCGAGGCCATCAGCCCGAGCGACGCGAGCCGTGGGGTGGTGCTCCGCAGCAGGGCCAAGCCGCCGAGGATGTCGGCCGCGGCGTTGATGCGCACGATGTTCTCCGGTGTCCGCAGTGGCTCGGGTACCTGCGGCGGCAGCTTGTCGGTCAGTCCGGACTGCTTCACCAGCTCGGCGCGCAGGCCCGGCTGCCGCAGGGCGTTCACCCCGCCGGAGACGAACACTCCGGCGAGCATCGTGCGGGCAAGACGGCGGGTCGGGCTCATGAGGTCCTCCTGAGGGGTCTGACCCCGCCGTACCCGTTGTTCGGCCGCGCCACCCTTCCCTCATGCACGGCCGGCACCCCGGTCCGCCCACCTCGCACGCTCGGCGGACCGCGGGCAGGCGGCATGGCTGTGCATGAGGGAAGGGACCTGGGGTCAGCGCAGGGTGTTGAGGCGGGCGACGAGCTCGTCGGCCGGCATGGTCGGGTCGATGCGGGTCGCCGCGGCCAGCCCGAGGGCGGCGAAGCACAGGGTGTTGTCGATGAGATCCTCGAGCGGGGGCCACGGCATCGTCGGCTTGCTGATGAGCAGCGCGGCGAGGCCGTGCGCGGCCGCCCAGAGCTTGAGGCCGAGCTCGATGGGATCGCCCTCCAGGACCCCGATCCCGATCGAGCCGACGACGCTCTCCAGCAGGTGGCCGAACGCCCCCGAGCCGATGTCGTCGGCAGGGTCGTCGCGGGACGGTCCGGCCATCA
Organism: Frankiales bacterium; assembly: GCA_025465465.1. Taxonomy (GTDB): domain Bacteria; phylum Actinomycetota; class Actinomycetes; order Mycobacteriales; family SCTD01; genus RYN-111. The sequence goes on along the minus strand of JAODND010000006.1, from coordinate 28,535 downwards.
TGACGATCCGGTAGTGCTCCGGGTTGGCCAGCGCGAACCGCACATAGGCGATGCCCTGCGCCCGCAGCGCCTCCCACGGGTTGGGGGCGTCGGCGTCGGCCTCCTTGAGCGCGACGTGCAGCTGCTCGAAGACCTCCTCGCAGACCGCGGCGAGCAGCGCCTGCTTGTCGGCGAAGTGCAGATAGATCGACGGCACCGAGACGCCGACCCGCTGCGCCACCGCCCGCAGCGACATGGCCTCCTCGGACCCGGTCTCGCGCAGGATGTCCATGGCTGCCGTGAGCACCTCGCCGCGCAGGGCAGCACCCTGCCCTCGAGGTGCACGACGACGAGGTTCAGACAAGCGCGGGTTCCTTTGACGGGGCTTCCGACGAGTGTGCCTCAGCGAGCCCGATGCGCGCGTGCAGGGCCCGCAGCGGCCGGGGCGCCCACCAGTTGGCGCGGCCCATCAGGCGCATGAACGCCGGGACCAGGGCACCGCGGATGAGGGTGGCGTCGACGAGCACGGCGATGGCCGTGCCCAGACCGAGCAGCTTGATGAAGCTGATGCTGCTCGTCACGAACGACAGGAAGACCAGCGCGAGCAGCGCCGCAGCGGCGGTGACGAGAGCGCCCGTCCGTTCGAGGCCGACGGCGACGGCGTGCTGGTTGTCGCCGGTCAGGTCGTACTCCTCCTTGATGCGGGAGAGCAGGAACACCTCGTAGTCCATCGACAGCCCGAACAGCACGCAGAACATCAGGATGGGCGTCGTGGTGTCGAGGGCCCCGGTGACGATCGGATCGCCGATCAGCCCGGTGAGGTGCCCCTGCTGGAAGACCCACACCATCATCCCGAACGTCGCGGACAGCGACAGCACGTTGAGCAGCAGCGCCTTGATCGGGATGACGACGGAGCCGGTGAACAGGAACAGCAGCACGAACGTCGCGGTCAGCAGCAGGCCGAGCGCGAGCGGCAGCTTGTGGCGCAGTGCCGACTCGGTGTCGGTGAGCTGCGCGGCCGAACCGCCGATGAGCACCGGCGCGGGCGCCGGCACGGCACGCAGCCGTCCCACCAGCGCCTCGCCCTGCGGGCCGAACGGCTCGACGTCGGGGACGACCGACAGCCGGGAGGCCAGACCCCTTGTGTACGAGGGGATGCCGGGCGCCACCCGCACGCCGTTCATGTAGCGGCCGGTGGTCGCGTCGACGCGCTCGACACCGCTGACCTTGGACAGCGCGACGGCGTAGGACGCCGGCGAGGGGCCGGACACGATCATCGGCAGCGCAAAGGACTCCTTGCCGGGGAAGTGGTCGCGCAACGTCTGCGACACCATCTGCGCGCCGGCCGACTTTGGCAGCACCCGGTCGTCGGGCAGCGAAAACACGACGCTGCGGAACGGCGCACCGACGAGCAGCAGGATGACGACGACGGCCGTGCCGACGCCGACCGGACGCTTCATGACCGTCACCGCGATGCGGTGCCACAGGCCTTCGTCGAGCGACTTGACCCGAGGCGGCTGCATCCGCAGCGCGCGTCGTACCGGCTTGCGGAGGTCGAGGGTGTTGACCCGCTCGCCGAGGGCGGCCAAAGCCGCCGGCAGCACCACGAGCGCACCGATGAGGGCGAACACGACGGCGCTCACACCGGCATAGGCGAACGACTTCAGGAAGTAGAGCGGGAAGACGAGCAGGGCGGCGAGCGACAGCGCCACGGTGACGGCGGAGAACAGCACGGTGCGGCCGGCCGTCCTCATCGACTCCCGGACGGCACTCGGCACGTCGTGGCCGTTGCGCAGCTCCTCGCGGAAGCGGGTCACGATGAACAGCGAGTAGTCGATGCCGAGGCCGAGACCCAGCGACGTGGCCAGGTTGACGGAGTAGACGCTGACGTCGGTGAACCCGTGCAGCACGTGCAGCGACAGGAAGGTGCCGAGCACCGACAGCATCCCGACGAGCAGCGGCAGGGACGCGGCGATGGCGCTGCCGAACACCAGGACCAGCAGGATCGCGGTCACCGGGATGGCGATGGACTCGGCCCGGATGATGTCCTTCTCGATGGTGTTGCCGACCTGGGCATACACAGAGAACTCGCCACCGCTGGCCACCGTCAGCCCGCGGAACGTCCCGTCGTACTCGGCTGCCAGCGCCTTGGCCTTCTTGACCGCGTCGTCCTGACTGCCCTGCAGGCGTGCCAGCACGATGGCCTGCGTGCCGTCGCGCGACCGCATCGTCTCGGGATGCCCGGCGGTCCAGTAGGACTGGACGTCCTTGACGCCGTTCTCGCCGGCCAGCCGACGGGTCAGCGCCGTGCCCGCGGCGCCGACCTTGTCGACGCCCTGCGGTGCGGTGACGAGCAGCAGGTAGTTGGAGGGGCCGGTGCCGAAGTCCTTCTCCAGGGCGGCGGCGGCCACCTCGCTCTGCTGCTTGGGGTCGGTGAAGCCACCGGCCGACAGCTCCTTGGCCACCGAGCCGCCGAGACCGCCGGCCAGGGCGAGGAACACGATGGCCAGCACGAGGACGAGACGCCGGCGGGCGACGAGGACGGGTGCGAGACGAGCAAGCATGGCGTGGGACCCCCAGATCCGCATGACTGAACGTCGGTAAGTTATCGGTGTTATCTCACGCCGTCAAGAGGTTCTGCGACAGGATGGTGGCGTGCCTGAGGACTCCTCGCCTGCCGAGGTCGCCGCCGACGTGGCGAAGGGCGCCGTGCGGGTCACCCGGCAGTTTGCGCGCCGGGTACGGACGGCCGCGGAGGCTGACGGGGCGGGCCGAAGCGGGCTGGCCGCGCTGCTGACGACGCACGCGCTGTGCGCCGCCGGCGACGCGATGGTGGCAGTCGCGCTGGCGACCAACACCTTCTTCTCGGTCGACGCCGGCGCGGCCCGCGGCAAGATCGCGCTCTACCTGGTGCTGACGCTGCTGCCGTTCTCGCTGCTGATCCCGGTGGCCGCCCCGCTGCTCGACCGCTTCCCGCACGGCCGCCGCAACGTGCTCGCGATCACCGCGCTCGGTCGCGGCCTGCTCGCCTGGACGCTGGCGGGGTCGCTGGCGTCGCTGGGCTTCTATCCGCTGGCGATGGTCATCCTGGTCCTGCAGCGGGCCTATTCGGTGGCCCGCGCCGCTGCCGTCGTACGCGTCCGTCCCCCCGCGCTGGGGCTGGTCGCCGCCAATGCGCGCATGAACATCGCGTCGCTCGCGAGCTCGGGCATCGCCGCCGCTGTGGGATTCGCGCTGGCGAAAGGCCCCGGCACGGAGTGGGACCTGCGGGTGTCGGGCGTGCTGTTCCTCGTGGCCGCGGCCACCGCCCTGCGGCTGCCCTCGCGGATCGACGACCCCCCGGAGCCGCGCACGGAGTCCAGGAAGACCTTCGCGATGCGCACCACCACGCTGCTCATCCGCCGCCCGCTGGTCGCGACCGTCGCGCTGCGCGCCGCGACCGGACTGCTGACCCTCGGCCTCGCGATCCTGCTCAAGGCGCACCACGCCTCGGTCTTCCACGCCGCCCTGGTGCTCGGCGCGGGCGTGGCGGGTGGTCTCGTCGGTACGGCACTGGCCTCGCGCCTGCCGGCGGCCCGGGTCGCACGCATCACCGCCCTGGCGCTGCTCGCGCCGATGCTCGCCTGCGGGGCGGCCGCTGTGCTCGGCGGCACGCTGTTCAACGCCGTGGCCGTCGCGTCGGTGGGGCTCGGTGCGTCACTCGGCAAGTACTCCCTCGACGCCGCCCTGCAGACGCATGCCGGCGCGACCCAGGTCGGCTCGGCGTTCGCGAAGTCGGAGACGTTCCTGCAGCTCGGCTGGGCTGCCGGGGGTGCCCTCGGGCTGCTGCTGTCGCTGGTCGACCGGCCGTTCGGCCTCGGCGGTGCGCTCCGCACCATCTTCGCGATGACCACCCTCATCCCGGTAGCCGGCCTCATCTACGCCGCCCGCGCCCACAAGGACGCTGGGGTCAGCGGGACCAGCTCACGTCCTTCGACCAGGTCGTGAAGCCGAGCCGCTCGTAGAGCCCGATGGCCGCGGCGTTGGACTCGTCGACATACAGCAGCGCCTCCGACAGCCCCAGGTCGGCGAGGTGGTGCAGCCCGAGCAGCGTCAGGCCCTTGCCGAGCCCGGTGCCGCGCTCCGAGGCGGCTACCCCCACGACGTACACCTCGCCGATCGCCGGGTGCCCGTGGCCGTCAGCGCCGTGCACCTTGGTCCAGTGGAAGCCGACGAGCCGCCCGTCGCGCTCGGCGAGGAAGAACCCGGCCGGGTCGAACCACGACTCCTTCTCCCGTACCAGCACCTCGTCCACCGACCAGTCGCCCTGGTCGGGGTGTCCGGCAAAGGCCTCGTTGTTGAGGGCGGTCCAGGCCTGCTCGTCGGAGCCCACCACGAAGGGCCGCACAGTGACGCCGGACGGCAGCGCCGCGGCCGGCAGGACGGACAGCGGCCGGCGCATCTGCCGCAGCACCCGCGTCCGCGAGAAACCGAGCGCCTCCGCGAGCCGCGCGGCCGCCGGGTTCTCCGACCGCGCCCAGAGCCGCAGCCGGCCGTCGGGCGTCAGCGTGAGGGCCCGCTCGACGAGGCTCCGCCCGACCCCCTGACGCCGGTACGACGGCAGCACCGCCACCTCTCCGGAGGACCCTGCCACCTGGTCGGTCACATCGAGGTGCGCATAGCCGGCGAGCTGGCCGTCGATGCGCGCCAGCACGTGCTGCACGTGGGCGTCGCCGCCGCCGGGCAGGTGCAGCAGCACGTGGTCCGACAGCGGTGGCGTGCCGTCGGCGAGCTTGACGGCGTGCACGAGCTCCTTGACCTCGCCGACCTCCTCGGGCGACAGTCTTCGGCGCACGGACAGGGTCGTCACCGGGACGACGCTAGTGCGTTCAACTATCCAGCAACCCGGGGGACCAGCAGCGATGACGACCGTCCCTGGCCGCCGGTTGCTCGTGACCGGCCTGCCCGGGTCGGGGAAGACCTCGGTGGCGATGACGCTCGCCGCCCGTCACGGGTCGCACCACATCGAGATCGACCGGCTCTACTTCGGGCCCGGGTACTCCCTGCGCGCGTCGTTCATCGACGACCTGCAGGCGGCGATCGCCGGAGACGCCTGGTGCCTCGACGACTTCGGGGTGCCGGAGTCCCGCGACCTGGTGTGGGCCGCCGCCGACACCCTGATCTGGCTCGACCTGCCGTGGGGCATCGCGTTCTGGCGGGCAGTCCGACGCACCTGGCGACGGCTGCGGCACCGGTCCGAGGTGCTGCCGGGCTGCTATGAGACCTGGCTGGGCTGGGGCCGTCCGTACCACCCGGTGTTCCTGTCGCTCACCAGCCACCGCCGGATGCGACGCGTCATGGAGCAGCGGCTCGCGCGGCCGGAGCACGCGCACCTGACGGTGCTGCGGTTGCGCAACCGGCGCGAGGTCGACGAGCTCCTCGGGCCGGCGCCCTACAGGCTGGCGGTCTGAGCTGCGGCGACGTCAGCGTCCTCAGGCAGCGCCGAGATGGGCTGCGTGACGAACTTGTAGCCGACGTGCCGCACGGTGCCGATGAGCTGCTCGTGCTCGGCGCCCAGCTTCGCGCGCAACCGGCGGACGTGCACGTCGACGGTACGGGTGCCTCCGTAGTAGTCGTAGCCCCACACCTCCTGCAGCAGCTGGGCTCGGGTGAAGACCCGGCCCGGGTGCTGGGCGAGGTACTTCAGCAGCTCGAACTCCTTGAAGGTGAGGTCGAGCGCGCGGCCACGCAGCCTGCAGGTGTAGGTGCCCTCGTCGATGGTGAGGTCGCCGGCCCGGACGACGCCCGGCTCGGACGCCGCGGCCTCGGGGACGACGGCGCGGCCGGTGGCGAGCCGGAGCCGCGCGTCGACCTCGGCGGGGCCGGCGGTGTCGAGGAGCACGTCGTCGATGCCCCACTCCGCGGTGAGCGCGACCAGTCCACCCTCGGTGAGCACGGCGAAGACAGGGACGGACACGCCGGTGGTGCGCAGCAGCCGGCACAGCGAGCGGGCCTGCACCAGGTCGCGACGGGCGTCGACGAGGATGGCGTCCGCCGTCGGACCGCCGGTCTCGTCGAGCAGCGCGCTCACCTCGAGGGGCGCGACCCGCACGCTGTGGGCCAGCAGCCCCAGCGCGGGCAGCACCTCAGCAGACGGCGTCATAGCGTTCGTGAGAAGAAGCAGCGTGGCCATGCGGGCGGACCTCCGAAGGCGGCTCGTTGGGGAAGCCGGGGAGAGGCGCCATTGCCTCGCGAACTCCGCCAGGTTACCCGACGCCCTCCCGAGCCCGTCTGAGAGGATCCCGAGGTGAGCATGGTGGCGGAGCGGGTGGATGCTGCGCGGCCGGCGATTGTCGGGCAGGCGCTGGGCAGCGTGCTGCTCGGCGGGGGCCTGCTCGCGCTCGCGTACCTCGACGACAACGCCCTGCTCGGCGGCGTCGCCCTCGTGCAGGTCCTCTGCGTGCTCGGCTTCCTCGCCGTGGCGGAGGCACCCGCGGCGGTCGGCGTCTTCGGCATCGCGATGGCTGCCGCGGTCGCCGCGGACGTGACGGTCGTCGTCGATGACGGCCGGGTCCGCTACCTCGCCGGCGTCCTCGGGCTGGCGCTGGTCCTGGGGCTCCTGCACCAGCTCGCCCGGCGCGACCGCAGCCGGGTCACCGAGTCGCTCGCGGACACCCTGGTGGCCGTCACGCTGGTCACCGCCGCCGCCGGTCTCGCCGCAACCGCCCGCACCCCGCACGGGGTCTGGCCATTGCGCACCGCCCTCGCAGCAGCCGCCGTCGCGCTCGCCGCGGGCCGTCTCGCCGATCTCGTGATGCACCGGCCCGCCCTCGCGATCGGGTCCACCCGGGCCTGGCCGGGGCTGCTGCTCGCCCTCGGCACCGGCGTCGCGGCCGCCGTCGTCGCCGCCCAGGACCACCTCGCCACCGACCAGGCCGCCCTGCTGGGCCTGACGGCCGCCGCGGCCGTCGCCGCCACCGACCTGCTCCTCGACCTCGCCGCCGCGGAGCTCACCTCCGACGAGACGAGGAGGGTGGCGGCGCTCCGGCCGACCAGCCTGTTCGTGCCGTTCGCCCTGCTCGGCCCGGTCGTCCTCGCCGCCGTACGCCTGCTCGAACGATGAAGAAGTTGCTCCTCTCGCTGCTCGTCCTGCTCGTGCTGCTCGCCGTCGCGGACAGGGTTGCCGTCCACTACGTCGACCGCGCCGTCGCCGACCGGATGCAGGCCGACGGCAAGCTCGACGCGCGCCCGGTCGTGGACATCAAGGGCTTCCCGTTCCTCACCCAGGCGGTCCGCGGCCACTACGACCGCACCGACGTGCACATACGCGACCTCACTCGCAGCGGCGTCACGATCAGCCGCCTCGACGTGACGGTCACGGGCGCGAGCATCCCGCTGTCGAAGGTCGGCCAAGCCACCGCCGTACCCGTCCAGGCGATCCACGCGACCGCCGTGCTCACCTACTACGAGCTCGCGCACGAGAGCGGTCTGGCGGGGCTGACGGTGAAGGCCCAGGGCTCCCAGCAGGTCCTGGTCACGGGCAAGATCGCGGGGGTCTCCGGATCCGTCACCTCCACGATCGCCCTCAAGGGGGACCGGATCGTGGTCAGCTCCCTGGGCGGAGTGCTCGACTTCAGCGTGCGGATCCCGGCGCTGCCCTATGGCCTGCACCTCGACAGCGCGACCGCCGCCTCCGACGGCATCCACCTGGTCGCATCCTCCGGGCCCACAGTCCTCACCCCGCAATGACTAAGAAAACACCCACTACCTGCCGATGAGTCCCTGGTGAAGCGCCTGTCCCTGCTGCTGCCCCTGCTCCTGATCGGCTCCGTCCTGGGCGCGCTGCCCACGACCAGCCCGGCGACGGTCGCGGCGGCGAGCACCAGCTACCAGCCCGCCCTGCCCGTGAACGCGAGCGTGTTCTATGCCGTGCAGTCGGCGTCGCAGACCCGCGTCCACCCCGCGAAGCCCGCCGTCGTCAACGACGTCGAGGTGATCCGCAAGCAGGTCCTCGACATGCAGTACGCCGGCCAGCAGGTCGGCCTCTACTCCTGGCTCGGCCGGGGCAGCTACCCCGACCAGGTCTTCGGCAGCCACCTGCGCGGGGCCGACGACACCACCTTCCGCTGGGCGATCCTCAACGAGAACGAGGGCCACGGGGGCAACCCGTCCTCGACCGCCGCCCGGGCCGACCTCGACTGGATCTACTCCCGCTACGGCAACGACCCGAGCTACTTCCGCATCGGTGGCAAGCCGGTGATGTTCCTCTACGGCGACGCCGGCGACACCTGCAACGCCGCCGCCCGCTGGGAGGCCGCCGACAGCGCGCACCGCTTCTACATCGTGATGAAGGCCATCAGCGGATATGCCGGCTGCCGGCCGCAGCCGCAGGGCTGGTACGGCTACGCCCCCGCCAACGGCCACTGGGCCCAGGGCAACTCCTTTGCCGTCAGCCCCGGGTTCAACAAGGTCGGCGAGTCCGGCGCCCGGCTCGCGCGCAGCGTGTCGCGCTTCGCCTCCGACCTGCGCGCCATGAAGGCAGCCAAGGTCCGCTTCAAGATCACCACCACGTGGAACGAGTGGAGCGAGGCCACCGGCGTCGAGACCGCGCGCGAGTGGGCGAGCCGGTCCGGCCACGGCGCCTATGTCGACCAGATGCACAGCATCCTCGGCCAGGCCGTCTCGACCCCGGCCCCGCCGACCGTCCTCAACGCCAGCGTCAACGGCCAGGCCGTGACGCTCAGCTGGAACGCCAGCTCCGGCGCGACCTCCTACCAGGTCTTCCGCAACGGCTGCCCGGCGGCGACCGTGTCGGGCACGTCCTGGACCGACTCGACCCTCACCGACGCCTCGGGCTCGTGGTACGTCAAGGCCGCAAACTTCCGGGGTACGTCGAGAAGGGGCCCCGTCCGGATGGCCGCCGCCGGGACCCCGAGTGCTGCGCCGTCCAGTGCCGCTGACGGTCTGGTGGCGATCGCGGGTGAGCGGGTGCTCTCGACCTCCAACGGCACGGGCCTCGGCTGCGGCAGCCGGCAGCGCGGCCAGGCGGTCATCACGATGCCGTCCTCGGTGCCGGCCAACGCCACCGCCGCCGTCCTGACGGTGCACGCGGTGAACCCTCTCGGTGGCGGCAGCGTGCAGCTTTTCCCGGCCGGCGCGAGCGCGCCGCCCGTGAGCCAGCTGCGCTACTTCTCGACCCGGGCCAGCTCCAACACCCTCGTCGTGCCCATCGGCACCGGCCGGCAGATCGTGGTGCAGGAGGCCGGCGCCGCCACCCACCTGTGGGTCGACGTCATCGGCTATGCCGCCCCCGGCCAGGACGGTCTCGTCTCGCACAGCCCGGGCAGCGAGCGCTTCCTCGACACCCGGTCCGGTCTCGGCGGGGTCCCCACGGGTCCGCACAGCGGGACGCTCTCGGCGCCGCTGCCGTCCTATGTCCCCGCCGCCGCCACCGCCGTCGAGGTGCGACTGCTCATCACCGGCGCCTCGTCCTCCGGCACCGCGACCGTCTTCGAGGGAGCAGCCCCGCGACCCGCGGTGACCTCGCTGACCTATGCCCGCTCGGTCAGCCTCACGACGTCGGTGCTCGTGCCGGTCAACGCGTCCTCCAAGACCGTGCAGGTCTTCACCTCCTCGGCCGCGACCGTCGTCCTCGGCGTCGAGGGCTGGGTCGTCAACGGCGGCCGCGCCATCAGCCCGGCCGCCGCCGTCCGGCTCGTCGCGTCGACGGCGCGCACCACGTCGACGAACGTGACGTTCCCCGCGGCGACCTACGGCAAGGTCGTGCTGCTCAACGTCGCGGTCGCGTCGGCGCTCGGCTATGGCAACCTGTCGGTGACCCCGGACGGCGACTCACACCCGGTGATCCAGACGCTGAGCTATGGCCCGCAGCAGCCCGAGTCGGGGTTCCTCTGGGTGCGGGTCCCCGCCAACGGCATCCTGCACGTCACGCTCACCTCCGGTGCGCTGCTCTATGTCGACGAGCTCGCTGTCGCTTAGGTAAGGCCCGTGTCACGGGATTGATCTGGGGCTCCGATGGGCAGCCATCTTGTGGTTGAATTCGCCCTTCAGTCCGCCGACACAGAGGACCTCCACCGTGAAGATGCGCGCCCTTGCCCTAGCCGCCGTCGCGGCTGTCGTTCCTATCGCCGGGATCGTCACGGCCACACCTGCAGCGGCTTCCAACTGCACCTATCCCGCGACCCAGTCGGCCTACGGCATGCGCATCAGCCCCTCGCAGCCGACCGTCATCCACAAGGGCGGCAGCGTCACGATCGGGGTGCGCCTGTTCAAGGGCTCGCTCTACTGCGGCAACCAGCACATCTACCTCTACGTGCACGGTAAGCGCGACTTCTCCGGCGGCCAGCCGACCTACCACGTGTCGCGGACGGGGACCACCACGCCGACTGGCCTGGTGCAGTTCACCTACACCAACCAGCAGAGCGACTTCCGCTTCTACGCCTACCTCGAGGGCTCCGGCGGCACCGTCTTCAGCCCGCACGGCCTGATCCAGGTCCGCTAGGCCTGTCCCGGACCAAGCGTCCGCTCCTCCTCGTCGCGCTCGCCCTTGTGGCGGGCGCGACGTGGTTGGGGGTGCGGGCCTATCAAGCTGGCTCGCACCTGTCGTCCGCCCGGGCAGCCCTCGAGCGGGCTCGGACCGAGCTGCTCGACCGGCGGCTGCCGCAGGCCCGGGCCGACCTGGGCCGCGCCGCCCACGACACCTCTGCGGCGCGCGGTGTCACCCGTGACCCGCTGTGGCGGGCCGTGGCGCACCTCCCTGTGCTCGGGCGCTCCTTCAGCGCGGTGACGGTGCTGGCGCAGGCCTCCGACATCATCACGAACGACACGCTGCCTGCCGCGCTGGCCGAGGCGGACCGCCTCGACCCGACGCGGCTGCGTCGGCCGGACGGCTCGGTGGACCTGGCGCTGCTAAAGACCGTTGGGCCCGGCCTGGTCAGCGCCACGTCGTCCTCGCAGCACGCCACCGCGCTCGCCCAGCGGTCCCCGGGATCGCTGCTGCTGCCGTGGGTGGCTTCTGCGCGCCAGCAGTTCCTGACGTCCGCCACCAAGCTGACCGCAGCACTCGTCTCCGCCCGGCGGGCGATCGACCTGGCTCCCGCGCTGCTCGGCGAGGGCACCACCCGTCGCTACTTCGTCGCGGTGCAGCAAAACGCGGAGTCCCGCGGCACCGGCGGCATCATCGGCGGCTACGCGATCCTGCAGGTCAGGGACGGCCGCATCTCGGTCCTCGAGCAGGGCAGCAACCAGGACCTGTACGCCGACGACCGCGGCATCATGCCGCCGGCCGGCCTCCCCAGTGGCTTCACGCAGGCCTACGGTCCCTATCTCGTCTTCAGCGACTGGCGCAACATCAACCTCGCACCGCAGCTGCCGGCCGTCGCCTCGCTCATCACCGCGAAGTGGAAGGCGCGGACGGGCCAGCAGCTCGACGGGGTGATCGCGCTCGACGGCAACGCCCTGCAGGACCTGCTCACCGGCTCACCTCCGCTGCACATCGGCAGCCGCGACGTGCCGGCGACGCAGCTGGCCGACTTCCTCGCGCTGGGGCAATACGAGGGGCTCACCCTCGACCAGGCCGACACCCGGCGTCGCAAGGACTCCCTGCAGGAGGTCGCCGCGACCGTGCTGCAGCGGGTCACCGCGACCAGCAGCGGCAGTGACAACCTGCTCCGCGGGCTCATCCGCGCCGTCCGCAGCGGCCACCTCCGGATCGCGAGCGCCGACCCGGCGCTCGCCGGGCTGCACACGGCCGGCGTCGACGGCGACACCCCCGCAGGGCCGGCGCCCGTCGCGTACCCCGTCGTGTTCAACGGCGAGGGCAGCAAGCTGGACCTGTGGCTGGGCCGCACGCTGCACTGGTCGTGCGGGTCGCACGGGCGCGTGACGGTCAGCGTCGACCTGCAGGACGACCTGCCGCCAGGGGTCCTTCCGCCATACGTGGGACTGGACCTCCGGCAGAACCCGAAGGTCGTCATCACCCGCACCGACGCCGTGCACCTCGACCTCTACGTCACGCGCGGCGCGACGCTGGTCTCCGCCACGCTCGACGGCAAGTCGCTCAGCACGAAGCAGCTGTCGCACGGCGTGGTCGACGGCCTGCCGTTCTGGGGGACCGACCTGGAGCTGCCGGAAGGCAAGCGGCACACCTTTGCGCTCGTGCTGAATGGGGCAGGAACGCCAGGTGACGTGCGCATCCCGGACCAGCCGCTGGCTCGCCCGCTCGTCCGAGATGTCCATGATGGCTGCTGACGCCCTAGGGTTCACCTGATGGAGGACCGCGAGCAGCTGCTTGAGGCGCTGCGCGAGGAGAACGACCTCCTGCGCGTCCGGATCCGCGACCTCGAGGCCGGGCTCGACGAGTATCGCCGGCAGATGTCGTCGGTGCTGACCTCCGCGTCGTGGCGGATGAGCGCCCCGTTGCGGGGGGTGGCGGGCAAGGTGCGCCTCACCCGGCGCCGCGCCAAGCAGCTGCCGAAGCGGGTCCTGACGAGAAACCGCGGGCACGGCTCCCCCACGAGCGGGCTCTTCCCGCCCGCGGTCCGGTCGGTCGAGTGGGTCGACAGCCCGCTGCTCACCGAACCGCTCGCGCTGCGCGACCCGGTGGTCCGCGACCTCGCCGTGCTGCCGCGTCGCAACCCCGTGCTGGTCGTCGCGCACGTCTACTACCCCGAGGTCTGGCCGGACATCGAGGACCGGCTGTCCCGCATGCCCGAGCCCTTCGACATGGTCGTGACCCTGGTGCGCGGCAGGTCGGAGTCGCTGGAGGAGCCCCTCCAGCGCCGGATCCCGCACGCCCGCGTCCTGCTGGTCGACAACCACGGCCGCGACATGGGCCCGCTCGTCGACCTGGCCAACCGCGGCTGCTTCGACGGATACGAGACCGTGCTCAAGGTCCACACCAAGCGCAGCGTCCACCGCGTCGACGGCGACGCCTGGCGCGTCGAGCTGCTGGACGGTGTGCTCGAGAGCCCCGAGTCGGTGCGGCGCACGCTGGCGCTGCTGCGCACCGACCGCGACGTCGGCATCGTCGCGCCCACCGGCCACCTCCGCGGCCCGGAGACGTGGGGCTCAGACCTCGAGCTGGTGCAGGCGCTGTCGGCGCGTTATCCCTTCGCCTTCGACCCCGACGACCTGCTCTATCCGGCCGGCTCGATGTATTGGTGCAAGGCCTGGGTGCTGCAGCGGCTCGCCGACATGCAGCTGACGACCAGCCACTTCGCGCCGGAGGCCGACCACCTCGACGGCTCCACCGCGCACGCGCTCGAGCGGTTCGTCGGCGTGCTCGCCACCGCGGCCGGTCTCGACCAGGTCGAGGCAGCCGACGTCCCGTCCCGGCTGCACAAGGCGCGTCGGCACGTTGCTGCTTCGCCTGCTGTGTATGCCTTCTACCTGCCGCAGTACCACCAGGTCCCGGAGAACGACGCGTGGTGGGGCGAGGGCTTCACCGACTGGGTCAACGTCGCCAAGGCCGAGCCGCTGTATGACGGCCACTACCAGCCCGTACGCCCCGGCGAGCTCGGCGAGTACGACCTGGCTGACGTGTCGGTCATGGCCGCGCAAGCGTCGTTGGCTCGGGAGCACGGCGTCGACGGCTTCGTCATGCACCACTACTGGTTTGGCTCTCGCTCGTTGCTCGACACGCCTTTGAACAACGTGCTGGCTGACCCCTCCGTCGACTTCCCGTTCGCGCTCTGCTGGGCGAACGAGTCGTGGACGCGCAGCTGGGACGGCCTTGAGGACGATGTGCTTGTCGAGCAGACCTATCCCGACGGCTGGTACGACGCGTACTACGACGCGATCCTGCCCGCGCTGCGCGACCCGCGGTACCTCCGCGTCGACGGCAAGCCGCTGCTCGTCGTCTACCGCGCCGGCGCCGTTCCTGCTGCGGCGAAGGCGTTCGAGGTGTGGCGGCAGCGCGCTCTCGACGACGGTCTCGGTGGGCTGCACCTGCTCGGTGTCACCCCCTCACGCGACTTCGAGGACCTGCCCGCGGGTGTGGCAGGTGCCCTCGACGGGCTGGTGCGCTTCCCCCCCGGGTCCGGCATCGGGCTGCAGTCCGTGGCCGCACTCGCGCCGGACAGGACTGGCGCGCAGGACATCTACTCCTACGACGCCTGCGTCGACGGCGCCGACCTGTCCACGAGCGGACCGCACGGCCTGCGGATTCACCCTGGTGTCATGCCTGGGTGGGACAACACCCCACGTCGTGGGAAGGAGGCGTACGTGTTTCACGGTGGCAATCCCGTCTCGTTCCGGCGCTGGATGGCGCGCGCAGCCGACGCCGCGGGACCTTCTGGCATGGTCTTCGTGAACGCATGGAACGAGTGGGCCGAAGGCGCTCATCTGGAGCCCGATGCCCGCTTCGACCGCGGCAACCTCGAGACCGTGCGCACCGTTAGGCTCGGGCGATGACCGCGGTCGACCTGACCACCCAGCCGCTCGACGAGGCCGGTGCGCGCGCGTTTCAGGCCGAGGTCCGTCGGATCACCGATGCGGTGAACGGCTTCATGCAGGGCAAGGCGGAGGTCGTCGACCTGGCCATGGTCTGCCTGCTGGCCGAGGGACACCTGCTGCTGGAGGACGTGCCCGGCGTCGGCAAGACCTCGCTGGCGCGGTCCCTGGCCGCCGCTCTGGGCGCGCCCTGGCAGCGCATCCAGTTCACCCCCGACCTGCTGCCCAGCGACGTCACCGGTGTCTCGGTCTTCCACTCCGACAGCAACAGCTTTGTCTTCCACCCCGGTCCGGTGTTTGCGAACGTCGTCCTCGCCGATGAGATCAACCGGGCCTCGCCGCGGACGCAGTCGGCGCTTCTCGAGGTGATGGAAGAGCGCCAGGTCACGGTCGACGGCAAGGCCTTCCCAGCTCCTCGGCCGTTCATGGTGATGGCGACGCAGAACCCGGTGGAGATGGACGGGACCTACCCGTTGCCTGAGGCGCAGCTCGACCGGTTCCTCTTGAAGACGACGGTGGGCTATCCCAACCTTGAGGCGGAGGTGCGGGTGCTGCGGGCTCACCATCAAGGCGATGGGATCGGCCAAGTGCCGCAGGTGACGACTGCCGAGGACGTCCGGGCGTTAGTGACCCTGGCCTCTCGGGTCCATGTCAGCGATGCGGTGCTCAGCTACATCGCTGAGCTGGTGCAGTCCACTCGCTCGATGCCGCAGCTCCGCCTCGGGGCTAGCCCGCGAGGTGCCCTGGGCCTTCTGAAGACGACTCGGGTCCGGGCCGCGCTCGAGGGTCGCCCCTACGTCGTGCCCGGCGACGTCCAGGTGCTGGCTGAGCCCGTCCTCGGTCACCGACTTCTGCTTGCGTCGGCATTCGAGGCTTCCGGCGGCACGGCGGTAGATGCCGTTCGCGAGGTAGTGGCCGCCGTTTCGGCCCCGCCTGGCGCGCTCCGGCCGTGACTCTCCGCGGCATCTGCCTGCTTCTGTGGGGTGGGGGGCTCGCCGTTGTCGGATGGCTGCTCGGATGGCCTGAGCTCTCCGTGCTCGGCGCCAGTGCGGTCGCCCTCGTGATCCTGGCGATGCTGTGCGCCACTGGAGGGTCGCGGGTGCAAGTAGAGGCGGATGTCACCGACTTCCGGGTGGTCCGTGGCGAGCCGGCCGCATTGCGGATTGGGCTGCGGAGTCAGGGCCGCCGTCGGCGGCTGACCAGGCTGGTGGAGGGGCCAGCGGCGTCCCCGAAGCGGAGCCTGGCCGTACCGCGCGCCCGTCGCGATGACGTGAACGTTATCCAGGTGCCGGTCGACACCTCACGCCGCGGATTCCACGCGGTGGGGCCTTTTGCGGTGGTCCGCGGCGATCCGTGGTCGGTCGTACGGCAGCAAGTTGGGGAGTCACCCGAGGGCAGTGTCCTGGTCCGACCACGCACCTTCCCCGTTCGCACGGGATTCGCGAGTGTCCATCGCCAGGGCGACTCGGAGGCGATGACCCGACGCAGCGGTGACGACCACTTCTTTGCGTTGCGCGACTACGTGCTCGGCGATGAGCCGCGTAACGTGCACTGGCGGTCCAGCGCCCGCTCCGGTCGGCTCGTCGTGAAGCAGAAGGTGGCGGCCGCGGTCGACGGCACGCTGCTCGTTCTCGACGCCGACGGCACGGCTTACCCGTCCACGGAGCAGTTCGGCGAGGGGTTCCTCGAGGAGCGCTTCGAGGAAGCCGTCGAGGTCATCGCTTCGCTCTGCCGTGCTCGCGTCGCGGATGGCCAGAGGGTGCGGCTCGCCACGACGGCGAGGATCCAGCCCCAGCTCGGTGTCGAACCCTCACTTGCCGCGCTGATCGACGCGTTGGCTGTCGTCCAGCCGGCCCAGCCGCTCGACTGCGACCCGATCTCGCTAGCTGCACTCGCCCGTCGGAGTCACTGCTCGCAGATTGTTGTGGTCACCGGAGCTCCGAGCGCCGAGCTGGTTGGCGCCGTTCGGCGTTGCGGTTCCTTCTCGCCGGTCGTGGTCCGTGTCGCCGGCGTGCCGACCGGCGCCATCCCGGGGGCAACGGTCCTCGACGTGCGCGATGCGAAGGCCCTGGCATGAGGCAGCGTCCGGGGGCCTCAATGCTGGTGCTCATCGCCTGCCTGGCCGCCTCGGTCTGCTATATCGGCACCGTCACCGAGGGGGCGCTGGTGACGCTGCTCCTTCCCACCGTCACCGTGGTCGGGCTGCTCGCGGTCAGGCTCCGCGACCGGCCGCTCCGCGCCCTCGTGTTCGTGACGGTCGTGACGGTCGTGGCATCCGAGGCTGTCAACGTCGCCAGCGGCGCCTATCAAGGCCCGGCCGCACGCAGCACTGCGATCGCCGCACTGGCCACCGGGCTTGCCGTGGTGCTCAGCGGCACCCGTCGGCCGGCGAGCTTCCTTCTCCCGGTCGTCGCAGTCGTGTCCTGGTCTCTCGCCTTGGGGGCCGGCGGCCAGGTGCAGCTGCTCGCGGTCATTACGGCCGGACTTGCCCTGCTCGCGCTTGCCGCCGTCGAGCGAGAGCAGCGGGTGTTCGTCGTGCCGCCTCGATGGTCCGCGTCTCTCCTCCTGGCCTTGCTGCTCGTGATCGGCGCTGGCATCTTCGCCTCGCTCTTCCAGCTGCACAACGACAGTCGACAGGCCGCCTCGCCGTTCCAGAAGACCCTCGCACGCACCATCACGGCACCCGCGTTCCTTTCGCTCTCGAACGGTTCCCCCGTACAGCGCGTCAGCTCGCCTACGTCGCCTAGGACATCATCCCTGTCGGGTTCACCGAGCTCGGTCGCCCACGCTCACCGGGCGAAGGTGCGCCGGTTGGTCCGCGACATGCTCTGGGCCGTCCTCGCCCTTGTCGCCGCGCTCGTGCTCGTTGTGTGCGGCCGCCTCGTTTGGGCTGCGTGGGCCTGGCGTCGGCTCTACGCACGCCTGCTGCGGTCAGCAGCTCCTCCGGAGGCGGCCGCATGGCTGTGGACTATCGCTCACCTGAGTCGAACCGGTGTGCAATTGCCAGCGCACAGCTCACCAGACCGGATCGCAGCCGGTGCTCTCGACGGCCTCACGGAGCGGCTCTGTGAGCCCGTGCAGAAGCTCGCGTGCACAGTTGCGCCAGCGGTTTTCGCTGCCCCGGGGACGGTCCTAAGCACCGAGGATGTCTGGTCCATGGCGCGTTGTGCAGCCAACACCGCATGGACATCAGCTGGGCGCCTCCGTCGTACACATGCCCGCTGGCGACTGCCCTGAGCCGCCACCATGGTGGATCCGTCCTGGGTAGAGTTCTCTCGTGGTGAGCAACGCATCGGAGCCGCCCGGCCGCCCCGATGGGACGGCATACGCGCCCCTCGATGCCAACGCTTGGGTACGCGCTCGGGCGGCTACCGCGGACGTAGTAGAGGCGCTCCGTCGCCACCACGGATGGCGCTACCTCGCGGCAGAGCAAGTGAAGAACTCCTACAGACGGACCGTTCTCGGTCCGTGGTGGCTCACAGCGCAGCAGGCCGTCTACGTGTCCGGGCTCGGTTTCGTTTTCTCCCAGCTCTTCCATCAGAATCTGAAGACGTTCTTGCCATATGTTGCGGTCGGCTTCCTCAGCTATGTGCTCCTCCTCGGACTGTTGCGCAACGGCGCCAATGTGTTCGTCGGCCAAGCGGGACTCATCATGAGCACGCGCCAGCCGCTGACGAGCATCGTCCTGCGAAGCGTCATGGTTGAGTTGATCCAGTTCGGTCACAACGCGGTGATCTCAGTGGTCTTCTTCGCAGTTGGCTATGTGCGTCCGACCCCGTGGTTGCTTCTTGCGCCGGCGGCGTTGGTGGTGATGCTTGTGAACGGCATCCTCGTCGGCCTTTGGCTAGGGCCTGTGGTCGCAAGATTCCGCGACGTGAGCCCGGCCATCGACTCGGTGTTGCAGGTAATCATCTTCTTCACGCCGATCTTCTACAAGACAAGCGACCTCTCTGGGCTGCAAGCGACACTCATCGAATGGAACCCCTTCACCCCCTTCATTGACTTCTTTAGAAGTTGCGTGCTCGGAAGTGGACCGACGGCTTTCACCCTGGTTGGTGTCGTGGTCTTCTCACTCCTCAACCTGGTACTCGCGCTCGTGGTCTTCACGCAAGCTCGTTCCCGCGTTCCGTACTGGGTCAGTTGATGGCTCGCGTGCACCTGCGCGGAGTGGAGGCGAGGTACGAACTGCTCTCGGTCCGGGACTACAACCTCAAGCGGCGCATTGTGACAGCCGGGACTCGGGCGAGAGCGGCGCCACGGGTCATACAGGCGCTTCGCGCCATAGACCTTGATTTGGAGCGCGGCACGAGGCTCGCTCTCGTGGGACCAAACGGTGCGGGCAAGTCGACCCTGCTGGCGGTGATGGCCGGGCTGCTACCGCCAACCTCGGGACGGGTGGAGGTTGAGGGGCGTGTGCTGGCACTTCTCGGCGGGACATCAGCGGGTCTCGAGCAGGAGGCTTCGGGACGGGACAACATCGTTAGCGTGGGCGTTCAACTCGGCGAGACACCGTCTGCAATGCGGAATCGTCTCGACGAGATCGTAGACTTTAGCGGTCTGGAATCGCGGATTGAGCACCCTGTATATTCGTACTCATCTGGCATGCAGGCGAGGCTCCGCTTCTCCATCCTCACTTCGTTGCGACCCGATGTGCTCCTGATCGATGAGGGAATCGGCACAGCCGACGCCGCTTTCGCGCACAAGGCACAGAACCGGTTGCAAGAGTTCACCTCGTCCGCCGGAGTACTTGTGCTCGCGAGCCACGGCAACGGGCTTCTGCGTGAGCAGTGCGAGATTGGCCTCTGGCTCCACCAGGGCGTGATCCGGTTGATCGGCGATTTGGAAACCGTTCTCGAGCGGTACGGAGAGGCATCGGCCGTTGATGAGCGAGAGCAGAACCTATCGTGACCACGGATAAGTCTGAAGATGAATTGCGGCGTGCCGTCTTCAAGCTGTACGACATTTTTTTCGAGCGCGAGCCAGACCACGACGGCTTAAACGTTAATACTCAGGCCCTGCGCGAGGATGGCTTCGAGCGGCTTTTCGACGCGTTCGCATCGAGCGACGAGTTTCGACAGCGGCGTGCTCTGAACTGGTCTCACTATCGCACCCAGGGGACTGTCGTCCCCTGGTCCGTTCAGCTTTCACAAGAGCAGGCCGCACAGCACCTATTGGTGACGTTTCCGGGTCTCTGTGAGGGGAGATGGGTGCGTCGCGACTACCGACTCCACGCCGTGGGCCACCTTCCCATGCACCGCTTGGACATCGGATCAGACACTGATCTGCTGCTCGGCCCTCAGGGCCATAACAGTGGAGCGGAGCTTGCAGTTGAGATCGTGCAGGAGCGGGCTGCAGCCCTCGGCATTCCGATGTCGCGTGTGGTGTGCGCAGGTCCGAGTTTTCACGGCTCGTGCGCGCTGTATGTCGGTTTCAAGGCCGGAGCGGGTCACGTCATCGTCGGCGCACCAGGCGTTCGGTTGGGTTCGATCCTCGACAGCGTCAGGGCCAACGGCAGTGGCGACCCGGCGGTGCTACGTCGAATCGAGGGCGTTGTCGAGGTACCACGGGCGTGGTCCGAGACGAGGGCCATGCTGGACTCCCTCATCATCGATGCTGCGCTCAGTTCGCAAACGCGAACATCGGTCGAGGTCTTTGCATCCGAGAGAGACGTGTTCTTCAATGACTCCGCCTGGCTTGTGATGCAACTCGCCCGCCGAACGAAGCACAGCGCCACGCTGACGAAGGGTGATTACGCGCACCATGGTGTGGGCGATGAACCTTTCCACGAATTCTTGGTTTCGCGGGTGGACGCCCTGATCGAGAAGACTCACGCTGCCACAGCGCAGCCATCGGCTGCTGAGATAGCAGGGGGCCCAAGGCAGATGCCGACGTGACAGACACCCCTACGGGGATGAGCGCGCGAGAAAGGCTTCGCGTGGCGCTCACCCGAACCGGGCAAGTCAGGGGACTTGGTATGCCGCTGAAGCGCGCTGCATGGCTGGACGCCTGGCTTGATTATGGTGCTGAAGGATGGCTTCTGTGGCCTGACACCGAGTTGCCACCACGAGCCGTCCTAAACGGGCGAGAGATACCACTGGAGATCCGCCGCGGCGCACGATCTGACGTCGCCGAGGTTCTAGGCGCCGCAGGGCCTGTGCATGCCCTCCGCGTCGAGTTTGATCCGAGGCAGCTGGATTGGCACCAACGCGTCGACCTTCGTCTTGTGTCGGATACCGACTCCTTGGTGCTTTACGACGCGCCCGCCTCACGCATTCTGCTCGACATGGCGGACGCGGCCTGGGGCAGTGCGGTGCCGCCTCTGGTGGTGGCAGCACGAGCCGCAAACTGGCGTGAAGCAACTCCTTCGGGATTCCTGCGCAACGGCGCGCTTACCTCCGAGGAGCCGATGCCCTTCGTCGACGGTGCGCGTCAACCGGGCGAACGATTCGACCAGCGTCTCTCACCCTTCCAGTGTTTCAGTTACGTGAGGCACGTCCGTGACCATCCCGGTTACAGAACGGAGCGCCACTACACCTTGGCGACCGAACGGGACTTGGTCCGTTTCCTGGTGTGGTCCCTCCGCATGTTCGCCGACTCCCAGCCCGTGAGCCCGCTACCCCTCGGTTTGGTAGATCTGGCCCACCTCAACGAATACGTGCCGAACACAGGTGTGCGGAAGGGCAGAACCACTTCGCTGCTCCCGCTTCCGCTTACCGCCGCCCAGGTG
Source organism: Frankiales bacterium (assembly GCA_025465465.1). Taxonomy (GTDB): domain Bacteria; phylum Actinomycetota; class Actinomycetes; order Mycobacteriales; family SCTD01; genus RYN-111. The sequence goes on along the minus strand of JAODND010000006.1, from coordinate 7,378 downwards.
GAGCACAACCGTGACCGTGGCGAGCCGCTCTTGGCCAACAGCGATGAGCAGTATGCCGACTGGCTCCTGAGCTTCCTTGGCAGTTGGGGCTGGGGCCATCGTGGGCGAGTACTCCTAACGCAGGAGCAGATCGGCTTCCTCCAAGGCCTGCCAAAGTCAGCGAAAGCCGGCACGGTTGGCGAGGTCTGCGAGCTGTCGCGTTTCGCCCTCGCAAGAATTCGCGAGCACCCGGCGCTGGCCTCGGCCTACCAGGATCTCCATGTGTTCCATGTACGGCTGCAAGTCCTCATGGAGCTGGCGGCCGGCGAGATTCGGACCGTGGGAACCTCGCTCCTGCTGCCGAGGGAGCTCATCGCCGCTCTACGCCTTCGTTCAAGCGATAATGGTCCAAGCACCGACATAAGCAACGCTGACGCTCCCGTCGTCCGAGTCATCGGGATGGTGAACTCGCAATCAGGGCTGGGGCAGAACGCGAGAAACTCGGTTGAAGCGCTCGAATCGCGGGGATTCGCTCCGGCGGTGCTTTCTTTGTCCCTCCACGATCGAAGCGTTGCCCAATCCCTCACCGCCTCAGGCGGGGATCGCCCACCGCCTGAGGCGAAGGTGAACCTGTGGCATCTCAACCCAGACAACATTCCCGAAGCTGTGATGTCGCTCAGGAACGAGTTGTTCCAACGGAGTTATAATATCGGCTTCTTTGCCTGGGAGCTCGATCGCCAGCCCCGAGCCCACGAGTTGGCGGTTGAGTGGATCGACGAGATCTGGGTCCCAAGCGACTATTGTGCGCGAAGCTTTAGGACGATCACTGACAAGCCGGTCGTGACGATGCCTCACTGCGTGGCGTTACCCACGGTTCCTCCGGTCGACAGGACCGCTTTAGGTATAACGCCAGAAACCTTCCTCGTTCATGCCAGTTTCGACATGCATTCCTGGCCTCAGCGAAAGAATCCGCTGGGGGTGCTCGAGGTGTTCCAGGCAGCGTTTTCAGGTGACGAGGATGTTCGTCTGCTGATGCGCGTGCGCAATGGGCACAACATCGGGGAGGTCGACTCCGACAGAGATGGCGTCGGTGAATCGCTCTTGGAGATCGCCGAGCAAGATGAACGCGTCCTAGTCGACATCCAAGAGCGCGATTACGCGGAGACCCTCTCTCTGATTGCCGAAAGCGACTGCCACATCTCTTTGCATCGGTCCGAGGGTTTTGGCTACAGCGTCGCCGAGGCGCTCGCTGTCGGAACCCCCGTGATCACCTCCGACTACGGAGGAACTAGCGAATTCGCTAATGGTGACAACGCCTGGCTGGTTCCATGCTGCGAGCGCTACCTCAGAGAGGGCGACTATTATCTGGCCCCACCTGGGGCCGTGTGGGGAGAGCCCGATCTCGAAGTCGCAATCTCGCTGCTCCGACGCCTGAGGAACGCGGATGATGACGTCACGAAGAAGGCCGCTCGTGGCAAGGAGATGGCAGCGGAGGCGTTTAGCGTGGCCACGATGGCAACCCGCTACGCAGACAGGTTGACGCATGTTTTTCAACAACTTGAGTCACGGAGAGATTAGAGTCGTCCCCGAGGCGCAAACATGATCAGGCCGGCCCGTCTGAGTTCTCGCTCGAACGACACTCCTAATGAGAGTTCCCGGCCCGCTCGCGCGATCTGGGTTGCAATGTGCGGGTTCCTTCGGCAAAAACTTAGCCGCTCTGAGAGGTTAGAGAGATCAGAGGCCACGGGCACGTAGTGCTCCCACGGCACCATGCGCTCGTGGATCCATTGGCGCCACGGGCTCTCCACCTTCAGCATGCAACAACCCAAGCGCAGTCTTGCGACAAGCCCCCAGCTGTTCGCGTTGCCGTCGATGTCGACCACATATCGATAGCGCTGCATGTCTGACAACGGGACGTACTCCCGCCACAAGCCCTCGGCCTCGAACACGAGCTTCAACGCAGTGGCTTCGGCCTCCGATGCTGCCTGGGCGACTCCTACGATCCCGACGTCACAGCCGGGAAGCGTGGAGCAGACTTTCGCAAGGCGGTATCGAGGAAGGTCTCTGAGATTGCCTCGACTCAGGACTGGGAGTCCGGTCGTATAGCCCCTCCACAAGACGATGTCATCGCGAGACCACCAGTCCACGGGGTTTTGCAGCACTCCCGAGTAGCCACTCGCCTGGAAGTAGTAAAGATCGGGGACGAGTTCCACCTCGCCCCATGATGTTTGCTTCTGCCAGGAGAAGCTTGGCGTCGGGCTCGGACAGTCATCGGCCTGAAACAGCATCGAGCCCTCGGTTGGGACCCCGGTGCTGTGAGCCGCTGCCCACGCGTGATGGAGCATGCGGCATGTCTCCAGCACGCGTGGGTGTGGAGCGTCGTCAATCCTCGCGACCGTCAGCCTCAAGCCCTCTTCGGCGACCTCGCTGAGAACCGCTAGATGCGGGTGTGCCCGCCCTTCGAGGCGCTCCGCCATCTCGCTGGTGTGGAGGACTTCGTAACTTGGGCCTTCCTCGGTTCGCGTCAACGCAGACGGCCGTTCGCCGCCGTTGCCGCAGTCAGGCTGTGGACAACCGCCCTGGCAAGGGAAACGTAATCCTCGACGTCGCGGAACTCGATTCCCTTGAGTTCGCTCGTCGAGTAAAAATTCGCGACTTCGTAGTTTGGCCCCCGATCGACCACTTCAAACCCAGAAAGCGCGGTAGGCAATTGATGAACGTTGATGAAGAGGTGAAAGTCGCCCTTCAAGAGTGCGGTGAGTTCCAGATAGGCCGCGCGATGCCCGGTCTTGAGCGAATCGCGATCCTGGTTGATGAGAACGAAAGCCTTACGGCCTTCCTGGTGCTCCAGGTCGCGAAACCGCTGAACCGAGCGTTGGAGATAGGAGTACGCAGCGTCGCTGACCACGGGGTCGTGGTGGTTGAAGACATAGTCGACGCCAAAATTCTCCCGGTAGTGCGTGTGATGGGCCAGGTTGGCCCCCGGGGTCGGTCGTTGGTGTTCCGGAACCGTGACGTGGTGACTGCGATCTAGGAACACTGCGAAGTCGTCGTGCAGAGCGTGAACAACCATCTCCGGAGAGGAGAAGATCCAGTCAAAGGGGAGGGAGAAGTGTCGTAGCTGAAGGTCACGCAACAAGGTTGCTGTCAAGCAATGGGTGCCGACGCCGACGACGTTCCAGCCATCGTTCGCCAATGCTGACGAAGCTTCGAGCAGCGCCCGAATACGGCTGCGTTGGGCGTACTCCGGACTGCTAGCAATCCGATCGAAGACCTCGGAGACAAAAACCATGTCGTCCTGCTGGTTTGTCAAACTCGACAGATGGCCTTCAACGCCCCTGGCATCTGCAGGACGGCCCAACCAGGTCGCGTAGCACAACTCAAGAAAACGCCGCCTATCCAGCCCCCTCGCCATGGTGAACCTCCTGGCGTCTGTGTCTGATCCGAAGATTGCTACGAGGTGGCGAGGCCCCAGAGGATCAAATCCTCCTCGAGGAGTCTGTCGGCGATGCGTGCTCGCTCGACGGGACTGAGCTCTTCGACGCGAAGGCTGCCAGGTTGGCTTTCGTTGAGACGAGGCAGGTCGTCCTCGACGCCCAACTTGTGAATGTAGTCAGCGAGCTCAACCATCGTCACCATGTCGCAGTTCCAGGCCAGTGCGTGCTCGTAGGCTCGGACAGCACTACGTTCGTGCTCGCTGCTGAGGTACGTCGTCATAGGGTTCGCCATCTCCTCGACGAGGCCCGACGACTTGAGCAGCAGCGCCTTGGCCATGTCGGCGCGTGAGGACCCGGACTTGATCTCCGCTTCGGCCAGCCAGCCGGCCCAACGCAGCGACTGGGGCTCCAGGGGGACGGTGGCGACTTGCGCGACGACGTAGTTTGCGAAGGACACGAAGAGTTCGAGGGGTTGACGCAGCACTGTGAAGCAGGTGTCGTCAGCCCGTAGGAGGCCGCGGTCGCGCCAGCCCTGCAGTCCTAGATGGCCTGTCAGCCACACCTGTGAGACGCCGCTTTCCAGCGCCGCGGCGAATCCCGCCAGACTTCTCACGAGGTCCACTACATCCAGCTCGTCTCGAGACTCCAAGCGCATGGCGTCTATGACGAGCCAGCCCTGATGCGTGGCCAGAGCGGCGTTTACTGATGTACCGGCAGTCTTCGGTATGTGTGCAAACACGCCTCGCTTCAGATCGACCCGATCACGTAGCAATCTTGCCACCGAATGGCGTCGGAACTCATCCGAGGCGAAGAGTTCTGAGATGACATCAGCCACGGCTCGATCACGGACTCCGTGCTGCAACGCTGCCTCATCCACCGGGCGCCCGAGGCAGATGAGGTAGGCGTCGTCGACCGACGCGATTCCACGTGACACCAGATGCGCACTGAGGTCTTCGGGCGTCACATCCTCCGGAAGGGAACCGCAAAGTGCGAGCACCTCGGCGAGTTGAACGTCCGTGTCTATGAGCCGCTCCTTTGCCTCGTGTCATCGGACCCACGGCCCCGGCGTTTCGGTCCGCGCCTGAAGATACCCGTGGCTCGTGACCGAACCACAGAAGGGTTCGTCAAGCTCACTGAGCTCGGAGTGCGGCCGGCGACGTCGCTTCAGTGGAAGAGTCCAGCTCGTTTGTTGGCAGGTCCCGCCTGTCCCGCTGGCCTACTCCGAGTCGCGTGACGTGACTCGCCGAGCCCCGGTTGCCTGAGGGCGCGGTGGGACGGAGCACCTGCTATCAATCGACTATGACCACGAAGCCGACGGAAGCGTCGTCGGCCGCGACCCGGCGGCCGCTCGAGATCGTTAGTATCAATGATGAGCCGAAGCAGCATTTTCGCCAAGACAAATTAGGCTTGACGGACGCCGTTGATGCCGCGTTCCGACAAGCGATGCAATACCAAGGCAAACTGCCGGACTCGGTGCTGTCTATGGTGGGCATGTCTGGGCGCAAATATAGGTATTTCATCAATAACCTCATCGGCAGCTTATCGAGCGCGCGCTATCTCGAGGTTGGCTCATGGGCTGGCTCGACGCTGTGCTCCGCGATTCACGGAAACGAAGTCACTGCGGTGGCGATCGACAATTGGTCTCAATTCGAAGGGCCAGCACATCTGTTCTATCGGGCACTTTCGGAAAGCGTGACGCCTTCCACGCGTGTGAGCGTGATAAATCGAGACTTTCGCCAGGTGCCGTTCTCGGCGCTCGGCCGTTTCAACGTATATTTATTTGACGGGCCCCACGAGTCCCAAGACCAATATGACGGCCTTGCGCTGGCTCTCGACGCGCTTGATCGTCGATTTATATTCATTGTTGACGATTGGAATTGGAACTACGTCCGAGCAGGCACGCTTGCTGCGCTTGCCGACCTCAACCTCACGGTGGAGTGGTCCATCGAAATTCGAACCACAGATGACGACAGCCATCCTGAGGTCAAGCAGCAGGACAGTGACTGGCACAACGGGTACTTCATTGGAGTTCTCAGTAAGTAGTTGCTCCACGGCGGTGTCTGTGACTCGGTGGCGAGTGAGCTTCACTCGGAAGCCCGGTCGATGTGCGCACGCCTTCCCCCTTATGCGGGCGGCGATTCCATGTAGGCTTCGTGCATGCAGCTCGTGCTCGTGAAGCGGCGGTCGATTGACCTGTGCCGTGTTGCCGGCTGCGTCTGTCGCGCCTGACCGTCTGTTCCGCGCCCGCACACCACCGCCTCTTTCGCAGGCCATCTACCGAACTGATATTCCCCATACAACAGATAGGAAAAGATATGAGCCGCGCTGACGTGCTCGTCGACGCTGACTGGGCCGAGGCCCACCTCGATGACCCCAAGGTCGTGTTCGTGGAGGTGGACGAGGACGTGTCCGCCTACGACGGTGGCCACATCAAGAACGCCGTCCGCCTCGACTGGACCACGGAGCTCCAGCAGCCCGAGGCCCGCGACCTGATCGACCAGGCTGCCTTCTCGAAGCTGCTCTCCGAGAAGGGCATCGGCAACGACGACGCCGTGGTGCTCTACGGCGGCAACAACAACTGGTTCGCCGCCTACGCCTACTGGCAGTTCAAGTACTACGGCCACGACAACGTCAAGCTCCTCGACGGTGGCCGCAAGAAGTGGGAGCTCGACGGTCGCGAGCTGACCAAGGACGTTCCGGTCCGGGCCACCACGACCTACGCGGCGAAGGCGCCCGACTCCTCCATCCGCGCGTTCCGCGACGAGGTCATCGCCTCCATCGGCAAGAAGAACCTCGTCGACGTCCGCAGCCCTGACGAGTTCAGCGGCAAGATCAAGGCGCCGGCGCACCTGCCGCAGGAGCAGTCGCAGAAGGCCGGCCACGTGCCGACGGCGATCAACATCCCGTGGAGCAAGGCCGCCGACGACGATGGCACCTTCCGCTCGGACGAGGAGCTCACCAAGCTCTACGGCGACGAGGGCTTCAACGACGGCACCCCGACGATTGCCTACTGCCGCATCGGTGAGCGCTCGTCGCACACCTGGTTCGTGCTCCACGAGATCCTCGGCAAGGGCGACGTCAAGAACTACGACGGCTCCTGGGCCGAGTACGGCTCCCTCATCGGTGCCCCGATCCAGAAGGACGTCTGACATGTGCGGCGCCCCTGACCAGGCCACGCTGCCTGCGCTCGAGATCTCCCCGAACGAGGCCGTGATCCACGGCACCGTCGTCAAGGACGGCGCCCCGCTCCCGGGCGCCTACGTGCGCCTGCTCGGCGAGGCCGGCGAGTTCACCGCTGAGGTGCAGACCTCCGCGACGGGCTACTTCCGGTTCTACGCCGCCGACGGAGCCTGGACGCTGCGCACGCTCGCTCCCGGCCAGTCGGTGGACACCGGCGCATCGGCCCACAAGGGCGAGGCGACGGAAGTCACCGTCGAGCTCTAAGCAGTACGCAGAAGGGGTCCCGCCGACGTGCCCGGGACCCCTTTCTGCGTACATGGGGTTACTGCGTGTGACGAAGTTGCTCCATTCGGCTGTATACCCAACGTTTAGCGGTGACTACGGTGGGTGATGTCAGAGCCAGCCAGTTCTGACGGAGCGAGCAATGATCCCCGGGGCGTGTGGTCGCCTGAAGTAGCCCGGGGGGAGCAAGAGGCGAACCCGGCGCTCCGGACCAGCCCTCCGGAGGATCACCAACCGTGACTGTCACCTCGCTCAGAAGCCCCCGCGTCTCCGTCGTCGTGCCGACGTACAACGAGGCCAAGAACCTGCCGCATGTGTTCGGGCTGATGCCTGAGGTGCATGAGGTGATCGTGGTCGATGGTCGTTCGACGGATGGCACGATTGAGGTGGCGCAGCAGCTGCGGCCGGATGTGAAGGTCGTCCGGCAGACCCGGAAGGGCAAGGGCAACGCGCTGGCGTGTGGGTTTGAGGCGGTGACGGGCGACATCATCGTGATGCTG
>JAODND010000099.1 GCA_025465465.1 Frankiales bacterium | reverse complement strand
GGCGAGGGTCATCGTGATGCCGAGCAGCGGCGTGTAGTACTGGTAGCCGCTCTCGCCGTACTTGAAGGGCCACGCGATGTAGGTCGCGATGAAGCCGACGGCACCCACGGCGGCGAGCAGGAACAGCGCCGACACGGCCAGCTCGGCCAGCTTGGTGTCGTGGTGCGCCCCGTCGTGGCTGACGGCGACCGGGTCGGACTCGGGGGGAGCGGACGCCCCGGTGGAGCGGACGTCGTCCTGGGCGAAGCCGGGGGTGCCGCTGTCCTCGGGCTCCGGGGACTGCTTGAGGCGGTCGCGGATAGAGCTCATGCTCGTGCACCTATCCAGAGCGGGACGACGATGAGGAGGCCGCTGCCGACGAGGAAGATCGTCAGGCCCTCGGGGATGGGTCCGTAGTGGCCCAGCGCGGCACCGCCCGGGTCCTTGTTCTGCGTCGTGATGAAGCGGACGTATTTGGTGATGTCCTTCTTCTCCTGCGGCGACAGGGTGTTGTCGCTGAACCGCGGCATGCTCTCCGGGCCGGACTGCATCGCCGTCCAGATGACGCGAGCGTCGGCCGCCTTCAGCGCGGGCGCGAACTTGGAGCGGGTGAGCGCGCCGCCGGCGCCGGCGAAGTTGTGGCAGCTGGAGCAGTTGGTGCGGAACAGGTCGCCACCGAGCGCCAGGTCCCCGTCGCTCACGTCGAGCTGCGCGTCGGTCGGCGCCATCGGACCGCCGCCGTTGGCCTGGATGTAGGCGGCGAGCTGGTCGATCTGCGTGCGGTCGTACTTGACCTTCTTGCGCGGCGCCTGCGCCGACCCGCTGGCCAGCGGCATGCGGCCGGACTCGACCTGGAACACCACCGCGGCCGACCCGACGCCGATGAGCGACGGGCCCGTGAGGCCCTGGTTGTTGAGGCCGTGGCAGGTGGAGCAGCCCTGCAGGTAGAGCTGCTTGCCCTGCGCGACGGCGGTCGATTGGTTGGTGGTGTCGTCGGCCTTGGACTTGGGGCTCATGAAGGCGGTGTAGAGGCCACCGACCATCACGAGGGCCAGGACGACGACCGCGTAGTTGCTGACGCGCGAGCGCACGCTGGTAGTCCTCACTTGATCAGGTAGATGGTCGCGAACAGGCCGATCCAGACCACGTCGACGAAGTGCCAGTAGTACGACACGACGATCGCGGAGGTGGCCTTCTCGGGGGTATACCGGCCGACCGTCGATCTCAGCAGCACGAAGATGAAGGCGACCAGGCCGCCGATCACGTGCAGGCCGTGGAACCCCTCGGTCAGGAAGAACATCGAGCCGTAGCCGTCGCTGTGGATCGTGTTGCCCTCGCCGTACTGCTGGCGGAACTCGTTGGCCTGGCCGAGCACGAAGGCCAGGCCCATCACGAAGGTGATGAAGAACCAGATCCGCATGCCGCGGACGTCGCCCTGCTCCGCCTTGAACACGCCCCACTGGCAGGTGCCCGAGGACGCCACGAGGATGAGCGTGAAGACCGTGGAGTACGGGATGTTGAGGTTCACGTGCGACGGCGGCCAGTTGGCGTGACCGGTCGCCGAGCGGATCGTGAAGTACATCGCGAACAGCGCAGCGAAGAACATCAGCTCGGACGACAGCCACACGATGGTGCCGACAGACACCATGTTGGGCCGGGTGATCGTGTGCCCGTGGGCCGTGGGGGCCGCGTGAGCTGTGGCAGAGGCAGTTGTCACGCGGGCATTCTGGCAGGGTCTGGCCGCGGCTTCCACGCGGGGGTGCCCGGCGCGTCGCGGTTCTAGTGTGAGTGCGTGGCTGTGGCGCCGTTCGGGCTCGGGACCGTCTTCACGGACGCCCGCTTTCCGCTCGTCCCGACGGTCGCGATCGTGGTCACGACGGGCCTGTACGCGTACGGCGTGCAACGGCTGCGTACGCGGGGCGACGCGTGGTCCTGGGCGCGGGTCGCGGCCTGGCTGACGGGCGAGCTGGTACTGGCGGTGGCCCTCGTGTCGGGGCTCGAGGCCTACGACACCCGGCTGTTCGGCGTCCACATGGTCCAGCACATGCTGCTCGCGATGGTCGCGCCCGTCTTCCTGGCGCTCGGCGCGCCGGTCACGCTCGCGCTGCGCACCCTGCCGGCGCGGTCGCGCAGGGCGCTGCTGAGCGTCCTGCACTCCCGGCTGGCCCGCGTCGTGACCTTCCCGGCCATCCCGTGGCTGCTGTTCGTGGTCTCGCCGTTCGCCCTGTACTTCTCAGGCTGGTATGCCGCGACGCTGGACAACCGGGCCCTCCATGACCTGCTGCACCTGCACTTCGTGCTGGTGGGGTGCCTGTTCTTCTGGCCGATCATCGGCGTGGACCCGGTGCCCGGCAAGGTGAGCCACCCGTTCCGGATCCTCATGCTGTTCGCGACGATGCCGTTCCACGCGTTCCTGGGCGTCGCGATCATGACCGTGGACGCGTCCGGGAAGGGGCTGCTGGCGCCCCAGCACTACCGCCGGCTGCTCGACCTGCCCGACGCCGTGTTTCAGCAGCAGGTCGGTGGCGGACTGATCTGGGCCTCGGGAGACATCGTGGGCCTGCTGTTCATCGGGGTGGCCGTCGTCCAGTGGATGCAGGCCAGCGAGCGCGAGGCCGCGCGCGAAGATCGCCGGCTGGACCGCCTGGAGGCGGCGCAGCACCTCCCCTGACCGGGGCCTCGGTAGGCTGCCGGCATGTCCGCGTCTGTGTCGATGGTCTTGGTCTACAGCGACGACCCCGCCTTCCGTGACGCGGTCCGCCTCGCGATCGGTCGCCGGCCGGCCGCGGACCTGGCCCGCGTCGACTTCCTCGAGGCGGCGACCGGTGACGAGGTGCTGGCCGCGGTCGACGCCGGTGGCATCGACGTCCTGATCGTCGACGGCGAGGCACGTCCGACCGGTGGCTTCGGCATCGCCAAGCAGCTGAAGGACGAGCTCGAGGACTGCCCGCCGGTGCTGCTGTACGTGGCGCGCAAGGACGACACGTGGCTGGCGAACTGGTCGCTCGCGGACGCCATCCTCACGCTGCCGATCGAGCCGTTCGCCACGGTCGAGGCCGTCATCGAGCTGCTCAAGCACCGCGAGCAGGCGCTTCCCGTGCGCCGCGCCGCCGCGATCTAGACGTGGCCCGCAGCTGGGCGGGGCTGCTGTCGGCCCTGCTCGCCGGGGAGTCGCTGACGCGCGACGACACCGCCTGGGTGATGCGCGAGGTCATGAACGGCGACGCCACGCCGTCGCAGACCGCCGGGTTCGTGATCGCGCTGCGTGCCAAGGGCGAGACGCCTGAAGAGGTGGCGGGCTTCGTCGAGACCATGCTCGACTTCTCCGCCCCGGTCTCGCTGCCGGTGCGGGTGGTCGACACCTGCGGCACGGGTGGGGACCGCGCGCACACCGTCAACATCTCGACGATGGCCGCGCTCGTGGTGGCCGGAGCCGGTGCGCCGGTGGCCAAGCACGGCAACCGGGCCGCGTCCTCCGCCTGCGGCTCCGCCGACGTCCTCGAGGCGCTCGGCGTGCGGGTCGACCTGCCGCCGGCGGCCATCGCGCCCTGCCTGGCCGAGGCCGGCATCGCCTTCTGCTTCGCGCCCGTGTTCCACCCGGCGATGCGGCACACCGCCGTCCCGCGGCGTGACCTGGGCGTCCCCACCGTCTTCAACGTCCTGGGCCCCCTCACCAACCCGACGCGTCCCGCCGCGCAGGCAGTTGGCGTCTCCGACGCCCGGCTGGCGCCGGTGATGGCGGGGGTGCTGGCGGCGCGTGGCGCCGAGGCGCTGGTGTTCCGGGGGGACGACGGGCTCGACGAGCTGACCACCACGGGCACCTCGACGGTCTGGACGGTGTCGGGGGGCGCCGTGACGTCGGCGTCGTTCGATCCCGCCTCGCTCGGGGTGGCCCGCGCCTCGCTGGCGGACCTCCGCGGCGGCGACGCCGCCCTCAACGCCGGGGTCGTGCGCGACCTGCTCGCCGGCAAGCCCGGCCCGGTCCGGGACGCGGTGCTGCTGAACGCGTCGGCGGCGCTGGCGGCCTACCGCGCCCAGCCCGGCGTGCTGGAGGACCGGCTCGGCGACGGCCTCGCGGCCGCGACCGCCGCCCTCGACGACGGCTCGGCGGCGGCCGTGCTGGACCGCTGGGTGGAGGTCTCGCAGCGACTCGCCTGAAACCCGCTCGTGCCGGTCGCCGGTGTTCGGCAGGGTGTCGGGTGTGAGCCTTCCCACCGACGCCCGGCGCTACCTGCTCTCGGTCGCCGTGTCGCGGTTCGGGACCGGGCTCACCCTGCCGTTCACCCTCATCATGCTGCACGAGGTGCGGGGCATCCCGCTGCCCACGGTGGGCCTGCTGCTGGCCGTGCCCGGTGCCGTCGGGCTCGCCGTCGTCCCCGTCGGAGGCGTCCTCATCGACCGGTTCGGGGCGCGGTCGGTGCTGGCCGGTTGCATGCTGATGGTGGCGTCCGGTCAGGCCCTGCTGGCGTTTGCGACCACCCCGCCGGTCGCGCTGGTCGCCCTGCTGCTCAACGGGATCGGCCTCGGGCCGTCGTTCCCGGCCGGCAACGCACTGCTCGGTGGTCTCGTCTCGGAGCCGTCCCAGGTCGGGCGGGCCTATGGCCTGCAGTTCACCGCCATCAACGCGGCCATCGGCCTCGGGACGCTGGTCTCGGCCGCGGTGGTCGACGTGCACCGCGCGGTCACGTTCGAGGCGCTGTTCGTCGGCTGCGCCTGCGCCTGCGTGGTCCAGGTGGCGCTGCTCCCGCGCCCGGCTCGGCGCGCCCCGTCGGCACAGGCCGGCTCATCGTCGTACCGCCTGATCCTGGCGGATCCCGTCTTCCGGCGGGTGTGTCTGGCGGCGTTCCTGTTTGCCATGACGGGATATGCCGCGCTCGACTCCGGGTTTCCGGCGTTCGCGCGGGTCGAGGGGTCGGTGCCGCCGTCGACGATCGCGCTGGCGTTCACGGTCAACACCGTGCTCATCGTGTCGCTGCAGCTGCCGGCGCTGCGGTGGCTGCGGGCGTGGCGGCGCACCCAGGCGCTCGCGGTGTCGGCCTTGCTGTGGGGCGCGTCGTGGCTGCTGCTCGGGCTGCACGCCTCGACCCCGGTGGTGCTGGTGTTTGCGGCGCTGTTCGGGCTGGGGGAGGTGTGCCAGTCGCCGGCCATGCAGCCGCTGGTGAACGCGCTCGCGTCCGATGAGCTGAGGGGTCGCTACAACGCGCTGTCGGGCGCGATGTTCTCGGTCGCGTTCGTCGTGTCGCCGGCGCTGTCCGGCCTGCTCATCGGCAACGGCCTGGGCAAGGTGTGGATCGCCTTCCTGGTCACGGGCTCGGTGGTGACCGCGGCGGTGCTGCTCTCGCTGCGGTCGCGACTCACGGACCTGCAGGACGGATTGCTGTCGGCTACTGCTCCAGCCCCAGGCTGAACGTCGCCTCCAGGTCGTGCTTGCTGTAGGCCTGGAAGGCGATCAGCGTCTGGGTCGTGGTGATGCCCTCGACCTTGTTGAGTCGGCCGGCGATGACGTCGGCGAGGTCCTCGTGCTGGCGCACCCTGACCACGGCCACGAGGTCGACGTCGCCCGCGACGCTGTAGACCTCGCTGACGCCCTCGATGTCGGCAACGGCCTGGGCGACCTCGGGGATGCGGTCGACGGCGCAGCTGATGTTGACGATCGCGGTGATCACCCGAGCAGCTCCTTGAAGTCCTGGCAGATCTCGTCGATCGCGAGCGCGGCGCCCTGGCTGAGGTGGCCGAGCCCGAAGAAGCCGTGGATGAGGCCGGGGTAGGTCTTGGCCCGCACCGTGACGCCGGCCTTCTCGAGCAGCGCCGCATAGGCCATGCCCTCGTCCCGCAGCGGGTCGTACTCGGCGGCGGCCACCACTGCCGGTGCGAGTCCCTCGAGCTCCCCGGTGATGACGGACGCCCGCGGGTCGTCGGTCGGCTGGTACTGCTCGCGGAACCACAGCATGTCGGCGGCGGTGAGGAAGTAGCCCTCGGCGTTGTCGACCCGGCTGGGATAGGTGGTCTCGTCCAGCGTGAAGTCGATGCCCGGGTAGAGCAGGCACTGGGCCGTCAACGGCAGGCCCTTGTCGCGGGCGTACTGCGCCACGCCTGCGCTCAGGTTGCCGCCTGCGCTGTCGCCCGCGACGCCGATCCGGGTCACGTCGCCGCCGAGGCTGTCGACGGTCTCGACCACGCGCTCGAAGGCGGCGATGCAGTCCTCGTACCCGGCAGGGAAGGGGTGTTCGGGAGCCAGCCGGTAGTCGATGCTGACAACGGTCGCGCCGACGCGGTTGCAGATCAGCCGCGCGTGGTCGTCATGGGTCTCGATGTCACCGATGACATAGCCGCCGCCGTGGATGAACAGCACCGTCGGCGTCGGGCCGTCGACGTCCGGCCGGTAGATGCGTGCGCCCTCGGGGGTGTCCTCGGTGCTGCGGACGGCCGCGAGGTTGGCCGGGTCGCGCATGTCCACCGTGAACATCCGGAACCCCGCGCGGGCGGTGATCGGGTCGTTGAGAGGCGGCGCGTCGGCGAGCAGCGGCAAGATGGCAGCGATCTGCGGATCCAGCGTCATGCCCGCCAACTTAGAGGGGTCCCTCCACTTCTTCACGCCCCGGGCCATCCCCTGAGCGTGGGACCTCGGCTCGTGGGCCCGCTCGGCGTGAAGAAGTGGAGGGACCCCAGCCTCAGCTCGCGATCAGGCCCGTCCACTTCAGGCTCTCCTCGAGTGTGGTGGCGACGAGCCGCACTCGCGGGTCGACCTGCTGGCGACTGCCCCGCTCGAAGGCGCGGCGCAGCCTCTCGTCGAGCACGCCCTCAGGTCGGTACGCCTGATCCCATCCCCAGCGTGCGACCTCGAAGCCGAGGTCCTCGAGCTCCTCGTCCTGCTTCTTGTCCTTGATGACCCCGAGGCGGTCGTTGTACTTGTAGAGCCCGTCGGCCTGGCCGATGGTGTTGCGCGCGCGCCACAGGCCGTCGACCCGGGCGATCAGCCTGCTGCCCAGAAAGACCTGGATCTGCGGCTCGGGCATCTCCAGGCCGAGGGTGTGACAGGCAGCCCAGGACAGCGACTCGAGCGCCGTCTCGTGCAGACCGTTGGCCAGCCGCGCCACCATGATCGCGTTCCACCCACCCGGCCAGTCCTTGTGCGCCTTCGCCATGGCCAGCAGCTCGTCCTGCCCCATGCCTCGGCGGAGGGCGCCGTCCGCAGCGATCAGCCCGTTCCGGAACGCCTCCTGGCGCGCCAGGTCGTTGACGGTCCGCGCCAGGTTGCTGACCGCGACGCCATCGATCTCCTCGCGCTCCGCTTCGGTGAAGGTCGCGATGCGCTCGTGGCGGTTCTTGCCCTTGCTGCGGTTTCCGTCGGGATCTCGCAACAGCTGGGGCACCGCGGGGACCTGGCCCAGGAGCGGAAGGTCGTGGAAGACCGCCGCCGATCTGCGGGCGGCGGCCCAGCGCGCGTCCTTGCCGCGCAACCGTGCAGCGACCGCCATCCGGTGCCGGGCCCGCTCGTTCGCGATCGCCCATACGGCTGCGCTGACAAAGGAGCCGCGGCCCAGCCGGTGCCACGCCTTCGCGTCGACCATGCGGACGAGGTCACGGTGCGAACCACCGGCCCGGTAGACGTCCGATGTGTCAAAGGGCGCGCCGAGCTCCTCGGACCACGCGAGCAGGTCTTCCAGGCGCATCCGGGGAGCCTGCCGCGCCGGCCTTCATCGTGAGGCGCGCTGTCCACAGGGGGGTCCCTCCACATCTTCACGCGACGCGAGCGCGAGTCTCGTTCCGTGAGCGTGGCGATCGGACCCTTGGGGCCAGCTTCGGTGAAGAAGTGGAGGGACCCCCTGGCTCAGGAGGCGCGGGCGGGGCGGAGGGCGCGCTCGTCGCGGAAGGGGTCCACCCGCGCCGGGACGAGGTCGCCGAGCCACTCGCGGAGCCGGCCCGCCCCGAACGCGGGCGAGGCCCACGTGCCGCGCACGAGGCGCACGCCGTCGGACTCGAGCCAGCGCAGGACGCACCCCACCTCCTCGGCGGTGGCCGCGGGCAGCGGACCCGCGCCCGGGAGCACCGTCTCGGCTGTCGCGAGCAGCGCCTCCACATAGGGCAGCGGCGAGGCACCGCGGGGTACGACGGAAGCGCCCGCCAACCGACCGTGCCGCACCACGACGAGCTCCCAGCCCAGTGTGCCGGTCGGCCGCGCCGCCACGAGCTCCTCGACCGAGGTCAGCGAGACGATCCGCTGGAGGCGGGCAACGGAGCGCACGAGGGTGGCCAGCCGGTCGCGGGCGACGGCGGCGTCCTCGAAGCGCTCCGACGACGACAGGGCCGCGACCCGGGACGACAGGGTCGCGACCACGGCGGAGGCGTCGGAGCGCACCAGCAACCGGAAGGCGTCGGCGTGCCGCGCGTAGAGCTCGACGGACTCGCCCTCGAACGGGCCCAGGCAGGGCGCCCCGCACCGACCCATCTCGGCCAGCACGCACGCGGTCGTCGGGGTCCGGATCGAGAGCCGCTTCGAACACTGCCGCAGCGGGATCGCCTCGTGGACGGCGGCCAGGACCAGCTCGGCGGTGCGCGAGGAGCCGAACGGCCCGAGGTAGACGGCGCCGTCGTCGAGGACCTTGCGGACGAGCGACAGCCGGGGGAACGCCTCGACCGTCAGCTTCACCCAGGCGGCCCGCTCGGGAAACTTCGAGCGTCGGTTGTATCTCGGGCGGTGCTCCGCGATCAGCCGCAGCTCGCGTACCTCGGCCTCGAGGTCGGTCGCGCACACGACGGGGTCCACGCGCTCCGCGATGCCGACCATCTCGACCATCCGGGTGCGCTGCTCGGAGGCCGTGAAGTAGGTGCGCACCCGCGAGCGGAGGTCCCGCGACTTCCCGACATAGAGCACCCGCCCCTGCGAGTCGCGGAACAGGTAGACGCCCGGCGCGTGGGGGAGGGAGTCGGCGAGGACGCGCTTGCGGCGGACGCCCTCAGGCACCAGGGAGGTGAAGGTGCGGAGCTCCTCGACGGTCTGCACGCCGAGGTTGCCCAGCCGGCCGATCAGCCCGTGCAGCACGTCGACGGTCGCGCGGGCGTCGTGCAGCGCGCGGTGGTCGGGTGTCGTCGCGGCCCGGAAGACCCGGGCCAGGGTCGAGAGCTTGCAGTTGGGTGCCTCGTCGCGGGTGAGCACCCGGCGGGCCAGGACGGCGGTGTCGAGCGACGGCGGTCGCGGCCACTCGATGCCGAGCGACAGGCAGCCCGAGCGGAGGAACCCCAGGTCGAACGGCGCGTTGTGCGCGACCAGCACCGTGCCTCGGGAGAACTCCATGAAGGCCGGCAGCGCCTGCCCGAGCCGCGGCGCCGACGCCACCATCGTGTCGGTGATCCCGGTCAGGACCTGGATGAACGGCGGGATCGAGATCGACGGGTTGACCAGCGTCTGGAACTCGCCGAGGACCTCGCCGCCCCGCACCTTCACGGCACCGATCTCGGTGATGGCGCAGTCGAGGTGGGAGCCGCCGGTGGTCTCCAGGTCGACGACGACGAAGGTGGCGTCCCGCAGCGGGGTCCCCAGCTCGTCGAGCGTCATCTGCACGCTGTGACCGTAGGCACGTCCTCCGACATGCATCTCTCGGCCGCGCCGACATAGGGTCAACGGATGAGGAGGGAGCGCCTGGTGGCCGCGGCTGCCGGAGCGGTCCTGCTGGCCGGGATCATCAGCGCGGGCAGCGTCGATGCGTCGCCCGACACCCCCACCATCCGCACGGAGAAGCAGGTCGTCGAGATGCCCGGCGGCCCGACGTTCGACAAGCCGGTCCAGCTCCCGACGACCCTCTACCTGCCGCAGAGCAGGAAGCCGGCTCCAGCCGTCATCGTGAGCCCCGGCTTCGGCCAGACCGAGCAGAGCGTGGCCACGGACGCCAGATATCTCGCCGCCCACGGCTACGTCGCCCTCGCGTGGACGATGCGCGGCTTCCAGCCGTTCAACACCCAGGCCGGCCGGATCGCCCTCGACGCGCCGGACACCGAGGTGAAGGACCTGCAGGGCCTCATCGACCTGCTCAGCAAGCGAAGTGACGTGCTGCAGGACGGACCCGGAGACCCGCGCGTGGGCCTGATGGGGGAGTCGTACGGCGGGGGCATCTCGCTGATGGGCGCCAGCCTCGACAAGCGCGTCGACGCCATCGTGCCGGTCATCACCTGGAACTCGCTGCAGTCCTCGCTCATCCCCGGCGGCGTCTTCAAGGCCGAGTATGCAGCCGTCTTCTTCTCCCTCGGCAGCCGCAACGGCTGCGCACTGTTTGCCCAGCGGATCTGCACGACCTACACGCACCTCGCCGAGACCGGTGTGCCGAGCGCCGCCGACGACAAGCTGCTCCAGTACTCCAGTCCCGACACCAGCCGCATCACCGCGCCGACGCTGCTCGTGCAGGGCGAGGATGACACCCTGTTCCCGCTGAGCCAGTCGCTCACGACGGCAAAAGCCTTGCAGGCCAAGGGAACTCCGGTTGCGCTGCGCTGGCTGCAGGGGGGTCACGACAAGAGCTTCAGCAGCGCGACCGAGGCCCGGATCCGCGGGATGGCCGGCACCTGGTTCGACCGCTATCTCAAGAAGGCCCGCGTCAGCACCGGCCCGCTGTTTCAGTGGCACCGCAGCAGTGGCGGTGACGGCAGCTCCTCGAGCCTGCCCGTCACGAACCCCACCGCGCTGAGCCTGAGCGGCGGCCAGCAGACCGTCACGAACCCGGCGGGTGGCCGGCCGGCCAGCATCAGCAGCGTGCCGGGTGCTGGTGCGATCGCCGACCTCGCCGGTGCGTTCGGCCTCGACATTCCGGGGCAGAGCGCTTCCTGGAACACCCCCACGCTGAAGGCGACGCGCGAGATCCTCGGCGCGGGCACGCTCACCCTGCACGTCACCTCCACGACGGGTACGGCGGTGCTGTTCGCCAAGGTCCTCGACGTCGGCCCCAGCGGCTCCACCACCCTCCCCAACGGCCAGCTCTCCCCGGTACGGGTGCCCGCGGGTGACGTCACGATCACGCTCCCGGCGCTCGCCCATGTCGTGCCCGCCGGGCACCACATCAGGGTGTCGGTGGCGTCGACCGACCTCGGCTATGCCGGACCGCTGAGCCCAGCGACGTACACGCTGTCGAACGCGCAGGTAGAGCTCCCGCTCGTCCCGCTCTCCAAGGCCAAGGGGTACGGCGGACTGGCGCTCGTCTCTGGGCTGATCGCGCTCGGGATCGTGCTGATCGGCGGCTATGTGTGGGCCCGGCGCCATCGCAAGCCGCCGGACCTGGGTGACGACGACGTGCCGCCGGTCGTGATCAGCGGCCTCGCGAAGTCCTATGCCGACGGCTTCCGGGCGGTCGACGGCGTCGACCTCGTCGTGGAGAGGGGACAGGTCCTCGGGCTGCTCGGCCCGAACGGCGCCGGCAAGACGACCACGCTGCGGATGCTCGCGGGGCTCATCAAGCCGAGCGAGGGGTCGGTCAAGGTGTTCGGCCGCGAGGTCGTCAGCGGCGCGCCCGTGCTGAGCCGGATCGGCTTCTTCATCGAGGGTCCGGGGCTGCTGCCGCACCTCAGCGGGATGGACAACCTGCGGCTCTACTGGACGAGCATCGCCCCGTCGATGGAGGGCTCCTATGTCGAGGAGGCTCTCGACATCGCGGGGCTCGGCAACGCGGTGCACCGGCCGGTCCGGACCTACAGCCACGGCATGCGACAGCGGCTCGCCATCGCCCAAGCGATGCTCGGGCGCCCCGACCTGCTCGTCCTCGACGAGCCGACGAACGGGCTGGATCCCCCGCAGATCAAGGAGATCCGCGAGGTGCTGCGGGCCGTCGCACAGACCGGACGCACCGTGCTGGTGAGCAGCCACCTGCTGTCCGAGGTCGAGCAGATGTGCACCCACGTCGCCGTCATGAGCAAGGGGAAGATGGTCGCGAACGGCACGGTCGACGAGCTGCTCGCCGACGAGGACACGGTGCGGGTCGAGGTCGACGACCTCGACCGCGCGGTGCGGGTGCTGAGCGACCTGGAGACGGAGGTCGTCGACGGCTCGCTCGTCGTACACCTGCACGACCACCAGTCCCGTACGTGGGTGGTGGCCAGGCTCGTCGAGGCGGGGGTCGGCGTCGAGGGCGTCGCCAGCCGTCGCCGGCTGGAGGATGTCTTCCTCGAGCTGCTGGGGACGACATGATCGGCGTCGAGATCAAGCGGCAGGCGAAGCGCCGCCGGACCCTGTATGCGTTCCTGGCCCTCGTCGCGATCCCCGTGGTCGTGATGATCGCGCTGATCACCAACGGGGGGCCGGGCAACGACCGGGGCGGTTCGCCGGGGCTCGTCGACGTCGCGTCCTCGAGCGGCCTGAACTTCGCGCTGTTCATGCTGCTCGCGACCTCGCAGTTCCTGCTGGTGGTCGTGGTGGCGCTGTTCGCGGGGGATGCGGTGGCGAGCGAGGGGCAGTGGGGGTCGCTGCGGTACCTGCTGACCAGGCCCATCCCGCGGTTTCGGCTGCTGCGCACCAAGCTGGTGGTCGCCGGCCTGTATGCGACGGCGGCCGTGCTCCTCGTACCGCTCGCGGCCCTCGTGATGGGGACGATCGCGTTCGGGTGGTCCTCGGTGCAGACCCCGGTGGCCGGTGCCCTCGGCGTCAACACCGGTCTGTCGAGGCTGGCGCTCGCGACGGGCTATGTCATCGCGTGCATGGCGGTGGTGGTGGCGCTGGCGTTCCTGTTCTCGACGATGACCGACGCGCCGCTGACGGCGGTCGGGGGAGCGGCGGTGCTCGTCGTCGTCAGCGAGATCCTCGACCAGGTGTCGGCGCTCGGCTCGGTGCGCAACTACCTGCCGACGCACTACTGGCTGGCCTGGCTCGACCTGCTGGTCGACCCCGTGGACGCGAGCAAGATGACCAGCGGCCTGCTCGAGATGCTGCCCTGGGTCGCCATCCCCCTCGTCCTGGCCTTCTGGCACTTCCACCGCAAGGACGTCCTGAGCTGACCCCCGGCCCGGGGGAGAGCGGGCGAATAGGGTGGCGCGGTGCCTGTGCAGCTGCCTGGTCCTGACACGCGATGGCGATGCCGCCAGTGCGGCAACCTGACGCGCTTCGACGTGACCCGGACGACCCGCGCCAAGGAGTACGTGCACGTCGACCTGGCCGGCGAGCAGCTCGTGGAGGACCGCGAGATCACGCAGGACGTCGTGGAGCACGTGTCGTGCCGCTGGTGCTCCGCCGTGGACGCCGTGGAGGTCGTCCCGAGACCTGGATCTGTCGTACCGCCCACCTAGCGTCCCGCTCACGGCCGCCCGAGCCGTCGGAGAAGCGGAGTGGAGATGCGGATCGACTGCGACACGTGCGCGGTGCGCGACGTGCAGTGCGGCGACTGCGTGATGACGGTGCTGCTGGGCGCCCCCGGGGTCTACGACGTCGACGCAGGGGAGGCGCAGGCGCTCGACGTGCTGGCCGATTCGGGCCTGGTGCCCCGTTTGCGGCTTGTGCCCCTCGGCGTCCCGGTTCTCAGGAACGAGAGCCCGGGTTCAAGGACGGGTTGAGACTCTCGACACGGCCCGGGGGTGGGTTGTCCCCGGTCGCGGCCGCCCGCTAGCCTGGCCTCCGGTCCACATGGTGTGACAGCACCCCACACGGGGGTGCGGCACCCGGGCCACCGCCGAGTCTGCACGGGGGCCCAGGCCCTCGCGCGGAGCCGGGGAACCACGTTTCCCTGGGGTGAATCGGCGCCGAGAACCGGGTCATACCGGGAGGAGGCGTCGTAGGGCAGCCTTCCCGCCCGAACCCGTCAGCTCACCCGGTAGGCGGTAGAGGAAGAAGGAGACCCGCCTCCCTTGGCGAGCCCCCGCAAGATCCTGCGCCCCCTCCTTGTCGTCGCTGTCGTCGCTTCCGGTGTGCTGAGCGTGCTGCCGGGCACCAGTTCCGCCGACCCGAAACCCACGCTCGCGCAGGTCGAAGCCCGCGTGAACGCCCTCAACGCCCGCGTCGACGCGGCCGTCGAGCAGTACGCCAACGCCAAGATCGAGCTGGCTGCCGCCACCCGCCGCGCCGCCGTCGCCCAGGCCCGCGTCACGTCGGCCCAGGCCGCGCTCGACGCCATCAGGCAGCACATGGGCGCCGTGGCCGCCGCGGCCTACCAGTCCGGCGGCACCGACCAGCTCGTGCAGCTGGTGAGCACCAGCACCCCCCAGGACTTCCTGGACCGGGCCGCGTCGCTCGACCGCATCGCGGTCGGCCAGAGCTCCGAGATGGCCTCCGCCGCGACCGCCCGCCACCGGCTGGCCACCGTGCAGGCCGAGGCCGCGCACGAGCAGGTCGCCCAGGCCGCCGTCGCGACGGCGATGGCCAAGCAGAAGGCCACCATCCAGGCCGCTCTCGCCGAGCAGCAGCACCTCCTCAGCGGCCTCAAGGCCGAGGAGCGCGCCAAGCTCCGTGCCGCCCAGCGTGCCGCGGCTGCCCGCGCCGCTGCCGCCGCTGACCGCGCCAGCCGCAGCCGCAGCTTCGCCGTCCCGACCTACAACGGCCCGGCCAGTGGCCGCGCCGCGGTGGCCGTCCAGGCGGCGTACGCCGAGCTCGGCAAGCCCTACCAGTGGGGTGCGTCCGGTCCGAACTCCTTCGACTGCTCCGGCCTCACCATGTGGTCGTGGGGCAAGGCCGGCGTCTCGCTGCCGCACTCGAGCCAGGCGCAGTACAGCAGCGGCCAGCACGTCAGCCAGGCCGACATCCAGCCGGGTGACCTGACCTTCTACGGCTCGCCGATCCACCACGTCGGCATGTATGTCGGCAACGGCAACATGATCGACGCGCCGCAGACCGGGGACGTCGTGAAGATCCAGCCGGCGTTCCGCAGCGACTACGTCGGTGCCGTCCGGCCCTAGCAGCCAGCCTGCTTGTGCAGTCACCCCGCTGAACGGGAGACTGCAACACGGCACCGACCTTCCCCCGGTGCTGTGAACGGAGGCACGGTGCGCGAGCTCCACGTCGTCGCGGTGAGCGAGGACGGTCGGCACGTGGTGCTGGCCACCCGCCGCGGCTCGTCCAACGGTGCGTTCAAGGTCGCGCTCGATGCGACGCTGGCCGCCGCGCTGCGCGGTGATCTGCCGCGCCCCGGGGACGAGGAGGTCCCCGACATCTCCCCGAAGGAGATCCAGGCGCGGCTGCGGGCCGGCGAGTCGGCCGAGAAGATCGCCCGCTCCGCCGGGGTGCCGCTGGCCCGCGTCGAGCGCTATGGCGGCCCCGTCGAGGGCGAGATGGCCCGGATCATCGACGCCGCCCGCACGGCATACCTGGTCCGTGGTCGGCTCGGTCGCTCGGCCGTCGACCTCGGTACGGCGGTCGACGCCGCCCTGCACGCAGGCGGCGCCGATGACGAGGCCGGCGACTGGTCGACCTATCGGCGCGAGGACGGCAGCTGGCTGGTGACGGTCCGCTGGTATGCCCGCAAGCGCAGCCGCGCCGCGTCGTGGAGCTATGACCCCGGCCAGAAGGTCGTGACGCCGACTGACCCGTCGTCGGCGGCGCTGGCGCACCAGGAGTCCGCGGCGGTGCCGGTGCGGCGCAAGCCAACCCCCGCGCCGATGCCCGCCAAGAAGCCCGTCAAGAAAGCCGTCAAGAGGCCCGTCACCAAGAAGGCCCCCGCCAAGAAGCCCGTAGCTAAGAAAGCCCCGGTCAAGAAGCCCGTAGCCAAGAA
Organism: Frankiales bacterium; assembly: GCA_025465465.1. Taxonomy (GTDB): domain Bacteria; phylum Actinomycetota; class Actinomycetes; order Mycobacteriales; family SCTD01; genus RYN-111. Next base: position 13,109 of record JAODND010000099.1, on the reverse strand, counting down.
GGCACCGGTGAAGAAGGCTCCCGTGAAGAAGGCCGCTGCCAAGAAGGCCCCGGTCAAGAAGGCCCCAGCGAAGAAGGCCCCGGTAAGGAAGCCCGTCGCCAAGAAGGCCCCGGCCAAGAAGGCGCCCGTCAAGGTGCCCGCCCGGCCGCACCGCGTCCTGCGGGTCGTGCCCGACCCCCTGCCCTCGACGGTCAAGGCCGGCGGCAAGCGGGCCAGCGTGCCCGCGTGGGCGGACGTTCTGCTCGGTACGACGCCCGGGGCGGACCGCTGAACAAGCTCGCTGCCCTGCTCCTCGTCGGTGTGGCGCTGCTCGCCGGGTGCACGTCCCAGCAGAAGCGACCACCCGGCCCACCCTCGCTGCAGCCGCTGAACCAGGCCGTCACGGGCGTCACCACGGCCCGCAGCGCGCTGCTCGACGCGGTCGACGCGACGCAGGCGGGGGCGCGGGCCCTCGATGCGACCGACGCCATCTGCGCCCAGGGCCACGGCGTCGCGGCCCGCACCAGCCAGCGCCAAGGCGCCGGTGCGGTCTCCCGCGGGGGTAGTGCCGTGCGCAACCTGCCGACCCTCGTCGCGAACTACCGCGCTTCGCTGACCGCTCTGGGCAAGGCGCGTACGGCGGTGACTGGTGCACCCGCTCAGGCACTGGCACAGGTCGTCACCGCCGGCCAGACCGAGGCCGCGGCGGTCTCGGCGTTCGAGCAGGTCGTCGTCAGCGCCTGGCAGCAGTACGTCTCGCTCGACGGGCAGGAGCGGCTCTGGATCAAGCGTGCCGTGACGCCGTGGTATCGCAACGACAAGGAGGGCGCTGACGCCTATGCGGTGCTGGTCAGTCCGGGCCGGCACTTCCTCGGCATCGCGCGCACCCAGCTGACCCAGGCGTCGGAGGCGGTGCGCGGGCCGATGGAGGCGACGTCGGCGAGCTTCGCCGCCGCTGACCGGGCGCTCTCAGGTCTCCGCGCCCCGGGATGACGCCCTAGTGTCGTCCGGGTGAGGTCCGGCGAGCGCGCGGTGGCGGCGGCCATCGCCGTACAGCTGCTGGTTGCCCTGCCAGCGACGGTCGCGCTGCGACCGCAGCACCAGCAGCGGCGCGACGCCACCGTCAGCCGGGCGGACGCGGTCCGTGCCACCGACACCAGCCGCACGCAGGCCGTCCGGGCGCTGCTGGGCCGGCGGGCCGGCGCGGTGGTGAAGCGGGACAAGAAGGCGTTCCTGGCCGACCTCGACCCGACGCAGCACGCCTTTGTCGCCCAGCAGGCGGCGGTGTTCGACCGGCTGACCGGGCTGCGCTTCAGCGGTTGGCGCTATGAGCTCGACCCTGACCGGCAGCGCGCGCACACCCCATCGCTCGACGCGCTTCGTGGCACCTGGTGGTCGCCCAACGTCGTGCTGCGCTATTCGCTCGCCGGCTATGACCGGACACCCACCGAGGAGCCGCAGGGACTGACGTTCGTGGAGCGCGGCTCCCGCTGGTATCTCGCCGCGGACGCCGACTTCGCACGGACCGGGCACCCCACGCAGCGCGACATGTGGGACGTCGGTGCCGTGCGCGTCACGACGGGACCGTCCTGCCTGGTGCTGTCGCACCCGGCCGGTGCCGGCATGGCGGCGCTGGCGCTGAAGGAGTGCGAGGCGGCGGTCCCGCGGGTGACGGCGGTGTGGGGGAGTGGCTGGCTGCGCAAGGTCGTCTTGGTCGTGCCTGACACCGCCGCCGAGCTCCAGCTGCTGGTCACCGACGTTGGCGACGTGTCCAACGTCGCGGCGGTCGCCACGGCCGAGCTGATCGACCCCGGCACCGGCTATCACCCGGTGGGGGACCGGGTCGTGATCAACCCGAAGAACTTCAAGGACCTCGGGTCCCTCGGGCGCCGGATCGTGCTGACCCACGAGGTCACCCATGTGGCGACCCGAGCCGTCACCGGGCCGCACGAGCCGACCTGGTTCGTCGAGGGGATCGCCGACTACGTCGGCTTTCTGCACACTGACATCCCGCTCTCGCTGAGTGCTCTCGAGCTGCGCAAGGCGATGCGTGCGGGGCACGTCCCGACCGCGCTGCCCACCGACGACGTCTTCACCGGCGGCCGGGCCGACCTGGCCGCCAGCTATGAGCAGAGCTGGCTCGCGGTGACGTTGCTCGTGAAGACCTACGGGCTCGCCAGGGTGCTGAGGCTCTACAAGGACATCGGCACCAGTCAGAGCACGGCTGCCGTCGAGGTCGCGTTCGACGACGACCTGCACACGACGGTCACGGCGTTCACCCACCGCTGGGCCGCGAGCCTGAAGCGCCAGCTGCTGTGAGGGCCGCCTGGCTCGTGCTCGGCGCGTGCGTGCTCGGGGTCGTTGTCACGGCGCTGCTGACGGTGCCGTTCCCGGTGCTCCAGGGCGCTCATCCGCACGTCGACATCCTGCGTGACTTCACACGTTCCGAGATCGCCCGCGAGCAGGCCTATCACTCAGCGGTACGCCCACCGGCGTACCTGTCGTTGGCTGTTTCCCTTGTCGTTGCTGGGTTTCTGGGCCTGACGCGGTGGGGTGGCCGACTGGTCGCGGGGGTCCCGGGGCACTGGATGCTCAAGGTGCTGCTGGGCGTCGCGCTGGTGTTTGCGATCGGTCAGCTCGTCACGCTGCCGTTCGACGTGCAGGCCGAGCGGGTGCTGCGTCGCTATGGGCTGTCGACGCAAAACTGGACGGGCTGGACCGACGACCTGCTCCGCGGGCTCGGCATCAAGGTCGTGACGACGTCCGTCGTCCTGCTGGTGCTGCTGGCGCTGGCGCGACGGTGGCCGACGACCTGGTGGGTGCCCGGGGCCGTGGTCGCCGCGGTGTTCACCCTGGTGGCGTCGTTTGCCTATCCCGTCGTCATCGAGCCGGCCTTCAACTCGTTCACGTCACTGCCGGCAGGGCAGCTGCGCAGCGACCTGCTGGCCCTCGCGACCAAGGACCACGTGAAGGTCAGCGACGTGCTCGTCGCTGACGCCTCGAAGCGGACGACTGCCTTGAACGCCTATGTCAGCGGCTTCGGGTCGACGCGCAGGATCGTCGTCTACGACACGCTGCTCCGGGACGCGTCCGACCAGGAGGTCGAGCTCGTCGTTGCCCACGAGCTCGGGCACGCAAAGCGCAACGACGTGCTGCACGGCACCATCATGGGCGCGTTCGGTGCGGCGGCCGGCATCATCGTCGTCTTCCTGCTGCTGTCGTCGTCGGGGGTGCTGGCTCGGGTCGGTGCAAAGGGACCTGGCGACGTGCGCGTCGTGCCGTTCGTGCTGCTGCTCGGCGCGGCCGCGCCGCTGCTGCTCGCGCCGCTGACCAACCTGGTCTCCCGGCACATCGAGGCGCGGGCCGACCTGCACGCGCTGGACCTGACGCACGACGTGCCGACCTACATCGCGTCCGAGCACAAGCTCGCCACCACCAACCTGGCCGACCTCGACCCGAACCCCGTCGTCTACACGCTGTTCTTCACGCACCCCAGCGACCCCGAGCGGATCGCGCTGGCCCGGGAGTGGGAGCGACTGCACCGGTGAGGACGCTGGTCGTCACGAACGACTTCCCGCCGCGGCCCGGGGGGATCCAGTCCTATGTCCACTCGCTGGCGGTGCGGCAGCCGGCGGGCGAGGTCGTGGTCTATGCCTCGTCCTGGAAGGGGGCCGCCGAGTTCGACGCCGCCCAGCCCTTTCCGGTGGTGCGGGCCGACACGTCGGTGCTGCTACCCACGCGCGGGGTGCTGCAGCAGGCCCGGGCGGTCGCGGCGGCAGAGGGCTGCGACCGCGTGTGGTTTGGCGCCGCCGCGCCGCTGGGGCTGCTCGCCCACGGACTTGCTCTGCCGGCGGTGGCTTCGACGCACGGGCACGAGCTCGCCTGGGCACGACTGCCTGCGCTGCGCCAGGTGCTCACCAAGGTGGGGCGCGACGTGGACGCCGTCACGGCCCTCGGCGACTACACGCGGTCGCGGCTCGAGCGGGTGATGCGGGCGCCCTTCACCAACCTCCCGCCCGGCGTCGACGCCGAGGTGTTCCGTCCAGGGTCGGGGGGTGCCGAGGTGCGGGCCCGGCTCGGGCTGAGTGACCGGCCGCTCGTCGGTTGCGTCTCGCGGTTGGTCCCGCGCAAGGGCCAGGACGTGCTGATCCGGGCCTTGCCGGCCGTGCGCAAACGGGTCCCCGGCGCGGCGTTGCTCCTCGTCGGAGGTGGCCCGCAGGCCCCGCGGTTGAGGGAGCTCGCCGCCTCACTCGGTGTCGCCGAGGACGTCGTCCTGACGGGTTCCGTCCCGTGGGAGGAGCTCCCTGCCCACCACGATGCGGCGGACGTCTTTGCCATGCCCTGCCGCTCCCGCTTCGGCGGGCTCGAGGTGGAGGGGCTCGGCATCGTGTTCCTCGAGGCCTCCGCCACCGGCAAGCCCGTGGTCGCCGGCCGGTCGGGCGGCTCACCGGACGCGGTCCGGCACGGCGAGACCGGGTACGTCGTCGACGGGACGTCGGTCGACGAGGTCGCCGATCGCGTGGCCTCGCTGCTGGAGGACCCGGTCAAGGCGCAGGCGATGGGGGCGGCGGGACGGGCCTGGGTCGAGCAGGAGTGGCAGTGGGACGCGCTGGCTGTGCGGCTGCGGGAGCTGCTGGTCAGCCTGCGCTGACGACCTGCACGATGCGGCTGCGCAGCAGCGGTTCGTCATATCGGCGCAGGGTCCGCGAGATGGACGCGGAGCTGAGCAGGGTCACGCCCAGGGCCAGCGCCACCGGCAGCCACCAGTGCGGGCTCGCGGCGGCGACCTCGAGGATGCCGGCGACCACCGCCGCGGGAAACACGAGCCGCGCGCTCGTCAGCACCAGCGCGCCTGGAGGAGCAACGGAGTCGCGTGGGCCGTTGAGGTCGGCGCGATAGGGCTTGCGCACGGCCAGCGACAGGCACAGCGCGACCACCAGCGCGGAGCAGCCGAGCACGGACGACACCATGGCCATGGCCTGGGTGAGGGTCGGCAGTCCGGTCGCCCGCATCGACCCGATGACGGCGGCCAGGGTCGCCCCGAGGAGCACGGCTTCGCCCGTGACACGTGCCTTGGCGCGTGCGACCAGTCCGGGGGAGTGCGGCATCGATGCCACCCACACCGCGCCGGATCCGTCGAGGCAGAAGGCGTTGAACCCAAACAGCAGGCCTCCGCCGGCGGCGACCAGGCCGGGCAGGAACACGAGCGACTTCCAGGGCAGCCCGACGCCGGCGGCAGCGACGCCCGGCATGATCGCGAGCACGAGGGCGCCGCGCCGCAGCGCGGGTGCGCGCCACACGCTGGCCCGGTCGGTCGCGACCAGCGCTTGGTACGCCGTGTCGGGTGTCCGCCGGCGACGGACCTCGCGTGAGGTGCGCTCGGCGCCCCGGTCAGGGGGCAGCCGGAGCGCCCAGCGACAGGCCAGCACGCCGAGCCACAGCGCCAGGACCGCCGCCAATGCGAGGGCTGCGGTCACCGGGAGCCAGCCTCCGACGTCACCGCGGCCGCCAGCGCGCAGCGCGTCGGCGACGGTCGGGCCGAACGACTGGTCCACGACATCGCCGCCGTGGCCGGTGCGCACGACCAGGACGGCCGCGAGGGCGACGACCACAGCGGTGCTTCGCATCGCCAGCCGTCCGCGACGGTTGTGGCACAGCCCCGTGACGGCCCAGGCCAGTGCCTGGCCGGCACAGGTGCAGGCGAGGACGAAGAGCAAGCTCGTGAGGCCGGCCCAGGCGAGGTGCGGGGAGCCAAGGGTGAGATAGCCGGTCTCGGCCGTCAGCACGAGGATCTGCACGAACCAGACCAGGTTGATCGGGGCCAGGATCAGCGACGACACGAACTGGGTGGCGGGCCGGACCGGATAGGCCACCAGCTGGTCAGAAGGGACCAGCTCGCTGACGCCGCCGGTCAGTGGGGCAACGACGGCGAGCACGCCAAACCCGAGCAGCGCGGCCGGTGCTGCACCGACGGCAGCGGCGAGGGCGTCCTTGTCGATCTGCGACCTGGTCAGCAGTGCCAGGAAGCCGAGGTAGGGCACCAGGGCAGCGCTGGTCAGCAGGCCGATCCGCACGTACGGGGAGCGCACGAGGGTCCAGCGCAGCCGGACCAGCGCCCACACCTGGGAGCGCGCGTTCACGAGATCAGCATGCGGTAGCGCTCACGACCGTCCTCGCCCACCAGCTCGGCGGCCGGGGCTGCACCCACGACGCGGCCGCCCTTGAGCACGACGGCTTCGTTGCAGGCCTCGACGGCCAGGTGCAGCAGGTGGGTGGACAGCAGGACGGCGGTCCCGGTGGCGCGGGCCTCGCGCACCACGGCCATGGTTGCGTCGACGCCGAGCGGGTCGACGCCGTCGAACGGCTCGTCGAGGAGCAGGACCCGCGGTTCGTGGAAGGCGGCCAGGACGACGGACAGCCGCCGGCCCATGCCGTGGGAAAAGCCGGCGGTGATGCGGTCGGCGACGCCGGCCAGCTCAAACCGCTCGAGCAGCTCCCGGCCGCGCTCCTCCCACCCTGCCGGCAGCTCGCGCAGCCGGGCGGCGAGCTGGAGGTGCTCCCACGGCGTGGCGCGGGGGATCAGGCCGCCGACGTCGGGGCAGTAGCCGACGGCAGCACGCACCTCGGAGGGCTGCTTGGCCGCGTCGGCTCCGGCGACCATGACGGAGCCGGCCGACGGCGGAAGGACACCGCCGAGCACCCGCATCGTGGTCGACTTGCCGGCACCGTTGCGCCCGATGAGGGCGACGGACGTGCCGGCTCCTACGGAGAGATCGAACCCGTCAACTGCCCGGACCGCGCCGAAGTCGACGACCAGGCCTTGGACCTTGAGCACGGGTTCCACAGTCATCCTTCGGCGCGCAGAACCTCAGGCTAGAGCCCGTGGAAGACACAACAGGCCCGGGTGGCTCGCATCGCTGCGATCCACCCGGGCCGGCGGTTCGTGAGCGGGGACCAGACATCACCGCTCCCGAGGTCACCTCAGCAAGTCTGAGCGGTGCTCGATCCGCCTGTCTTGACGGTGTTGCAGGTCGTCTGGAAGGCGCCTTGGATGACGCTGCCCAGCGCGAAGACCAGGACGACGATGACGGCCGCGATGGCGGCGACCAGCAGGCCGTACTCGACGGCGCTGGCACCCTCCTCGCTGTGCTGAGCGAGGTCCTTCTTGATGGTTCGGAGCACGGTCAACCGCCTCAGCAGGTCGCGGCAGTCGAGGAGCCGCCGGTCTTGACGCTGTTGCAGGTGTTCTGGAAGGCGTTCTTGATGACGCCACCCAGCGCGAAGACGATCACGACGATGACGGCGGCGATGGCGGCGACCAGCAGGCCGTACTCGACGGCGCTGGCACCCTCGTCGCCACGGAGCTGACGGGACTTGCGAAGTGAGCGGATCATGTCTGGTCCTTTGCGGAGAAAGGGATGGCCACCCGGAGTCGGTTGGCTAGCGGTGTCACTACTTCCGCTTCGGACCCGTACTAGGGAAACCGCATAGTGAATGTGGACAACAAATACCCCCCAAAATGACTAGGAGCGGAGCAGCGCAAGAGGTCTGTCCGCTGGGTTGGGTGCATTTCTGACCGTTCGGATGATGTCTCGGCCTCTGCACGCGCCGCACCGTGGAGCATGGCCACTGCTGAGCTCACCGCGGAACCGCTTCTGGACGCTCTCTGGGAGAGCAAGGGCACCGACCTGCTGATCACCGTCGGCTCGGTGCCGATGGTGCGCATCGACGGTGACCTTCAGCCGTTGCCAGGGTTTGGCCCCATCGAGCAGGCCGGCGGCGAACGCGTCCTGCGCGACCTGATGAGCAAGGACCAGGTGACGGCCTTCCACGCCGGCCGCGAGGTCGACTTCTCCTTCACCTGGCGCGACGTCGCGCGGCTGCGCGGCAACGCGTTTCAGACCAGCGGCACGATCGGCCTCTCACTGCGGCTCATCCCGCGCGAGATCCCGGAGCCGGGTGACCTCGGCCTCCCCTGGATCATGCAGAGCTTCGTGCAGCTGCGGCAGGGCCTGATCCTGGTCACCGGCCCGACCGGCGCCGGCAAGTCGACCACCCTTGCGTCGTTGATCGACCGCATCAACAGGGACCGGGCGTGCCACATCATCACGATCGAAGACCCGATCGAGTACGTGTATGAGAACCGCAGCTCGGTGGTGAACCAGCGTGAGGTCGGCACCGACACCGAGTCCTTTCCCACCGCGTTGCGTGCCGCCCTGCGTGAGGACCCCGACGTCCTGCTCGTCGGTGAGATGCGCGACCTCGAGTCGATCCAGTTTGCCCTGACGCTGGCCGAGACCGGCCACCTGGTCTTCGCCACCCTGCACACCAACGACACCGCGCAGGCCCTCGACCGGATCGTGGACGTGTTCCCTTCGGAGCGGCAGGCGCAGATCCGCGTCCAGCTTGCGAACGCCCTGACCGGCATCGTCTATCAGCGGCTGGTGCCGCGCGTCGGCGGCGGTCTGGTCGCGGCCTTCGAGGTGCTGGTGGCCAACTCGGCGGTCCGCAACCTCGTCAAGGAAGGCAAGACCAACCAGCTGCGCAACGTCGTGTCCACCCACTCCGCGGACGGGATGCAGACCCTCGAGGAGTGCCTGACTGGTCTGGTGGCCGAGGGGATTCTCGACCTGGAGACGGCGAAGCTCGTGTCGCTGTTCCCGAAGGAAGTGACGGCTCCGCCGCCCCCTGTCGAGGAACTGCCTGTCGAGACCTCGAAGCGCCGCAGGGGCCGCTAGCCTCACTGCGTGCCAGGTGCGAGGCGAGGCGGGGGGCCTGACCTTCCCTACCGACTGATCGCAGGTGTCGAGCCGTGCCCCGGTGGTTGGCTCGTGGTCGGCGCGAGGCTGCAGGGCATCACCGCCTTCCCGACCGAGCCGGAGGTCTTCGCGACCTTCGCGGAGATCCTCGACTACCGGCCGTCTTTCGACGTGCTGGCGGTGCACTGCCATCTCTCGTTCCCGGCGGAGGAGACGCCCGGTGGCCGCACCTGCGACAAGCTCGCCCGCGAGTTGCTCGGCTGGCCGCGAAGCGGCGCCATCACCTCGCCGCCGTCACGCCGGCTGCTCACGACCGGTGACTTAGACCAGCGGGCCCGCAAGGGGCTGTCGCCCATCTCCGCTCAGATGCTGAGGCGCTATGCCGAGGTGGCGGAGGAGATGCAGCCCTACCGGCAGCGGCAGGTCTTCGAGGTGCACCCGGAGCTCTCGTTCTACCAACTCAACGACGACGTCCCGATGCAGCACGCCAAGGAGACGCCTGAGGGGGTGGACGAGCGGCGGCGCCTCGTGGTGGCCCGCATTCCGGGCATCGACGCGGTGCTGGAAGCGAAGCTGCCCGGCGTTGAGTTGCGGCACATGCTCGATGCCAGCGCAGACATGGTGACGGCGCGGCGCATCTCTGCCCGGGCCGTCGACCGTCTGCCTGAAGACCCCGAGTGGGACGGGGCCGGCGTACGTATGGAGCTGTTGCGTTGAACCGCGGCGGGGGATCGAGCTGCTTGGCACCGGTTTCGACTGCACTACTACCGCAGCACTTGAGAATGCCAGCGACCCGGGTGTGAGCCCGGGCCGCTGGCATTGTGGCCCCCCAGGAAACCGCCACGTCCCCCTGTATGGAGCGCTTCTCGTCGGACGGACTTAGCAGGGTCCGCCGGCGCCAGCAACACCTATGGCGCCGGTGGCAGTGCCAGCTGTGTATGTGATCTTGTAGTCGACGTTCGGCGGAACCGACTTGATGAAGCCTCCCGACTGGAGTGTGGCCATGTCCGCGGCATAGGCCCCGTTCTTCGCCTTGTAGGCCTCGGAGGCGGTGTTAATCGTCTTGGTGTCGGCCTTGCACGACGCCTTGACGCTGTCATCTCGAGCCGAGCCGACTGCGAAGACCACGATGGCCGCCAGGATGCCGAGGATGACGATGACGATAAGGAGCTCGATAAGCGTGAAACCGGCTTCCCGGCCCTCGCTCACACGCGCGCGCAGTCGGTTCAGCATGAGTTTCCCTCTCGATGGAGTAGTCGTTTAGTAGCCGAATCATGTCCGGATGTGCCGTTGTACACATCGGCCGAAGGGCCTGGTGGCGCCGACGAGCGGTCAGCATGCCGCGTCATAAATAACTAGCCTGCGACCCTCTTATCAGCACGTACCGCCACCAGTGATCGTGCCAGTGGCGGTTCCGCCCGCGTAGTCGACGGTGTACTCAGTCGAGTCGGGCACGGACTTGATGAAGCTCCCCGCCTGCAGGGCGCTCAGGCCGGGCGCACCGTCTGCCGGGTATGAGCCGTTCTTCGCCTTGTAGGCCTCGGAGGCGGTGTTGATCGTCTTGACATCTGCCTGGCAAGACGATTTGACACTGTCGTCTCTCGCCGAGCCGACGGCGAAGACCACAATCGCTGCCAGGATGCCAAGGATGACTATGACGATGAGGAGTTCGATCAGGGTGAACCCGGTGTCCTCACCTCCTGATGCAGGATTCCGTGTTCCCATGATCTTCCTCTCTCCGAGTTGACGCGAGGCGCACGTTGAACGCTCCCGAGCGATTAGGGACGTCACTGAGAACGCCAGCTGAGGACATCAACGGTGTAGGGCGAGAAGTTGCTCACCGTGGCAACCGCAACGTTGGCCGCAAGCCCGCCAGACGATTCCTTCGCGGTGATCTTGATCGTCCGGAACGGCGGCGCTGGCTTTTCGTTAGCCCCGCCAGGAGAGAAGATGGCGAGGCCCGCGCCGGAAGGAGCCCCGATGTTGAGATCTTTGGCAACGATGCCCGTGCGCACCTCGGTACTTGTCTGGCTATTCGCGAAGAAGTCGATGCTGGCATCGGGGCCGTAGAGCTTGGCGTTGAGCAGAGTGGTGGAGTTCGGGTCAGTCACATCGACGACGGTTGGATCCCCCGGGCGACCAACGGCCCAGATGTTGATCGGTACCTGACCGGTGGCCGCTGGGGGCGTGAACAGGGAGACGTGCCCGCTATTACTGAAGGTAGAGGAGCCGGAGAAAATCCATTCGACGCCGCTCGCCGAGACGTTTACGCCGGCCGGCGCGTTAACGTCGGCTAGCGCGATAGCGTCAGTCATCGTGTTGCAGTTTCCTCCAGAGAATGGGGCTGGGACATCTCCTAGTGCCGGCTTCCCGCCGAGAACGGTGGCGGTGTTCGGCACCGAAAGGCCGTCAGCGTTGAACTGATAGGCGCCGCTCACGAAGTAGTTGTCCGTGTGGTTCCCGATGTTGGGCGCGTGTGCGTAGGTGCCCGGGAAATAAACCTTGCAGCCCGCGATGGTGATGGGTGAAGTGGTGTCTGTGCGACTTATCGTGGGGGCAACCGCCGCAATATATGCTTGAGCAGGCGTTTCTTCCGTGCACGTCTTGAGGTAGCCACCGGTAGCGGAGAAGAGCCTCAGGTTGGCGGGCGACTCCGTCGGGTTGGCGGGTGACGCCGACGTCCAGGAGGCGCAGTTGGAGGTGTTGACGTACCCCACGATGTCGCCTCCGGACACGACGATTGGCTTCTTGAGCTGACCGTCGAGGGCGGGCCCAGCTACGTACACGCTGCCGGAGATCGGCAGCGCCTCGCCGACCGCGTTGCTGCTCTGGAACGAATCGTCGTTTGTGCCGGTGACAACGATGGCGAAGTTGGTGTCGAAGACATTGTCCCCGGCCGACTTTGCTCGGCCGGCCAACGTCTGACAGGTGTAGGTGATGCTGTGCCCATTGAACGTGAAACCGCCCGCCTCAGTGATATCGCTCGGTGGGGCGACTGTCGGGCAGAGGGTGGCCCCAACCGTGTCGGTGGCTGCGGCGTCGTCGTCGCGGATCCGCTGCAACGCCCGGTCGACCCCTGCGTCCATCGCGTACTGCAGATTCGCGCGATCCCGGATCTGACTGCCCAGAATGGTCGTGCTCTGAGCCTTGTCCAGGGCGACTGTCGTGAAGAGTCCCACGATCAACATGAAGACCAGCACGAGGACCAGGGTGACGCCGTCGTCGCCCCGCCTTCGAAGGCGATTCTTCATCTCAGCCTCGCCTTCAGACAGCCTTTGTAGGTGTAATTGCTTGCTGTGTCGGAGCCGTAGGGTTTCAGCGTCACGGTAACGGGGGTAGCTGGTGGCGTGCCGCTACCACACGTGCTCGTTCCGCTGAGGCTGAAGTCCGCAGAGAGCAGGTTAGGTACGAGAATGGAGTGATCCGAGACGGCGCCGTCGACGCAGTAAGTGCGCTCCAGCTTGTATCGCGTGGCTGGCGAGGGACCGGGGGGGATCGAGGCGGTGTCGACAGTGGTGAAGTAAGCCACCTGGTACTTGCTGCCGCCTGTTGGGTCTGGGCTCGGCTGCGCCGGCGTGGCCAGCGCGTCGCTCCAGCTCAGGATGAGGAGGTTTCCAGTTGCCGCCCCACATGTCGGAGTGGCCGTACCGGTTGTGACTGTGTCAGCGCTTGCCAAGTCACGGTCCAGGTAGCTGCTGAGAACCGCAGCGCCACCTGAGTGGTCGTCCCTGGCGAGGCTGTAGCTGGCGTTGGAGAAGAACACAATGAGTGCGGCTGACACTGCCGCCAGCACGATCCCGATGATCGTCATTGACAGCAGGAGCTCGATGAGGGTGAAGCCCGGAGACGAGCGCGTGCGGTCGGGGCGCTTCATGGGCGCTTGGTGAGGTCGAGTGTCATGTTTTGAAAACCGTTGCCGGTCACGCGCACCGAGACAACCGTCAACGTGGCACATGGCGTCGCGCCCTGTTGCCGGGCATTCCCGTACTCGACGGTGAAGGCAGGGTCGTGCGGGACCGTGGAGGTCGTCAGATTGGTCCAGCCGGTCGGGGTACATCCGGTGAAGGCACTGAAGGGCAAGCTCTTCACGTACTCAGCAGCAGAGACGAGCGTGGTCTCGATCTGCGACTGGTCACGGTTGATCGTGGTGGTAGTGATGTGAGTGCTTACAGCCGTCAATAAGCCGGTGATTCCGATTCCAAGAACGGCAAGTGCAACCAGCACTTCGATCAGGCTGTCCCCCTGGTCCGGGGGCATCGGGGTGGACACGTCAAATCTTGTTGTTCGCCGAGAAGATGCCGTACATCGCCGACACAAGAGCGACAGCCACAAACCCCACTACAAGGCCCATCCCGATGATGACTGCCGGCT
>JAODND010000110.1 GCA_025465465.1 Frankiales bacterium | reverse complement strand
CGTTCGACAACGCGGTCGTGGTCACACCGCACCGGTTGCTCATCCGCGAGGTCTTCTACGGCACCCATGACCCGACGTGCTGCCCGAGCGGCCGTGCTACCACCACGTGGACCTACCAGTTTGGCCGGCTCACGCCAGCCGCGTCGCACGTTACCCACCCTGCTTGATCAAGGTCTCGATGGCGCTTGCCACTGTCCTGGTTGTGACAGTCCTCATCGCGCTCGCATAGTGCCGCCTACCCTCACAGGGTGCACGCCACGTCCAGGCAACTTCGGGGGCGTCTCGGGCGTCCTCTGGCCATGAGACGTTGGGTCACTGCCGCCTTGCTGCTGACTGCCGCGTGCACGACCGGCACCCACCCGGCGCTTCCCAGCAGTCGGCCGACCGCGAGCGCGACGAGGGATCCGACTCCGACGCCGACCACCTTCCGGCCCCCGACAGAGTTGCAACTGATCCTCGAGGACCAGGCCGTCGACGGATCCGCCGTGCTGTCGCTGGTGGAGTTCTGCAAGGACACGTGCACCACCCGTCTCTACCGAAGCACCGACGACGAGCGCACCCTTGGCCGGCGCTCCGAACTCCCTCAGACCATCACGCGCATCGCGGCGGCAGGGGCCACCGTTTATGGGTGGGGCGGCAAGGGCTTGCGCCTCTGGCTATCGCACGACCACGGGCGGTCCTGGAAGCAATCGGCCGTAGCCGGTGTCACTGACGTCCTCCCCATGATCGGATCGGTCTGGGCGACAACCGAGTCTTGCGAGCCGACCTGCGAGAAGGTGCTGGTCGGAGGCACCGCGGATCCGAGCACGTGGCGGCCGCTGTACCGAGCAGGGTCATCCTTCAAGATCATCCGGGCGTCCGCTACGACCGCCTACGGACTGCGTACCGGGCAACGCGACGTCACGTTTCTGCGCACCACCGACGGCGGACGCCACTGGGTCGCAGAGCCGTCGGACTGCGACGAGATCCGCCGGTGCTCGCTGTCGGCCGCGGGCCGCTCGACCGTCTGGTTAGTGGCCGGCGGGGAGCCTGGGGTAGGTATGCAGCTCAAGACCTTTCGGGTGACCACGGATACCGGACGGCACTGGTCCCGTCCTCGGAACCCGCCCGCAGGCGGATACGCCACGAATGTCTTCGCGCTGAGCGTCCATACCGCCTTTCTCGTCGGAGGCCGCACGTCGGTGTTGGGGACCGGGGACGGCGGACGCACCTGGCAGGCTCTCACGCCGTACGAGGAAGGCTTCTCCAAAGTTCTCACCCTCCCGGACGGGACCCTGCTCGCTCCAATCGCCTACGACAACCTCAGCACAACCCCCGTCGTCAGCGTCTGGAGCCGTGCCGTCGACACGGGGCGGTGGACGAACCAGGTTCTTCACCCGTGACCTGACCAGTACGCCAGAGACAACTGACGCTAGGGCGCAAGATCGGCGAGGCGAAGAACCTCGACGGCGGGGGGACTCTGCGAGGTGAGTAGCGCCTGCTAGACGTACCTCCGTCAGTGCGTTCAGGACCTTGGCGCTGCCGAGCGATCTGATCGCGCCAGGGTCAACTCGTCCGGCGACAGGGGTGTGCTGCACACCTGGCAAACCTCACAGACGAGGGCGCAGTCCCCACACATGTCCCAGTACGCGTTGGTGACCGAGCCGCAATGTGGACATGGCTTCCCTGGGAGCCGCCAAGCTCCGCCCTCATGCGCGGTGCATAGGGCCCACGTTCGCGAGCTCCGCCCACCGTCGGCCATGGTCCAACGGTAGCCCGACGTTCTCGCGGGCAACGCTCCAGCAAGAACCCGTTCGGAACGCCGGGAATGCCTGATCTCAGCGCGGCCAGCGGCACTTCTACGCGGTCGCTGTCATAGCCTCACCGCGTGGCCCGCAAGCACGGCAAGGACGAGGTCTACGGGCCGATGTGCCTGAACTGCGGCCACCACTGGCTTGACCATCCGGGTGCCTCAGGTGAAGCCGTTTGCGCGGGGCGCGTTTCGGCAACGCGCGTGCGCCTCATGGGCGGGGGTACAACACAGGAGTGATGATCGGCGTCTACGTCGTAGTCGGCGGTCTGAGCCTTGCGCTCATCTCCTTTCGATTCACATGGTCCATTAGGCGGATTAGGAAGGCCGCGGCGAAGCCGAGCAACGTGAAATAGGGTCGGATCTCCTCGCTTGGAGCGGCTCCACTTCGCGGTTTCCCTCCGATGCGCATCCCGCTTGCCGGAGCACACCGTCGGCACTCGGCGTACGTTGCTCTCCATGTCCAGGGTGCTGTCCGCACTGCTTGCGGGCGCGGCGGTCGTCGCCGCCACGAGCTGCTCGGACGGGTCCTCGCAGGTTTGCGATGTCGCCAACACCAACCTCAGCAATGGGCAGAGTGTCCAGCGCCGGATAACCGTCGCCGTCCGCGACGCAGAACCTGTAGCCATCAACGGCCGGCTGTACGTGCTCAGCGGACGCTCACTGACGCCCGGCAAACATGACCTCGAGCTCAGCCGAACCGCAGAGGGCGGACTGCAAGCGCGGGTGGACAGCAACCTCTTCGCCCTGCACGGCAGTGGTTGCGACTCGGTCGGAGGTATCGGCCAAGGGCACTAGGGCACGGTCGCGCTAGGCGAAGTAGGGCCCGCTACCGTCGCAGACCGCCGGCCTGGTGAAGAGGGCCGGCTCTTTACGCTCGGATGCGGCACCTCCCGTCCGTCTCCCAGCTTGGTATGCGTAGTCGTAGGGCAGGAACGGCAAGATGAGACCGTTCTTGAAGGACTTTCGGCAGCAGTACAGCGAACTCTCGTGGGCCGAGAGGAGCGGACTGCGGACCGTTGCGCTTGGGCTGGGCTTCATCCTCGGACTTGCCCTCGGCGCGCTGTTCGGTGACACCTGGGCGGGCGCGGCCTACGGCTCTCTCACGGCCTTCGGCTTTTTCGTGCTGGTCGTCTGGGGCGCATAACGCCGACTGCCGCAGAATGAAGAAGGCCGGATCTTCACGCTCGGACGCGCACCTCTCCGCTGGCTAGGTGACGAGTCGGGTTGCGGGTGCGACCCTCGGCCTATGCGGTTGTTGGTGTCGCTCGGTGTTGCCGCGCTCCTCCTTGCCGGGTGCTCGCAACAACCTGCGTCCTGTGTATGCGATGGCGGGGGGCCTTCCCCGGTTCCCACGGCATCCCCACTTGGTTCATAAAGCCAGCTCCTCGCGATCTCGCTTCAATTCAGATGCGCTGGTACGAGCGGGCCCAGTAGCCTGCGGGCGATGCAGCCGGCGGTATTCCTCCTCCTCGGTTTCCCTGGAACAGGCAAGTACACCGTGGCTCAGGCGCTGGCCTCTACGTTGGCAGCAGGTGGTGCCGTCGACAGGTAGGTCGACGGCGAAGGTCGTCGACAATCACTACGTCAACAATCCGATCTTCGGGGTACTTCACACTGACGGGGAGACACCGCTGCCCGAGGGCATCTGGGCGCGCGTCGGTCAGGTTCGCGACGCGGTGCTTACCGCGATCGAGGAACACGCTCCGCATTCGTGGTCCTTCAATCTTCACCAACTTCATCACGGCTGACCAGGTGACCGAAGGCTCGACCGCCGGGCGTTACCTGGAGCGGCTTGAGCGATTGGCCAGAAGCCGTCAGACGCACCTGAATACCGTCGTGCTCACCTGCGACGTGGACGAGCTCTGTCGACGGATCGCACGTCCAGATCGTCGCAAGCTCCTGAAGGCGACGAGTGCGACCTGGGCTCGAGAAACCACGTCGACTCACACACACGCTGTACGAGCCCGCCGACGGTCGAACCCTGAGCCTCGACGTCACCCACTTGCCGCCCTCTCAGGTGACACAACGCATCCTCGAACATTCGTGGGACGTCGGCTGAGGATGGTCGCATCGCATGCTCGCGCGTTTGGGTTTCGCCGAATCCATCACGGTGAAGAGCGCCTGCTGTCGTTGGTGCAGCTGCACCCCCTTACCGGGTGCTGTTGGGCTCGGCGGGGTCCGCGGATGCGATGCCTGCTCAGGCACGAAATGGACGACGACTTGGCGCGCTACATGGTCGCGCCCTGTAAGGCTGAACCGAACCGTCTCGGGTGTCGAGCTGTAATACGTACCTCCGACAAGCCCGTCAGCCGCATATACCTCCGCGGAAAGTCCCGCGGCCAAGTGAACCAAGTGCAGAACCTTGTCTGGCGACGGAGTGACATGCACGCCACTGCAGGCAGGATCGAAGACCAACAGGACTTCCTGATTGACCTGCACGGTCACCAAGCGATGTTTCGACAAGTCCTGCGGCTGGCGAAAGACCTCTACGGAGACGGCCTTGCCGCAGAGTCGCTGGACATTGGGCGCACCGTCTCCGGCGCCTGATGACATCCAGTCACCAGGATCAGAACGACGGCGACGGCTAGCCGTTTGGGCAACATGTCAGTGTGACGCACCGGCCCACGCAATCGTTCACAGTGCCGCATGCGCCTCGGTGTGCAGCGCATGATCTCACCCACGGTGCGGCAGGGATGCCGGTGCCGCCGAGGATATTCCTGGGCTATGGCTCAGTCGGTGTTCATGTTGCCGACATCGAAGAGGATGATCCGCGACCCGGTGTAGATCCAAAGTGAAACGTCATCGACGGCGACCGCGCCAACGCGTCCGGCGTCCTGCGCGAATCGGAAGAGGTTCCCGGTGAGCCGTAGAAGGTCTACTCCGGCGCCATCACCCGGTGAACTCGGTATCCACGCTCGCCCTTTCGGATCCGCGGCGACCACGGGCGGGGGACCCTGCAGGTTACGGTTCAGGATCACGCGCCCGGTATGGGCATCCAGTGCAGTGAGCCCAACCGGCGACGTCGTCCAGAGCGTGCCACCGTTGAGAGCGAGTGGCCGGGCGTCGGCGAAATACCTCGTGGTGGCTGGTCGGGTTCGTGGGCTGATATGAGCGAGCGGCGTCGCTCCGCCAACCCAGACGTCTGTTGCGTTGGCGACCACCGTCAGGTCCTCGCCTTCGCCAGGAAGGGCGGTCGTGCTGAGCACCTGCAGCGTTGCCGGATCGACCCGGAGCACGCGTTCAACGGGTCCGGAGTTGCCAAGCTGGCCGGTGCACGCGACCCACAACGAGTGGGCGCCGAAGGCGACGCTATCGCCGCCGCCCCAGGGAGCGAGGCGCAGACGGCGTTGCAGCCGACCGCTCCTTGGGTCGACGGCGAGCAGGCTGTTCGTTGACGAGTCCACCACCCAGAGCGAGGGAGCGGCGTACACCATGCTCAAGACGGATTCACTCGGCTGGCCGATTCGCACCAGACTGGTCACGCGCGGCCCCCGGCCAGCAGCCATCCGAGTCAGCGTGCCGTTCGTCCACGACGACAGCCAAGCGCCTCCAGGAACCAACACGATCTTGACCTGATCGCCGGCCGCGACCGCAACGGAGCCGATCACGCGAGTGTTGGTGGTGCTGCCAGCATCCGCCGTCGGTGATGAGAGCGGGGGCCGTGACGTCGCCGTCGCCGGGGACGCGTGTCTGGTAGCGCCGACCAACCATGCGAGGCCGACGCCACCGCCAGCGCCAGCGAGCAGTACGGCGATCACGACGACGACCATCTGTCGGTGTGTCAACCAGCGACGCGGCTGCTGGTCCGGATCACCGTGCCCCAGCACGTCAGACAGCGAGATCACCCCATATCGGCAGCCGCTGAGCGCACGATAACGCAGGAGTATTCAACTCGTGTGGGCGTGATGAATCGCCGATCCACAAACCGCCGAGGCCGGCCATCGTCCATTCAGCCGGCGGAGAGGAAGGCCGGATCTCACCGGCTCGTCTCGTCGTTCTCCTCACTCGGCTTCGACGGCGTGCCGAACGTCGGCGGCGTCTTGAACGGCACAGTTGGCGGGGTCGCGCCGGGAATCTGATAGCCGGCAGGACCCGGAGTGCGGTGCCAGAGGAACCAGGTCCATCTGAAGCGCTTCACACTTCCACGGTACGGCGGACAGCCCAGGAGAACGTCGCGTCCGGCTTGGTGGAGAAGACCGGGTCTACTCCTCTTCGGAGGACGCCTCTCCACTGGCTGACGCTCGCACCGCTCACCCACCCATTGAGAACCACAGCGCTGATCTCAGCGTGGCGAACGGCACCTAGCCGCTGATCCGCCTGGCGAGCGGCTAGTCCGGCCTGGCAAGGCCGGCCCCGAAGCCGCAGCCTGGGCGGGCGGACTGCCAAAGTCTCGCAAACCAATCCCCCGTGTCATGCAACCTTTCGCGTATGCGGCCGCATCCTGGTTACGTGAAGCGAGCGGACCGCGATGGGGAGTTCACCGCGTACGTCGCCGCGTGCAGTGGGTCTCTGGAACGCTTCGCCTACCTGCTCACAACGGATGCCTCACAGGCTCAGGACCTGCTGCAGTCGACCTTGATGCAGCTATTGGCGCACTGGTCCGACGTTAGAGACAGAGCCTCTCTCGATGCCTACGCCCGAAAGATCATGATCAACAAGCATCGAGCGTGGTGGCGTCGTCGAAGCAGCTCCGAAGTGATCACAGACCGCCTCATCATGCCGAGCGTTCCTGACGCCACCTGGCAGGTCGACGCCCGCCAGGACTTACTCAGCCAGTTGCGCAAGCTCCCACCGCGTCAGCGAGCCACAGTGGTTCTGCGTTACTACGAGGACATGTCGGAGGCGGAGGTCGCTGCGGTCCTGGGCTGCTCGATCGGGACAGTCAAGAGTCAAACCAGCCGCGCCCTTGGCCATCTACGCGCTCATCTGGCTCAGGGTGCCGCAAACGAGGAGGCGCATCGTGCCTAGTGAAGTGCACGTCGCTCTGCGCGACCTAGCGGAGAGCTACACCACCTACCCGGTCGATGCCAAGGCTCTCATCAAGCAACACACTCGACGCAAGAGAGTGAAGATCGCGGTATTCACATCCCTCGCCGCCTTGGTCACAACCTCCATGGGACTGCTTGTCGCCAACGGCTCGAATAGCGGTCGGACTTCATTGCATGAGGGGTCCACGACTGACCCGCGGACAGGTCGCTACTGGCTAATCGACGCCCCGCCGCCTCGCCATGCCGACGGCACGTTCTACGACCCGGCAGACAGCCAACCCACGGCCAGCCCAGCGCCTCGCGAGAGCAAGGCCTCCGGCTACGCGGCCCTGCAACGGGCGTTCGACGCGGCTGGCCTTCCAAGGGGATCGACCCTGCAACACCGGCCAGACGGATACGGGACGGCGACGGACGACGCCATCCTGCCCGGCGGGACGAGGCTTCTCCTTATCCGCGACGAACTTGACCGGCCGATCAACTTCCGGATGTCCAGCTCTGACGGCGTAGGCGCGCACATCCTGGAACAAGACGTGCCAGGAACGAGGTCTGCGGCCCTCATCGACGACAACTCTCCCTATGCAGACTCGCCAGACGGCAGGTATGGTGGTCACGCCGTCACGGTTGTTGCCGCAGACGGCACGACCGTCATGTGGGTAGGGCCGTCCAACCTCAACTTGACGACTCTCAAAGGGTGGGCCTTTTCAGGCGCACAGGGAACGGTCGGCAGTGAGTAGTGCCGGCTATCGTGCCGGCCGGATGAACGCCGGGAGTGCCCGCCTCTTGCGAGACGTCCCAAGCCCGTCAGCTCTCGGGAACGATGACCGCGGTGAGGGTGATCAGGTCCGGCGGCAGCTTGTCGAGG